>PBDF01000002.1 GCA_002717285.1 Magnetovibrio sp.
CACCTGATGCCATATTTATTGGTGGTGGTGCATCTGACATTAGTTTACTGAGATCTGCATGGAAAGCTCTTGGGCCAAAAGGCCGAATTGTTATTAATGCCGTCAGCATAGAAGCTGAGCAGAGCCTTCTGGCACTTCGAGAAGAAATAGGTGGCCAGTTAAGTTGCATTTCAATCAAACGTGCCACACCTATTGGAACTTTTAGTGCTTTAAAACCGATGCTTAGTGTAACTCAATTTGTTGGGATAAAACCTTCATGAGTGGCGTTCTTTTTGGGCTAGGCCTTGGGCCTGGAGATCCAGATCTTGTAACTATAAAAGCAGCAACTATAATGCGGGAAATACCCGTCATTGCTTATGTAACCCCAGTACGAAGTGGCAAGCCCTGTACATCTTTTGCACGATCAATAGCTGAGCCCTATTTGATCGGTGAAAAGGAAGAAATAACTATTGCTATTGAAATGCTTGATGACCCAACACGTGGAAGACAGGTTTATGACGAGGTTAGTGACAAGATTTCTTATTATCTTGATTCAGGCAGAAATGTTGCAGTTCTGTGTGAGGGAGACCCGTTGCTTTATGGTTCTTTCATGTACATTCTTGATCGAATTAAAGATAGCTACAAAGTGCTGACTGTGCCGGGTGTAAGCTCCTTGAGTGCTGCGGCAGCGGCTGCCAATTTGCCATTGGTTACTCGGCATCAAACTATTTCTCTTATTCCCGCCACACTAAGTGAGAGTAAAATCAGAACCTGTTTATTAAAAGGGGATAGCATAGCGATACTTAAACTTGGGAAAAATATCGTAAAGATAAAAAAAATCCTCAGTGATTTAGGAAGATCTTACGACGCAGTCTATGTTGAGCGAGCTTCAATGATGAATCAAAAAATATTGTCTCTTTCAGACGCCCCTGATAATGCTCCTTATTTTTCTATCATCCTCTTGACTTGTGCGGAAACAGAATAATGACAGCGATTCTGGTACTAGATCAAGCTGCAATAAAACTTGCACAAGTCATTAAATGCACAATTGGCAACGCCTGCATCTATGGCCTAGTTAATCGGGTTGAAGGAGCTGATGAAAGCTTCAAAGAGACGGTATCGCAATTGCAAAGCTTGTATCAATCTGGTGAAAGTATTATTGGTTTGTGTGCAACCGGTATTCTTGTGCGTGCCTTAGCCCCTGTGTTGAAAGATAAGAAGTATGAGCCTGCAGTCTTAGCTGTGGCAGCAGATGGTTCGGCAGTCGTGCCAATTCTGGGGGGCCATAATGGTGCTAATAGTTTAGCTAACCAGATAGCCACGGCTATTGGTGGTATCGGAGCAATCACTACAGCAAGCGATATTCGCCTTGGAGTTGCTATAGATGATCCACCTGAAGGGTGGAATGTTAACAATCGGAATGCTGCAAAGGGTATTTTTTCCCGCATGCTAGCAGGGAAACCAATTCGTTTGGAAATTAGCTCTGGTGATGTTAGGTGGTTGAAACAATCAAATATAAAGTTTGATGATAATGCAGAAGGGCCCTGCATACAAGTAACAGAAAAGGTCATCGCCGAGCCAAAAAGCAATTTGGTTCTACATCCTCCCGTTCTAGCTTTGGGTGTTGGATGCGAACGCAATTGTGACCCTGAAGAGCTTGAGAATCTCGTTCGTGAAACTCTTAAGGATGCAGGTTTATCTGCAAGTTCGATCAGCTGTGTGGCCTCTCTGGATCTTAAAATGGATGAGTTGGCTGTTAATGAGTTAGCTGCGTCCCTTGGGGTCCCGGCTCGTTTCTTCTCTGCCAAAGAACTTGAAGCGCTAACGCCGTATCTTGATAATCCGTCAGAGACAGTTTTTGACGCTGTGGGGTGCCATGGAGTTTCAGAGGGCGCTGCTATTGCAGCTGCTGGAAGTAAAGCTACACTTCGGGTTGGAAAACATCGTTCTTTAAGGGCTACCTGCGCTATTGCAATAAACCCAGAGGGCATAATAGGCAATCAAGTTGGCCGTGGGCGCGGTCACCTCAGTATCATAGGGATAGGCCCTGGAGCTGATGGCTGGCGCACACCTGAGGCGACGGCCTTACTCTCTGCTGCTAGCGATTTGGTCGGTTATAGTTTGTACCTTGATTTGGTTGGAGATTTTATTGTGGGTAAAAATCGCCACGTGTCTGAGTTAGCACAAGAAGAAGAGCGAGTTCGGCGTGCACTTGACCTTGCCGCCAAGGGGCGAAATGTTGCTCTTGTGTGTTCGGGAGATGCTGGTATTTATGCTCTAGCTACCTTAGCATTTGAGCTAATTGATCGAGAAAATAAGACTGAATGGAACCGTATTTCAATTCAGGTGACGCCGGGTATCTCGGCTTTGCAGGCTGCTGCTGCACGAATCGGTGCACCTATTGGCCATGATTTCTGCACCATATCTTTGTCAGATTTATTGACTCCATTTGAGGAGATAGAAAAACGCATCCAGACAGCGACAGAGGGCGATTTTGTTATCGCCTTCTATAATCCAGTTTCAAAGCGAAGGCGTTTTCAATTAGCTAGGGCTAAAGAGATACTAATATCGGCACGTGGCCCTAACGTGCCTGTGGTGATAGCGCGAAATTTGGGTCGTGAAGAAGAAAACATCGATGTTATAAAATTGGGAGAATTGACGCCAGATCACGCTGACATGGTAACAATTGTATTGGTTGGTAATTCTCAATCACGTTTGATTGAACACGGAGGAAGATACTGGGTTTATACCCCACGGGGTTATGCGGTGAAAATGATTTAAGGAGCAATATTGATGAGTGTTCACTTTATTGGTGCCGGTCCGGGCGCCCCAGATTTGATAACTTTACGTGGCTTGAAACTTATCAAACAAGCCGGTGTGGTTCTTTATGCAGGTTCTTTAGTTCCGGAAGCTGTTATTGCTGAAGCATCAGCCCAAGCAGTAGTTAAGGATACCGCTTCCATGCATTTAGATGAGATTATAGATGAAATGATAGCGGCTAATGAAGTTGGCCTCGATGTTGCCCGTGTTCATTCCGGTGATCCCTCTCTTTACGGGGCTATAGCAGAACAGATGCGCCGTCTTGACAATTTGGGTATTGATTATGATGTTACGCCAGGTGTATCGGCATATGCTGCCGCATCAGCTGCCATAAAGTCAGAGTTGACTCTGCCAGGCATTAGCCAAACAGTAGTACTAACTCGCACAGCAGTTCGAGCATCAGAAATGCCAAACAAAGAAGATTTAAGTACATTGGGAAATAGTGGCGCCACTTTGGCTATCCACTTGTCTGTAAATAATATTAAAAAGGTAGTTCGAGAGTTGCTACCTAACTACGGTAAAGGATGCCCTGTTGTGGTCGTCTATCGTGTCAGTTGGCCTGATGAAAAAATTATTTACGGTACCCTTGAGAATATTTGTCAAAAAGTAAAAAAACAAAAAATAACTCGTACTGCTCTTATCTTGGTTGGAAAAGTGCTAAGTGATGATACGTTCGATGATTCGAGGCTTTATGCTGTAGATCACCATCATGTTCTTAGACCACGCAGTAAAGAGTTTTCTAAAGCATCTGTTCCAACCACTTAAAGGCATCTTCGAAATTTTCCACATGTTCACCCGGTTCTGGAAGGGGGCGGCGAATTAGGACAATTGGAATACGTTTTCGTATAGCTGCAATGATTTTAGTCTCCGTCGCATCCCCGCCGCTTTGTTTTGACAGTAAGGTGTCAATAGCGAATCTTTCCATCAAGGCAAGCTCTTCTTCTAAGCTGTAGGGTGGACGGCCAGTAATAAAAGTAAAATTCTCTGCAAAAGCTGACCTGTCAGCTTTTTCTATGACTCTAATAAAGAATTGAATATTAGTAAGTTTTTGTAGTTTATCAAGATCGCCATGACCGGTGGTAACGAGAACCCGTTTAGCAATTTTTTGCAGTATTAGCGTTGCATGAGCCATGTCATTGGCTTCAACAAATTTAGTACCTGATGGCAAATCCCAGGGAGGCCTTCTAAGAGATAATCTTGGTGTGTCCGTACATATACAAGCGTCATATGCGTTGGCAGAAATTTTTTTTGCGAATGGGTGAGTAGCATCTATCAGAAATTTAATTTTTTCTTTAGTTATATATTCAGCTAGACCAGCACTTCCACCAAAGCCACCAACCCTTACAGTCGTGACAAATTTACGAATTGGTTTTGTTCGTCCTGCTATAGAATAAATTACCTCAAAACGTTCGGAAAAATGTGCGTGGACTTTTTCCGCTAATGAAGCCGCCTCACTTGTGCCGCCTAAAATTAGTATGCGTGAAATTTCAGTCATTGGCACGTCCAACGAGTTGGCCGCCTCTGTCAAAAATACAGACTTCAACCTCAACAACACCATCCAACATTTTAAGAGCCTCCAGTCTAGCTTTTTCTGCTATCAAATTAGCTAATTCTAGGTTTTCGGTGTGTGCAAGATCAAGTACTGCCATAGCTGTGACGGAGTCCTCGGCAGACTGTTTTATTTCTTCTCTGGCGCCAAGCTCGTCAAAGCACGATGCTAGTTTTTTGAAGTCTAGTTCTGAACGAGCTGAGTGTAGATCCATGTGGCCTTGTGCTAACTTTGTCAGCTTTCCAAATCCACCTGCTAGAGTTAGCTTTTTTACTGGGTGATGGCGGAGGTATTTAAGAACGCCTCCAGCAAAGTCACCCATATCAATTAAAGCTGAGGGTTCAAGTTGATAAAGTTTCTTGATTGCCTCCTCCGATGTGTTGCCAGTAGAAGCCGCCAGATGCGTTAGTCCCGTGGCCCTTGCTACATCAATTCCTCTATGAATAGAATGAATCCAGGCAGAGCATGAATATGGTCGTACAATACCAGTAGTGCCTAATACTGAAAGTCCTCCTGTAATGCCCAATCGACCATTCATTGTCTTCTCAGCGAGATCTTTGCCCCCTGGAATAGAAACGGTAACTTCAAAATCTACAGCTTGACTTTTATATTTTGCAACTTCTTGTATTACATCACTAATCATTTTTCGTGGTGCTGGGTTAATGGCAGGCTCTCCAATAGGAATTGGTAGTCCTGGTAGGGTTACTGTCCCAACCCCATCACCAGCATAGAAAGTAATGCCGTTGCCGGGCTGCCCTAGTTTAATGCATACAACGATTTCAGCACCATGGGTAACATCTGGATCATCTCCGGCATCTTTTATAATTCCTGCGCAAGCCATGTCCTTTTTGAGTACATGTCTTGAGAGGTGGAAAGTGGGTTTTTCTCCGTGTGGTAGTTGTATTGAGACGCTTTCTTCAAATTTTCCTTGGATAAGGGCAATCATGCAGGCCTTTGCAGCCGCAGTAGCACATGCCCCTGTTGTCCATCCTGTACGAAGTGCTCTTCGTGGTTTGAAAGTGCCCTGTTCCATAGGTTATTCTACAACTTTCTACAATATTAAGAATGATCTTTTAAAAAAATTATGAGTTTTTTTGTTGTTTGACCTTGAAGGGTGGTGCTGGAAAGTTATCATGCACATAGTAAAGTAAAGAATGTTCTTCAGCAGGCAGAGCAAGAGAACCGTAACCATGGAAGAGAATAAAAAACGTAAGTCTAGTAAAGAAAAAAGTAGAGTAACAGTGAAAGTTAAGAAAAAGGCTGCTACGCCAATTTCTGAGAAAAAAGATGTGAGCCTTAAGAAAAGTGTACAAGCTTCTGTTTCTGAGAAAAAAACTGCAAGCCCAAAGAAAAAGGTTCTCCCTATTAATGACACAGGGAGACGGACCCCGGAGAAAAAAATATTTATTATCGGGGTCGCTTTAATTAGCGTTTTTTTTCTAGTTTGGGGGACTTATGTCGGGCCAAATTATTTTCCCAAACAAGGAGGCATGGAGAAAACTAAGGAAGTTACAGTTCAAAGTATAGGAGTGCCACAAATAGGCGGTTCTTTTCAGCTTGTTAACCAGGATGGTAAAATTGTTACTGAGGCGGACTTTATAGGAAAGTACATGCTTGTATATTTTGGCTATACATATTGTCCAGATGTATGTCCAACGTCACTAACAGTTATTGAAGAAGCGCTTGATATGTTGGGTGATGAAGCAAGTCAGATCACGCCTATATTTATAACGGTTGATCCTGAACGTGATAATCCTGAGGCTATGAAGTTGTACGTGGAGCACTTTCACCCGAGACAGGTTGGGTTAACTGGTTCAGTAGAACAGGTCAAAGCGGTTGCTAAGGCATACAAGGCATATTTTTCCAAGTCTGGTGATGGTTATGATGATGATGACTATCTGATAGACCATTCATCAATCACTTACCTGATGGCTCCAAATGGTAAATTTATTACTCATTTTAGTCATGGAGTTGAGGCTCAGTCTATGGCTGAAAAAATTTCGGAAATCCTTAAATGAAGGCCCCAACAGGTGCGGTTAAAGGTCTTATTATTGCCGCACCATCCTCTGGTAGTGGCAAAACCGTCCTGACGTTGGGTCTGTTGCGCTATCTTTCTATTATTGGAAAATCTATTACATCGGCAAAGGCAGGCCCTGATTATATTGACCCAGCATATCATACGGCTGCCACTGGTATGCCCTGTTATAACCTGGATCTTTGGGCTATGAGACCCTCTATACTTTATGAAGTCGCTACCCTCGGTTCTGCTGATGCCATAGTGATATGTGAGGGAGTGATGGGCCTATTTGATGGCGCTATTATGGAGCAAGCTTCAACAGCTGATCTTGCTCAAGTTACTGGTTGGCCTGTAGTATTAATCATTGATGCTGCAGCCCAAGGTGCCTCAGCTGGTGCAGTGCTTCGAGGTTTTGCTACTCATCGTCCAAATTTTTCTCCTGTTGGTGTTATTTTTAATCGTGTTGGCGGCATACGCCATAAGGATATTCTTCGGAAGGCTGCAATTCGCGCTGCGCCAGATGTGAAGATTTTAGGCTTTGTACCTCGGTCAACTGACTTAAATCTACCTGACCGCCATTTAGGGCTCATTCAGGCAGTTGAGCACGCTGACCTTGAAAAATTCCTTGATTCTGCTGCAAATTTGGTTGAAAAAAATATTGATATTGATGAGTTTTTATCTTTGGCTCGGCCCTTGAAATTAAGTGGTGGTGTTTCTTCAAGTCCAATCGCTCCTTTGGGACAACGGATTGCCATTGCAGACGATCAAGCCTTTTCATTCCGTTACACAATAACTCTTAATGGTTGGAAAAAAGAAGGAGCTGAACTAAACTTTTTCTCTCCCCTTCTTGATCAAGCACCAACTGTGGATGTAGATGCAATTTATTTGCCTGGTGGCTACCCAGAACTTCATTGCCATCGTTTAGCTTCATCAAAAAATTTTATGCACGGACTTAGAACGGCGGCAGAGAGAGGAGCAACTGTGTATGGCGAATGTGGCGGTTACATGGTTTTAGGTAAAGGTTTGATCGACATGGAGGGAAAATACCATCCTATGGCTGGGTTGCTTCCTCTTGAGACATCTTTTGCTCAGCGCAAACTTCATTTGGGATATCGAGAAGTAGAACTAGATACCGAGGCAGTACGTGGTTCAGGTGGCATTCTGGGAAGCGCTGGCCAGCGGTTTCGTGGCCACGAGTTTCATTATGCTACTATTTTTGACCAAAAAGCAGGCACTCCTCTATTCCACTCATATGATGCTGCTGGTAGCCGGCTTGGTCCAGCCGGTCTTGCCAAAGGACGAGTTATGGGATCATTCATCCACCTCATTGATCGTAAGGATGGTTAGATTGACTAAAATTATGAAAAAATTGCCATTTTGGCGTGAAAAAAAGTTAAGTCAGATGAATTCACAAGAATGGGAATCCCTGTGTGATGGTTGTGGTAAATGCTGTCTGGAAAAGCTCGAGGATTTAGATACGGGAGAAATAAACTATACCAACATTGGATGCGAACTTTTGGATGTAAAAGGTTGTCGCTGTATGAATTATGAAGAGCGAGATCGTTATGTTCCTGATTGTGTGCGGTTGAACTCGATAAATATTGCTTCTTTAAAGTGGATGCCATCAACTTGCGCTTATAAACTACTATCCGAAGGAAAAGATTTGCCGGATTGGCACCCATTGATAAGTGGCAACCCAAATTCTGTTCACGAGGCTAAGGTGTCTATTCGTGGCCGTGCAATCGCGGCAGCTGCAGCAGGTGACCTAGAGGATCATATTGTTCAGTGGCCTAAATAAACAATGCTACTGTAATTTATGAGGAGAAGACATTTGAGTGATGACCAAATGCTAAATACTTTCAGGGGTGTTTTTGCAGCTGCGTTGACCCCATTGAAAAGTGATTTAAGTGTTGATGATGAGAGATTAGTTAGTCATTGCCGTTGGTTACTTAAGAATGGTTGTAATGGTTTAGCTGTATTGGGTACCACGGGCGAAGCTAATTCATTTAGTGTTTTTGAGCGCATCAGAATTTTAGAGACCTTGAATGATGGAGGAATTCCAGGTGAAGCCCTGATGCCCGGTACTGGTTCTTGTTCTTTTACTGATACGGTAGAACTTACTCGACGGGCAGTTGAGCTTGGAGCTGGAGGGATTCTTATGTTGCCACCCTTTTATTATAAGGAAGTGAGTGATGAGGGACTGTTTGCCTCATACTCTGAGGTAGTTGAGCGTATCAGCGATGAACGTCTCAAGATTTATTTATATCACTATCCGGAAATGTCAGGGGTATCTATAAGTTTAAATCTCATTGAGCGTCTTTTGAAGCGGTATCCAAATACCATAATGGGAATAAAGGATAGCTCTGGTGATTTTAAAAACATGACAAAACTAGTACAAAAATTCCCAGATTTGGATGTTTTTAGTGGTTCTGATGACTTGTTTTTACCGTTGTTGAAAAAAGGTGGGGTGGGTTGTATTACCGCAGTTGGTAATATAGCGTGTAATCTCTTGGCCCGTCTCTATAACTCTTGGTACGATGGTGATGATGCGTCAAAGGATCTGCAAACCCAATTAACTAGCATAAGAATGGCAGCCCAAAATTTTCCTTTGAGTGCGGGGTTAAAAATAGTGCTTGCTCATTTTAGTGGTCTCAAATCATGGCGTCTTGTGCGCCCTCCTCTGGTTGCGTTGGATGATGGTCAAATGATACAATTAGTTAAACTTCTTGAGGCAGCTGGTCATAAATTACCCCAATTAGACTAAGTTATGTGCAACTAAATGGCTTTTTCTTAGTGAAAAGAAAAATAAAAGAAGAACTACGTTCCTTTGAAATTGAAGGTCGCCAAATACCTTTAATTTTGCGTCGTCACCCGTATGCTCAGCGTATGATCTTACGCCTTAATATAGATGGTGATGGGGCAGTTATAACAATTCCCATGAATGCTAGCTCTGCAGATGCCTTTGATTTAGTTCGTCGAAAATCCCACTGGTTATACCATCAAATGAATAAATTGGGAGATCGAATATTTTTTGGAGATGGTGTGCAAATACCATTTCAGGGTATGAAGTATGTAATTCGTCATCTTGAGGGTAACTGTGAAAAGATATGGATTAAAAATGGTGAAATCAATGTTTCTGGTGAAATTGAAAAATTGAGCAGTCATCTCGGCTTTTGGTTAAAGAAACAAGCTCACACTACTATCATTCCCTTAGCTCAGTACAAGGCGAGTCAAATCAATAAAACAATATCACGGGTTACTATTTGCGATACTCGTAGCCGATGGGGCTCTTGTTCAGCCAAAGGAAAATTATCTTTTAGTTGGCGTTTAATAATGGCGCCCCCAGAAATATTGGATTATGTGGTAGCCCATGAAGTTTCTCATTTGGCCCACATGGACCACAGTTCCAGATTTTGGGCTACTGTTGAAATATTATCTAAAAATGTAAAAGAAGGTCGATCTTGGCTTAAAAATAATGGGCTTGCTCTGCACCGTATAGGTTAAAAAAAGGAAAAAATATGAAACAAGCAAACCACACACTCTCTATTCAAACCGACGGCCAAGGTTTATATGAGTTTACAAATGATGTGTTGAATTGGGTTTTGAGTCAGAAGATAGATAGTGGTCTTCTGACCGTATATTGTGCTCATACATCTGCTAGTTTGACCATTCAGGAAAATGCAGACCCAGATGTGCAGCACGATTTAAAAACTTTCTTTTCACGATTGGTACTGGACGATCCAATGCTTTATCGCCATACCTGTGAAGGCCCTGATGACATGCCAGCGCACATTAAAAGTGCCCTGACGGACGTATCCCTATCAATTCCTGTAAGCAATGCACTACCAGTATTGGGAACCTGGCAGGGAGTTTATTTATTTGAACACCGCAATCACCCTCACAATCGAAATATTATGTTACAGTTAATGGGTTCGTGACTAGTGGTTGTGAGAAGCATTCATTATACTTGATCAGCTACTTGCAAGTACAGCAACCACAAATAACTTAGAACCGGAGGTCAGTATGCGGCCATTTTTTTTGTTTACAATATCAGTTACTGTAATTTTCTTGGGTATTTTTTTTCAAAAGGTAGAGGGCGAAACTCTTAAACAGTGTATGGAAAAGTGCGTTGTTTACGAAGGCGGTATTTCTAAAGTTAACAAAACTACATGTAAAAGTCGATGTGGCGCCGCAATTGTGGAAAAATCTCCAATTGGGAAACGCGATTGTATGATTGATTTTAAATTGTGCAACAGAACTTGTGGCAAAGAAAAAATTGGGCAGTTAAGTCCCTGTCACAAACAATGCAAGGTATTATTGAGAATGTGTACTTAACACGTTTAGTACAGCTATTAAAATTGTGAGTGTTAAATCCTTGTTGAAGATCCTGCCCACATCGATAAGCTAGAATTTTACCGTTACATCGCCTATGTTGGGGAAGTTTGTAACGATTTTTCGTGCTTTTCCCGCTTGATGTAATCCGGTCCATGAGCCTGTTGTTATAATTTGACCGGCAGTAATACCAGACCCTTTTTTTCGCATGTGATTCGCTACCCAAACGATTAGACGAAAAATATCAACCGCATTGTTTCCCCCTTTGTGTGAGTACAAAAGCTTATCATCAAAATACATCTCTACAAGTTGATCTGCGACTACAAGACTAGGCCACTCGCTCCAGGGTTGACCAAGAATCAAAGCCCCATTTAGGATGTTATCAGCTAATTTTGTCATGACATCCAATTCATCTGCGTTAACAAAGCGGGTTTCATTGACTTCAATGGCTGGAAAGGCCTTGTCAATAGCGCCAAGAACTTCGTCCTTACTGTATGGCTTAAGACGTGTAGGTAAATCACTGGCAAATTGAAAGGCTATTTCAGATTCCATGCCTCGCATGGAAAATTTTTGTGGGTCAAGTCGGGCTGGTGATTTATAAATAGTTCCTTCAAGCAAGGGAGCACAAATGGGTTCTGCCGTTGCATTTTTTGCCCCAACTTTCCAGCCTAGAACAGGTCCTAACTCGGCGGCGACAGCATCGTGAATGGCATAAACTTCACTCATGTTGGAAGGCCGACAATTATCTGGTAATTTACTTATGGGTCCTGACACACGAGCGTCAATTAAAAGTTTTGCTACTGTCAAATGAGGACTACCGTTTGATTTCATTATGAAAAACCCCTAAAATTCAAGACTATTGACCGGATCGCTACCAGCTATTTTGTATGTTTGTTTAACTTATGTAAAAACTGGCAAAAAAGATTTTGATCATTATCGTCACATCTATTTATGCGTTTTTTACTCTTGTTAATTTATTTACAAAAGTTTCTCGTAGCGTTCAAGGAATGCCGCACTGGTTCTGCTCAATGATGATTCAATCAGGGTGTCATTGGGACGAAGAACTTTCATGCGTTGTTGATTTTCGTTTAAGGGGGCCAAATTTTCTGCAAGGCTTACAGCCTCCTGAGTAGCCATAAGGATGTCATTGCCATCGGGAGCTATGACATCATATGGTTGTTCATTAGGAAAACAAATCCCAACTCTATCCATGATATCCCGTTGTTCAGAAAACGTAAGGTATTTTTGATTTCTCTGTGACTTCATAACAGCAGGTGCGCATACACAAAATGGAGAAAACGGTGGGTGAAGAGGCTGCCAATTATTTGTATAGACAAAAGGTACTCCCATTATCTCGGCAAATTGGCATATTCCGGATGGGCCGGTGATACTAAAATTTGCATTGCTGAATAGGATTAAGTCATTTTTAAAAGTTGCTAGTGGGCTATTGGCATAATTAACGACGTCAACACTAGAGAATGATTCTGGGTAACGTTCGCGACCTGCTAGAACAAGGATGTAGCCCAAATCTTTTAAATAGCGCATCGCAGGTAGGTAAGTGTCAGGATTGATTGCGTTTGCACCTCCAGATGAGGCAAAATCCTTATATTGTATTAAGGCGATTTTTTGATCTTGAGCATTTATTAATCGTTCTAGATCCTCGGTCATGGGAAACCTTTGTGCCATCGGCATGGATTTGTATGTTTCCATTCTTCGACTATAGTAGGCTTTTTGCGCGTCAACTATTGATTGAAGTGTGATGAGTTCATAACAAAAGTATTTGTTTTGAACAAATTTTGGAAGACATGGGACCCCATTAGTTGGCCCTATTTTTGAGCTTGATATTCCAACATCAACGGTCAAGTCTGGACGATAGTGTGCAATGAAACTGACAATTTCTAAGGAATTAGGAGATAGTATGTAATTAGAGCAAAGAGTTTCTCCATACATGTCTGCGATTCCACCGACAAATTCTTCATTGGGCCCCATATATATGTGTGCCCCGTCTGGCGCTATTTCTTCTGTTAACAGCATGCGTGCATAATTATCGAATTCCGCTAATACATGTCCAATTGCATCAAAGCCAATATTTATAATAAGTTTGCCATTATTACTTTCCAAAAAATCCACTGCATTTGATACAGAATTAATCTCAACTTTTGCCATAAACCTGACCCCTGCTAATTTGATATTTTTTATTAACTATGAAGTTGAAAAAAATTGTTTAGTTGTGTCTATTCCTCAACCTGAGTATATCTCAGGGAAGATGCTTCTAATCTTCTTAAGGGAGGGCCTCTGCAGCATACTTATTATTTTGCTAGATGAGCAAACTTTTTCAAAAGTATGTCGAACCTCAATATCAAAACTAACAGCAGTCTTTTTTTCACTGGCAAAATTTTTATCATCTATTGTTAAATATTCCTGCCCCTTGAAATACAGTGAAGGCTGAATATCTCTAAGCAGCTCCTCAGACGAATAAGCTTGATTTATTACGACGCCAGAAACCGACTTGAGGCTACTTATAATTTCAGCGCGCTCATTCTCGAAGATGACGGGGCGACCTGCTCCTTTGTTGACAAAACGATCACCAGTAACACTTACAAACAATAAATCGCATTGATCTTTTGCCGCCTTAAAGTGTCGAATGTGTCCAACATGTAAAATATCAAAACAACCATGGCACAATCCGACAACCAAACGGGCCCTCTTGGCGTCAAGTGTAATTTTTGCAATTTCAGTTCTGGTGTAGACAGGCATATCATCCAATCCTGTTCTTTATTTAGTAGCGATGTTAAAAATATCCATATTCAACTCGTCAATTGATGAAACGGTTATATCTGCTCCGTTATCAATTAGTATGTTTGCATTATTTTTCCGAGCAACACCAATCACAGTTTTTATTCCAGCTCTCTGAGCAGAAATAACACCTGAAATGGCATCTTCTAGAACAACGCACTCCTGTGGCTTTCTGCCCATTAGCTCTGCCGCATGTAGGTAAAATTCAGGATCAGGCTTTGATGCTATACCATGTTTTTCAGCAATCACTCCATCTAAGATGTATTTAAAACGTTTGGCAAGGTCGGCTTGTTCCAAAATGGCACGTGCGTTTTTGCTTGAACTTGCTAATCCCATTTCAGCGCCAAGAGTCTCAAGTTTTTGCATAAGTCTAATGGCGTCTTGAAAAATGGATAGTCCATCTTGTTCCAATACATTTCTAAAAATTGTGTTTTTTTCATTACTTATACCTATTATTGAATTGTATCCTTTGTCTAAAACTTTTCCTACAGGGACCTTGATACCACGTGACTTAAGAAAACTCTTGATCCCAGCATATCTTGTTTTTCCGTCTAAGTGCTTGGGGTAATCTTTGGTCATAATAAACGGCATTTGTGATTTATTATGAGTTTTAATTGTCCTCTCTAGAACAGTCTTCCAGGCCTTGGAATGAATTGTTGCTGTGTCTGAAATAACCCCATCTAGATCAAATAAAACAGAAAAAAAATTCATTGATTAAAACTGAGATTTTAAATTGATTTGGCCTCTGAAGTTGCAACTATTTAAAAGCTGCCGCCACCATGAAGCACTTTGGATACTCTGTTGGGTTTCGTCCCAAGTCTTCATCAACTCACGACCATGTACATCATTGGTTACACCTATCTCCAAAAAAATATTGTTGTTACGACTAACACGTTCAACTTCAGAAATGGCTAGTGGTAGTTGTTCTAGCCTCAAATGTGGGAGTGTATCTTTTGAGATAACTAAGTCAAAACTGTCTGTTTTCCATGGTAACTGTTCACATGAACCTTGTACCAAGAATTGCTTAGTTTCAGCTAGTGCATTTTTTACAGCATAGCTGCTGAGGTCAATTCCAGCTATAGACATTCCTTTTTTATAAAACTCATAAATTAAAAACCCCTTTGCACAACCGATTTCAAGAACAGAGTCTCCTGGTTTAAGTTTGTAATAATTAATTATTTTGTTAACACATTCTGCATATCGCCCATCGTAGTGGTAACCTCCATACCCAACACCATAATTTATATCATCAAAATAACTATAGCCGTATTTTTGGAAGTCCTCCCGTTTTGACTGGTTAGGAACAAAGTCTCTAATTTTTCTCTTTCGTTCGCTGGAAGAACGTAAATTAAATGGTTCAAAAAAATTGATCTCGCGTATTTTTTTAGGCTTAAATGAAGTTAACATGTGAGGGTGGTTCATCAATTAATTTGAATAAGTAACGATTAGCTTCATCCATTCGGCAGTTTTTACGGCATTTTGTGATATCTAACTCTTTGGTAACATATTCAAAATTTTGCCTTCGTCTTTCACCAGCCCAAATTTCTTGAAAAGTGTTTTCATTGATATTTCCAAACTCAAACTTTTTGTTCAGTAAATATGCGGAACATCCCGAGACGATACCACTAGCCATGATGTAGGCCCATAAAAAAGGCGTAGAATGACAGCGTGTATAGCGATCGGCCTCTGTGTATTTTCTCATCGTATGAGAGCGGAAAATGACATTAAAATTTTCTGTTGAATACTTCTCTAGTTCCTCTCCCATTTCCAACCATGACGTATAATCAATATCTAATGAGTTTTTGCTTGAGAGATGTTGCGAGTAGGGTTTAACTACTAGATAATCTATACCAAGTTCATCTCTGCAGGTCATAGCTAATTTGATTATTTCATCAGCATTATCTGGTAAAAGTAAGATTTGTGCACCCAGCGTGCATTTGAGGTTTTTAGTTCGGCGTCTTTCTGAAAGTGCGGCCAAATGTTGCTGTGCTTTTAAAAAATCTTCTGGTTTGGTTTGATGAATTTTAGCGTAGCTCACAGCAGTGCCAGCATTCATAGAAACTTTGATCCAAGATAAATTTGGTAAGGCTACATCGAGAAAGTCTTTGGGCATTATGGAGGCGTTAGTTGTAATTGAGGCATCTATACCAGTTTTTTTTGTAAGATGAATCATTTCAGAGATGTCAGTGTGTAATAGTGGTTCTCCTTCACCAGCAAACATTATGCTTTTGACACCTAGACGTGACAGCTCTGGAAGGCGTTTGCTCATCACATCAATTGACAATCTGTTTGGCTTGTAACCAATGTAATCTACGCTACAGAAAGTGCATCTATGATTACACGCCCCTATTGGTGAGACTTCTACGTAGATAGGATAGATGTGTTTGGCTTTTTCCCAGTCTGCGCCAGCTTCTACAACCTGTGCGACGCGGCGTGGGTGATAGAAAAGTTTATGTCCATCAATCTGATTTGGGTCTGCCATGTAAAATCAAATTCTCATTTAAGTTGTGATATTTTGGTATTTTAGAAAGTATAATGTAAGATTAACTGTAACTATGCGTAAAAGTCTATGATCTGTTGGCATATATAACGGACGTCTGTTTCTGAAATGTGCTCTGCGGCTGGGACACTAATGATTTTTTTCACCTTTACTCTACTGTTTTCTAGGGAGCCATGTACCCTACAATTTTGCGAGGCTGACTTTAGGTCTGGTAATAAATAAGGATAATGAACTTTCAACTCGGTGCCCTTTTCGGACAATGACCTAATTAGTTTATCACGTTGATCTACAAGCATCATGATCCAATTATAGGATGGATTTGCATCTTTGTGTATTATAGGAAATTCAACTATGCCGTGTAATTCGGCCTTATATATTTCAGCAAGTTTGATACGACGTTGCATTTCTGAGGGATAATGTTCAAGCATGGTATTCAAAAAAGCCGCGTGCAATTCGTCGAGACGGGAGTTAATGCTCCAGAAGTCACACTCATTACGATTCTTGTGTCCATGATTCCTTGCTAGCTTTAACCATCCTAGATCCTCATCACGTTGAGCTAATATAATCCCACCATCCCCAAGGGTTCCAAGATTCTTCAGAGGGTGAAAACTGACTGTGCCTAGCCGGCCAAAAGTTCCAACTGCTTGGCCGTTTATATTTGCTCCATACGCTTGTGCGCAATCTTCAATGACAGGAAGATCATAACGGCTTGCAATATTCATAATTTGTTTAATATCTGCCGGGACCCCGGATAGGTGAACTACTAATATTGCACGAGTTTGCGGTGTAATAGCCTCCTCTATTTTTTTGGGGTCAAGATTAAGGCTTTCATCAACGTCGATACATACTGCTGTTGCACCAGAAAGCGCAATAGATGAGGCTGTAGCAAGATACGACATTGAAGTGGTGATAACCTCATCCCCTGGGCCAATTCTTAGTGCTTTAAGACATAAAATCAAAGCATCAGTTCCATTACCAACACCCAAAGCACCATTGGCATTTGTATGGTGTTTAATTAATTTTTCAAAACGTGCCACTTCTGGCCCGAGAATGAATGTCCCACTGGCCAATACCCTATCCAAATCACTGTGAAATTGTTTTTGAAACGGTTGATATTTGGAGGTTAAGTCCAAGAAAGTAATTTTTTTTGTCTTCATAATATTAAAACTTCATGGCTTATGTTTATAATTTTGTGAGAGAGTGCCTATCACATCATGATTTTGATGGTGCCAATTGGCACACCTTTTTAATCCTTCATCAAGGCTGATTTGTGCTTGCCAACCGAGCTCTTTTGTTATTTTTTCTGGATCAAGTAAATAAGCATGATCCTTTCCTAACCTATCATCGACAACTTCAACTACATTATCAAATTTTACATTTACGCTTTTACACACCTTTGAAACAAGTTCACGTATCATGATCGTTTGTTTGGTGCAGATATGGTAGTCCGTCCCATTATTTCCTTTTTCACAGATAAGCATTAAGGCACGAGAGACATCTTCAAAATGAATAAACGTTCGTAGGGACAAACCACCACCATGTAATTGTAATTTCTGCCCTGTGAGGCAACAAATGAAGGTTCGTGGTATTATTCGATATAGCTGCTGTCCCTCGCCATATACGTTGGCTGAGCGGGTTATTATCATTGGCAGATTATATGTCTTCGTCCATAAGGCAACAGCCATATCACCTGCCGCTCTTGATAGTGCATAAGGCGTGCTGGGAGCATAATTTCGATTTTCTACGACCCAGTCAGGGGTCGAGCCATATACTTCTGGCGTCGTAAAATGAATATAGCGATCCAAGAAGTCTAAATTGCGAAGAATTTCTAATAGAGCGGTTGTTGCCACCACATTTGTTTGCATCCAGTGAGTTGGATCTTTCCAGCTTTGCGCGACCATGCCTTGTGCAGCAAAGTTTAGAATAAACTTTGGTCGGTGGAACTTGATCAACTCCTTCAGAGCATCCAACTCACTATTGATGTCTATTCTATTAAAAGTAAGCCCCTTAGCACTTTTCCACCTGTAGGGTAGGAATATTTTGTGGGGTTCTTTAGACCTGCTTGTGGCAATTACTTCATAGCCAAGCTCCAAGGCATGAGCACAAAAACTTGCCGCTGTTGGGGAGTTGCTTCCTATTACTAAAATTTTTTTTACGCTCAAGTTTAACCTCTGACTTTTTAATAAACAGGGGCTCGCTCAATTAGCATAGCCTCTTTTGTACATATTGATTAGTTCAGGAGGTATGCCCCACTCCAGAGCCCCAACCTTTTCGTGCAACTCTTCGAGTTCTTTTCGGAATCTATCTTGAATTAGTCTTTCCAACCGGATATTTGAGGGCCTATATCCATGTTGGTAATGCTGGCTAATTAGGTTTTTAACTCCAATTTCTATGGCATCATCACGACTTAGTTCTCGTATAAGTTCCCGTTCTGGGGCAAAAACATTAAGTCTTTCGTCAACGTGTTCGTTCATCATTAGTGCCGTCATTATTTGTGAAATTAGGGGGGCCAAGTGAAATCCGTTGCGTTTTGTTCCAGTTGCAATAATAAGATTTTTAACAGATGTTTTCCCCAAGAGGGGGTAAGTGTCCTGAGTTGTTGGGCGCCAACCCACATTAACTCGCAATAGCTGGGCATCGAAGAAATTTTTATTTATTTCCTGTACCGCGCTTTCAAGCAAATTGCTAACACTGCCAACCCGTGCATGAAAAAAAGGGGCAGGCGATAAAAAATTACTAGCTCCAACTATAATGTGGTCATTAACTTGTTGTTGCCCTTTAAATAAAGGGGTTGTGTAGATCCCACAGGCGCCTCCCCTGTTTGGTGTGCGAATGCAGTTATTAAAAGCTGTGTCTGGTGCTTTAAGCTCCAAGGAAACACCAATACCATGAAATACGGGCTGGACATTAAGATCAAACTCACTTTGCTTCAAAACATTACCTGCCATAGAGCCATTAGCTAGGAGAAATATGTCACCTTTGATTGCCACACCGTTTTCTAGAACCACTGCCACAATGCTATTTGTAGCTAAAATTAATTTATCTGCTTTGGCATTAATGAACTTTATTTGTGGGCTGTTAATTAAAATGCTATCGAGCTTTTCAATTACCATGCGTGGATTCAACCAGCCTTCGTTATGAATGAGGAGTGCCCTTATTGCTCGACTTTTTTGTGCGGGAGAATAATTTGGAATATCTCTAGGATCAACAAAATCAAATTTTTCGTTGTAAGTCTCAAGTGCTCTTACGATAGAATCAAAATTTTGATCATCAAGACAATCTGCTGCGGCATTATTAATGACATAAGTTCCTTGGTTTAAGAAGCCATCGTTATGAAATTTGTGCTTTGCGTAACCAACTGGAAGTTGTTCTTTGGCTGCCTGAGTGAGTTCCAATTCAAAATTTGGCCACATTTTTGTTGCCTGACGGCTCAACTCAAAATGATACATATCCGTGTCAGATTTGAGAGAATGAGATTCAATCTCACCAAATGAGTTTAACATTGCGGCGGCTGCTAGTGTTGCTGAACCAGGACGATTTTTTGGCCCGATAATGCTAATGTTATCAGTCGGAGCTAACTTTTTTAATAGCCTAAAGGCTGTAGTTAGAGCAATAATTCCGTTGCCGATTATTATGTGTTCCATCAGAATGACCTTGCATGAATGGACTCCTTAGGAACAATTGCTATACTTTTATTTACGTGTGAGCAATTGATACTTTGAGTAAGTTTAGTGTAAATTTCTTTGGCAAGTTTTTTTGACTAGCGTTGTTTAAAGAAATTCAGGAGCTACTTTTGTCTATTAATATTTCTGTCCCAATCGCCCCTGGCGAATTAATTGACAAGATTACGATATTGGAAATCAAGCTAGAACGAATCAGCGCTCAGACAAAGTTAGTAAACATAAAAAAAGAGTTAGATGTTCTGACAAGTGCCTACAATGAGTCAATTCCGATCTCAGATAAGTTGAAACAACTAATGAATGAGTTGAAATCAGTAAATGAGGATTTGTGGGACATAGAGGATGACATACGGAGCTGCGAACGCATAGAGGATTTTGGTGACTCATTCATAAAACTTGCGCGATCGGTTTATATTACAAACGACAAAAGAATGGGGATCAAGCGTGCTATAAATGATTTACTTGGATCGGAAATTGTTGAAGAAAAGTCATATGTAGCTTACTAGATAACAGATTAAAATCTACAAGTGTAAATGTTTTATCAATACTTCCAAGAAATACAGCAATCAACAGGCAGAATGTAGTGAGTAGTGTTTTCATTCTTCAACATTAATAAGAAAATGTTGGAACGAGCAGGAAAAACGTATTTAATATCTTAGAGAAACTTGGGGGGGATTTTGTATAAATTCTTGTTTATTTTTATCCCTCTAGTATCCTTTTGGAGGGCTTTAGACCAATCCAACACTTGGTGAATTAACCTCTAAGTCATTGATTTTATTGGCGCGCCCGGAGAGACTCGAACTCCCAACCTTCTGATTCGTAGTCAGATGCTCTATCCAATTGAGCTACGGGCGCTGAAACAACGTCATTTTTGTACAAAATTTCACTCAACAAAGGGTGGCGACACTACTCTAGAGGTCTTTATAAGGCAAGTAATTAGCCACAGCTAATTTAAGTCTTAGAAGATAAATGAAAATCTGTACTTGTCGTGTCATGTTCCTTTGAGTAGTATATTTAAAATAAAAAGTTAGGGGTAATCTCTGCCAATTATAATTTTTATGCTTTTTTTGCGTATTTGTTGCTATAATGTGTTAAAAGCATTTTTTTAAGCAAAGGCCTTGTTGCTGAAATGAATTTGTCAACGATCCCGAAATTATCAGGATTTCAAGCACTAGCTGTGGTGTTAGCTGTGCTGCTTCCTGCGTGTTCTTTTACAGAAGAAGCATTATTTCCCTCACTCACAGGTAAAGATCCTGCAGGTGGTCCTGCTAAATCAGCTAGTGAGGGAACTAAACCTCAACAAAAAGTTGTTGCTCAACCTAAAGCTCAGCTAGCTCTGGGAAGTGGTAATTTTCAACCACCAGGGGTAACACCCGGTGTTTCAACAGGAACTTTTGTTGGCAAGAAGGTAAAGGAGCTTCGCAGTGAACTATCAAGGCTGCAAGCATCAATATCAACGCACAATGGCTCTTTGCAACAGTTACGTGCTCGCATTGTTCAAGATGCCCAACGTTATCATGCAACAGTTGCTAGTATAAACACCCGACTTCAGGTTGGTACCACGCCAGGTAATCCTATTCTAGTTCAACAATACAATAGTGCTGGTGCTGATCTAGAGAGAATTAGTACCGATACCAGCGAATTAAATCGGCTGGCAACTGCTGTTTCTGCTGATTCTACTATGTCCGCATTCCTGTCCGAATCAACTCGAGCCACATTGAGTGTCTCAGGAGCTGTTGATGAAGATCATAAACAATTGGCAATTTTAGAGGATGAGGTTAACCGAACTGTTGTTTTGATTGAGCGTTTGCTCAAGGAATTAGCTGAAGACGTTAGGCGCCAAACTAATTACGTGGCGACAGAACGTTCAAACCTTAATTTACTCAGCGCTGGTATAAAGGGTGGTGAAATATATGGCGCAAGTTTGGCCAACCAAGCGGTTATTGCAGCCGCTGGTAATTCTGTTTACAAAGGTCCAGCGAGAGCCACGGATACCACAGGGCGACGCCCGCTAGTTGTTATTAGGTTTGACAGACCAAATGTTCCTTATCAACAGGCACTTTATGCAGCTGTGAGTCGCGTTCTTGAGAGTCGTCCAGATGCAGTCTTTGATCTTGTCGCAGTAGCCCCAAATACCGGTGGGCCTGCCAGGATTGCTCTAAATTCCAATAAGGCTCAACGTTTCGCCGAGGGTGTTTTACGTGCGCTTATTGAAATGGGTTTGCCACCTTCACGTGTAGCCATGTCAGGGAAGACAGGGAATCAATCTAAGACTAATGAAGTTCATTTGTATTTAAGATGAGAGTTGGTCTAGTAAAACCTCTCTTTGTAGTAATTTAGTAGAGGTAATAAATTTTTCATTATTATCCATGCTATGGTGTAGGCTTTACCGCTTAAAGAATTTTTCCTGTAAGCCATATAACAAAAAATGTAACGTATTGCTTTACTAATTGTTATAAGAATTAAAAAGACCATAAATTGACTTCAAAGTAATTCCACTACTACTGTTAGAGGATTCACCAACAACTGGCACTCATGTTATTAGTAGGGTCTGAATTCCGTATCGTTGAAACCATAATTTAGACGTGCGTACTTGTTACGCGCTAAAGGGGAATAGCTTGTGGTCTCGCCAATTTGGAAGATATACTCCAAGTGTCCATTTGATCAGTAAACCTAGCACATTTCCAGTTGTAGCAACGAGCAGGAGAGTAACTGCTGTGCTTTCCCCAGTAGCATAAAGGGCACTGAGAACAACTTCAGAAAAGAAAGGTAATATTGTTGCCGCTAGAAAGGCGCTTAAGAACACACCAGTTAAGCCTCCCATTTGCTCAGGCCGGCACGTTATCGATTAAGCGTACTTTTCCTATTTTTGCGGCTGCCAGTACACGTTTTACGTGGTTTGGGCCAGCACATGGCTGTAACGTCTCGGCGTCGAGAACACTGAAATAGTCAACATCAGAGAACCCTGAATTGAGCAATTCTTGACGACCCCAAGTTTCCTGCGTAGTTATATTGGCCCCTTGCCTGATGTGCTTTGCTACCGCCTTAAGTGTTTTATAGAGTGAAGCTGCTGCCTTGTATTCAAGTTTACTTAAAAAAATATTACGTGATGACATAGCAAGGCCGTTGTGCTCTCGTACTGTTTTAACACCCTCAATAATGGTCTTAATATTGAGATCTTGAGCTATGCGTTTGACAATCAATAATTGCTGGTAATCTTTTTCACCAAAGAAAGCCCTATCTGTTCCAGTTTGATTAAGCAGCTTTAGAACAACAGTTGCAACACCATCAAAAAAACCAGGACGGTGTGTCCCTTCTAATAGATCACTCAAACCATCAACCCTGACATGAGTGGAAAAGCCATCTGGGTACATTTCCTTGATGTTTGGGACAAATAAAAGATGTGCGCCAGCCGACTCTAATTTTGCTACGTCTTTTTGCTCGTTTCGTGGATAGAACTCAAAGTCCTCCCCGTCGCCAAATTGTCTGGGATTAATGAATAGTGAAACAATTGTGCGGTCACAAGTTTTGATAGATTTTGAGACTAAGGCCATATGACCTGAATGAAGTGCCCCCATTGTTGGGACTAGACCTACACTATGGCCTTCATTCCGCAAGTTTAAAATTTGTTTACGTAAATTACTAATGCTACGCACAACTTTTAACATATAGAGTTACCTGACTCTTTTTTTATTGTTTGATGGCTGTATGTTAAAACAATGTTCTGGTCCAGGAAACTTTCTAGAACGAACATCCTCAGAATATTGTTTTGCTGCAACAGAAATTTGTTGCCCTAGGTCTGCATACCGTTTGACAAATTTGGGAGTAAAGTCTGAGAACAGTCCGACTAAATCTTCTGTGACTAAAATTTGTCCATCACAAGCTGGGGATGCCCCAATTCCAATGGTTGGTATATGAATAATTTCTGTTATCTTTCTTGCCAGAGGCTCGACCGTGCCTTCTATTACACTAGCAAATGCACCTGCTTCTGTAACTGCAATTGCATCAGCTAATATTCTGTCAGCCTCTTGGTCATTCTTGCCTTGTGAGTGAAACCCCCCTGTTGTGTTGATTGATTGGGGTAATAAACCGACATGGGCAAGGACAGGAATGCCACGCTCGGTTAAAAAAGAAATGGTTTCTGCCATTTCAATGCCCCCTTCAAGTTTAATGCCATCGCAACCAACCTCCTTCATAACTTTAGAAGCATTTCTGAAGGCAATTTTGGGACTTTCTTGATATGAGCCAAATGGCATATCTACAATGACACATGCTTTTTTTGATCTGCGCATTACTGCTTTTCCATGTGCAATCATCATGTCGAGTGTAACGCTAAGTGTGTCGTCTAAGCCGTAAAGAACCATGCCAAGCGAGTCTCCTACTAACAGTAGGTCGGCATGATCATCAAGTAATTGCGCGGTGAGGGAAGTATAAGCAGTCAGACAAACTAGTGGGTTACCACCCTTTCGGGCACGTATGCCAGTAACAGTTATTTTCTCCTTTTCTTTGTTGGCAATCAAAAAACATTTCCTTTTTGGTGCAAGAGACAAGGGAGTACTTACCTCTAGGCTTATTGACTAACGATGAAACCGCGTTTTAAAAGCCCAGTAAAGCACACCGGAAAATAAGACCAGCATCCACACCACCTTGTATTCGCTGAATGATTTTATTAGGCTATCTATCATTTGTCTTACTTTGGCTTAGAGAGAAATAACTGAAGTAACCTGATGCGACTAGATTAGATTGTCGTTATGATATCTATTATTACTGTTACCAACTTCAGGTTGAAATATTAATACTCAATCACTATTTATTTTATCAAATGTAATGATATTTTTCCATACACAAAAATACCTGAAAGATTTAAGATATTAGTATGTTTTTTTATAGCCTACCATTAAAGTAGATTACTTAGTCAACATGTGAAAGTAAGAATGTATAAACCTTTCCATATAGCTTTTGAAAAAGGGTCTCAAACATATCGATCGTCTATGGTAGGGATATATAAATTTCCGAAAATGCGCCCCAAAGAAAGACCTTTTAATTTGACCCCCGCAAGCTATCACTTGATTTAAGCGTCAGTAACGCCAAGGAGAACATCTGTTGGATACAACAAATTTGGATGCGGGCATTTGGAAGTCAGCACCAGGCAAGGGTCGAAAAACCCCCAAGGGAAGACAGCTAGAAGATACATCGGTAATACAAATCCGTGAGTTGCTTGGAGAGCGACCCCGAGAGGGACATCTACTGATAGAATTTTTGCACCTTATTCAAGACCAATATGGTTATTTATCATTACCGCACATGACAGCCTTGGCTGATGAGTTAAGACTAAGCCAAACAGAAGTTTATGAGGTGGCTACATTTTATGCACATTTTGATGTAGTACATGAAGGGGAGGCGCCTCCACCAGCTTTAACAATTCGTGTTTGTGAGTCTTTGGCTTGCGAGCTCGCTGGCGCACAATCTTTACATAGCGCACTACTCAAAGGACTAGATCCCAAGAAAGTTAGGGTATTAAGAGCGCCGTGCATGGGGCGTTGCGACACAGCCCCCGCACTCGAAATTGGTCATAATCATATTGACTTTGCGACTAAAGAAAAGGTTGAGTCTGCCATTGCATCAGGTGATACACATCCGCATGTAACAAATTATCAGAATCTAGAAGAATACCTCGCTGATGGAGGATACACTAAATTAGAAGAACTAAGAAACGATGGGGATTGGAAGCTTGTTCAAGATCGTGTAACTCAAAGTGGATTGCGTGGTCTTGGAGGCGCTGGTTTTCCATCCGGGGAAAAATGGGGTTTTGTTCGATCATACGAAGGTCCAAGGTTCCTAGCAGTAAATGGTGATGAGGGCGAACCCGGAACATTTAAAGATCGCTTTTACTTAGAGCGAACGCCCCATTTGTTCCTCGAGGGAATGTTAATAGCAGCGTGGGCTGTTGAAGCAGAAACGTGTTTTATATATATGCGAGATGAATACCCTGTTGTCCTTGAAATATTACGTAATGAAATTGCAGCGCTTGAGGCTTCTGGCCTTGTATCCAAAGGTTATATTGATTTACGCCGGGGGGCGGGTGCGTATATTTGTGGTGAAGAAAGCGCAATGATTGAGTCTATTGAAGGAAAAAGAGGTTTACCGCGGCACCGTCCACCCTATGTTGCGCAAGTTGGTATTTTTAATCGTCCAACCCTAGTTCATAATATTGAAACGTTATATTGGATAGCTAGAATTTGTCGTGAGGGACCTGAAATTTTTTCATCGATTGAAAAAAATGGCCGCCGTGGATTGCGTAGTTTTTCAGTTTCCGGACGTGTTGCCAAACCAGGAGTGCATTTGTTACCGTCGGGCTCAACAATTGTTGATATTATTAAAGCAGCTGGTGGAATGGCAGATGGACATGTGTTCAAAGCCTATCAGCCGGGGGGCCCATCATCAGGTATTTTACCGGCTAAACTAAATGATATACCTCTGGATTTTGATACTTTGCAGCCACATGGCAGTTTTATTGGATCGGCTGCTGTTGTTGTCCTCTCAGATAAAGACAGAGTTAGGGATGCAGCTCTAAATATGTTACGTTTTTTTGAAAATGAGAGTTGTGGACAATGCACACCGTGCAGAACTGGATGTAGTAAAGCTGTAAAGCTAATGCAAGAAGATAAATGGGACCAGTTACTTCTCAATGATTTGAGTGACGTGATGCAGGACTCATCTATTTGTGGCTTAGGTCAGGCTGCGCCAAACCCAATTCGTTTAACCATGAAACATTTTCAAAGTGAGATTAGTTAAGGTGAATTATGCTTGACTCCGTGCCGCAGAAAAAAGTGACATTTACTCTCAACGGCAAAGATGTGACTGTCATTGAAGGAACTAGTATTTGGGCGGCGGCAAAGGCTGAAGGTGAACTTATTCCTCATCTTTGTCATAAACCTGAGCCAGGTTACCGCTCTGATGGTAATTGTCGTGCGTGTATGGTTGAGATAGAGGGTGAAAGAGCTCTAGTCGCATCTTGTATACGAACCGTTCAAGAAAATATGGTAGTTCATACCAATACAAATCGTGCTAAAAGATCGCGAGCTTTGGTTGCGGAGCTTCTGGCAGCTGATCAGCCAGCAAAAGCTCATGACGCCTCCTCACACTTTAAAGAGATGTTAGAACTCAACGGTATTGGAAAAAGTCGCTTTCCAGCCAAGGATCCCTCGCATGTACCACTTTTAGACGATAGCCACGTTGCTATGCGGGTAAACTTAGATTCGTGTATCCATTGTAATTTGTGTGTTCGCGCTTGTCGGGAAGTACAAGTTAATGACGTGATAGGTATGTCAGGAAGAGGCTACGAGGCCCAAATTGTGTTTGACATGGATGACCCGATGGGAAAGTCAACATGTGTTGCTTGTGGTGAATGTGTGCAGGTTTGTCCTACTGGTGCCTTGATGCCTGCAACAGTTCTGAATGATGACCAAATTGGTGATAGGGCAGACTATGATCGCGAAGTTAAATCAATTTGCCCATATTGTGGAGTTGGGTGTCAGTTATCTTACAAAATTAAAAACAATAAAATAAAATACGTCGAGGGTGTGAATGGTCCAGCTAATGAAAACCGTTTGTGCGTAAAAGGTCGTTTTGGATTTGATTATGTACATCATAGTCATCGCCTTACTGCACCATTAATCCGTCGTGATGATGCACCACCCAAAGGTCTTAACGTTGACCCTTCAAACCCATTCACACATTTTCGTGAAGCAAGCTGGGAAGAGGCGTTGGACTCAGCTGCAAAAGGTTTGGCTAAAAATAGAGAAATTTCTGGCACCCGCGTAGCTGGATTTGGGTCTGCAAAATGCTCAAATGAAGAAGCATACTTATTTCAAAAATTAATACGTCAAGGTTTTGCTCATAACAATGTTGACCATTGCACTCGACTTTGTCATGCGTCTTCAGTTGCAGCATTAATAGAAAATATTGGTTCTGGTGCGGTAACAGCGACATTCAATGAAATAAAAAATGCTGATGTGGCAATCGTGATTGGTGCTAATCCAACTGAAAACCATCCAGTTGCAGCGACCTATTTTAAACAATTTGCCAAGCGCGGAGGCAAGCTAATTGTGATGGATCCGAGAGGGCATGGATTGAAAAGACATGCAACTCATATGTTACAGTTTCGTCCAGGGTCAGACGTTGCGATGCTCAATGCAATTATGAATGTGATAGTTGAAGAAGAGCTTTATGACCAACAGTACATAGATGGATATACTGAAAATTGGGATGCTATGAAAGAGCATTTGAAAGATTTTAGTCCAGAAAAAATGTCTGAATTTTGTGGGATTGATGTTTCGACCCTTCGAGCTGTCGCCCGTGATTTTGCGCGTGCAAAGTCAGCTATGATTTTCTGGGGTATGGGGGTATCTCAGCACATTCATGGAACTGATAATTCACGTTGTTTGATTTCTCTCTCGTTGATGTGTGGTCAGGTTGGTCGTCCTGGCACGGGGTTACACCCATTGCGGGGCCAGAATAATGTACAAGGGGCTTCAGACGCAGGTCTAATCCCAATGTTTCTTCCCGATTATCAAAGTGTTACAGATGATGGTGTTCGATCAGCTTTTAACGAGATCTGGCAATCCGAAAATATTTTAGGAGAGAAAGGCTTGACAGTTACCGAAATTATGGATGCAGTTCATGATGGTGATATATCGGCAATGTATGTTCTGGGTGAAAATCCTGCAATGTCAGACCCGGATGTTGAACATGCCCGTGATGCATTGTCTAAGCTTGATCATCTAGTGGTACAAGATGTTTTCCTTACTGAGACTGCGAATTATGCAGACGTTATTTTACCAGCCTCGGCATGGGCAGAAAAAACAGGAACAGTTACAAACACTAATAGACAGGTTCAGATGGGCCGACCTGCAATTGCGCCCCCTGGCCAAGCTAAAGAGGATTGGTGGATTACAGTAGAACTCGCTAAAAGATTAGGCCTTAATTGGACATACACTCATCCAAGAGAAGTATTTTCTGAAATGAAACGTTCAATGAAGTCATTAAATAATATCTCTTGGGAGCGTTTGGAAAAAGAAGATGTCGTTGCATATCCCTCTTTAAATGAGACTGACCCGGGTCAGGCAATCGTATTTGGGGATGGTTTCCCCCGTGCGGACGGTAGGGCGCGCTTTACTCCCGCAAAAATAATTGCCCCTGCGGAGACGCCAGATGTAGATTACCCACTAATACTTACTACTGGGCGCCAGCTTGAACATTGGCATACTGGTTCAATGACGCGTAGAGCACATGTTCTTGATACTGTTGAGCCACAAGCAAATGCATCACTTAATCCAAGAACAATGAAAATAAATGGTATTACGGCAGGGGACATGATAACCATAGAAACTCGCCGTGGTTCAATTTCTATTATGGCACGTGCAGACAGAGCAATATCTGAGGATATGATTTTTGTCCCATTTGCCTACGTTGAGGCTGCCGCAAATATCCTTACAAATCCACAGGTTGATCCCTATGGTAAAATACCGGAATTTAAATTTGCTGCATGCAGAATAACTAAGGTCAACGTTGTGGCAGCACAATAAACAACCTAAACAAAAAATTTATTTAATGACTGGAAAAATATAACTATGTCAAAGTTGGTAGCACCACACGGTGGAGAAGATCTTAAGTCCCTGCTGGTTCCGGAAAGTGAGCGTGCAGCTGAACTGAAGAGAGCTGAAACCTTGAAACAGGTTCACATGACATCAAGGGAAACTTCAGATGTTTTGATGTTTGCAATGGCAGCCTATACACCATTAAATGGTTTTATGGATGAAGCTGACTGGAGAGGGGTCTGCTCTGATATGAGACTGTCCAATGGGACTTTTTGGCCCATACCTATAACCCTTTCGACAACCGAAGAGATTGCAAACAATATTACAAATCATGAAGAAATTGCCCTTGTTGACTCGGAAAGTGACAAAATTATGGCTCTCATGCACGTTAGTGATAAATTTGGCATAGATAAGAATTTTGAGTGTCAAAATGTTTACGCAACTTTGGAAGAGGCACATCCAGGCGTTGCCAAGGTGATGGAGCAAAAAGAGGTGAACCTTGGCGGTTCTTTGCGGGTACTAAGAGAAGGTATATATAAAGAGCAGTTCCCGAACCTGCATTTTAACTGCGCGGAAGCTAGAGCTTTGTTTGATGCACGTGGTTGGTCTAGGGTCGCAGCTTTTCAAACGCGGAATCCAATGCATCGTTCCCACGAACACCTTGCCAAAATTGCCATAGAAATCACAGATGGTGTTTTTATTCATCAAGTTCTTGGAAAGCTTAAAGTTGGTGACATTCCAGCCGAAACCCGTACCAGAGCAATTCAGGCTATGATTGATAATTACTTCGTTGAGGGCACAGTGATTCAAGGAGGTTATCCTATTGAAATGCGTTATGCGGGTCCACGTGAAGCTTTACTCCACGCACTTGTTCGACAGAATTTTGGTTGTTCCCACCTCATAGTTGGGCGTGATCACGCTGGTGTTGGAGATTATTACGGGCCTTTCGATGCACACCACATATTTGATACTCTTTGGGATGGAGCACTTAAGACTCAGGCTCTGAAAATAGATATTGCTTTTTATAGTTATTTATGCGGTGGCATGGCCACAGGGCGAACTTGTCCTTCTGACGAGAGCCAGAGATTAAATATTTCTGGAACTCGACTGAGGGAAATGCTGGTGAATGGCGAAGAAATCCCAGAGGAGTTTAGTCGTCCTGAGGTGGTTAGAGTACTTCAGGAGTTTTACTCAAACGAAGACTTATAGGATTAAAACAGGCCGTCTATTACTCCTTCACTATTGAGTGCAATTGAGTTGGCTGCTGGGATGCTTGGTAGACCTGGCATGGTCATTATTTCGCCACACACTACTACCACAAATCCTGCACCAGCAGATAGCCTTACTTCACGTACAGAAAGAACGTGGCCGGAAGGTGCGCCCTTGAGCTCGGGATTTGTTGAAAAACTATATTGGGTCTTAGCCATACAAACAGGTAAATGACCATATCCTGTATTTTGGAGTTCATCGAATTGATCACGTACTTTCTTGTCCGCAACGACATCCTCCGCTCCATAAAGCTTTGTTGCCACCGCTCTTACTTTTTCCCACAAAGGTAGAGAATCTTCATAAAGTGGTTTGAGCTGACTAGTGCATTCATCAGCCATCCTTGCAACGTACTCGGCTAGCTTTGTAGTGCCTTTTGAACCATCAGCCCAGTGGGTGCAATCGATGACTTCAACTCCCAGACCATCAACACCATTACGAACGGCTTCAACTTCTGCATCTGTATCAGAGGAAAACCGATTAACTGCAACTACTACTGGAATACCAAAGGACTTGACGTTGTGAATATGACGATGGAGGTTTTCACAGCCCTCAGTAACAGCATTAACATTTTCCGTACCAAGATCGCCCTTCTCGACACCACCATGCATTTTTAATGCACGTATGGTTGCCACGATGACGTTCGCACTTGGGCTGAGGCCTGCCAGTCGACACTTGATGTTAAAGAATTTTTCTGCTCCAAGGTCGGCTCCAAACCCCGCTTCTGTGACAACATAATCAGCAAGTTTAAGTGCCGTGCGAGTGGCGATAACTGAGTTACACCCATGCGCAATGTTAGCAAAGGGGCCACCGTGAATAAAAGCTGGATTATTCTCTAGGGTCTGCACCAAGTTTGGTTGAAGTGCGTCTTTCAAGAGAACAGTCATTGGCCCTTGAGCTTTTAGATCTGATGCGAGTATTGGTTCACGGTTACGCTTGTAGCCAACGACAATACGTCCAATACGCTCTTCTAAATCAGCGAGATCTTTTGCTAGACAAAAAATAGCCATAATTTCCGAGGCAACGGTGATATCAAAACCACTTTCTCGAGGAAAACCATTGGCCACACCGCCAAGGGACGTTACAATGCTCCTTAAAGCACGGTCATTCATATCTACAACCCTACGCCATGTTACTCGGCGAGTGTCAAATTCAAGTTTGTTGCCCCAGTAAATATGGTTATCAATTAATGCAGACAACAAATTATGAGTTACGCTTATGGCGTGAAAATCTCCAGTAAAATGTAAATTTATGTCCTCCATTGGAACAACTTGGGCGTACCCTCCACCAGCAGCGCCACCTTTCATGCCGAAACAGGGACCAAGTGAGGGTTCACGAACACAAATTGTTGCCTTTTTCCCAATCTTGTTTAGACCATCACCAAGCCCAACGGTTGTTGTCGTCTTACCTTCACCAGCTGGTGTTGGTGTGATTGCAGTTACTAGTATTAACTTGCCATCAGGCTTACCTTCTAGTGACTTTATGAAATCGTATGACAGCTTCGCTTTTGTTGGGCCAAAATGATGCAGCTGATCTCTTGGTATGTCTAGTTGAGCACCTATTTCCTCAATAGGCTTCATAGTCGCTTTACGTGCAATTTCTATATCGGACACTTTTTTTCCTCGGCTCGGTTGTTAAATATAATTTGTTAATTTTGATTCTAAACTTCAGGAACCTTAAGACCATGTTGCAGACAAGTAGCTGCTAGGGTGTTTCTAAGTAAACATGCAATAGTCATTGGCCCCACACCTCCTGGTACAGGGGTAATTGCACCTGCTATCTTGGCTGCACTAGTAAAATCTACATCGCCAACCAGTCTTGTTTTGCCGGCACCTTTTTCAGGTGCATCAATACGGTTAATACCCACATCAATGACGGTTGCCCCTGGTTTTATCCAATCGCCAGGAATCATCTGTGGACGCCCGACTGCTGCAACTAGTATATCAGCTTGACGGCATTCATTTGCTAAGTCTTTTGTTCGCGAATGGGCGATGGTGACAGTACAACTTTGTGATAGAAGTAATTGAGCCATGGGTTTTCCAACAATATTTGAGCGACCCAATACTAGTGCCTTTAACCCTGAAAGATCACCCAATCTGTCTTTTAACATCATGAGGCAACCCAGCGGAGTGCAGGGTACTATAGCATTTGCATCTCCTGTTCCAAGGCGACCAACATTAACTAGGTGAAAACCATCTACATCCTTGTTGGGGTTGATAGCCTCCAACACGGCAGCTTCATTTATGTGTTTGGGAAGTGGCAGTTGAACTAATATTCCATTAACGTTCTCATCAGCATTTAGCTCATCAATTAACTCAAGAAGTGTGTTTTGTGTAATATCACTTTCGAACCTTCGTTCGAAGGAATTCATACCAACTTCTAATGTCTGTTTCCCTTTGTTATGAACATAGACTTGAGACGCGGGATCTTCTCCAACTAGTACAACGGCAAGACCAGGTGTTATATTATGATTTTTTTTAAGGTGGATGACTTCCTCTTTAATTCGTTCACGTAATCCTATAGAAAAAGCTTTACCATCGATAAGTGTCACATCACTCATAACTAAGTATTTTCCCTATCCTTAACATAAAAAAAATCAAACATTTTTTTTGTTTCACATATGTTTAACTTTTGTGGGGATACAAATAAAGGCACTCACAAAAAAGTNAATTTTTTAAGGTATTTTGATGCTGTGGCTACTGATACAGCCAATTCATCTTGATAATTATTAGTCTTCTATCAAAAGAACAATTCACTATCAACACATTGATATGAAGTTTATTATTTATTTTCTAATGATGTAATATTATTATTATTTTTAATTGTTATTAGTAATTATTGTTCAATATACATAAAAATTTCTTTATAATCTATAAAACAGTATTGCCATATCTATCCTAGTGCTTTTTTAAAATATTTTTTTAATATCTGTTAACATTAACATTTAATTGATTTTAAAATTTGTTGACTAAATTTTTTTTGGAAAATACCTTGATGTTTCTCGCTAATTTATCCCACAAACGGANACCTTTTTAGGAGGCTACTAGCAAGGTATTTGTTAACGTTGCTTTTCAATATACTGTTGGNGGTACTCCTCGGCCTTATAAAAAGTTGATGTTGGTTTAATTTCGGTGACGATTGGCTTAGACCACAAGCCTTGATTTGATTTAATAGAGGCTTCAGCACATTTTTTTTGTTCTTCGTCGTGAAAAAAAATAGCTGAGCGATACTGGGTGCCTACATCCAAGCCTTGCCTATTAAGAGTTGTGGGGTTGTGACAAGCCCAGAATGTATTGAGCAAGTCTTCATATGAAACTATGTCTGGATCATAAATAAGTTCAACAACCTCCGCATGTCCGGTCTTGCCGGTACAGACATCTTCATAGCTTGGATTATCAAAACTACCGCCTTGATACCCGACTGTTGAGGATTGTATACCGTTTATCCTTCTGAAAGTTGCCTCGACACCCCAAAAACAGCCTGCTGCAAAAGTTGCTTTTTTCATTTTTTACTCCTGACTAAAAGTAACTACATTACGTTTATAAATATGTAGTTATGACTTATCTCTGCGTCCACCCCAAAAAATAATCACGTAGACCAAAGCTTACTTGCGTTGGGATGGTTTACCAGCGATAACTCAGTACTAAAGTTGATTGGAGGTTATTTATGCCGAATAAGAAAAAAATTCTAATAACGCGAAAGTTACCTGTTGCAGTTACAAACCGTGCGAAAGTTACCTATGAAACTACACTTAATAACGATGACGTGCCATATGGTGCGGATCAAATGATTGAGTTCTCCCAAGATAAGGATGCAGTGTTATGTACACTTACGAATGACATGTCGCGTGGCGTAATTGAACGACTACCGGAGAGTATTAGGGCTATAGCTACGTTTTCAGTTGGATATGAGCATATTGACCTTGAGGCTGCTAAAGAACGAGGAATTATAGTAACTAACACTCCGGGCGTTCTGACGGAGGCAACGGCGGATATAGCAATGTTGCTAATTTTGGGTGCTTCAAGGCGAGCACGTGAAGGTGCTGAAATGATTACAAGCGAGTGGAGCGGCTGGACTCCAACCCAGTTGATGGGACTCTCAATGCAAGAAAAACGTCTTGGTATTCTTGGCATGGGGGATATTGGCAGAGCTTGTGCCCTGCGTGCACGGGCATTTGGAATGAAAATTCACTACCATAATCGAACCCGTTTAAGCCCGGAACTTGAAGAGGGTGCAACTTATCATGAGACGCCAGAAGAGTTGTTGAAAGTTAGTGATTTTCTTTCTCTGCATTGCCCTTTAGCACCTGATACTAAGTATTTTTTAAATGAAGACCGTATTGCATTACTGCCTGAAAATTCAGTAGTGATAAATACAGCACGAGGCCCAATAGTAGACGATGAAGCTTTGATAGAAGCCCTCAAATCAGGCCGTGTTGCTGCAGCAGGACTGGATGTATTTGACGGGGAGCCAAAGCTAAATCCTGGTTACTGGAACTGCAAAAATGCTTTTTTACTACCTCATCTTGGTAGTGCAACAGTCGAAACACGAAATGCTATGGGTTTCACGGCTCTTGATAATTTGGATGCCGTTTTTGCTGGAGAAGAACCACCAAACAAACTCGTTTAAAATAAGCTCCCGGTAGCTGCACTTTAATGAGTCATTTAGGTNCTGTTCACAACTGAAAACGGAAAAAGAAAATAGGTTTTATTAATATCCTAGTCTGCCTGAAGCATTTTTAAAAAAAACCCGGAGAGTCATGCTCCGGGTTTCTAGTAATAACTTAAAGTTTAATTTATCTGCGTTCACCAAATAATCTGAGCAACATGACAAACAAGTTGATGAAGTCTAGATATAGTGTTAGAGCACCCATGATAGCCTTTTTTGCCACCACTTCCGAGGCATCTGCCTCCAAATACATGGATTTAATTTTCTGGGTGTCATAAGCGGTTAGGCCAACGAAAACTAGAACGCCAATAACGGAAATTATGAAGTGAAGAGCTGATGATGCTAGAAATATATTCACGACACTGGCAATAATAATACCAATTAGACCCATCATCAGGAATGACCCCATACCACTAAGATCTCGTTTGGTCGTATAGCCAAACAAACTCATTCCAGCGAATGTACCGGCAGTGATGAAAAATACCCGCGTGATTGATGCTCCAGTATAAAGTAAAAAGATGTTTGCAAGTGATAGTCCCATGATCGCTGCAAAAGCCCAGAATACAGCCTGTGCAGTCGACGCTTGCATTTTATTAATACCAAATGATAACACTAAAACAAAAGCTAATGGAGAGAACATAACTAAGTAAGCGAGTCCGGTTGGTTCTACCTGACCTGACGGACCTAGAGAATAAAGGGTATTGATTATGGCTGGAGTATTAGCACTGAAGTAGGCAACTATGCCTGTAAGAGTTAGTGCCGATGCCATGTAATTGTAGATGCGCAACATATACTCGCGCAGTCCTGTGTCTATTTCAACACTTGCTTGTGCCCTTGATGTTGACTGAGTGCTTAATGTGAACCTGCTATTAAAATCGGACATTTAGAACCTCTTTTTTAGAAACGAACTTATCATTGTTTAATATGGCAGTAAAACATAATAAATCAAGGATTTGTCGATATTTGGACAATAAACTTATCTGTTACGTAGATGTACCGAAGATTTNTCCCCTAGTGCTTTCCATGTGCCAAGGTATCCAGCAAACACAGTTACAAACAAACAAATGATTACGGTTGTAATTACCACTTGTGGGTAGAAAGACCAGTTGATGTGCATTAGGAAAACTATGACTGCCCATGCTGTAAGGGTGCCTATTGTTGTTGCAATAATGCCTGTTGTTACACCCAATATACTGTATTCAATAAAGTAAATTTTAACGAGGCGATTGCGAGTTGCCCCATGAACCTTAAAAATTATGGTGTTATAAATACGGCCGCGTTGTCCTGCAGCAATTATACCGGCCATGACCAAGCCACCCGTAAAAATAGTGATCAATGTTGTACCGCTGATGGCACCAGACACTCCCTTAAGTATGTTGGCAGCTGCTTCTAGTGCTTCTCGAACTCTGATCGAGGTAATGTTAGAAAAGCGCGAGGAGACTGTATTTTCCATTAAATCTTCATTTTCTGACGAGACCTTCACANCTGCGATATGAGTATGAGGCGCTCCCTCCAAAGGACCAGGTGCGAAGATGATTGCAAAATCAAATCTAAGTGAACGCCAGTCAATTTCGCGTAGAGAATTTATGGTACCCTTAACTTCTCGGCCCAATATGTTCAAAGTCAGACTATCACCGATGTCGACGCCAAAGCCTTTGGCAAGTCCAGAGTCTAGTGAAATTAATGGAGGACCTGAATAATTTTCTGGCCACCACTCTCCCTTGATGATATTTGACCCTTCCGTTGGTGTGGCTGATGATGTTAAAGCTCGGTCCCCATTTATTGCCCATTGTGATCCTTTTTCAACAGTCACATTTTCTACAGCTATGCCATCAATTTTTACAATACGTCCACGAAGGCTGGGCATACGTTTGAAACCATTAGCACCTTCAATTCCCATAATAATTTTATCAAACTCAGTTACTTGTTCGGGCTGAATATCAATAAAGAAAAAAGCGGGAGCTTTCTCAGGCAGCCTTTCATTAAGTTGGTGAGTCAGGCAAGACTCAATTAGGACTACCGCAACCAGTATTGACATTCCCAAACCCAAAGAAAGAACAATGCTTAAGGTGTTAGTTTTCGATTTATGAATGTTATCGATAGCAAGACGAAGTTCAAAGTTTTTTGGTTGTCGAAATCGGGCAGCACAACGAACAAGTATGAGAGCACCAAAGCGAAGCAGTACAATTGTTAGTAAGGCACCGGATACAAACCAGCAAGCGAATAAGGTGTTGCTTGTGCTAATCAGAGTTAATGTTGCCAACGCAATTATTCCCACGGTAGTTCCTAGCTTTATGATGCGGCCCGGCTTTATATTTGTTGGCTGAATGCAATTTCGGAAAAGGGTTGTAGCGGGGATTTTTATAGCTTGGCCAAGTGGTAACAGGACAAATGTTAATGTTGTCAATAGACCAAATACTGCAGCTTTAAGTAACGGTGCTGGATAGATGCCAATATTTGGTGTAATGGGTATTTGCTCAGCAAAAATAAGGAGCCCAATAACTGGAATTGTTGCTCCAAATAAAAGCCCAATGATTATACCGAAAGAACCAAGGGCTAAAATTTGGAGAAGATAGATCTTAAATATGAGGTTTCCCGTTGCGCCTACACATTTAAAAGTTGCGATAGTGGCAGTTTTACTCTTGAGAAAACCACTAACAGCATTGGTGATGCCAATTCCACCAACCAGCAAAGCAGTTAAACTAATAAAGTTAAGAAAAAGCGTCATGCGCTCAATAAAACGTCTCACTCCAGGAGCAGCCTCATCGGGCCCACGCACTCGCCAACTCGCTTGCTCAAATTTGTTATTCAATTTTTTACGCCATTCTTCGTAATTTGTCCCTTCTTCCAATAAAACTCGGGTGTGGAAGCGAACTTGGGATCCAGGCTTTAGCAGTTTGGTGGCCTTTAAGGCTGCATTTGAGACCATCAGGCGAGGGCCAAACGTTAGGACACTTGCAGCCTTGTCTGGTTCATGCTTGATGGTAGCATTTATCTTAAATGTGGCTTCACCAACTTTAACACTATCTCCAACATTTATGTTAAGGCGTTTCAAAAGGTTGCTATCAACAGCTGCACCAAAGGATCCGTCCGCTTCTTTTGCAAGCGCCGCAGTAATTTCAACACTTGGTGTCAATTTCATTTCCCCATTCAAGGGGTAACCCTTATCTACACCTTTTAATTCAACCAGAGTACGTACTCGTGATTTTTTAGATTGGTTCTGAACAGGTGATGCCATGGCACGTAGTTCTTGTATCTTTGACATTGCAAACGAATTCTCAATGAGATACTGATCTTGTTCTGTCGTGTTGGGCCTGTTCTGAGAACGCAGGTCAACATCACCTCCTAAAAGAGATTTTGCCTGTATATTTAGGCCAGCAGTAATGGAGGAACTGATGGTTCCAACACCTGCAATAGCTGCAACACCGATGCCTAGACAACCAAGAAAAATTCGAAAACCACCTAGGCCTGCACGCAATTCACGTTGCGCAAGTTTCCAAGCCAAACCCCATTGGTTGTTGTCATGCATCGGAGATTTTTCCATCGTACATTTGGATGGTGCGTGAGCAACGCATTGCAAGTTCTGGTTGGTGNGTAACTAAAACTAAGGTTGTGTTGCATCGCTCTTTTAAGTCGAATAAAAGATTCATGATCTTCTGGCCAGTTTCACCGTCTAGGTTACCGGTTGGTTCATCAGCAAGCAAGATTGATGGTTCGTGGGTAAATGCGCGTGCTAGGGCGACGCGTTGCTGCTCTCCACCAGAGAGTTGACTGGGGTAATGATTAAGACGGTGCCCAAGGCCAACGGCCTTAAGCTCAGATTGAGCGCGTCCCATTGCGTTGGTATGATTTGCAAACTCTAGTGGCATCGCAGTATTTTCAAGAGCAGTCATGGTTGGAACTAGATGAAAATCTTGAAAGACAATTCCAATATGACTTTGCCGAAACAATGCAAGCTTGTCCTCACTCATTGAATTTAAAACATGTCCAGCAACAATTATGTCGCCGCCATTGATACTCTCTAGCCCAGCCATCACCATAAGTAAGGATGTTTTTCCGGAACCGCTGGGGCCAATCACACTAACAGCCTCACCGGACTTGATGGTAAGGTTAATCTCACGCAAGATATTGACCTTGCCCGCATTGCTATTCAGGGTAAGTTTGACATTATTTAGTTTGATTATTACATCGAGTTTTTTAGTCATGTTAGTTCCAAATTCTTTACGCAATCGTTATGGCAACGCTATAAATTTAGTCAACGATTTGCTGGTGTTGTTAATGTTAGGTGGTTTTGTTTCTATATCACCGGGTGCCGCCAAAGCAACCGATATGGTTCGCATTCTAGCTCTAGGTGACAGTTTGACCGCAGGATATGGCCTGCCACAGAAAGATTCATTTCCCAGCCAGCTTGAGCGTGCCCTCTTAAATAAGGGCATTTCCGCGAAAGTTACCAATGGAGGCGTTTCGGGAGATACCTCAGCGGGTGGGGTTTCTCGACTTGATTGGCTGTTATCTGAGGGCTTTGACGGTGTCATAATTGAACTCGGCGCAAATGATGGTTTGCGTGGACTGGAGCCAAAAGAGACACAAAAAAACCTCAATTCTATTATTAACTTGCTTAAACAAAAAAATATTGCGGTGCTTTTAACCGGCATGCAAGCGCCGCCCAATTTAGGAAGTGATTACGGCAAGGAGTTTACTGAAATTTTCTCTTATTTGGCCACAAAACATAAAATTGTATTTTTTCCATTCTTCTTAGAAGGGGTTGCAACCGTTGTTGAATTGAATCAGAAAGATGGCATCCATCCAAATCTGAAAGGAGTTGAAGTTATAGTAAAAAATATACTTCCTTACGTTGAAGAGATGTTAATGAATGTAAAAAGAAGATGACATCAATTAAAGTTTTCCATGGTAAAGCGGATGACTGGTCTGAAGCTGTAAGACTCTGTACTGAAGAATTTGGAACTGTTCGGAATCCATATACGCTCGGTCTTATCTACGTAACTGATAATCTGGTTGAAGATTTACAATCAATCTTAACTTACCTGCGAAACAAAACAGCCATAAAGCACTGGGTAGGGAGTGTAGGCATTGGTGTTTGTGCTATATCTTCAAATGATAAATACGGTTCTGCTGAGTACTTTGATCAAAAAGCTATAGCATTAATGGTATTAGATTTGCCGATAGAGACCTTTCAAGTGCTGCCAAGTATTGAAAATGAATTTGGGCAGTTGCCCAAAGAAATGCTTGACTGGATAAACAAAAATGGTTCTTTCTTCGGAGTTGTTCATGGTGACCCAAATAATATCCATTTACAGTCCTTAATTGAAGGCCTAGCATTAGATCCACCCGGGTTTTTAGTAGGAGGTCTAACATCTTCAAGAAAACAAACTCTTCAAGTAGCAGATAAGATCATTACGGGTGGGCTGTCTGGAGTTATGTTTGCTCCTAGTTTGGAGGTAGTTACATGCCTGTCACAGGGTTGTGTTCCATTAGCAGATTCTCACTTTATCTCAGGTTGTATTGGTAATATTATAACTAGCCTAGATGGGCGCCCCGCCCTAGACATATTTAAAGAGGATATTGGAGAAGTGCCATTAGGTGATGTGAATCAGGTAGCAGGGTTGTTTCATGCCGCCCTACCTATCAAAGGATCCGATATGGGGGATTATCTGGTTCGTTCACTAGTTGGGATAGATTTTGAGCGTGGTTGGCTCGCTATAGGGGAAGATGTTGAAGTTGGTGAGCAAGTGTTTTTTGTGCGGCGAGATCCTCTTTGTGCTGAAGCTGACTTGCGAAATCGTATAGAAAATCTAAAAAGTCGCTTTGGACGAAAACCTGCTGCTGCATTCTACCACAGTTGTGTTGGGCGAGGGCCTAGCATGTTTGGCAAAAAAGGAGCTGAACTGTCTATTGTTGAGGACGTTTTTAAAGGTGTGCCACTAATCGGCTTTTTTGGTAATGGTGAAATTTCGTACAATCGTCTGTATGGATTTACTGGTGTATTAACTCTGATTGCTTAAATTGTACTATAGCTAAAAACCAAATTTTTTCAATATTGTGTCAACGGACCCAACATAAGATCCACCAAAGAGCCTCACGTGGACTAGTAGTGGGTATAGATTGTAAAGATCTTTTCGTTCTTCAAAAAAACCGGGCTGTATTTGTCGATGTTCGCGATAACGAGAAAAAAAAGGGTCTCCAAAGGTTGAAAAAAGAGTTGTGAAAGCTAGCTCTATCTCTGGATCGGCAAAGTATATAGCTGGGTCAATAAAACCGCTGATACGACCGTTGTTGGCTAGTACATTTCCAGCCCACATGTCGCCGTGAATTAGCGATGGTTGATCTGGCTCCTTTAGCCACTTATCCAAGTTTTGAGAGCATTTTTCTATTCGTGCCATTATTCCTTTGGGTAAATGACCGGCCTCAAGACCCTGTAATGCCATGTTAAGTATGCGATGTTTTGCAAAAAAATCCAGCCAGCTTTTTGTTTGTGTATTGGTTTGTTTTAGCCCACCTATGACTGTGTCGCATGAGAAACCAAAGTGACTATTACTTATTTGATGAAGAGAAGCGACGAGATCTGCAGCATTAATTTGTGCAGATTTATCGAGTGTCCCCTCTGATGGTACCCAAGTCATTAACAGTAAATTATCATCAGCGTAAAGCACATCAGGTACAGGAATTTCTGAATTTTGAGTTAAGTAACCAAGCATCATTCCTTCTATAGCAAGGCCGCTTCCATCGTCGCCAACTTTTGCAACTAAAGTTTTGCTATTACTTAAGGTAATTTTATAAACTTCGCCCACACAACCGCCACCAAGGGGTTTCTCTCGTTGAACACTTGATCCAGTAAGTTTCTCTATTAGCTCGTTAATGTGATTTTTCAAAAGGTTTTCCCTTAGCTATGATGAAGGTGTTGTTATGAGCATGTGCAAGTTAGAAATTGTGAAAACAAACGTAAAATAAATATTTTTCACGAAAAGGAACCAAGAAGTAAGATTTTTTGCATTCTACGACTATATTTTTGAGAGGAAATTAGTTTGTGTTTATATTTACAACATTTCAGAGATAGCTGTTAAGTTAGTTTGTGTGCATAGCTCTCACAGATGCTTATTGCAAATTTCTTTGAGTAATCCATTTGATGCATTTTCAATCATGTTCAGAACTACCTCAAAGCCCTCTCCTCCGACGTAGTAGGGGTCGGGTACATCTTGACCCTTCGTGCCTTCGCCAAAGTCCATCATAAGGTGAATTTTGTGTTCGCTTCCAGGTGGGCACAAACGCATCAAAGCGTCTTTGTTGGCTGCATCCATAGCTAGGAGATAGTCAAATTTCTCGAAGTCTTTGGCCTCAACGCGCCTTGCTCGTTGCTTGCTAAGATCAATTCCTCTTAGTTTAGCTGCGGCTTGTGAGCGTGGATCTGGTGGTTCACCAATGTGGAAAGCAGAAGTTCCTGCAGAGTCCACGGTAATTTTCTGATTCAGTTTTTTACGTTTTACAAGATCTTGAAAAAGGCCTTCACCCGTAGGGGAGCGACATATGTTACCAAGGCAGACAAAAAGAACACCAACCAAAATTTAGACCCCCAATAATTGAAAGGACATTATTTGCAAACTTTCATGTACTTAAGTTAGTATAAGATCAAAATTTGTTCTTAGCCATTTCTTTGATAACTAGATGNTTTTTTTTTGCAATGTTAACTGGGTTTAGCCAACATTAGAGCAACACACAAGCGTTCAAGTGAAGTGCATACTTAACAGATATTTATTATGTTCACATTGGCTCCTATCTCTGAAAAGTTTCAGCCTTTTAGTCGTTTTCCCAAGCGGAGCCTTAGTGCGTTGAGTTTTATAAATCCCTCGGCGTCACGTTGATCGTAGACATCATCCTCTTCAAATGTGACTACAGACTCGTCGTAAAGGCTCATGTCTGATTTACGTCCCACCACAGAAACAGTCCCTTTAAAGAGCTTAACTCTTACGACTCCATTGACAACTTCTGATGTTTTGTCAATAGCGGCCTGCATTATGGATCGTTCAGGGCTAAACCAAAATCCGTTGTAAATGCATTCAGCATATCGAGGCATCATTTCGTCTTTCATGTGTGCGGCATTGCGGTCTAGGGTAATACTTTCCATCCCGCGCCGCGCCTCTAGTAAAATTGTCCCGCCGGGGGTTTCATAGACTCCACGAGATTTCATGCCAACAAAACGGTTCTCAACAATATCTTTTCGTCCTATACCATTATCACCTCCGAGTTTATTAAGTTTAGTCAGTAATTTAGCAGGGCTATGTTTCTCATCGTTGATGGCGATGGGGTCTCCCTTTGAGAATTTTATTTCTATATAGGTTGCTTTTTCTGGTGCGTCTTCAGCAGAGACAGTCCTGGTGTAGATATCTTCTGGTGGCTCTACCCAAGGATCTTCTAATGCTTTTCCTTCGCAGCTAATGTGCAATAAGTTTGCGTCTGCTGAGTAAGGTGGCTCACCCTTCTTGTTGCTAGGTACAGGGATCTTATGTTGGGTAGCATACTCAATAAGTTTGGTTCGAGAATTTAGGTCCCATTCACGCCATGGGGCTATGATTCTAATTTCTGGGTTGAGAGCGTAATAACCAAGTTCAAAACGGACTTGGTCATTGCCTTTCCCAGTAGCTCCGTGTGAGACTGCGTCGGCCCCTACTTCGCTTGCAATTTCGATCTGGCGTTTAGCAATCAGAGGACGGGCAATGGCGGTTCCTAGTAGGTAAGCCCCCTCGTAAAGTGCGTTTCCCCTGAACATGGGGAATACATAATTACTTACAAATTCTTCACGCAAATCTTCAACGTATATTTCTTTTATCCCCATCTTTTTTGCTTTTGTGCGGGCAGGCTCAACCTCCTCTCCTTGGCCAAGATCAGCCGTAAAGGTTACGACTTCGCAAGCATATGTATCTTGTAACCATCGTAGGATGACTGAAGTGTCTAATCCTCCAGAATAAGCTAGCACCACTTTTTTAATTTTAGAGTGCATTAGTTTAAGAGCCCCCAGCAAAAAGGAATTACATGGCTTTGCAGTATAGGCAAATGTCAAGCATGAGCAAGTGAGCTGTCATGCAGTAAGCCATTTCTGTGTAGTAACTCACAAAACATCTTTGTTCGTTATCTGACATTTTACTGAAACTGCAGGTAATTGAAATGCAAGGCCCCAGTATGACGCATAGGTAGGATTTGCCACAAATCAGTAATTTTTTCAGTTTAAATNACTAATGAATCTAAAAAAAAGCATTGAATAAAAAAAGTTCAGTAATCAACAGATACTAATTTTGTGTTTCGGCGTGAACCCATTTGAGGTAATGCAAAAATATTGAAAATTGCTAAGGATAAGCATATTTTGAACAATCATTCAAGAAATAGCAAACATATAACAATGGAGATTGTAAAAATTATTTGAATGAACGTTCAGTTATATTGTTTTTAATCCAACAAAGATAGAGCCGCATTAGCTATATCAAGGAGTGTTTCATTGCCAGGATCAACCTTGGAAATCAAAATTAAGCCTTCTGCAGAAGCAAGTAGTGAGCGAGCAAGGGAGCGTGGATTACGCCAAGGGTTAATGTCTCCTGTTTCTTGACCTCTCTTTACCAGGGTGTATAAGGCATTTTCTGAATTATTGATATAAATTTTGAAGTGAGCAGCTAATTTCTTATCAAGGTATGCCAGTTCTGCAATTGAATTTGTGATTAAACAACCACGTTTTTCACCTTGTTCTCCATGTAAATAAAGAATTCGGTGGAAATAGTCCTCTATTTCTTTGCGTGGGTTAGCAGTTTTAGCATTGTTGAGTAATTTTTGGGTGGGCGTTGCTTTTTGATAGTGAGTTAGAGCTAGATTGAATAATCTGGCTTTGTTACCAAAAGTATCATAAATAGACCCGCGATTGATACGTGTTGCGTTTACAAGATCTTGTATCGTTGTTGCTTCGAACCCCTTACTCCAGAAAACACCTATTGCTTTTTCTAAAATTGCAATTTTATCAAATTCTTTATGCCTAGCCATGATTTATAGTACCATTTTTGAATGGTTGTTCAAATAAAAATTTTATTTTGTATGTTTGAATTTTCTGACTAGATAAACTTACTAGTTTTGCTGGAAGACTTAAGTTGTCCGCAAGCAGCTAAGATATCGCGTCCTCGGGGTGTGCGGATCGGTGCAGTATATCCTCCATCGTTTAGAATCTCAGAAAAGCGTTTAATGGCCGCTGAAGTTGAGCATTCATACTCAGCTCCAGGCCACTTATTGAATGGTATCAGGTTAAACTTTGCTGGAATCCCTTTAACCATACGCAGTAATTCTCTTGCATCAGCAGTTGAGTCATTAATACCTCTCAGCATTACATATTCAAAAGTAATTCGTCGTGAATTGTTTGCGCCCGGATATTCTCGGCAAGCCTGTAATAACTGTTTTAAAGGGTATTTCTTGTTGATTGGCATAATTTCGTTTCGAAGTTCGTCATTTACTGCATGCAGACTGATGGCAAGGTTTACACCTAATTCTGCACCACATTTACGAATTAAGGGTACAACACCTGAAGTTGACAATGTTATGCGGCGTTTTGAAATAGCAATTCCATCCCCATCCATTATTATATGTAGTGCCTTTGCTACATTCTCATAATTAAACAATGGTTCTCCCATGCCCATCATCACTATGTTAGAAAATAACCTCTCCCCTTTTTGGGATGGCCACTCTTTATAGGCATCTCTGGCCAACATTAATTGTCCAACAATTTCCTCTGCATTAAGGTTTCTGACTAGGCGTTGAGTTCCAGTATGGCAAAATGTACACGTTAGTGTACATCCTATTTGAGATGAAAGGCAAAGAGCTCCACGACCATCCTCTGGGATGAACACTGTTTCGGCTTCACTACCATCACGAAATTTTAACAACCACTTATGAGAGGTNTCTTTTGATTTCTGTTGCTTTGAAAGTTTGGGTCTACCAACGACATAAAGCTCGCTTAGTTTTTGTTGGAGCGGTTTTGCAATCGTGGTCATGAGCTTGAAGTTGGTTTCCCCTCTGTTATAAATCCAATGCCAAAGTTGTTTTGCACGAAAGGGTTTTTCTCCAATTTTCTCTAGCTCTAACGCAAGCTCGGTTCGGTCAAGCCCTAATAAAGACAATTTTGCTGTATTTTTTTGACTCATTTTGATCTTTACTATAGCGCAATTCTTATGACCAACGTAGCTTACTTTATTTTGCACGCTTTTCTTGCTGCTTTATGTGCAGCTGTGAAACCACTTAGTGAAAAGGTATCAGTAGTCTCAGTTCCACGAGAGGAGACCCCAACTACTATCATTTGAGATCCACGAATCATTGCTTGGGTTATTTGATTGTCTGTTTTGCTATCCTTTGCCCAACCATCGCTCCCTTGCGTGAAGAGCGTAAACTTTTTTTGGTTTATGGTTATGGTCGCCTTTGTGTTCTTTTTAAATTTATACCCTGCACGAAAGTTAATTTCACCAGGCGCACTCTTTGCTGCTCTATGCGTAACCATAAAAAGTACGTCCCCTCGTTTTGTATAGTTTCCTTTTGACTTGGTGGCAAGACTGCTGAGATAACAAACCTTTGTTTCTTTTTGTTTGAGTGTAAAGACGTACCAGTCTTTATAAACCTCAATAAATTTTGGTTCTTCTGCATGAACCAAATTAAATGAATGCAACACAATGTACACACAACATAAAGAAAAAAACTTTTTCATGTTTATATTGATAACCTGTCGTCTGATGATTGCCAATAGAACTAAATTGGCCAAAAATTCTTTTGACACAAACTCATTTTTTATTTTTTTTAACATTAACTGTACTCATGTGATTGAAGAAGATTAACCACTTACTAAATAAAGGCTCTGGCCCATTTATTTGTAATCGTATGCCTCTCACTTAGGAACAAGTATTTTCTCTCTGCAATAGGTTTGTGTGTCGTATTCAATCGTGGTCTTTTGGATGAACCTGTATTGGAGGCTTTGATAAATACTCCTTTGCTTTAGACCTAAACCTGGGCTCCCCAAACAAGGGCATGTCCTTTTCATCTATAGGGCCACCTGGTCTTTCGGGACGTCTCTGGAAACGGCCCATGCTCTGAACTCGGTCATACATTACAATAGCAGCAGCAATTGATACATTTACGCAAAATTGCATGGGAATTCTAACAACATATTCACAGAGGCTGACCATATCTTGAGATAGGGAGTTTCTCTCTGGGCCGAGCACATAGGCAGCACGTGTCGGATGCCTAAAACTTGGTAGTTCGATTGAATCTTCGATCAGTTCAATGCCTACTAGTGTGCACTTTTTAGGTAACATCAGAGTTTGCTGGTCTGGGAACTCATAGAAAGGTGTATGGTTGAGGCTGTTTGAGGTGTCTGCCTTACCTCCTTCTTCAACAGGATATGCTGCTCCAACCGTAAACACAAAACTAGCGTTAAAGGCATGCGCCGTTCTAAAAATAGAGCCTATATTCATGGCTTTTGAAATACCCTCTACGCCAATACCAAAATAACCACGCATACGGACAACCTCTTTTGTATAAAATTAAATTTATGCTTTTGCTCTTTGTAATGACACTTCGCGAATCGGTAAGTGCATCAAAGCAGCTATAAAACCTAGCAAAATAGAACCATACCAAACTAGTTCATAAGAATTCATTTCATCAAATAGATAGCCCCCAATCCAGACACCAAAGAAGCTACCAAGTTGGTGTCCAAAATAAACAATTCCAAAAAGTGTAGCCATATATTGAGCACCAAATATCTTTGCAACCAATGCGCTTGTAAGGGGAACTGTTCCTAACCATAATAAGCCTATCATTATGGAAAATAAGTAAACTGAACCCTCACTTACTGGGAAACTAATAAAAATTGAGAAAACGATAGCTCTGGTAAAATAAAGAAGGCTTAGTATATATCTCTTGGGGAAAATCCCCCCCAAAACACCACAAGCGTAGGTGCCTACAATATTAAAAAAACCGATTAAAGCTAGTGCAATAGCGCTTGTTCGTGCGGTCATTCCAGCATCTTGTAAGTAAGCCGGTAAGTGCATTGCTAGAAATGCGACTTGAAATCCACAGACAAAAAAACCAATAGTCAATAATTGGTAACTTCTATTAGCTGCTGCTTCTGCAAGCGCTTCTCTCATCGTCTGTGAAACGAAATTTGTTGGTTGGTATGTTTTATCGCTTGCTTTACTCTGTAAAAAAGCAGCAGATATTATTATGGCGCAAACAACTACTGATAGTATGATTAGCGCTTGTGACCAGCCTTGGGTTTGAATTATCTGTTGGCCCAGTGGTGCCATAATAAATTGGCCGAATGATCCTCCAGCACTCGCAATGCCAAATGCCACGGACTGTCGTTCAACTGGTACTAGGCGTCCAAGTGCTCCAAGAACAACTGAAAAACTAGTTGCGGCAAGTCCAAATCCTATAAGCCAGCCACCACCAATATTTAGGACAAATGGGGTTTCAGCTCCTGACATAACAAATAGACCAAACGAATAGATAATTGCACCACCTACAATTACTCTGCCACTACCGTAGCGATCAGCGATCATCCCGCAAATAGGTTGAAACAATCCCCATAATAATTGCTGTAAAGCCATCGCAAAACCAAAGATTTCGCGATCAAACCCTAGTTCAAAATTCATTGGGGTTTGAAATAACCCGAAAGTTGAACGAATGCCCATTGAGAGGCTTATGGCTAAAGCGGCGGCAATAATTAGCACATTGGTGTTTGAACGTAATGCTATGTTGGTAATTTTTTTTTGCATTTTTTAGATTTTTTTAAACGGCGGCTAAGGTTTAAGTCTTGATTGGTAATTTTAAGTAAAAATAAGTGCAATAAACACCATAAATTTCACCACAAATAGATCAAAGTGTCCTAACAATTAATCTGGTTGAATGCTGAATCTAATAATCTGCCGATGAAAATTCTAGTAAACAACGAGTTGTTNATAAAGGACATTTTCTAAGGTTTTCGCAAGCACCGTATTTTTTATAGCAAATAGTTCGTACTTTCCACTTAGCAGGCCATCTCGTATGCTTTAAAAAATTGTAATAATGTGCTCTTCTTTCAGTACAAATTATAAGTAGAGTAATCATAATCAAATAATTGTTCATATTCTGTGACAAAGGAAATTCAGTAGATGAAGTCAATACGAACTTATGCGGAATTTACTAGTCACTTTGGAAATACTAGTCGACTACGTACCATTTTTCGCGATGCTGCAATTCTGGCGCTATCTGTTGGGAGAAATATAAGCAGTTCATCAAATTGGATACGTTTTCCTTATTATCACCACGTTTTTGATGATGAGCGTTATGGCTTTACTCGTCAACTAAACTATTTACGTGATTTTGGTGAATTTATCTCTCTTGATGATGTAGTCGGTTTGCTAAACTCTGGTGGAAAAATAGACGGGCGTTATTTTTGTGTAACTTTTGACGATGGGTTCAAAAATTGCCACACTAACGCAGTTCCAATCCTGATAGACAATGGAGCCAATGCAGTTTTTTTTATTGCCACCGGTTACATAGATACTGACCTAGAAAATGATAAGGAAAAATTGTTTAATTTTTTTGATTATGGGAAGATCTTGATAGAGTTTCTTAGCTGGCAGAATTGTCGTGATATGGCTGAAGCGGGTATGACTATTGGTTCGCATACTGTTAATCACGCCCGTCTAGCTAAACTAGATGAAAAAGAGGTTGCTCATGAGCTGACTACGTCCAAAGAGATGATTGAAAATAACGTGGGTCAAGTGTGTAATCATTTTTGCATTCCTTTTGGTATTCCAAATCGTGACTACAAAGTTGAGCGTGATCTCAAACTCGTTCGTGCATCAGGATACAAGTCCATGTTAACTACGCAGCGTGGAGCCACACATATGGGGGCGTCCCCATACCAATTATGTCGGGACCACATACTTGCCAATTGGTGTAATTATCAACTTCGTTATTTCCTAAGTTTATAAGTATTTAAGTATGTCTGATGCTACCATCGAAAGCTGTATTCTCCGTAGGGTTGAATTTAAAGACTCCGAAAGGGTAACGGAATTGCTACGCAATCTAGGTCTGGTTTTGCCGGAAGGCCAAAAAGAAATACATAAGCATTGGCAAAGACTCTGGATAGATAATCCAGCACTGCAAATTAAGGGTGCCTCTCCAGCTCGTGGCTGGGTTCTTGAAAATGCAGAACGTATGGTCGGGTTCTTTGGTAATATTCCATTATTATATGATTATGGAGGTAGGCCAATTATTGTTGCTGATGCAAGTCAGTGGGGGGTTGAAAAAAATTACCGAAGTGAAACATCGCGCCTAGCTAAAGCCTATTTCACCCAAAAAAATGTAGCACTTCTGTTAGTGACTACCGGTATAAAGCCAACAGGACGCATTTTCTTACGCTATGGCGGTCGTCCTGTGCCACAGCTCGGTTGTGACCAAGTTTTACTGTGGGTTCTTAATCCTCACGGGTTTATGCGTGCTGGCCTAACTAAAAAAGGGATTAATGAAAAAATCGCTGCTGTGGTTTCCTCAACCTGCGCACCAGTAATACGAGCTGGAATTATGATCAGCAACCATAGCCCTTCGGGCATTGCAGAAAATATTGATCAAATCAAGGTTCATCAAATTGAGGATGAATTTGATGGGCTATGGTTGCGCAAGCGTGACGAAGTTGACTGTCTTATGGCGAATAGGACAAGTGAGTGCCTTAGATGGCACTTTGGCACAAAAAGTATGATGCAACGTACACACCTACTTGTATGCAGGAAGCAAAAAGAATTGGTAGGATATGCTGCAATTATGCGAGAGGATGCTCCAAATATTGGACTAAAGCGACTTAAAATAATAGATCTTTTTGTAGCCAATAATAACGAGGAAGTAATTGATCGTTTGATTGCAGCGGCTTTTGAATTAGCGCAGTCCGACGGTTGCGATGTCTTGGAGCTGATTGGCTTGCCTAGTGCTTTGCGTGATTATATCATCTCTCGTCACAACCCATGTAGAAGGAAGCTGGAGACGTGGCCAGCTTTTTATAAAGTTATGCAAGATGATTTAAAAGCTCCGTTAAAAAGCGAAAATGCTTGGTATATGACTGGATATGATGGAGATACGGCACTTTTTTAAAATTGTCCATTATCTTGCGTTTCTAACTAGTTATGCATAAATAATATTTTCTATCTATCCCAGTTTAGCTAATAACTAACTAGTATCAATAATGGAAATAAAGATGTTTGCCAAATCAGGTCTTTTCGTTGAAGGACAAAAATTTCAAAATGTAATTACAATTTTGATTGTACTCAATGCTATTGCGCTGGGCCTAGAAACAAATCCGAATATTATGAATCAATTTGGGAAGGAACTGCATTTTTTTGATAACATTGTGTTAGCAATTTTTGGAGTTGAAATTGCAATTAAGCTATTACACCGACGTCTAGATTTTTTTAAAAGAGGTTGGAATATCTTTGATTTTATCATTGTTAGTTTTGCATTAATACCAAGTTCGGGACCGTTAGAGGTTTTACGCACTCTCAGAATCTTCCGAGCTATGCGCTTACTGTCAGTTGTCCCTTCGATGAGAAAAGTCATTCAAGCCCTGTTTTTGGCCATTCCGGGTATTTTTTCTGTTGGCTCAATTATATTGTTAATCTTCTATGTGTCTTCCGTTCTAACAACAAACTTCTTTGGGACTGAATTTGACGAGTGGTTTGGTAGTATTGGCCGCTCTATGTATTCACTTTTTCAGATTATGACTCTTGAAAGTTGGTCTATGGGAATAGTGCGTCCTGTGATGGAGGTTTACCCATGGTCTTGGATCTTCTTTGTTGTCTTTATTTTGATTACTAGTTTTGCTGTTTTAAATTTATTTATTGGTATTATTGTTGATGCTATGCAACAGCAGAGCTTTACAGAGAAAGTTTCAAACCGTGAAGAGGTTGCTATAACGCAGTCAAAAGCCACAGAGACCCACCATGAAATAATTGCACTCCGCCAAGAGGTGCGCGAGCTCAAAGAGTTGCTTCTTCGCTAGCGGAGGGACAATAAAAGATTATACAGGAAATAAAGAAGTATCCCTTCGAAAGAGGCAATTTAGGTGTGGTTTAAAAAAGTACACCAATGACTAAATTTGTTTAAATTTAATACCTTTTATATAAATTATTCATATGCACGAGCAAGGTCTTGTGCCTCTTTAATTTAAGAGGGGGTCTTTCTGTATATTTTGTCACTAACTTAGACAAACAATTTGTAGGCTTAATTTATTAGGAGACCCATTAAGTCAAGAGAGTTCCGTAGGGTTTTTAGGGTCAGACTCCCTTTATCTCAGGTTTGTCATCACTCTTTCTAGGTTCACAACTTGTACTCATTGAGATCACAGGTAAAGAGAACCGAAACGTATTTGCAGACTTCGTACACTCTTCGAGGTTCTCTTGAGGAATCCTCAACTCAAAAGTTTTCTGTTCCTTTCCGATCTTTTGTGATCCCATCGTAATCAAAACAACTAGCATATATTTCATTATTCGGTTCCCTCCACGGAATCGAACCAATCTATGTATCCGATCATTTCCCAAACCTTATTGAAGGATATACTTGTCTCTTTGACTTTTTTCCGAACATGACCTGTAATCTCAGGCCTACCCAAGAATCTGCCAATGAACTGGTTTGGGTTGTAGCATGTCTTAGCGTACACAGCCAAACATGAAATTCATTAAGTTACTGTTTTATATTGGATTATTATTGAAGAAATGGCGGAAGGAGAGTCCGCCTTAAAGCAAGGTTTTCTGCGGCTATTGCGCCATTATTCAAATTCTACCCTCAAATTTACCCATAAACTGATTTGGATTGTAGCATGTCTCAGCGTATACAGCCAAACATGAAATTCATTAAGCCACTGTTTTATATAGGATTATTGGACACTGGCGGACATCAGCAGACTAAGGTATGGCGGAGGGAGAGGGATTCGAACCCTCGATACGGTTTCCCGCATACACGCTTTCCAAGCGTGCGCCTTCAGCCACTCGGCCACCCCTCCGCAAGGTTCTTTAATAATTTTAAATAATTGTCATACAAGTAAAAATAAACAAGGCAAAGGTGGTGCGCAACGGCTATTATGTTTTTATGCGATTGTTGTTTTATATAGGCGTGATCTTAACTGTTTGTGCTTTCATTTTAGCTGCTGCCGAAGCCGCTTGGTATGGCATGCCTGGATCAACTCGTAGCATAATCGTATCTGCATATGACTTATGGTATACACTATCTCCCAGTAGCCTTATTATTTTAGAAATCAGGGTGGAGCGCATTCTTGGCTCTTGGGTGTGGGATCCAATAATACTGACAATCCTTAAATTACCAGCCTGGCTGATTTTTGGTGCTCCAGGCGTGATCTTGTTGACAATATTTAGGCCAAATCGAGATCCAAAATCAATCGATGATATGGCAAAAGTTATGGAGTCCTTTGAGCTTTATGATCATCTCACAAAACTGGCAAAGGAGGAGAACCCTCCTGGGGAAGAACACGGGCCTCAAGACTTGTTAACAGAAATACCTTTTAGTGACGAATTGGATGATGAAAAAAAAAGACCCTAATCATCGCTCATTCTAAGGGCTGCTATAAAAGCAGACTGAGGAATATCTACTCTCCCAAATTGGCGCATTTTCTTTTTGCCCTTCTTTTGTTTTTCCAGCAGTTTCTTTTTACGAGTTATATCACCGCCATAGCACTTGGCTGTTACGTCCTTGCGCATTCCACTAATGGTTGCACGTGCAACGATTTTGCCGCCAATAGCTGCTTGAATAGGGATTTTGAATAATTGGCGTGGTATTAAACTTTTAAGTCTATCACAAACGCCACGTCCGCGATTTTCTGATTGAGAACGATGGCAGACAAACCCAAGGGCATCAACTTGTTCTGTATTGACTAGAATGGAAACTTTTACAAGATCACCTTCATTAAACCCATCCATTTCATAATCAAAACTAGCGTAACCCCTTGAAATTGACTTCAGCCGGTCATAAAAATCAAAAACCACTTCGTTCAAGGGCAAACGATAAGTCGCCATAGGTTGGTTGCCAGCATACGTAAGGCTGATTTGTACACCACGACGTTCGGTGCATAATTGTAGTACACCTCCCAAGTATTCATCTGGAACTAATATTGTAGCTTTAATCCAGGGCTCAGAAATTTTATGGATTTTTGTTGGGTCAGGCATATCTGCTGGATTATGTAATTCTAATTCTTCACCATCATTTAGCTCGATTTTATATGCAACGGATGGGGCAGTTGTTATTAGGTCTAAATCGAATTCGCGCTCCAGTCGTTCTTGTACAATTTCTAGGTGCAATAATCCTAGGAATCCACATCTAAAACCTAAACCTAATGCTAATGAGTTTTCTGGCTCATATTCAAAGCTTGCATCATTCAGACGTAACCGAGCTAAGCTCTCACGCAAATCTTCAAAATTGTTAGCATCTGATGGAAATAATGAGCAAAAAACTACAGGAACGGAGGGTTTGAAACCAGTTAGAGGAATATCAGCAGGACACTTAACTTCGGTGATTGTGTCTCCTACGTCTGTATCTGCAACAGTTTTGATAGATGCTGTGATATATCCAACCTCACCGGGTCCAAGGGCGTCAACTTTGGTAGCTTTAGGAGTAAATATTCCAACTTGTTCAACCTGGTGTTCTGAACCCGAGGCCATCATCTTGATTTTCATCCCCTTCTTAAGATATCCATCTTTCAAACGTANCAGTATCATGACACCCAAGTAGGGATCATACCAGCTATCTACTAGTAAAGCCTTGAGAGGACTATTTTTATCACCTGATGGAGGGGGTAGACGTTCTACAAGAGCTTTTAGAACCTGGTCAATACCTTCACCTGTTTTAGCTGAAACTTCTAGGGCGTCGGATGTGTCAAGTCCAATCACATCTTCTATTTGGGTTTTTATACGTTTGGGTTCAGAGGCTGGAAGGTCGATTTTATTCAGCACAGTAATGATTTCATGTTCGCTATCAAGAGCTAAATACACATTTGCTAAGGTTTGTGCCTCANCTCCTTGGGTAGCGTCTACTATCAGCAACGAACCTTCACAAGCAGCAAGAGATCGTGAGACTTCATATGTAAAATCAACATGTCCAGGGGTATCCATTAAATTAAGTTGATATGTCTCTCCGTTCTCTGCCAAATATGATAAACGTACAGTTTGAGCTTTGATGGTAATACCGCGCTCACGTTCAATCTCCATATTATCGAGCACTTGCTCTTTCATCTCGCGATCAGTTAAGCCGCCACACATCTGTATTATTCGATCGGCAAGAGTTGATTTGCCATGGTCGATGTGGGCTATGATTGAAAAATTGCGAATATGTGATAAGTCAGTCTTGCTCATGGGTGCGCTTGTATCATTAGCACAACGAATTGGCTATCTTTCATTAACCACAGGTGAATATTGTTCAAATAGCATTAAAAACTTGTGGGTTTTGCCGGTAGTAATTTAGATAGTGTCAATAATTTAATTTCATAAGTATCTTGAAAATTACATCCTTTATCAGCATCAAGCCTAGAAGTAGGACAATGGGTGATAGATCAAATCCACCTAATACTGGTAAAAAATTGCGGATGCGCCTTAGCGCAGGCTCGGTTGCTCGGTAAATAAAATCGCAGACTAAAAAAACAAAACGGTTGGAGGAATTAATTACATTAAAATGTGTTAACCAGCTGAGGATAACGCCAAAGAAAACGATCCACATATAGAGATCAATGACAGTAAGAAATAAGTTTAGTACGGGGCCGATGATTACGTCCATAGTAAAGAGATTCCTAATTAGCCTATATTCACAATCTAACCCCCAAGTGTTTTTATGGCAAGAGGATGAGATAGCACTTTTGTTAAGTTGGGCAGTCACAACATGGGGTTACGCACTTTTGAGGCCATAACTTCAATTTTTTGTATTTTAACCTGAAAATGTCATTTAGTGTGAGAGGTAAAGATGCCCATCAAAATTGATATGTTCGGGAAAGTGCTGCATAATAATTTTTTGTCGCCCACTAAGATTGATTAAACATTATTATTTTAGACTTTCGTGAAAGTTAAGGGTAAGCAACATATTAAAGTTTTGGTATATAGATATATATGTTTTTAATATGATACGGGAATTAATTTTTTTTATGAGAAAAAAACTGAAACACCTTAATGATGCAACAACTTTAAAAGAGCCTCCTGTCGTTTCTCGTTTTTACCTAGTTTTAGGTCTAATTTTTATAACAGTCTTTGGCTTAGCTGGGTGCTCTTCTCCAGCGCAGTATTTGAATGATGCGATTGCCAATGCAGTCGGTGATAAAAGGATGCAAAGAGGTAAAGCTCAAATTATAAAAGGACAAATTTATGATTGTACTGTGATGAGTATCACTATGCTTGGGCCTAGTGGTTTGATGGAGGAAAATTCCAAGATTAAAACATTGTACACATCAAGCCCAAAAAATATTTCTTTTGATGAGAATACCGGGGTCCTCAGCGGTGAGGGATTTAGTCCTTTAAAAATGACTTTATTACAGCGTGGAACAAACGAAAATACTGCTATTGGGTATTCCACATATAAAGGGAGCGCATCATCTGGAATTGCTGTTTTGCGAATAAAAAGTTGGGAGGTTGGCCTACCTTTTTTATTTCTTGACAGTTCTATTCTCTTAACAGGCTCATGTATNACCAATTAAGCATTTCTATGAAAATATATTTTTTAGTTTATGGGCTATAAATTTTTTTTTCATAATTTTTTTGCTGAGAGCAAGTGTTAGATCGATGAAGTTTTTCAAGGTAATTTTGTGATTTTTTGAAGTAATTGCTCAGGTGAAAATCAAAAATTTTAGTTAATCAGACACCTAAGCCTCATTCCTCTCTAGCAAAGCTAAAATGTTAGCTTCCCAAATTTTCGGGGTTTCTGGCAAAATACGTGATAAAATAAACTGAAGTGCTTTAGCTGAAAATTGCTTACGGCGTTTGCCAGTTTTTTGGCCAACAATTTTTATCACGTTGAAGTTTGTTATTCTTGCAAACTCCATAACTCGATCAGGTGAATAAGCAGTAATGTGATCAAAAGTACCATAAAACAAGCGAGCACCCCAGGGAGAGGATAGGTTAGGCACTCGTATTAATATGCGCCCATTTAAATTTAATACTTTGTGTAATTCTCTGAATATTGCGCAAGCTTTTTCAAGCGATAGATGTTCAAGAACATCGTGTAACACTATCATATCAAAAGTTCGTTTGCCGGAAATGGAAGAGAGATATGTTTCAGCTTCGTCAAAAACTATCTGATAGGGATCGAGNTTGGTTAGAGCGGGGGCCAGCCTCTCGTCAGAATCCAAGCAGACAACGTTATCAAAACCCTTTTTAAGGAGATAGCGTGAAAAAATTCCTGTTCCACAACCTATTTCGAGTATGGACATATTAGGTTTTGCATCTGAAAATCTCAGAAATTCTTTGTCATACTGACGAATATGTTTTTTTTTAAGAGAATTGAAACGAATATCCCGGTAGTTTTGTGACTCAATCATCAGTTTATCCAAGGATAGTATTCATATAACGTATAAATTAGAGGGTTTAATAAAGAAAAATTAAATTCCAATAAATCTAACTTCAAACGATAACTTTTTGTCTAAAACAATAAAATTATANCCTCAGGTAGAGCTACTGACAAGAATTCTCAACGCATACGTTACCAATAGCAATAACTATTAATAAAAATGCTAAACTGTTGCTGATCTATTTGGGTTCTACAATGCCAATATCTATTTATCATTTTTTTGTAAAGCTATCAGGCTTACGTTTAGCCACTTCGAATGTTGCCACAGTAATAATGATTGCGGCTAATATTACTATGTGTGCTATAGCTGTAACACCAAAAACCCACATACTTCCGACCCAAAGTGAAAACGCTATTCCCCACATCCAAGCAAGAAGTTGCATTATCAAATGCCTTACATTGTCATCGGGAATATGTCTAAGCGGGTTGTGTTTTGCGTTCATTACTGAATTCCATGAGTTATATATAAATTCTCTCACTGAAAATTCCTTTCTTTGATTTGTAATTCAATATTTCTAAATTTGCGTTACGTTCCTAGTCTAGCTTTGGATCATTAGTAAGTAATCCTGTACCTTACGCTTAAGATTAGTCTTCTTTTTGATGTTATATTTTGTTTTTTAATCAAAAGATGGATACTTCTGTTGTTTTTGCCCCATATTTAAAGGTTATGACACTATTACATTTTGGGTTTGTAAAAAAAAGTATATACCACAAAAAAACAAATTTCTTCTCAAGCCTCACGAAAATTGCGTTTGGCAGGTGGTCTGTATTGTCTCAAGTAAGTCGGGAGTATAGCTTCTACAGCTGCAGGACTCATTGATAAATCAGAAAAACCAGGTAACTCTCCAGAGATTACATTGTCAGATTTTAACAGGGTTAACTGATCGCGTGTAATAGGTGGGTTTGGAAATAACTCAAAGATCCACGCTATTATTTTTGCTGCAAAAAAAGGAAACGGAACTAAAAGACGGCGTCGCCCACTTTCTCTAAGAACTAACTCCAATATGGATTTGTACTCGTATACTGTGGGCCCGCCAAACTCATAAATTTTATTTGAGATTGATGATTTTCCAAGAATTCTAACTATTGCATCAGCCACATCAGCAACATAGACAGGCTGTATTCGGGTTCCCCCATCACCTTGTAAATTAGTGGCAACTGGAGTTTGCAATCCAAAGAATTTGAAATTTTGAATATTCTGACAGCCAAAAATAGGCATTATTGGACTGAAGCGAGCTTGACGAGCTAAAATGTTAAAGAAGCGATCTTCTTTTCCAAATATGGCCGATGGGCGCACAAAGATGGCGTTCTTGAAGGCATCCTTTACGGCAACTTCGCCGGCTGCTTTAGTCCGCAAATAAACAGAATCTGAGTCAAGTGATGCACCAAGTGCTGAAACATGAATTAAAGTGTTTAAACCTGCCTTTGTTGCTGAATGGGCAATGTCACGAGCAATTCCAACATGAATCTTCTTAAAGGTGTGCTTTCTTGTTTCAAAAATGACACCAATTAAATTGACAGCCTGATTAGCGCCATTGAGAGCGCGGTGGATTGAGGCTTTATCAGAAAAATTGATGGGTACCGGGGTAATCTGACCAATTTCGCCCATTGGCTTTAGAAAGTTTGCCGCTTCTATATCTCGTGTTGCGATTCTTATTTGGGCACCTTGTTTTGCTAGACGTTGAACAACGTGGCGTCCAATGAAACCAGTACCTCCAAATAATGTTATCACATGACGAGACATCAAAAAAACTCCTTAGTTAAAATCCGAGTCATAAACATATTGCCATAAGCTCTCTTTAAAATCCAACCCCACGAAAAAAATTATACGTATATAAAATCCGATTTCATTGACCTAGGGTGTGGGTAAAGGTTAAGACTAGTCATGTATCAGTTTTGGTTAATTTTTACTGAAGTACTTTGCCCAGGTGGCGGAACTGGTAGACGCGCTGGCTTCAGGTGCCAGTGGCCTTAAGGTCGTGGAAGTTCGAGTCTTCTCCTGGGCACCATTTTTATTTTAATTTACTAGCAAAGATTAGGAGAAGATCAGAGGTGAAGCCGAAAAAAGTAAAAGACGCAACAATTGATATCCATTATGGTGATATTCCGGCTAATATTAAGTTTCCGGATGCCATTGCTGTTGATACTGAGGCTATGGGACTTAATAATCAACGGGACCGTCTTTGTGTTGTTCAGTTGTCTTCAGGTGATGGCACTGCCCATCTTGTAAAGTTTTACGCAGATGATAATTATTTGGCTCCTAACCTTAGAGCACTGTTAGCAGATCAGTCCAAAACAAAAATCTTTCACTATGCTCGTTTCGATGTTGCTATTATTCAGCAATATCTGAATGTGGTTTGTCAGCCTTTATACTGCACTAAGATCGCCTCCTATTTAGCTCGCACTTACACTAATTGCCATGGCCTAAAGGATCTTTGTAAGGAATTACTTGGAATCGAGCTGTCGAAAGCCCAGCAGTCGTCTGATTGGGGGACTGATGAACTTAGTGATGAACAAATTTTCTATGCAGCATCGGACGTACTGTATTTACATCAGATTCGTATTACACTAAATGAAATGCTCCTGCGTGAAGGTCGTATGGAGCACCTTGAGGCTTGCCTAAAATTTGTGCCTACACGTGTTGCTCTCGATCTAAATGGCTGGGCTGACCAAGATATCTTTCACCACTAATTTATCATATACCCTATTTCTAGGTTTGATTGACGAATTAATTTATTAGCATCATAATAATTAAAGATCAAAAAAATTGCATTGACTAGTGCTTCTTCAGCCTAAAAAGTGGTGCCCAACTAAAATGACTGCAACAAAAAGCAAACTAGCGAGAGATTTGCTGGAGTCCGCAAAAAAAGTCCTTCGTTTGGAAACGAAAGGATTACAAGCACTTTCGGACAGTCTTAATGAAACCTTTAATGAAACACTTGACTTGCTTTTAGCAATGCAAGGACGTGCAGTCGTGACTGGCATGGGTAAAAGTGGTCATATAGCTAATAAAATTGCTGCAACAATGGCATCTACAGGCACTCCTGCTTTTTTTGTGCATCCCGGTGAGGCCAGCCACGGCGATTTAGGTATGATTACTTCTGGTGACGTTGTTATTGCTCTTTCCTTTTCAGGAGAAACCGCCGAGTTAGCGGATCTTGTATCTTATACCAAGCGCTTCGCAATTCCGCTCATAGGAGTTACTGGTTCTAATTCAAGTGCGCTTGCTGAGGCAGCAAGCGTTGCACTTGTGTTGCCCGCTATAACTGAAGCCTGTCCTATGGGCTTAGCTCCTACAACATCAACTACTGTGATGTTGGCTTTAGGCGATGCTCTTGCAGTAGCTTTACTAGAAAGCAAAGGTTTTTCCTCAGACGATTTCCAAGTTTTTCATCCTGGGGGTAAGTTGGGTGACCAATTGCAGAAAGTTGCTGATGTTATGCATACTGGTGAATCGTTACCATTAGTGCCTAATAACATAGCTATGTCAGAAGCAATACTGGTCATGACCGCAAAAAGTTTTGGTTGCCTCGGTGTAGTTGATAAATATGGAGTTTTGCAGGGTGTTATCACTGATGGAGACTTACGCCGTCATATGGGGCCTGAGCTTTTGAATCAACTGACAGGTCAGGTCATGACAACAAACAGCACCTCTATTCGTCCTGAAGCTCTTGTTAATGAGGCACTTAGAACAATGACAAGCAAGTTCATCACGGCATTATTTGTCCTTGAGAACGAGCAACCTATTGGAATTATCCACATTCATGACTGCTTGCGTGTTGGTGTTGCTTGAGGGAAGAAATTACAATGGGACATAGTCAGTGAGTATCCAAACTACCTCTGGAACTGATGTAGTTGGTGGTGGCAACAAGGAAATTGGACGGCCTGCCAGAACTTACTCGCGTTTTGTAACAATGATGAAGGTTTTGTTGCCGGTTATTGCTTTGGTTCTAATCACTTTGGTAGTTGTGTGGCCGTATTTAAAAATTGACGATACAAGATTCAATATTGGGTTTAAGGCTATGAAGGTTGGTAGTGTTGAAGATCCAGCTATGATTAATCCACGTTTTCAGGGAGCAGACAAGGATCGCCAAACTTTTTCCATCACGGCCGATATTGCAAAAAACTTGTTAAAAGGCGGTAAAAGTGTTGAATTGGAAATGCCAAAAGCAGATATATCTCTTGAGGATGGATCGTGGCTTGTTCTAACTGCAAAAAGTGGGATCTATATACGCAAAAATGAAACGTTGACCCTAAATGATCAAGTAAATTTATTTCATGATTCAGGCTATGAATTTCGCACAGAGAGCGCTGTTATTGACCTGATCAAAGGAACTGCTAGTGGTAACGTGTTAGTTTTCGGCCAAGGCCCATTTGGAAATCTTGAGGCTGAAGGTTTCCACCTTGTTGATAAGGGTAAGACCATTTATTTTATTGGCAAGTCAAAGCTGACAATTTACCCGTCTGCTGAGGGGACCCTGAAATAATGAAAAGCGTAATATGGGATGTAAAGTACGTTGGTCTAATAGGCATCTTGCTCGTGGCAGTAAATTTATCTTTAGCCGAGGCTCAGGGTTTAAATTTTGGCAATAGCAATTCTGATGCACCTATTGAGGTATATGCAGATAACGGCATTGAGTGGCAGCAAGAGACATTGACTTTTCTTGCCAAAGGAAATGCTCGTGCAATACGTGGTGAGGTTACTGTTTATGGAGATGAGTTGCGTGCATTTTATCGAGAATTGTCAGTTGGTGGCACAGAAATCTGGCGACTAGATGTAAGTGGTAATGTCAAAATTGTAACGCCAGGAGAAACTGCGTTTGGTGACAAGGGCATATACGATGTTGACAATGCTATTTTAGTTCTAACTGGTAAAAAAGTTCGCTTGGTTACACACACTGACGAGGTAATTGCTGATCAACAAATTGAATACTGGGAACGTAAGCAAATGGCTGTTGCACGTGGTAACGCTAAAGTTTTATCTGATGATAAAAAATTGAGAGCAGATGTAATTGTAGCATATTTTCAAGAGGATAAGGTTGGGAAAAGCGTAGTTCACCGAATTGAAGCATTTGATAATGTTAACATTCAGACTGCTAAAGAAGAAGCAAAATCGGATCGTGGCGTGTATAATGTAAAAAGTGGTATCGCAACTCTAACTGGTTCGGTTAAGATAACTCAAGATCAAAATAAACTGGAAGGGTGTAGAGCTGAGGTGAATATGATTTCGGGAATCTCAAAGATGTTTAGTTGTACAAACAATTCTGGTGGACAAGTTGGAGGTGTGTTTAATCTTAATAGCAAAACAAAAAGAAAGAACTAAATCATTTCTTTTTTAGCGCTAGATTGAGTATAAAACATCTAACGTATTCAACGGTACGGGCAAGATAGACAAATGCAAGATGACCAAAATATTTATGATATGACTCCACTAAACAGTCAACCTGATACCGACGGACATCCACGTTTGATAATTAAAAATGAGGATCGTGGGTTACATGCAAAAAACTTGGGAAAGCGTTTCAAAAAGCGTCCGGTAGTCCACGGAGCAAGTTTATCTATACAACGTGGTGAAGTTGTTGGCCTTTTAGGGCCGAACGGTGCTGGTAAAACCACGTGCTTTTATATGATTACTGGATTGATTCCCCTTGATTATGGAACGGTGTTTCTTGATGGTCAGGATATCACAGATTTACCAATGTATCGCAGAGCTCGTTTAGGCATAGGTTATTTGCCACAGGAAGCTTCTATCTTTCGTGGTATGACTGTTGAAAATAATATCAGAGCTGTTCTTGAGGTTACCGAACCCGTCTACGAGAACCAAGAGGCTACTTTGGACGCTTTGCTGGCGGAGTTTTCTATTACTCATTTGCGAAGCACTCCTGCGTTGTCACTTTCTGGTGGAGAGCGTAGGAGAGTTGAAATTGCCCGTGCACTTGCCTCTAGCCCTCATTTTATACTTCTTGATGAGCCGTTTGCAGGAGTTGACCCCATCGCAGTAGGCGATATTCGCGAACTGGTTGCACACTTAAAAGATCGTGGAATTGGCGTTTTAATTACTGATCATAATGTCCGTGAGACGTTGGACGTCATTGACCGCGCATACATCATACATGATGGTATGATGTTAATGGAGGGTGCGCCCTCTGATATCGTTGGAAATGAGGATGTCAGGCGCGTATATCTGGGTGACCGTTTTAGTCTGTAACAAAAACTCAAAAAACTGGGTTGCATTAACATGGCATTGACCCCTCGCCTTGATCTTCGCCAAAGTCAATCTTTGGTGATGACGCCGCAATTGCAGCAGGCGATAAAGTTGCTTCAGTTTTCAAGTCTTGATCTTATTGATTATGTTGAGCAAGAGTTGGAGGTAAATCCTCTTCTTGAACGAGATGAAGGGGATCAAGCTGAAAATAATGATCAACTATATGATACGGAAGAGTCGCTAGATGATAAATCTGAGAAGGTTGTAGACGGTGGCCTGAACGACATTGATTTTAGCACTCCAGAGAGTGAGACTGAGGAAATTGGTAGTGACTTGGATGTAGATATCGATAATGAGTGGAATACCGATAAAACTAATGAGCCTAACATTAATCAGGTTAGCCTCGAAGAGCGAGCCTTTGCTGGCTCAGGGAGTAGTGGGGCAACAGACTTCTCAGGCCCCCTTCCGAATCTTGAAGAACTAATGACGAACAAGCCAACGTTGCGTGAGTATTTGCACTCTCAAATGGTGATGTCATTTAGTGATCCTGTAGAAAGACTGATTGGAGCACAAATCATCGATATGCTCGATGAATCTGGTTATGTAAGTGGAGATATTAAACAAATCACGGAAAGTTTAGAATGCACTATTGATTTAGTTGAAGCGGTTTTGTTTAAATTACAAAAAATGGACATTCCCGGACTTTTTGCTCGTAACTTATCAGAGTGTCTTGCGCTACAATTGAAGGAAATTGATAGGCTTGATCCAGCAATGCAGACTTTACTCGATAATTTGGGTCTACTAGCAGTGCGGGATATCTCAACTTTAGTAGAACTTTGTGGTGTTGACGCTGAGGATATTGCGGACATGTTTATTGAGATAAAGAAACTAGATCCAAAACCAGCGCAGGCATTCGAAAACACAGTGATGCAACCTATTATTCCTGATGTCATAATGACATTTAGTGTTGGTAGTGGGTGGATTATTGAACTAAATAGTGAGGCTTTGCCTAAGGTTCTTGTGAACAATAGATATTTTGCAACTATTTCTACTGCCACCCAATCAAAGGAAGATAAACGGTACATTAATGATTGTTATCAATCAGCAAATTGGTTAGTGAAATCTCTCCATCAGCGAGCGACAACCATATTAAAAGTTTCAAGCGAGATTGTTCGACAGCAGGAAGCTTTTTTTTCTAAAGGAGTTCAGTACTTACGTCCTTTAGTTTTGCGCGACATAGCTGATGCAATTGATATGCATGAAAGTACAGTATCACGCGTTACTTCAAACAAGTTTATATCTTCTCCAAGGGGTATTTTTGAGCTTAAATATTTTTTTACTGCAGCAATTTCGAGTTCTTCTGGCGATGAAACATATTCTTCTGAATCTGTACGTTACCGAATAAAGTCCTTGATTGATAACGAGACCATTGATGAGATTTTATCAGATGATAAGATTGTGAATATTTTAAAGTCTCAAGGTATAGATGTGGCACGGCGTACAGTAGCCAAATATCGAGAGGCAATGGGACTTGCGTCTTCCATACAGAGACGTCGTGAAAAAAAGTCTGCACTTTAATCAACCCGTTTGTTAGAAATGAGAGCGACGTAGTGCAAACTATTGACAGTAGCATAAAGGGCATTTAGTTTCCGCCCTTCACTCTTTTTTGGCAACAGAGTGTGAAAATGAATTACCGAAAGTTGGTGAATCCACAATCTTTGTTAAATTGGCTCTTTATATTGCAAAGCCTGTCGTCAGTGAGATTTTATACGCATGGACTCAGAATAAACGCTAGTTATTTTGTTTAAGAATAAATCTTGTAGCGAACTGAACATTGTTTGCCGTCCCGATGATGGTAATATAGATTATATAGATGCTAGTGATACCGAGAATCGTAATTGTTTGGACTGAGGGCAAGGCTTAAGGAAAAAAATGGAAATTTACGACCTCATAAATCCAGAGAGTATTGTTGCAAATTTTCACGCAACCTCTAAAAAGCAAGCTATCCAGGATCTTGCTAAAAAAGCGGCTGACATTACTGGCCTTCACGAGCGTGTTATTTCCGATGTTTTGATGGAACGTGAACGTTTAGGTACTACAGGTGTAGGTAATGGTATTGCTATTCCACATGGCAAACTTGCGGCTTTGACTTCACTACATGGCCTTTTTGCCCGCTTGGAGAAGCCCATTGATTTTCAGTCTATAGACGAACAACCTGTTGATCTTATTTTTCTTCTTCTTGCACCCGAATCTGCAGGTGCGGATCACCTTAAGGCTCTAGCTCGGGTATCCCGTTTACTTCGTGACAAAACTGTTTGCGAGAAGCTCCGTGGAACAGATCAGGCAGAAGCTTTGTTTGTTCTGCTTACTCAAGACGCAGCTCATCAAGCGGCGTGAAGCTACCTCAATAGGCTAATTGAGGATTTATTCATCGGCCATAGTGTCAACATCTATGGTCTTTGATAACGAGGTTTTATCTTTAGGACACTCGATTTTGATGTTGCGTATTTCTGGCTCAGGAACGTGACGTATCAATTCAATGTGTAGCAGTCCATTGCTCAATGATGCTCCTTTGATCTCTATCCCCTCTGCAAGTACAAAGCTGCGTTGGAACTGACGGGCTGCGATCCCGCGATGTAAATATACTCGCTCGTGTTCGTCTTCTGTACGACGGCCACGGATTACCAATTGATTATCCTCTGTTGTAACAGTTAGATCAGCCATTTCAAAACCAGCAACTGCAATAGTAATACGTAGTTCATTTTCGCCACATTGCTCTATATTGTAAGGTGGATAACCCTCAGCAGAAGTCTTAGATGCTTGATTAAGTATTCTCTCAAAGTGATCAAAACCAAGCAGTAGTGGACTGTTAAAACTAGACATGCGGGCCATTGTTATGACTCCTCCTGTTAACTGTGAGCGAGCTATTGGGTTGACCATCTTCTCAGCGTCAATGTTTATTGTTCCCGAAGGCAACAAGTTAAGATAATTTGGGCTAAAATCATAAAAAGTCAAGAATTTGGCGTTTTTGTCATCTAGTTTAGTATGAGTGATTATTTGTGTATGCTAAATTGAAACTCTTTGATAATCATTTGCAAGGGAGTTCATATGTGGCAAAATTAGGCGAGATCTTAGAGAAACTCCAGAGTGTGTTCTTAATAATTTTTTAGATTATAAACGAATAAAGTAAATGTGCTTTGTCGTTGATCCTTTCCAGCCTGATGGTTTAGGTTGATTGTGTCTCTCTTATTGAGGGAGGTTAATTTTCCTTTAATTATACTTTTGTGGTGCAACCAATGACCAAAATTAGCATCATTATTCCTGCTTATAATGAACAAAAAACAATTATTGAGCTCCTTGAAAAGGTCATGAAGCAAAATATTGATTCTGTAAAGCTACAAGTAATTGTTGTAGATGATGGTTCAAAGGACAATACTGTGGCTTTACTCGAGTCTCGTCCTGAACTATACAGCAAGCTTGTGATACAAGCACAAAATGGTGGAAAGGGAGCAGCAGTTAAAGCTGGTCTTGCATATGNGGATGGGGACTATATTCTATTCCAGGATGCGGATTTGGAATATGACCCTGCGGATTATGAAAAGTTGATTGAACCCGTGTTGCGCTTTGATGCAGATGTCGTTATGGGTAGTCGAATGGTCGGCTCACCTATTACTCGTGTATGCTATTTTTGGCATAAATTAGGTAATCGCTTAATAACATTCATTTTTAATATTTTAAATAATACAGCTTTTTCTGATGTTTACTCTTGTTATCTTTTGTATCGTAGATCTCTTGTTGATGTTGAAAAATTAACAGCCCAAGGTTGGGATCAACATGTTGAAATATTAACTAAGTCTGTTGAGGCGGGCACCCGATTTTATGAGGTGCCAATTAGCTATTATGGTCGAACCTACGAAGAAGGAAAGAAGATACGTGCGCATCATATAATTTCTGTTTTTCGGACCATGCTCATCAAGAGGTTTTATGGGTAGGAGATGTTACTTTTATGTCAGATTTAGATATTGACCCCGTTACGGCTGAAGAAAAAAAGGATTGGCCAACTGAAGTCATTGTACCATTGGAAAAGCCGTTTATTGATGATCGTGGTGCCATCCAGCCCCTGGTAGATAAAATGATGAAATCTGCTGTCATGATTTTCTCTAAAAAGGGTACGCAGAGGGCCAATCATTATCACAAGACGGATTGGCATTATTGTTATGTAATATCAGGGTCAATTGAATATTATCATCGGCCTACTGGTAGTAAAAACGAACCTGAGATGCTTTTAGTCAAGGAAGGCCAAATGGCATTTACACCGCCTTTGGTAGATCACGGGATGAGGTTTCCAGAAGACACAATTTTTTTGACCTTATCACGAAATGCACGCGATCAGACCACTTATGAGGCCGATGTAGTTCGTATTAACTTGCTTGACGATACAGGGTATGTTTCATGGCGCCCTGAGGATGACGGCTGAAACAGATGGAAGCTGTCAGCTATCGAAGGACAAACTGCCGTCTTTGCGGCAGTTCTTTTTTGACCGAGGTTTTAAAACTAGAGCCCACGCCCCCTGCTAATGCTTTTGTTTCTAAAGCTCAACTAAATCAACCTCAGCCAATATTTCCATTAGAAGTATTTTTTTGTGAAGAGTGCTTTCACCTGCAATTGCTTGACGTAATTAATCCCGGGGTTCTATTTAAAAATTATGTTTATGTGACTGGCACCTCTAAGGTATTTGTCAATCATTTTGAGGATTATGTGGCATTTGTTGTGGGTGAATATGGGCCTGAGTCTGGCTCTTTGGTAATTGATATTGGTTCCAACGATGGAACTTTTTTGAAGGCCTTTAGTAAAGCTGGTTTTCGTGTTTTAGGAGTTGATCCCGCTTGTGATATTGTAGCTCAGGCTAATGCAGATGGCATTGAAACTATTGCTGGCTTCTTCTCTACTGACCTAGCAGGTAGTATTCGCTCAAAGTTTGGAAAGGCCAGTGTAATCTCAGCAAATAATGTTTTTGCCCATATAGATGATCTAAGTGGCGTTCTAGATGGTGTTCGAGATTTACTTGTGCACGACGGTATTTTTGTTTGTGAGGTGTCCTATCTGGTGGATGTAATTGAACAAACGTTGTTCGACACTATTTATCATGAGCATCTAGCCTATCATAGTGTTAGGCCCCTTATTCCTTTTATGAAGTCCCATGGAATGGAATTAATTGGAGCAACGCGATCTGACACTCACGGTGGCTCACTGCGGCTAGTTGCACAAAAAGCAGGTGGTGCTCGAGCCATTTCTTCTTCTGTTGGTAAGTTAGTCGAGTTAGAGAAGAAAATGGGCCTTGATACAATAAAAACTTATCTAGAATTTGGTAAGAGGATTGAAAGGTTGAAGGTAGAGTTTTGGGACCTTCTTAAAAGAAAAAAAACTGAAGGTTGCTCTATTGCTGCTTTTGGAGCTCCAGCCAAAGCCACAACTTTGATGTATCACTTTCGCATTGGAGAGGACATCATTGACTTTATTGTTGATGATAGCCCTTTAAAACAGGGGCTCTATTCACCGGGCATGCATATTCCAGTAGTTTCATCAAAGGTGATGTACGAAAAGAAACCTGACTATGTAGTCATTTTAGCATGGAATTTTGCAGTTCCAATAATGGAGAAACATAGAGCTTTTGCGGAGTCAGGTGGCCAGTTTATTGTTCCTTTGCCCACTTTAGAAATTTATTAGTTAGAGGCTGCGTATTAAGAAATGGCAAAATTTTTATTAAAATCGGACATTGATGAAATATGCCATCGTGTAGCAGATTCTGCTCATGCCTTTGCAGGTAAGTCGATACTTTTAACAGGTAGTAGGGGCTTTCTTGGGCGCTACTTTATTGAAGTTTTTGCTCGTTTAAATGAGAAAATTCTGAAACAGCCAGTTACTCTAACAGCAGTCGATAACCTAATCACTTCAGGCCAAGAAGGTGCGGCAATTCCAGAAGTAAAAAATATGCGTTTTGTCAACCATGATGTCACCAAGCCGTTTGAATGGGACGGACCTTTGGATTATGTAATTCATGCGGCTGGTATCGCCTCTCCCTATTATTACCGTGCTTACCCTCTGGAAACGCTGGAGGTCGCCATCACAGGTACAAGGCAAATGCTGGAGTTGGCCGAATCAAATTTGGCTCGATTTGTATTTTTCTCCTCAAGTGAGATATATGGCGATCCAGATCCCAAACATGTCCCCATGGCTGAGAGTTATCGTGGAAATGTCTCGTGTCAGGGCCCAAGAGCTTGCTACGACGAATCAAAGCGTGTAGGGGAAACTCTCAGTTATATTTATCACACTTCCTTTGGGACAGACACCAATACTATCCGCCCATTCAACGTTTTTGGACCAGGCATGCAAGAAACCGATTATCGAGTTCTTCCTAATTTTGCCAGTCGTATTAAGGGGGGGCTGCCGTTAAAGGTTTATGGAAGTGGTAATCAGACTCGCACATTCTGTTATATTACGGATGCTATGGTTGGCTTTTTATTAGTGATTTTAAAGGGTGTTTCTGGCGAGGCCTATAATATAGGTACACCAAAGCCAGAGATTTCCATGATTGATCTAGTTAAAAAGATAGAGACGCTTTCTTCAAAATGTGTGCAGTACAATATTGTTGAGTATCCAGATAGTTACCCCGCTGATGAGCCAAATCGCCGTGCACCAGACATACGTAAGGCAAGATTACAACTGGACTTCAACCCCCAAGTAGGTTTGGATCAGGGTCTCAAGCGGTTCCTTGATTGGGCCAACAAGGTATATAAAGGTGAGCAATAGAATTGTGAGAGGGAGTCCACTAAAGCTGGGGCTGGTTGGCGCAGGTTACTGGGGAAAAGTATACATTAAAACTATTGAGCGGCTGGCAGGTTTTTCTCTTACTCGGCTGGCAAGTAATAATTCTGAAAGTAGAAACTTGGTTCATGAGGATTGCCAGATTAGTGAGAATTGGCAGGAAGTTACTGGTGCTGACGACTTGGACGGAGTTATTATTGCAACACCACCAAACCTGCATGCTCAGATGGTTCGTGCTGCGATTGACTCGTCAAATCCAGTTCTAGTAGAGAAGCCCTTAACTCTTGATATTGGTGAGGCAAAAGCTTTGCTTAATGCTGCTAAAGAGCAAAGAGCTATAGTCCTTGTTGATCATATTCATCTTTATCATCCGGCTTTCAGAGTAATGAAACGTCTGGGTAAGGCCCTGGGACCGGTGAGGGCTATTCATTCTATGGCAGGAAGCTGGGGGCCATTTCGTCGTGATACCTCAGTTTTATGGGATCGTGGATCTCACGATGTTGCAATGTGCATAGATATTTTGGGGCATGAGCCTAGCCAAGCATCAGTTTGGAAAAATAAAAAACAACTTACTGAAAATGGTCTTGGAGAAAATCTTTCAGCGTTATTAACTTTTCCATGCGGTGCAAAGGCGAATCTTGGAATTGGTAACTTGTTTAACGAAAAAAAACGAAGTTTTACTGTTCAATATGATGAGCAGTCACTTACTTATGATGATGTTGGCAAGGTTGCACTATTCCGTAGATTGAAAACAGGGACAGTTGAAGCCATTGACATCAAGATGACTTTACCTCTTGACCAGGTTTTAATGGATTTTGCCGTAGCTATTAGGCGAGATACACTTGATATTGAAGGGCTTAAACTTGGCGTAAAGGTTGTTAATGCATTGAATTTATGTGAAAAATCTATCTGACAATAAAAAAAGTCATAGTTCGAAGAAATTAGGTATCTTATTACTCAAGTCAGCCCTTTTGGTTTTTTATTTGCGAGCTTTTCTAAGGCGTGCAACGTAAACCTTACAATTAGAATATCGATCATTAAAAAAATGGTAAGTTATGTTAACTTCTGCAAGTCCCCTTGGGTCGTGTAAATTCCAATTTTGAGTTGCGATACCTGTCACACCCATCCCAACCTTTCCAGAATAACCTATATTTAGGTTTTGTACTTTCTTTTGATTAAACTCATGTCTCCTGCAAGCATCAGATAGGGCCTTATTATACTGTCCAACTTCCCAATAGGGCTGTTTAGAGTTTTTATGTTTAGCTGATCCAGCAAGTGCGTTCTCTGTTAGCATGATAATGCTGAAAATACTGCCGAATATATAGANAAAATTACGTACTATAAAAACATGCATAATGTTTTAATCATAGAGCATTATGAAAAAAAGCATAGGATAATGGTTATCTTGTGCTTTTTTGACTAACCATATTCTGAGTATAGTTTATTGAGTTTTATTAATTACTCTGTGTTTTTTTTGTGACTATTTGTTTTGCGTCTGAGTTGAGCTGCTCAACCATTGATATTTTTAAATTTTTTTTATCAGATTTGTCTACAAGCAATAAAGCGTTGCCAATGTAGTAGAGTATTTGATTAATCTTCTTTGGGGTTAATATAGTATACCGATCAGGACTTGAGAGCTTGGTTAATCATGTTATAATGCAAACAAAAAAGATGGTTTAAATTTAATCCTAAGGAGAACAAAGCCCAATGAATGAAGTCGTCTGGTTAATACTGGCGCTTGTGATTGCTGGCGTTCTGTGGCTCGTCGGAAAGCGGCTCTCCCATATAAAAGAAAATTTTGGAAAGAAAGAAAATTCACCGGACGATATTTATCCTTTATTTTGATCCAAACGAATTTCAGTTTCTTCAGCAAAAATCACTTCAGCTTGGACAAAGACGCTTAATTTCATCTTTTTTTAATCGGCCGTCATCTCATCATTTATTCCAAGATGATGAGCAAGTTATTGGTATCAGGTGAAGTTCCATTAAAATGCGTCGCATGTTGTTTTAATTACAATATTCATCAATGACCTAGCAAATCTATGAGAAGGTTTAATTCTTTGTACTTTTATGTCCGTGCGATGAAGAAAGTGCTTTTTCAAGTTGCCGCGCGACACAGATTGCCACATCTTCACGCCAGGGATGGGCAATAATTTGTAATCCAATTGGCAAACCATCACTTTTACCACAACAAACAACAACACAGGGCCATCCAGTTAAACTATAAATTTGAGTATAACTAAATGCTGAAGCGATGCCGTCTCCGTGTAAGGGGGCAGGGTGCGCTGTAACGGGGCATATTATAACGTCATAATTATCAAAGAACTGTAGCATTTCACTTCTGAAAATGTCCCAACGTTCTATGAGCGCAGAAAACTGATCTCCCCTTAACCCTTTATAGGAGTTATTAGGTATATTAGGGCTATCAATTGTGTTTGCAGCGAAAAGCAGTCTCTGTCTCCAAGCGCCACCATCTGCAGCGTATAAATCAGCAAATAACTTTGGAGCATCAGATGCTCTTGGGGGCATCACATTTTTGATCGAAAACACATGATTTTTAAGTGCTTTAACAGCCTCCTTGACTGTCTCAATGGTTTCACGCGTGGGGTCAGCAACGCCATTATCATGGTAAAAAGCAACTCTTAACGAACCTAACTGAACATCTTGACTCTTCCAAACTGGAACAGGATACAAGGCAGGGTCAAGGCCATCAGGTCCAGCAATAATTGGTAGGATATATTCGACATCATCGACAAATTTTGCGATTGGCCCAATTGTAGTAAGTCGATCTAAATATCCTCCGAATGGAATAATGTGTCCACTACGTGGAACCCGTCCCTCAGTTGGTTTAAGAGAAACAACCCCACAGTAATGAGCTGGAATGCGCAAGCTTCCACTTGTATCGCTTCCAATGTCAAATGGCACAGCCCCTGTAGAGACAATTGCGGCTGCACCTCCACTACTTCCACCAGACGTTCTTGATGGATCGTATGGGTTTCCTGTCCGTCCAAATATTTCATTGTTGGTTTGAAAGGATAGGGTTAGTTCTGGCGTGTTGGTTTTACCAATTAAAATAGCACCCGCAGCTTTTAAGCGAGCTACGACAGTTGCGTCTGATTTTGGGATAAAATTTTTTCGCCCAATCGTACCGGCAGTCGTCACTACTCCAGAGCTATCAAGTGAGTCTTTGATCGTCATTGGGATGCCATGCAAGGGTCCCCACAATTTATTTTTTGAGCGAACACGATCTGCTTCAAGTGCTTTTTCGCGCGCACTATTCTCATTTATACAAACGACAGCATTTAACCTGGGATTCTCAGATTGGATTTTATGAAGAGAACTATCCATTAACTCTTCTGCCGTAATACTACCCTTTGCAATAGCTTGGCACAACCAAGTTAGGGAAGCATGAGAAAAAGAGCTTTGTTTTGACATTGTGAAACTACTCAATTTACAAAAACTTGGCGTAAAAGGTTAAGACAAAACTTGAGTTTCAACTACCAAAGCATGGATTGGACTCAAGTTTGAATGCGGCACTACGGCTTGAATAAGTGATGGGTTTTATTTTTAATTTGAAGCGATCACAAGTTTCTTGCCATGCCCTGTACTCATGCATTTCGAAAGACGGATACCCATAAAACTCATCAAACACAATGATACTCTGTGATGGCATAAAGGAAAGGACATGTTCTAAAATAAACATGTTAATCTCATAGTAGGGACAATCAATGTGGAGAAGAGAGATGCTACTCTTTGCCCTTTTTAGAAAAGCAGGAAGGGTGTTTTCAATCCTTCCAATCTGCAACGTTGCATTTGGATAGTCATTTAGAGAAGGAACTTTTGTTGCGAAGGTCCCTTTTTCCAGCAAGTTTCCCCAATCATCAGGAAGTCCCTCAAACGTATCAAAGCCGATTACTTGACGTTTTGGCGAGATAGCGCTAGCTATGTGCTTAAGTGTAACTCCCTGAAAAACGCCGAACTCCAATGCGTGGCCTTGAAGATTTTGAGTTTCCTTTGCGGCAATGGACAAGACATCAAAGCGATCACGAGCCTTTGTTGCACCCGCTAAATCATGGCCTTGCACTTGATTTGATTGTAATACGTGTTGCACTATTTCAGAGAGTTTTTTGTCATTTCCTCGAGAGAGAAAAATAGCCCATAATAAACGTTTCGGTAGACTCCATTTCCACGCATTTAGTTGGAATTTTGATCTAGGTATCATTTTTATCTTTCATTGATATTGGCGTAGGCGTGGGTTTTGTAGCGGCTACAGGATATGCACCTCGAATTTTGCAGAACCATATTTGGCTCAGTCCTTTTTTATTTTTTTGAAAATGTGTTCGAATTCAAAAAATACCATCAAAGAAAACTTAAGGCAATTGCATAACATAAGCTTTTAATGTTTTCTCAATGTTAGTTAAGGCTTTTTCGTAACCTTTATGAGAAAATGATTTATCTTGACGTAAGTATAACCGTACCCATTTTTCGTGANCATCAATAAGTGCCAGCAAGTCATCAAGTAGCCGATTAATGTGGTAAATAACATCTAACTTATTTTGAACTGCTATAACTAATACAACAATTAGGCTTTCAATCAACTCTTCAAGCTCAAAATAAGCATATAACATGGAAATTCTTGATTGAGTCCCATATTTGAATGCTTCTCTGGTATACCACGTGATGATGGTTCTTATTCGCTCATCAATTGTGACACGATAAATCGCATCTTTGCTGAGAATTTGCTGTTTAACTCTGAGAAAAATATTATTAAAATAATTAGTTGTTAAATTTAACTCTGACTCGAGAGACTCATAGTTATTTTTTAAAATTATTCTCTTGTAATCTTTAGCAGAGAGTCGAACTTTCTCTATCAAGGGTTTGACCGACAAATAGTCAGACAGTGACGCTTGTTCGTAAATTTGTNAATAATTATATAGAATTCTATACAGATAAAATTCTGGGAACGACAAAATTTCGTTGCTTCTTGGCACTAAATCTTCAATTTGGTTGAGATCTTGGGTAAAGATAGGGTGCCTTTTGTTTGCCTGAATAAAGTTTTCAACATATGAAGCAATTTTTTGACATAAATTCTTACTGGTCTTATTGCCTTTGTACGCTTGCGCAAACGCCTCTTTGATTTTTGTAACATCAATTTCCCAATCAATCGAATAATAATTTATTAGAGTTGTATTCGGTTCTCTTGAAAAATTTGGTGATGGAAACAAATTTTTATAGCTAGTTTCTCCTTTTTGGCAAGAAGGGACCTTTAATAGAATTTTTTCTTTTAGTGCTCTAGCAATCTTTATGTGCCCTTCTTCCGTTGGATGACAGTAATCTACAAAATCCATCGGCTTTAAAATTGCGCCTAGATCAATAATATGTACATTGCTTAAGGAAGAGAGTTGAAATATTTTGTGCCTATATTCCTGCTTAATCCGATAGCTGGAGCTATCTTTTTCATACGCTGATTTAAAATAGTTTTTAGCATCAAAACTATTACCTTGAGCTTCCATAATTTTTGCAAGGTTGTGGAAAATAATAGCATCATAACTTTTATATTTTCCAAGGAGTGCTTTCAGTTCGTTTAAGGTTGCTGATTGACCGCTCAGAACACGTGCTAGTGCAATATTATGACTTGCAATGAAACCCAAGACATTTTTGCGTGTGGATAGGGGATGCCAAATGCTAATTGCTTGTTCAGTATGTCCTGCCGCCATAAGTTTAAGGCCGAGGATAAGAGTACTTGAATCTTCATCAATTGCTTTATTAATTTCCGCCAAGTGAGATGAGTTTAATTCACCATAAAAATAGAAAAAAGTGCTGTTTCTTGCGGCTACTCCAGAAGGAAAATTATAGTTAGCAATAGGATTAATTAGAATTACTTTTGCGCCAGACTTGCTAGCTTGGCGAATGATATGTTTTAAATTTTTTGAGAATTCAGAGGGCTTTACCGAGGGTTTTTGAGAGGGGACTGTATAGGTAAATGTATGCGGGGTGGGAGATAGAACAGGTTTAAGCGCGGGAACAGGTCTTGTAAAAAAGAAACTCTTAACTGTCTCTTTCAACGGGCTATAAGCTCCCTTATGATAGCCATCTGTTCCTTCATTATTTCCCAGGTAAACTATTACATAATCAAACGGAACCCCTTTCAGAGCCTTTTGGAAAAAACAACTCATGTCTGCGGACGTGGAGCCTGGGACAGCGCAATTTAAGACTTTTAAATTCACATTATCTTGAAGCATTTGGAAAAGCTTCACAGGGTAACAATAGTTGCCGGCTCCAATAGAGCTACTGCTGGAATCTCCCAATATTAGAATTTTACAAGACATGTTTTTTGATCTCCGAATAATTAATATATTATCGTTCCAATAAACATCCCAACAGATTTTTCGATAGCTCAGATGTCCAGAATAATTGCTATAGAATTTGGGGTTCTCTTTGATAAACCGGAGTTTTTAACAAACCCCCTGTATTTGCACTATTGAGTTCTGTAAGTTGGCCGAACTTTATTTGGAGAGCACTTCTAATGAAACCTTGGAAATAATAATTTCATTGCTGAGTAAAGAGGTGTTTTTGGTAGTATTAATATATTTAATTAAGAGGTTGGCAACTGCCTGGTTTCAGAGGGCAACTAGAAAAATGGAGTAATAGTTGAATGGAACAGGGACGGGTTAGGTGTCTCAAAAAATATCAATCGATTTAAATATAATGTTAAACGAGTTTACATAATCATTTGTTTTATAAAAATGACGTTGCAAAATATAAATATCTTATTTCTAGCTTCTTTTTTTTAAACCTCTTTTTTCGATAGCTTCTTCAACTAGGGGCTGCATTTTTTTAGCCATGATCATATTACCCTGCTCAGAAATATGAGCAAAGTCCAGAAAAATGCCCTCCTCGTATTTGTCAAATAAATGGGAAAAGTCATAATATTCCACATCAAGATTTCTAATTAGACTATCTGCAACTTTTGAATTCACGGCATCAAAAAATGTTCTGTACTTTGCACTTGTATCTTGCTCTTTTTTTTCATACTCCGTCAGATTTTTTTTCGAGTAAATGGTAGGTGTCCAGAAAAATAGGGGTTTAAAATTCTTTTTTTCTCCAAGTAACTGTATGGTTGTCAACACCTCTATAAAAACATTACTAACTTCTGTGATCAATTTTTCAGATACTATTGTTTCNCTTCCAGTNAGCTTTTTCGGCATTAGCGTCACATATTCGATAATTCTGTCAATAAACCTTAGCGTTCGTCTAAACATAATGGGTAAAACCGTTCTGAACATTCTTTCACGCATTTGTGGGTGCAATACATTGAATTCATTTTCACGATTTCTTCTGTTCGTTGGAATTCCAGCGATCCCTTGCTGATAAGCTGAAACACAATCATTTACACCATGCAAAAAAATAACAATGTCAGGTACTTTCCCCTGCCGTAGGGCAAGAATGAGAGTAAGCATTTCCTGGGTTGAGCAATGACCGTTCTCGGAAAAATTGGTAACATTTACTTTTGTTTCAAGTGACTCACTCAACAATTTTGCTAATTCAGATGGTATTGTATGCTCGTCACGAGCACCCATTCCCCAACCAACAGNCCCGCCGAAAAAGAAGATTTCTAATACCTTGCCATCTGCCTCCATGTCTGGTTTCCACGTTTTACGCAGGCCACTCTGATCTATATTAATGAATTTTCCGGTAAATGGGTGACAGCGACCGTATACGTAATCGTGCCAAGCAACGTTTCTTAATGCGGACCAATATTCATAAAAATACTCAGGCCCCCAATCAACTGATTTAAAATAATCANCATTTCCGCGATTATCATTATCTAGATTCTTTTTCTTTTTCCACTTTTGAAGTTGACCCTTTTTAATTTCAGGCCCAAACTCTACAACAAAAATAATCACCACGATGATGCCTATAGCTGTAAATAAAGCTTCAGTATAATGGAATACAATGTTCACGCGATGGCTCACTTATTCTGATCATTTTAGATAATATGATGAAAAATCTCATAATCGTGAGATCTTTTATTTAAAGGTTCTATCATGACTGTTAGATCACAAGTTATTGGTTTTTTTATAGTAGAAGCGATTTTAGCTAGTGTGATTACACTTAAATATCTTATACAAGATGAATATGTAAAGAGTAAGATAGTCTTGCCAAAGAGCAATCAATGCTCAAATTTTTAGTTTATGTTGTGCCGTTTATCACAGAAAAAGTTGTGTTTAGAATAACTCTAGTGGGCCAGAAAAGCAGGCTTTTAAAAAAATATAAACTTAAATGCTTAAGTACTGTCTTTGAATTCCAGGATTAGCAATAAGTTTGGATGTGTCTCCGCTGAAAACAACTCTGCCCTTAACCAAAATAAGACTTTTGTCGGACACCTTGAGTTGGGAGTCAACATTCTTATCAACGATAATTGTTGCAATACCGGTTTCCTTAATTTGTCTCACTACAGCCCATATTTGTTTTCGGATAAGTGGAGCAAGCCCCTCCGTCGCTTCATCAAGAATTAGCAGTTGCGGGTTTGTCATCAAAGCCCTGGCAATAGCCAGAATTTGTTGCTCACCACCGGAAAGTTGATTTCCCATATTACTTAGGCGCTCTTCCAAGCGTGGGAAAGTTTGCAAGATTCTCTCTAAGGTCCAATCCAACGAGCCATTCCTTCCAGGTCGAGCCGTCATAATGAGATTTTCTTTAACGTTTAAATTGGGAAAAATTTTTCGCCCTTCTGGAACTAGCCCCAAACCCAATCGGCTTATGATGTGAGGTGATATGTTGGTAACATCGTAACCAAAAATCTTTATTTGCCCTTTTGTGGCAGCTGTTAAGCCAAAAATTGAACGAATCGTGGTTGTTTTTCCCATGCCGTTTCGTCCTAACAGGCTTATGCATTCCCCTTCTTTAATTGAAAAATTGATGCCATGCAGTATATGGCTTGCACCATAATGGGCATGAAGGTTACGTACTTCCAATATTGGAACATTCATTGTCATTGGTCGTATTTTTCAGTTCCTAAATAGGCGTCACGCACATCTTTTGAATTACTAATTTCACTAGGTGTGCCTGTTGCTAGAACTTTGCCATTGACCATAACAGTCAGAGTATCAGCGAGGGCGAATACTGCATCCATATCATGTTCGATTAATATAATAGTTCTTTCTCTTGCTAGACGCTTGATCAGTTCAATCATATTTTGTGTTTCACTTATACCCATGCCGCCTAGAGGCTCATCCAATAAGAGTAATTCAGGGTCAGTTGCTAGCATCATACTTATCTCCAATTGACGCTGTTCTCCATAACTTAGCTCTGATGCTAATGTATCAACACGTTTTTCCAGACCACAAAGGGCTAGAGCCTGTTTGGTTTGCCGTTGGACCTTTTCATACTTTATTGCAGGTTTAAAGAAGCGCATAGATGAGGACAACCTTGATTGAGCACCAAGCCAACAATTTTGCCAGCAAGTGAAGTCTGGATATATATTTGTTTTTTGATAGCTACGTCCAATTCCCAATTGGGAAATAGTATAGGCAGGCATATTTGCCAGATTTTTATTTTTAAAGTTGATACAACCTAAACTTGGTGATATCTCCCCAGAAAGTAAATTAATAAGTGTTGTTTTACCAGCACCATTTGGGCCAATGATTGCGTGGATTTTTTTCTTTTGAAAACTAATGTTGACACGATCAACAGCGAGAAGCCCATCAAAATTTTTACTAAGGTTTTGTGTGATTAAATGAGTAGTCATTTTTTATCACTTTTTTTTGGTGACAATTGTGAAAATAGTCCTGCAATACCTTTGGGTAGAAATAGAACTATAACGATTATGAAGATGCCCAGTAGTAATAGCCAGTGGGCACTCCATATTTCCTGTAAATAGTCCTGAAGGAATCCCATTATAAATGCTCCCAGAACTGGTCCGTAAAGTGTCCCCATTCCACCTAAGATAACCACCATCATTATAGTCCCTGATTCATGCCAGCTAAGGTGAGCTGGACTCATAATACCACCAGCGACAGCCTCAAGAAAGCCGGCAAAACCGGCGAGGGTTCCTCCAATGATGAAGCTAACCAATTTGAAGTTGTGAGTGTTGAAGCCAAGAGCACGTGTACGTGTTTCATTCGCAAGAATACCACGAATTACCTGTCCGAAAGGAGCCTTGAGTACAACGAATAGAATTAAATAGGAAGCGATCAAGCTGACTAAAACAAAGTAATAGAAACTCAGTGGATTATTCAGATCAAGGATCTGAATGTTACCTATAAAAATAGTGGGTTTGTGGAAGATAAAAATACCATCCGATCCGCCAAAATTTTGATTTTCATTGAAGTAATAATAAAACATTTGAGCGAAAGCCAGAGTGATCATGATGAAGTAAATGCCTGATGTTCTGACTGAGAACCAGCCGATAATTAACGCAGCCAGTGCCGTGACCAGAAGGCAGAACGGTAGTGCAATCCAGATGCTGACTGGCTCTGTCTCTGGAGTAATAATTGCTAGCATGTAACCGGAAAGGCCAAAAAAAGCAGCGTGGCCAAAACTAACCAGCCCAGTATAACCTATCAGTAAGTCTAAACTCATGGCAAAGATACCCATGATCATAAGGTGTATAACAAGTTCTTGATAAAATTCGTCTCCAAACATTGGAAATAGGATAAGGCTGGATAGAGACAAAGTTATGAGGATTAGCAATAAGCGTGAGCGTAGCATATCAAGTTGGCTTTCCAAACAGTCCCTGCGGCCGCCACAATAAAATCAATGCCATAAGTGCATAAATAACCATAGCTGAGAATTCAGGTAGTAGAATTTTGCCGAAGGTATCGGCCAGACCTACAAGCATGGCGCCAACAAAAGCTCCTTTAATTGAACCAATGCCTCCGATAACGATGACCACAAAAGATATGATTAATATATAATTACCCATACCTGGGTATACGGAACTAAGTGGAGCATCAATCATCCCAGAGAAACCAGCTAGTGCAGCTCCAACACTAAAGACATAAGCAAAAATGCGGTTGATATTTATACCTAGGGCTTGTGTCATTTCCCGATGGGTGGCTCCTGCCCTGATCATCATACCTAATTTTGTCTTGGAAATAACGACGTACATGCTTGTTGCAATCGCCATACAAACTACAGAAACAAATAGCCTATAGACAGGATATTCCTGATTACCTAAAGATATTGACATTTGCAAAGCTTCAGGCACAGGGACGCTGTTAAAATCGCTACCCCAGAGAATTTTTTGTAGTTCGTTGAGTACTAGGATAAGGCCATAAGTTAACAAAACTTGGTACAAATGGTCACGCTTGTAGAGTAACGAAATTGCCAGTCGTTCAATAGAGTATCCAAAAGTAATCATGATTGGTAAACCAAGTAAAATTGCCAGCCACAAAGACTCAGTAATACCGAATAGCCAAAAAGATAAATAAGCGCCTACCATATAGAAGGCCCCATGAGCAAGGTTGATGATGCCCATTATGCCAAAAATTAGCGTTAGGCCACTAGCCACAAGAAACAGTGTGAATCCATATTGAACCCCATTTAAAACCTGAATAAGAAAAGTCGCTATATCCATGACGTTAAGAATGCTTCTCTTGGTGATCGACTTTGCGGGTGAAAAGTAGCTCTTGAGATGGCTAAAAAGGGATCAAGTTATTTCTCNTCAGTTCTTTTTAATCTGAAAAGATCAGCTTAACTTGCAACCGGTTGCTGGATCAGCCAGAGATTTTGCGGCAATACCAAGGAGATTTTGTTGGCCATCTTTAACTTGACGTAAATAAATATTCTGGATTGGATTATGGGCTTTTGACATGGTCCATGGTCCTCGTGGACTATCAGGAACACGGGACTTTTCCATAGCTTCTATGACGTCGGCAACAGATTCAACATCACCGCCAACTGCGGCGGAGGCCTGCAATAATAAAGAGCCAGTATCATAACCTTGAACAGAAAATACGTCGGGGTTGATACCAAAAGCAGTTTTGTAATTTCTTCGGAATTTATGGTTTTCTTCATTATCCAAGTTTGAGGCATAATGGAGCGTCGTCTTAATGCCTTCGGCGGCAGATCCTGCTGCTTTCTCCACGCCTTCGGTCAGAAAACCAGGGCCATATAGCGGAATCTTACTCTTCAGGCCAGCTGCCTCATAATCTTTTAGAAACTTGATTGCTCCACCACCTGAGAAGAAAGCAAAAACGCAATCAGGTTTTAAAGCGGCAATCTCTGATAGATGCGCTTGGAATTCTACATTTGGAAAGGGAAGTAAGATATCCTTGATAGACTTACCGCCTGTAGTCTTAAACCCATTACGACCAGCTTCCATCATTTGCATACCTGCGCTGTATTTCCATGAAATGGTGATGCAAGTTTTATGTCCTTCTTTGCCCATCAACACTCCACCGGGATAAGCAGGCTGCCAGTTGGAGAATGATGTGCGGAAAATATTGCGCGCACATAAAGGGCCGGTTACGGCGTTAGAACCTGCGTTTGGTACTATCATAATTGGACTTTTTCGTTGACCCATAATCTTAGCCATTGCTGCCGCAATCCCTGAGTGAACAGGCCCAACTAGGAAGTCAACCTTCTCTTTTTTTATCAACTTGTTGGTGTTTTGTGGAGCTTTTGGAACAGACATTTCACTATCAAGTGCAATATATTCAACAAGTCTACCCCCCATACGTCCACCAGCTTCCCCAATGCGCATTTTCATAGCATTAGTAATTGAATTGCCAAGCATAGCATACGTTCCAGAATAAGGTAGTAATATACCAACCTTGATTTTTGTTTTAGCACCGATGGCAAAACGGGTTGGAAGGATGCTACTAGCTGCAACCAAGCTCGAAGTTGCCGCAGCATTTACGATAAAACTACGACGTGTATTAGTCTTTTTTCTCATAGTTGGGAGGTTCCCTTTTATTGCCTATTTGTATTAAGTGAGGATTATTCTCTATGAAATTCACTCCATAATTTAGATTGAAGCCTATAATAAGCTGACGTTGGTGTCACTATTCCAGAAGTTAATATGTTAAAAAAGATAAATTATTTTTTTCAAGCATAGCCGTAATTTTTTCGTTGAATAGAATAAATATGGACAAATAAGGGAAACTTTTTGTTTGCAGCTAGTCTTTGTTTAAGGTTTTATTATTACTATAATTATACCACCTACTAACAGAGTTACACTTAGTGCTTTGCGCCACGTAATGATCTCGCATTTCAAAAAAAGCCATCCAATCAACATAGTGAATAACGGGGAGCAAGCAACAATGGGTGCTATGGTCAGTAATTGTCCAAATTTTAGAGCCATATTAAGAGAATAGATAGAAATTGCNTTTATTGCTCCAGCCAAGGCAAACCATTTATAACCTGGTGAAAAATTTGAGAGCTTGCAACCTTGTATCTTAAAAATGCTTAGTGCAATTAGTAAGGAAACCGAGTAACTTACAAGTGCTGCAAAAAAAGGGTCTGAAAGTTCTTTATAGCCGATCATGGTGACAGGGTAGGCAATAGAACGAAAAAAAGCAGCACCCAAGGGAAGCAACATTGCCCACAAGGGCCAACCACGAGGCTGACCGCCAGTCTTTCTTGTCGCCATTACAAGTATGCCTGCAACAATACCACCAGTTCCTACAGCTATTGACAAGGTGATCTTTTCATCCAGTAGTGCTATGGCAAAAAAAGCTGCAAATACAGGTGTTGTTGCAGCTAATCCACTTGTTAGGGTCGGTCCTAAAAGTTTAACTCCAGCAGCAGCCAAATTTAGAGATAAGGCAGGGCGAAATAATCCAACTAAGGCGAATAGAAAAGTGGCCTCAGCAAACCAATAGCTACTTTTGATAAATAGTGGGGATACAATCCAGTAAATTAGAGCCGTCGTACCAATGTTAACGAGTGCACCAGAGCGAAAATCTACAAATTTTAAACCTAGACTCTGCACTTGAATTGACAAGGCAAAAAGAAATGCCGATGTCAGGGCAAGCGCCACCGATATATCAGACATAATGACCATTAACAGCTATAGTAGTAACTCTAAACTTCTATAATTATTTTGTATTAAATTATATGTAGTCTGAATTGTATNTAAAATAAAATGAGTGAACCTCTATCAATGGTAACCTTTCTTGTTAATTTTACAATTGATTAGTCTATAATTCTTCGGTCCTCAGTTGAAGATTCGCCAATTGAATAGGTGCGCCAGAAAATTTGTAAAACGCAAACGTGAATATGTCAGATATTTTTGTAACAATTCAATATTATTTGCCATGTAAGACCGCATAATGTGTTCTGTAAAAGACAAATTTTTCTGTCTAGATCTTATCAACGATATAAATTTTGCTGGCTGGGGCGGCAGGGATCGAACCTGCGAATGACGGCATCAAAAGCCGTTGCCTTACCNCTTGGCGACGCCCCACTAATATTTCAACTGCGGAAACATAAGGCCTAATGTGCTCATCTGCAAGACCCTGCATTGTCTCTTTTAGATTGGCCCAAAATTATTATCTTGGGCAATCGTAAGCATTTTTTAGGGAACCTGCTTTTACCCACCAATTAGGATACCTTTGTGTTAAGTCGAGAGTAACTGCATTTGCCTCTTCTGGACTAGCAAATAATGCAAAGCAAGTTGCGCCACTACCACTCATACGAGCTAATAAAGAGCCCTGACTTTTTTCAAGGACGTGTAAAACTTTGCCTATTTCGGGACAAAGTGTTTGCGCAGCCTGATCTAAATCATTTTGGCAAGATTTTAAATTAGATACAAGCTCAACCAAATTATTCTTTGAAAGCTTGAATCTTCTGGCTCTTGAAAAGCTCGATTGCAATTTCGCTCGGATTTCGAAGACAGACTTTGTGGAAACTTTTTGACCGGAATTTACAAGAACTAAAGAACAAGGCGGTATGGGTTCTGTCTCATATATTTTTTCACCAATTCCACTTATGAGAGCATCCCGTCCGTTTAGACAGACTGGAACATCTGCCCCCAATTTGAGAGCTAAGTTCTTCAAATCTTGATTATTAGGTTTTACTCCCCACAACTGAATAAGGCCTTTTAAAGCTGCGGCTGCATTACTAGAGCCTCCGCCAATGCCTGAAGCCACAGGTAGATTTTTTGTCAATTGCAGTTGAGCGCCTCTACTGACACCACATAAACGAGCTAGGCCACGAGCCGCTNTCAAAACTATATTATCGGCCTCTGTAGTTAGTTGACATGCGAAAGGGCCGTTTATTTCCAAACCAAGTTCTGATGAAGCCTCCAAGCATAGAGTATCGTGAATGTCAGCAAAGGCGATCAGACTATCAAGGAGGTGTAGGCCGTTTGATTGCTGTCCAATAATATGTAAATATAAGTTGATTTTAGCAGGTGCGGTAATTTTCAAAGTAGTTTTTGGCATCATTACTGGTGGCTATTTTAGTCATGTTTTACAGGAATTCTTGGGAGTCCATTAGCTAATTTCTTGTTGATTTGAGCACGAAGAGAATCCTCAGGTTTAAGCACTAGAGCCCGGTTCCACTGGTAGCGTGCTTCAATTTTGCGCCCAACTCGCCAGAGGGCATCGCCAAGGTGATCATTTAAAACCGGGTCTTCAGGTTTTAGCTCTACTGCCCTCTCCATTTCTTTGACTGAATTAGCAAATTCGCCCAATTTGAAATAGGCCCACCCAAGCGAGTCCACTATGTAGCCGTCGTTAGGCCGCAAATTAACAGCTTTTTGAATCATTTTTTTAGCCCGATCCAATTTAACGCCTTGATCAACCCATGAGTAGCCTAGATAATTTAAAACAGAGGGCTGATCAGGGTTTAGTTCAAGCGCCTTTAGAAAGTCGGCTTCAGCCCGGCTCCACTGATTGGTTCGTTCAAGTGTAATGCCACGAGCATAGAGTAGCACCCAGTGATGTGACCTCAAGTCATCTATTCTACTAATGGCCTTGTCATACGCCTTTTGGGCTTCCAAAAAGCGTTTACTAACTCGCAAAATATCACCAAGGCTTCTTAATGCGTCGGTAAGTTTTGGTTCTTCATTGGCCATGAAATTAAGAATTTTGATGGCTTTGTCTATTCTTTTAAGATCACTCCAAATCTCTGCCGCATTTAAGCGAGCAGGCCATGAATAGATCGATGTTTTATCAATGGAGAGAAGAATTGCATTGGCATTTTCAAGCTGCCCATCGAGTTGTAAAAGGTTACTTACTAAAATTTTCATAACCGGGAAATCAGGTCGTAGGTAAAGACCTATGCGTGCATAAAAAAGCGCCATTTGTTGAGCATTTTGCTGGGATAAAGATGTCGCGATACCCAGAAAGCTCTCGGCAAAACCGTGTTTGACTTTTGATATAATTGGCTTTGGATTTGCCCCGGCGTCAAGACGCTTTAGTGCCTGGTGGGACAAGAACGAATTTGGGTTGTCTTGAGCGAATTTTTGATACAGGGCTCTAGCCTTATTAATATTACCTTTTCGCTCATAGAGATTACCAAGTAATTGTGCAACTCGTAAAACGACGCTGCCTTGTTCCTTTATTGCCTGAAGGTAAGCTTTTACAGACTCTTCATGGTATCCTTTAAAGTCTAGTAGAATCGCCTTATGAAGATAAAATAGAGGTTTTGAGCTCTCTTGTTTAAGAGGGGCTAAATTTGTTATTGCAGCTTGAACGTCTTTGCCCTGTGCAATTGATGCCCAAGCCGAAAGTAAGGGAGCAATATATTGGTTCAATCCACCTGCAGGCAGGCTTTTAATTTTCTTTTTGGCTCTCATAAACTGGTTGAGATGAATATCACTAGCAATGACGGTTAAGTTAGCTATGGGTGCTTTTGAATTTTGAACAAGTACTTTGTGTGCTAGGGGTATGGCTTTGTTGATTCTTCCCTCGCTGGCCATCAACAGGAAAGTTCGTTGTAATAAACTTTGACTACTAGGTGACAAGTCTAGTGCTTTACTAAAGTACAGGGTTGCCTTGGATATATCCTTTACAGCCTGAGCATGTCGTCCTGCGAGGTAGTTGCCAGAAATTGAAGTTTTCTCTGAAATCTGATCAACCTTCGCATTTTTTGTGTGTTTCTCACTAAAACCCTCTGAGGCGCAGATTACCGTGAGTAAAAATATCAGAAATGCTATAGTAAAAGGGTTATTTGGGCGTTTGTGAGTTTGCAAAATTATTTCCTTTTATTTGAAAAAAGAAACACAGTATTTTGATGACCAACGTTTGCTAATAAATGATAGTTTTTTTGGATTTGAATTATCGCAGTCTGCAATAAAAACCTTTTGCTTTGCTCCATTGGGTATTCCCGGTAAATTTTTTGTTATCTTTTGCATTTAATTTATTTCTATTCGTCCTAAAATGAAAAGACTATTTTTTGGACTTGGAAGCTTAATGACTGCATTTGAAGGGTTCGTTACTGATTGAAGTAATTTAAGTGCTATTACATGAAAGATAAACACACAACAGCAGAAATTCTTCGTTGGTATTTATATTCTGGCGTAGATGAAACTATAGGCGAAGTGCCTCAAAATAGATTTATTAATGTTAATTTAAAAGAGGACACTCCAACAAAAAAAGAACAAATCAATAATAGCTCTAAAATTATTTCACAAGGATCAGTAATGACAGAAACCTCATTGCAAGAGGCTTGTAAAATTGCAGCGGCGGCTAAATCGGTTGAAGAACTAAAAAACACACTCCTCAATTACGCTGGTTGTTCACTGAGAAAAACAGCTACCAATTTAGTTTTTGGTGATGGAAATCCAAAAGCTAACATTGTTTTGCTTGGGGAAAGTCCTGGTGCTGAAGAAGATCGGAGTGGCCTGCCATTTGTTGGCCCCGGTGGTCAGTTGCTTGATAAAATGTTGGCCTCGATTGGTCTAGATCGTAATAAAGTATTTTTGTCTAATACTGTTTTTTGGCGGCCACCAGGGAGCAGGACCCCAACTGCTCAAGAAACTGGAATTTGCATACCATTTGTCGAACGTCTTTTGGAGCTTATTGACCCAGAAATTTTAATTATCCTGGGAGGTGCTGCAGCAAAGTCACTACTTGCTAAAACAGCAGCAGTAAGTCGTTTACGGGGGAAGTGGTATACTTATTCAACGCCAATGCTTTCACGCCCTATTCAGGCTACAGTAGTTTTCCATCCAGATTATCTCCTCAGTTCTCCTGTACATAAACGCAATACGTGGCAAGATTTGCTGATGATTCGCGAAAAACTTAAAAGTATTGGCCTAAACTAAATTATTGCCAAGCTTTGATAAGGATTAGGATAATTTAGAAACCAACGTTGAGTTGGTTTCTAAATTATAATTTGGTAGTTTTGAAAAAAACGCTTGTTATGTTTTTAGCTGTTTTTCTCCCAGCCAGTTGAAGGCGAAACTAGAAAAATAACCAAGCATCACCCAAAATAAGGCACTAAGGACTATTGTTGAAGCAGCAAAATGTGCGGCAAGTTCTGGAGGAATATCAGACTCTCCACTTGAGTGTGGAGCACCCCAGACATGAGGAAGAGTCAGAAGCACAAAGCCCAAAACTTTAAATAAGGGTAACTTACCATATATAACTAGCCCCAAACCAGTTGCACTTAGTACAACAGTTGCTGACCACCATATTTGACGGGCTGTAAGATCAGCTGCCGGCATAGTTGGAAGTTCCGGGGGTAGTCCGAGATTTGGCGCCAATGTAAAAACAGTAAAACCAGCTAATCCCCATAAAATACCTCGGCCAGTTCCATGTGGTTTTTTTTCAAAGGTCAAGCCAACTATCAGCAGTAAAGAAAATCCAATTCCAACCACAAGGTTGGCTAAAAAACTGTAGGCATGCCTCTCTAGTCCGTCTTGTGGTCCCCATTCTTCAGATTCCGGATCATCGCTAGCTACTTGCTCTTCTCCATTATTGTGGTCATGAGTCGCGTGATCGTGTCCCTCTGATGAAGTTTCAAAGGTTTCAGCCTTAATTATCATGGGCGTAGTCACTAAAGCTTGAATTTGCGTTATTAAAATTGCAGCAAGAAATCCTGCGGCAATTGCCGCTGAAAAAATTCTAAAAGTCATGATTTGTTTATTCCTTAAGGTTTTAGTGGCAGGGAAATGCTAACGCATGGCGTGTATCATGNGCTGCATTGTGCATGATGGTTGAATGAGAAAAACCAACAACAAACAAAATTGCAGTTCCGAAAATAACAGCTAGTATGCGAGCCTTAAGGACTTCATTGGTGGTGGCATCTGTTTTTGCCACATTTAGTGTTTTAATGGTCATATTATTTCCTTTATCTATCTCACCCGATAGCCTTGGGTTTCAGTTGTTATGTGGCAGGTATTCTGGCTTTAATGAATACATTCATTTTCACAGTTGCGGGGGCAGCCACGTCAGCAACACCCTGATGGGTATGTTGCTCGTGTTCCCTATTATTTCCGAGAGCTTAGCTCATACGAAAACCACAAGTTTTTTCATAGCACCACTAATTGGTTTACTGCAAGAAAAGATTAAGGTGAAATTCGTTTTTTTTTATCTTTCGTTTTTTTTTATCTTATGTCGTAGTATGTTTTAATGGCTAGCTGTATAGAAATGCTGAAAGAGTGAGCTTGCTTACTTTGTAATGATTATCTCAAATACAGAAGTTAGAAATTAGTTTAGTAAAACGTATGGGTTTTTTGGAGGTTTCTTTGGACGAAGTTGAATCCCCATGTATATCAGTATGCAAAATAGACCCCACCACTGGGTATTGCTTTGGGTGTTGGAGAACTCGAGTTGAAATAAGTGGCTGGAGTGAGAAATCAAGTGAAGATCGTTGGGAAATTATTCGTAACATGCATAAACGTAGAAAAGCAGCTCGTGGTAGGAGGCCGACAGTACCTCCAAGTAGATTAATATAGAATTACATACTTTTATTACCTCTGTATGGTTGTCTGATACGAAATTCAAAAAAAGATATTATGTATTAATTTTCTCTGTTAGGAAGCGACTATAAACTTTCCCGTAAGACCTGAAGAGACATTGAAAATAGAATAACTGGATAATGTGTCATCTATGCGAGAATTATATGTCAGAAATTGAGCCACAGTTTTCGGCTTTTAAAGATTATAAAAAGTTTTCTAACCCTAACATCACGGCTAGTGGTGAAAAGCGCGCAACGGTTGCACTAACCCAACTAAGGACTTTGTGGTTCAATACNGGAAGTCTCTGCAATATTGCGTGCAATAATTGCTATATGGAATCAACACCAACTAATGACGCACTAGCCTATCTTTCAGCTCGAGATGTTGAAAAATTTCTTGATGAGGCCTTTATTAAAAATTTGCCCCTTGAAGAAATTGCCTTTACTGGAGGTGAGCCTTTTATGAATAAAGACCTGATTAGTATGCTACACATGTCATTATCACGGGGTTATAAGGTTCTCATTCTCAGTAATGCCATGAAACCAATGCACCATAGATTCGAAGCATTGTTGAAACTTAGAAAAGCTTTTGGCAAGAAACTGGCTATAAGAATTTCTATTGATCACTACAGCCGCATGAAGCACGAAGAAGTAAGGGGCATTAATACATGGGAGCCTATGCTGAGAGGAATACAATGGCTATCAAAAAATAATTTTAATTTTGCAATAGCTGGCCGTACCTGTTGGGAAGAGAGTGAGAACCAAGCCCGTGATGGATATGCTGCTTTGTTTAAGGCGCAAAATATTCGTTTAAATGCGAAGAATCCTGCTTCACTTGTTTTGTTCCCTGAAATGGACGGCAAAATGGATGTGCCAGAAATTACAATTAATTGCTGGGATCTTCTTGGCGTTACGCCAGAAAGGATGATGTGTGCATCTTCGCGAATGGTCATAAAACGTAAGGGTAGTGAAAAGCCTGTCGTTGTCCCGTGCACTTTATTACCATATGATTCTGAATTTGAGTTGGGTCACGACCTTGGTGACTCATCNAAAGTANTTAAACTCAATCATCCCCATNGTTCTAAATTTTGTGTTCTTGGGGGAGCATCTTGTAGTGTTGGTTAAAATAGGAAAATTGGCGCTTTAATAAAGATAAAAAAATAATATAAGCATAGCTTGCAATTCAAAAATTAATCGATTTTGTTTGGGTTTCCATACGTCATTTCGAAGAAATATTTGTCTCGTATCCTACAATAAAACTCGATTATTAATACTTAAACTATTGTTTGAGTTTACTCTGGGGTTATTCAATGAAAAATTTCCTTCTCTATGCTCTTAAGTACTAATAAAAAAATAAATTAAAAAGTTTTGTAGTTTTTTGTGTTAGAAATTTGGATTTTTTTATAGCAATAAACTTCTAAAATGGATAATACGATTGTAACAAATATATGGATAATGGACTAAACATGGAAAAAAGAATAATGGGTGGGTATGCTCAGACGACAGAACAGATTACTGTAACAGTTGATCCAATATTTTTAGAAGATGAGTCTGACCCCGACGCTGGGATGTTTTTTTGGTCTTACCATGTCGTCATAGAAAATAATGGGCCTGAAACAGTACAATTGTTATCGCGGTATTGGCATATAACCAATGCGTTAGGTGCTATGCAGGAAGTCCGTGGAGATGGAGTCGTAGGTGAACAACCTGTACTTGAGCCAGGCCAATCATTCGAATATACTAGTGGAACACCTCTATCTNCATCCTCCGGCATTATGGGAGGGAATTATCAAATGATTTCTAGTGCGGGCAAAAATTTTGACATTAACATACCAACTTTTTCTCTTGATAGCCCCTATGAAGGGCGAGCTGTTCATTAAAGCTTGATTTCTTGGATTAGCAACCCCACACTTCTCGTCTGTCCCTCAAATTTGCGTGTAAAAACTATGAGATCTGAAGAAAAGTTACATTTGATTAAAAAGAGTACACAAAAGCCCTCGCGAGAAGAGGCTGAGGATGCCGTTCGAACACTATTGAGATGGGCAGGTGATAATCCTGATAGGGAAGGCTTGATAGATACCCCATCCCGCGTGGTGCGCTCTTATGAGGAATTTTTTATAGGTTATGAGTCCGAACCAAAGGAACTTTTAAAGCGAACCTTTGAAGAAACCGACGGCTATGACGAAATGGTGCTTCTTAAAGATATCAGGTTTGAGTCCCACTGCGAACATCACATGGTACCAATCATAGGTAAAGCTCATATTGCTTATTTGCCCAGAACAAGAGTGGTTGGTATCTCTAAACTGGCTAGACTAGTTGAAATATATGCCAAACGTTTGACAATCCAAGAAAAAATGACGTCCCAGATTGCGAACACTTTAAATGAAGTATTACAACCTCAGGGCGTTGCTGTTGTCATAGAAGCTGCCCACCAATGTATGACAACACGTGGTGTTCGTAAGCCAGGTGTTTCAATGGTTACTTCAAAAATGCTTGGTGCATTTCGAGATAATCCTTCTACCCGACGGGAATTATTATCCATGGTCGGCACTTCAAATAAGTCTGAAGGAACCCTCTAAGTTATAATTCGATTATCGATTTGCCCAAATTTTTGACAAACTGTAGCTTTAACTTTTTGTTTAATTGGTGACAGGGAAGTATAGTTTTCCATGATGGATTATCGGCCTATTTTTTTGGTCATTGGTATTTTGTTGTGTGCCCTTGCGGTCAGCATGATATTGCCAGCTGTTGTCGACGGTTTTGCGGGCAACTCAGATTGGCAAGTTTTTGCCATCTCTTCTGGGGTAACCCTTTTTATTGGGGGTGCCATGACCCTGACATCTCGAGTTGGTAATCAGCGCTTTTCTGTTCGCCAAGCATTTGTCATGACAACTTTTAGCTGGGTAGCGTTGACCTTATTTGCTTCCATTCCGTTTGTTTTTTCTGAACTGCAATTAAGTTTTACTGATGCTTTCTTTGAGGCAATGTCCGGAATTACAACTACTGGTTCCACAGTGATTAATGGCCTAGACATGGTTCCGCAGGGTATTTTGCTATGGCGTGCTCTACTTCAGTGGCTGGGTGGTATTGGAATTATTGTCATGGCTATTGCTGTTTTCCCCATGTTGCGTGTTGGTGGCATGCAATTATTCCGCATGGAGTCATCTGATCCATCAGAAAAAGCTTTGCCTCGAGCAGCAGAAATTGCTAGTGCAATTAGCCTTATTTACCTGGGGCTGACTTTAGTCTGCGCCATTGCATATTGGTTTGCTGGAATGTCAGGTTTTGACGCCATAGCCCACTCTATGACAACTATTGCAACGGGTGGTTACTCAACCACAGATGGATCTATAGGTAGTTATGAAAGTTGGAAAATAGATCTTATCGCCATTTTTGGTATGATAGTTGGAAGTCTTCCATTCATTCTATACCTTAAAACTTTGCAAGGAAATTACAGAGCACTTTGGGGAGACACTCAGGTCCAGTGGTTCATTTCACTAGTTGTAGTAATAATTTTAGCAGTAACTGCTGGTTTATGGCACTCTAGTGAGCTTGAATCTCTTCACGCACTTCGATATGCCGCATTCAATGTGGTATCAATCATTACTGGTACGGGTTATGCCACCTCCGATTATTCTCAGTGGGGAAGTTTTGCGGTACCAATATTCTTTTTTATAATGTTTATTGGAGGTTGCGCTGGATCAACTACCTGTGGAATTAAAATATTTCGCTTTCAGGTCTTATATGCTGCGGCTCGGACTCAGTTGCACCAATTGCTCCAACCTCATGGTGTTTTTATGCCTTACTATAATAGGCGTCCTATTTCTGATGAGGTCATCGTCTCTGTTCTAAGTTTCTTTTTTGTTTTTGGTGCCAGCTTTGCTTTGCTTGCTGTGGGTCTTGGAATGTTGGGCTTGGATTATTTAACAGCAATTTCAAGTGCNGCAACAGCCATATCTAATGTTGGCCCAGCTTTAGGGCCTATTGTGGGTCCGGCAGGCAATTTTCAATCTATTCCAGATGCAGCTAAATGGCTGATGGCTGGGGGAATGCTTTTGGGTAGGCTAGAGCTATTTACAGTTATTATACTATTTAGCCGTTCTTTTTGGCGTGGTTAAACTATCCATCGGGAAAGATATTTCAAAATATTTTTTTCTAATTCTATATTTATGTCCCGAACCAGTTCTTCTGTTAAATTAAACCACGCCTGATTGCGTTGATTAATGCTTGAATCTTCACTTAGTGTCATGGAACGAATAGCATGTGCTTTTGCGAACCCCATCCTACGACCACTATCATCAAAGATTTCCAACTTTGCCTCCAGAGTGGCGTCAAAACGTTCAGATTGATCTTTTGTAAAAATACTCATTATACCTTTTGGTATGTTTAATTTAGTTTCAATGACAGAGGCCTTGTTGATGGTGAAGCGTGCATAATTTTTTGTACCTATTGACCGAAGACGATCTTTGGCCCATCTGTCAAGGGCAACAGCTGGTGGAGTGTGAAAGAGGTGGTCAACATACGGAGCTTTCAAAGTCTGATTATAGAAATGATTTATTTCAATTTTGGCCACATTTAGGTTAAGCGTCTTTAGATGTTGAAAAGTAAGTTCAGGTAAAACTTGTTGGGTGGGACTAATTTGACAGTTGGTTAGTGAAGAAACCATGAATGCATATAAAGATAATTTTGCTAATATCTGGAATTGATTAATCATTATCCACACCTTTTATTGCAATGTTTGAGATAGATTTGAATGACTTTTGTTTGAATACAAGAACTCTTTTCTAGTGATAGGCTGGCTTTATTTTTTAGACTTTATCCCTTCAGGTTAACAATAAATCTACATGCAACCATAAGTAAGTATACATTATTAATTAAACTTAGTTGAAGTTTGCATATCATCGAATGTGAAAACAATAATGCAGGCATGGTCATTCTGATGACAAACGATGCGGACCTGCTTGCCTGACAATTTGGTATACTCTATAAGAGTTTTCAAGGGGCTACATAGGAGTTGATAATTTTTTGATTTGCAAACAGAATTGGTTTCCGTGCAAACATGGCTTGCGCATCCTTGCACTTTTGTTATCGTTATCGTGTACTCAAGCAGTTGGTAAACCTTCCTCTCAGATTTTTTTGCCTGAGGTTTTAAAACCTCGTGACGTCGAGATCTACCAAAGAATCTTTAAACTACAGGAAGTTGGTCATTGGAATAAAGCTAATAAACTAATTCAGGAACTGGATGAGCCAATGTTAATGGGACATGTTCTTGCTCAGCGTTACTTGCATCCGACCAAATACCGATCCAAATACAAAGAGCTCAAAGATTGGATGGCCCTTTACGCTGATCATCCAGATGCTAATCGTTTATATAAATTAGCGGTAAAACGTAAACCATCAAATTGGAGGTCGCCTAAACGCCCGGTTCAGGCTTTACAGCGAGTCCATAAAAACCCAGTAAAAGCTACTTTGCCAAGAAAGAAAAATCTTTCGCGCAGTCAACAAAGAAAAGTGCGGGCCTATAAACGACAAATTAAGAGCTATCTGCGAAAGGGCTGGACTAAATCAGTTAAAAAGCTAATCGTCACGAGAGAAGTAAAAAGTCTCTTTTCAGATTTTGATATTGACCAAGCGAAGGCTCGCCTAGCTTTGGGGTATTTTTCGGCTGGCCGTGATGAATGGGCTGTAAAGTGGGCAAGTGAAGCGGCTGGCCGTTCAGGGCAATATTTACCAGAAGCTAACTGGACTGCCGGTTTGGCTTCTTGGCGTCTGAAAAAATTTGATAGGTCTGCCTATTTCTTTAAGACTGCTGCTACGACTAAGGGAGCGTCTGATTGGGTGAAATCGGCCTCTGCATTCTGGGCAGCACGAGCATATCTTGTCAGCGACAAACCGGAAAAATATAATTCAATGCTTGGTTTAGCCGCAGCCTACCCTCGCACATTTTATGGTCTTCTCGCACGAAACATGCTCGATCTCCCAATCACATTTTCGTGGTCTCCTCCTTTGCTCAAACAGGGGGAATTAGATGATTTAGCCACTATTCCTGCAGCGCAGCGTGCGTTTGCTTTGTTGCAGGTAGGTCAGGTTCATCGTGCAGAACGCGATCTCCGTAGTTTAGCTATGCGTTCAAACTTGGAGGTCGCCTTAGGTATATTAGTACTTGCTACAAGGACTAATATGGCGTCTCTGGCCGTTCGTTTAAATCATTTATTGTATCCTTTTGGGGGTGGATTTGATGGCGCTGCATATCCACTTCCCAAATGGGAGCCCAGAGGTGGTTTTAGTGTTGATAAAGCTCTGGTTTTTGCACTAATCCGTCAAGAGTCAGCTTTTAATCCAAAGGCTAAGAGCTGGGCTGGAGCACGTGGCTTAATGCAATTAATGCCCCGCACAGCAGGTTTTGTCGCTGGTGACTGGAGATTTCACCGAACTGCCTCATCTTTAGGTACTTTATATATGCCTGAAATAAACCTGATGCTGGGCCAAAAGTACATAAAGATTCTACTATCAGATAAAAAAATAAACGGAGATCTTTTTTTGATGGCGGCCGCTTGGAACGGTGGACCTGGGAATCTCAATAAATGGCTGAGCAATACCGATCATATGGACGATCCGCTTTTTTTTATCGAAAGTATTCCATCACGTGAAACTCGTATTTTTATTGAAAAGGTACTTGCAAATTTGTGGATTTATCGAGACCGGCTTGGTCAGCCAACACCGTCTCTGGATGCTATTGCCGCTGGCCAATGGCCTATTTACAAGTCGCTTGATAACTTACCCTCTTTATTTGCTGGAAATGGAACATATGTTGAAAACTGAAGGTGAAATAGATTTTCTTGCTGTTAATATTGCAGTACTGACAATTTCTGACTCAAGAACTTTAAAAGATGATAATTCAGGAAATGTGCTGGTTAACCTAATTGAAGAAGCTGGTCATAATGTTGCTGCCCGCGATATTATTCCAGATGATATTGATGTAATCGTTGAGAAGTTAAATAGCTGTGTTTCTAACAAATCAATTGATGTGGTGGTTGCCACTGGCGGAACGGGTATAACTGGCAGGGATGTTACACCGGAAGCTTTTGGTCAGGTATGTGAAAAAGAGATTCCTGGCTTTGGCGAATTATTTCGTTGGATTAGTTTTCAAAAAATTGCAACGTCCACCATTCAGTCTCGCGCAACTGCGGGTGTTGCTGGTGGTACCTATCTATTTTCATTGCCTGGTTCTCCTGGGGCCTGTAAGGACGCTTGGAATGAAATTCTTATACATCAACTTGACGTTCGTCATAAGCCTTGCAATCTTGTTGAGCTTATGCCTCGTCTAAAAGAGCATTTATAGAGAATTTTCGGTAAGAATCTCCATCATCGATGTCTTCTAGTGTTTCGAGCAAAGCCACTTTTAAATTTTTTTGTTTTGCTTTTTTTAGTGAGTCGTGTAGACAGTTTTGGCTTGACCATCTCACTTGACTAAAAAGTTCGTGGGTGCATGGGCTTCGTCTGGCTCCAACTAACCAGTATCCACCATCACGGGCTGGGCCAAAAACAACATCGTGGTTCCCAATTGCCTTAAATGCATCCTCAATATGATTTGAGCGAATGTATGGAATATCAGTCCCAATTAACACTAATGGACCTGGGGGTATATTTGCCATGGCACGACCCATTCTCTCGCCAATATCACCTTTACCCTGTTCCACCGCAGTAAAGCTCCTAGGCCAAAAAGGTTTGCCTTTAATTGCCTTGTCGGGACATAGGGCAAGCCAACATTTCCAGCGACTATCATTGCCTAGATGTATAAAAATGTTGGCGATATTACGTCGATAAAACTGGGTTGCTGAATGAATACCAATGTCGCGTCCAAGTCGGGTTTTGACTCGGCCCATTATTGGTTCTTTGGCAAAAACAACGAGGTGGCGGTTTGTTCTCATTAGTATATTTTAGAAATCCAGTGAGGCTGAAAGCCCAAAAAATAAAGCGTTAGGCATAAAAAATTTCTTAAAGTTCTTAATATATATCCATCACGTCTGTATTTGTGCGATGAAGTTATAGCGTGCGATTTGAAAACATGAAGTTGGCTACGTCCAATGCGTCGTACTATCTCAACATCCTCCATAATGGAGATAGGTGCATAGCCCTCCAAGTTGTGGTATAACTCATTACTTATAAGTAATCCCTGATCTCCGTATGGTAGTGCTAATTTATGAGTGCGCCACTTGACAATAGTTTCAAGGATACTTGTTGCGAAGTTGTCCTCATCCAACTTGAAGCTAAATACTGCAGCGCGGTCAGGCTCTTTGACATCAGTGATGAATTGTTCAACTTCCCGAAACCAGCCTGTTTCAAGTATAGTGTCAGCGTGGAGAAACAAAAACCAAGTGCCCTTTGCGTATTTGCCTCCGGCAGCAAGCTGTTTGCCCCGTCCGCTCTCGGATTTGATTATTTGTGCACCTTGTTGCTGCGCTTGACAAACGGTTGCATCTTGGGAGCCACCGTCAACGATGATAATATTGAAAGAGCAAGTAATATCTGATTTGTTGAGGTTAGTAAGGGTTGCGTTAATATTGGCTTCTTCATTCAATGTGGGTATGATTATGCTTAAAACTGGTTGATCTTCTGTTATCATGTTTAACCTATATTAAAACCATTCCAATGAAACATTTTGTAATTTAGCCAGCACTGCAATTTGAAAACAGATNATTATATCTTTGTATTCAGTTAACTTATAACATGCTAAATTTTAACTCTGAGAACAATCTAATTGAAAAAGGTTTTGTCCCTGTTGCTGGTGTAGATGAGGCTGGTCGTGGAACTTGGGCTGGGCCTGTAGTTGCAGGAGCAGTAAGCCTAGACGTTAAGACTATCCCAAAAAGACTTCGTCTAGGTCTTGATGATTCAAAAAAACTCGCTTCTAAAAAGCGTAAAGAGTTATATCAGTTGTTGCTAGACTACGCTAGGGTGGGTGTGGGCTTATCTAGTGTTAACGAAATTGATAAACTCAACATACTTCAAGCCACTATGCTTGCTATGAAGCGCGCAGTCGTTGATTTGGGCTTGAAACCTGGCATGGTATTGGTTGATGGTAATCATATACCAAATTGGATATATCCCTCGCAGGCCATCATAAAGGGTGACAGACAGTCTCCATCCATTGCTGCCGCATCAATCGTCGCAAAGGTCAGCCGGGATAAGGTTATGGCCGATTTGGCACTAGACTATCCTCAGTATGGATGGGAGCGAAATGCAGGCTATGGCACCAAAGCACACCGACAGGGTTTGGCTGAATTTGGCATTTGCGAGCATCATCGACGAAGCTTTAAACCAATAAAAAATATTATAGCCGTCTAGATATTGAGTCTATCATGAATCTAATGACTATATATAGGATTAGGTTTCTTTGATAACATGTTGAATTCATTTACTTCTTGACCATGAATCACCTGTGAATCAGACTATGTCACTTATATGGCAAGGGACATACGGCGCTTAGTACAGTCGTGTGACAATGACAATGGTTGTGAATAACCCCTCAGAATCGGGTCTAATACTTCATGGAAATTGTGTGGAGTTAATGAACAGTTTGCCCACTGCTTCTGTCGATCTTATTTTTGCTGATCCTCCTTATAATCTGCAGTTAGAGGGGGGATTAGTGCGTCCAAACAATACAAGAGTTGATGGGGTTGAGGACGATTGGGATCAATTTGAAAGTTTTCAAGCCTACGATGATTATACACGAGATTGGCTTTCTGCCGCACGCCGGGTTCTTAAGCCGAATGGTGCACTCTGGGTTATTGGTAGTTACCATAATATCTTTAGAGTTGGAGCTATTCTTCAGAATTTAGGCTACTGGATGCTTAATGACATTGTGTGGCGCAAGACTAATCCAATGCCGAACTTTCGTGGGCGCCGCTTCACAAATGCTCATGAAACTCTAATTTGGTGTGCAAGGTCAAAGACGTCTAAATATTTGTTTAATTACCAGGCTATGAAAAACCTAAATGAAGATTTGCAAATGCGATCCGATTGGGAAATACCTATTTGCACAGGTCGCGAACGACTTAAAAATAATGGGTTAAAGGCCCATCCAACACAAAAGCCTGAAACACTTCTTTATAGAATAATTCTCTCTTCATCTGAGGTGGGTGATACAATTCTTGATCCATTCTTTGGTACTGGAACTACAGGTGCGGTTGCTAAAAAAATGGGACGAAAGTTTATTGGTATTGAGCGTGAGGAAAAATATATAAAAATCGCTCGCGAACGTATTAAGAAAGTTCGAGAAATTCCTGAGAAAGAAAAAAATCTTTACTCGACCCCACCCAAGCGAAGCTTGCCTCGAATTCCCTTTGGAAGCCTAGTAGAACGTGGTCTTTTGACACCTGGAACAATTCTTTTTGATAATCGAAAACGACATTCCGCCAAAGTACGTGCTGATGGTTCACTAATCTCATCTGATTTTCGTGGTTCTATTCATCAGGTTGGAGCGCATGTTCAAAAAGCCCCTGCTTGCAATGGATGGCAGTTCTGGAATGTTGAAAAGGGCGGTGAACTAATTTCTATTGATACTTATAGACAGAAATTACGTGCCAAGTTGCATTAATTTTTTTATCAAGTAGACTTATTGTTATGAATAAATGGGATGTGCGTTTTTTACGTTTGGCATTAGAAGTTTCCACTTGGTCAAAAGACAGATCGACCCAAGTAGGCGCAGTTATAGTCGGTGAAGATCGCACGCCTGGTCCTTATGGATACAATGGGTTCCCTCGCTTCATCAATGATGAAAAAGAAGAACGACATAGTAGGCCAACCAAGTATGACTGGACAGAACATGCGGAGCGTAATGCAATTTACAATGCAGCACGCATGGGAGTGGCGCTCAAGGGGAGCACCATGTATGTGACCCATGTTCCTTGCGCAGATTGTGCACGTGCTATCATTCAGGTAGGTATAATCCGCGTAGTGACTATTGCCTCTTGTATGGAGGGTGACTTTTCAGACCGGTGGTCAGAGGCGGCGGAAATTACCCGGGAGATGTTATCTGAAGCAAATATTCACCTTGATCTCGTTGAAGTAAATTAAACTATACAGAAATTTTAGTTTTTCTTGCCCTTATAGCAATCTTGCTATCGGTTTGCTCCCGGTGTCCACAATACATCATTTTTCCCACCGTCATTATGTAAACGAGCTAACTGGAACAGATGGTCTGACAAGCGATTGATATAGCTGAGGGCTTGAGGATTGATGTTTTCTCTGATGGAGAGTTCAGATATTAAACGTTCTGCACGACGTGTAATGGTGCGCGATAAGTGCAAGTACGCAGAAGCAGGAGAGCCACCGGGTAATATAAATGAAGTCAAGTCATCTAGTTTGTCATTCATTAAATCAATTTCTACCTCTAGTCGATTAACTTGAGCCGAAATAATTCTCATTGCTTTTTTTGCATTCGGCCCTTCATCAGGGCGACATAGATCAGCTCCAAGGTCAAATAAGTCATTCTGTATTCTTGAGAGCATTTGATCTGCTTCGTTTATGGTATGAAGTCGGGCTAAACCAATTGTGGCGTTTGCCTCGTCTACTGTGCCGTAGGCAGCGACCCTAAGGTCATGTTTTGGTATTCGGTTACCATCTCCAAGGGTCGTCTCGCCTTTATCGCCACCGCGGGTGTAAATTTTTGTCAGTTTGACCATTCAGATTTCCTTGCTATAAATTTTATTGAACAAATAAATTTCTAACGATCGGCAATTGTCAGCACTTAGAAACCTAATAATATTCAAAAAAATCAAGTATTTAAAGGTAAGTGATTTATTGCACGTGTAAAATCATTGAATTCTATGCGTGTTCATACATTTCATTTGTAACAATTAGTTAGCGTTTTTTAAACTAATTTCTCTTTAAATATTATCGATGAGATTTTCATTTCTTATTTGTAATACAATTTCAAGTTTGTAGATTATATGACTAAAAAAAACATACTTTTTGTCTTTGCTTTTTGTTTTGGGGTTTGTTCACTAATAGTAATTCCTGGCTCACAAAGTCTGCCGAGTAGTCAATACCTTCAGTCTCGAGATATTGTGAAATACCATAATTTTCAGGAAAATATATTAAGTTTATCGAACTTTCAGACTTTTATTATAAGTCAAGCCAAGGCCGCTAAACAATTTTTGAATGATAAATTGTGGATATTAGAAAATGTATCGATAATAAAGACGCACGGCACGCCGAATGTTATTTTAGCATTACCACAAGCTAATCCATTACTCTCTGAGGTGACAGATCATCAGTCGGGTGAGGTTATGAATTTCAACTCTTCCATTGACTGGAAAGTTTCAATATCTCTATCAAATTCAGAGTTAAATGAAGAAAACTCATCGATAAGTTTGAGGGGTTTAGATAATAAAAAAACAGCAAAGACTAAATAGTGCCTAAAAAAATTGATTTTGATGTTTCTTCCTCTGTTTTAAATTTGACATTAGAGTTATTTTTCAGGTTGGATACATATCGTCATATCAACAAAAATAGCTGTGTCACAAAAAAATGATTATGTTCATTTTTTTAATCTGTTAAGTGATCGGTACATATAAAAGCACACTCTAAAACCAATGATAATCTGTAAGAGAAAAGCATGTAGTAGGTCGCTATGACAGAAAAAAACTAAGCCACATTCATGCAACAATCTTCGAGAGTGGTTTTCCTGATATGAGGAATAGTATCATAAGATTGTAAAGCGGTAGCGTAATGCCAATCTTTGCACAAATTAGTGTAAGTGAATTGCTTTTGGTACAATGCTCAGAAAAATGTAGACAATAGAAATAATTTTCTGAATGGTCTTATAAGTATACAGCAAGAGGGCATAGGGTTGTTGTTAATATGTTTTGTTCATATCTTAATTCTGTAAAATTATCGACCTAGTTTCATAAAGGATTTTTCAAGGACTATTGTAATATTCAATAACTTCCGTAACCACCTCCGCCTGGTGTTTTAATAACTAAGATATCACCTGGAATAAGATCAATCTGATCGGTTCCAGATAATTTAAGCCTAGTGCCATCGCCTCGTTTTAATATGTTCTCACCACAATCTCCGCTCCCACCGCCCGCCAATCCAAAAGGGGCAATGCGACGATGCCCTGACAAAATACCTGCAGACATTGCTTTGAGAAAACGTAATTGTCTAATTACTCCATTACCACCTGTGCTCTTACCCTTCCCCCCACTGCCATGGCGGATGGTAAAACTTTCAAGCAATACAGGAAAACGAGTCTCAAGTATTTCAGGATCAGTTAGGCGGGAATTGGTCATGTGACTATGAACAGCATCTGTACCATCAAAATTTGGTCCGGCACCTGATCCACCACAAATGGTCTCATAATATTGGTGTAGTTTATTACCGAAGGTCAAATTATTCATTGTACCTTGCGAGGCTGCCATAATTTTGAGTGCCCCATATAGCGTATCTACTATTGCTTGGGATGTTTCTACATTACCAGCAACAACTGCAGCAGGAAATTTGGGATGTAACATAGAGCCTTCTGGAATGACTATATCGATTGGCTTCAAGCATCCTTCATTCAACGGAATATCTTGATCTACTAAGGTGCGGAAAACGTATAGGACAGCTGATTTGGTAATTGCATAAGGTGCGTTAAAATTATTTTTTTGTTGTGGCGATGTTCCAGTAAAATTAATGCAAGCTTTTTTGGCTTTCTTATCAATAGTGATATTTGTTTTAATAGTAGCCCCACAATCCATTTTATAGGAAAAAGAGCCACCTTCTAGTCTGTCTATGACTTGGCGAACGGACTCTTCTGCATTGTCTTGAATATATCTCATATAGTTTTGAATAGTCTTCAATCCGTAATGTTTTATGATGATGTGCAGTTCCCGGGCTCCTTTTTCGTTAGCAGCAATTTGAGCCATCAAATCGGCAATGTTTTGGTCTGGGTTACGGGCAGGATACGGACCTGAAGCCAAAATTGTGCGCATTTTTTCTTCGCGAAATCTACCTTTTTTTACTATTAGGAAATTATCGATCAGAACCCCTTCTTCTTCTATACAGGTACTGAATGGTGGCATAGAACCTGGGGTGATACCGCCTACATCAGCGTGGTGTCCGCGCGAAGCCACATAGAACACAGGGTTATTATGGCCTCCCTCAAATACTGGGGTGACCAGGGTTATGTCTGGTAGATGGGTGCCACCGTTGTAGGGAGTATTCAGTATACTAACATCGCCGGGACTCATGTAAGCACCATGTTTCTGAATAACTGTTTGAACGCTCTCCCCCATTGAACCAAGGTGAACAGGAATGTGTGGTGCATTTGCGACCAAGCCACCGTGTCTATCAAAAATAGCACACGAGAAATCAAGACGTTCCTTTATGTTTACAGAATGAGCTGTGTTGGCCAGAACCATACCCATTTGTTCCGCAATTGACATAAATAAATTATTGAATATTTCCAGCATAACTGGGTCAGCTACCTGTTTGCCCCTCTTGGTGGTGCCAACGTTGTTGGTTCTATGATGTGGTTGATTGCGGCTTAAAATTAACTGTCCATCAGAGCCGGTCTTGGCCTTCCATTCTGGCTCAATAATGATTGTGCCAGTTTTTTCAATTATAATTGCCGGCCCATGTATTAAATTGCCGGGGATCAAGTTTTCGCGAAGGTATACCGGAGCTTGGTGGAGCTTCTTTTGACTAAAAAACTCGGAAACTTCATGTTGCAAAGGCGTAGTTTCTTTTGGTGCCTTTTTTGGTTGTAGCTTAGTTAAGGTTTGGGTCGCCCCTATTGCTTCAACAAAAAGAGTCTCAATAATGAGCTTCCGACCAGTCATTATAAAACCAAAGCGCTGCCTGTGTGCCTTTTCAAATGATCTTGCTATTTTTACCTCATCATCAAAATCAACACTCAGTGCGGTATTAGTCCCATCATAGCGAATATGTGCTTTGCAAATTATGGATATGGAAATCGTATCTTTTCCTTGGCATTCGATTTCATTTGATGCTTCTTGTTTTAATTTTTCTAGCACAGGAGCAATATAATCGAGATTGCTTTGGTTAAGGCTTAGTTCACAGGAGTGTTCACGAATTGCCCGCAATTCGCTAAGCCCGATACCGTAGGCAGAAAGGACCCCTGCAAGGGGGTGAATGAGAATGGTTTTCATCCCAAGAGCATCGGCTACAAGACAGGCGTGTTGGCCACCAGCGCCTCCGAAGCAATTTAACACGTAATCTGTAATGTTATAGCCTCGTTGTACAGAGATCTTTTTGATGGCGTTAGCCATGTTCTCAACAGCGATCGTCAGGAAACCCTCAGCTATTTCTTCCAAATTTTGTCTTTTTCCAGAGGCTTGTTCAATCTTATAGGCTAATTTGCTAAAAGATTTTTTGACAATGGTATGATCGAGTGGTTGGTTAGCGTTTTTGCCAAAGACATTGGGAAAAAAATTTCCTTTTATTTTTCCGAGCATTAGATTGCAGTCCATGATTGTTAATGGCCCGCCGCGACGGTAACAGGACGGACCTGGAAGGGCTCCTGCAGAGTCAGGTCCAACTTGGTATCGCCCGTTGTCAAAATGTAAAATAGAGCCGCCCCCTGCAGCAACGGTGTGTATATCCATCATCGGTGTGCGCATTCGAATGCCTGCAACTTGGGTCTCAAAAGTACGTTCATAAGCTCCGTTGTAATGAGATACGTCAGTTGAAGTGCCACCCATATCAAACCCGATGACTTTTTTAAAGTTTTCTTGGCAAGCTGTGTGGACCATGCCGATAACGCCGCCAGCTGGACCGGATAAAATACTATCTTTACCCTGAAATAGGTTTGCGTCAGTCAGTCCGCCATTGGATTGCATGAACATTATATGAGTTTGCCCTAGCTCGTGTGCTATCCGATTAACATATTGGCGCAGAATTGGTGTTAAATAGGAGTCAATTACAGTAGTGTCGCCTCGTGATATAAATTTTATTAATGGGGACAGTTTGTGGGAAACTGAAATTTGTCTGAAACCAATCTCGCTGGCTATTTTAGCAACCTTTTTTTCGTGTCCAGAAAAGCGGTACGCGTGCATAAAGACAATAGCGATTGATTTTATGAGACCTTTATCAAAAATGGTTTTTAGTTGTTGTCGGACTGATGATTCAGCCAGGGGTATTAGAACGTCACCATTTGCGTTTAACCTCTCCTCAACTTCTATGACTTTAGAGTAGAGGGCCTCTGTTAATTGAATATGTTTGTCAAAAAGTCGTGGTCGGTTTTGATAACCAATGCGAAGGGCGTCTTTAAAACCTTTTGTAGTTACAAGAAGTGTTGCTTCACCCTTGCGCTCGAGTAGTGCATTTGTAGCAATTGTAGTTCCCATCTTGATTGATTTTATTCGTTTAGATGGAATAGGGTTTGTGCTCTTCACGCCAAGAATGTTGCGAATACCTTCAATCGCCGCATCACTATAGTGCTCAGGGTTTTTTGATAGCAACTTATGGGTGATGATCTCACCATTTGATTTACGAGCTACAATATCCGTGAATGTGCCGCCACAGTCAATCCAGAACTGCCATTTCCCAATAGGATTAGGTGGTTTTATGTTTTTTTTACTTCTTACTTTTTTTATTCGCATGGCGCATCAAGAGTAGATTCATTATTAACTAAGTTACTGAAAATGAACATAGAAAATACTCTTAAAATATACTATGAAGAAGTGTTCATATTATATTGTAAATTCGAAATTTATTTCAAAGTTCCAGATAAAGCGTAATTTGGTTTGCTACCATTAAGATGAAATTTTTGAGTAGCTATTTTATGTAGCCGAGAGAGCTCAAAACAATATAATTTTTTTAATTATTTTAATACTTTATACTAGTCAAGCTCAAATTGATCCTTGTAATCAAGTTTGAGTTTTTGGTCTTGATCTCCCTTTTTTAAGAAACAATTGCCAATCACTAGGATATCAAGTTCTGTCCCCATAAAACATCTAAATGCATCCTCGGGCGTGTGGACAATCGGTTCACCGCGCACATTAAAGCTTGTATTGACAACTACAGGACAGCCAGTTCTCTCTTTAAAGGCTCGAATTAGGGAATGATAAAGTTGGTTGGTCTCTTTGTGTACTGTTTGTATACGGGCGGAATAATCAACGTGGGTTACAGCAGGAATTTCTGAGCGTGGGACATTTAATTTCTCAATGCCGAATAACTTTTCCTCAGACTTACTCATTTTGCGTTGTTTGCTTTGAACAACATCAGCCACTATTAGCATGTATGGGCTGTCACCCTCTAGATTAAACCAATTAGAGGCATCTTCGGAAAGAACTGAGGGTGCAAATGGACGAAAAGATTCACGGTATTTGACTTTTAAATTCAGGACCTTTTGCATTTCAGAAGACCTAGGATCCGCTATAATAGACCTTCCGCCAAGAGCTCGTGGTCCAAACTCCATGCGACCTTGCATCCAGCCTATTGCCTTTTCATTAGTTAGCGCCTCGACTGTCTGTGATAAAAGTGTTTCTTCATTTAAAACTTCAAAAACTGCACCAGACTCAGTTAATCTTCTCTCAATTTCATGTTGTTTAAATTCAGGGCCGAGAAAAGAACCATCCATCAGGTCCTTAAAACCATCAACGTTTCGTGCTCTGCCAAGATAGTGATGGTTTACTGTCAAGGCTGCTCCAAGTGAACCACCTGCATCACCAGCAGCAGGTTGAATCCAAATATTTTTAAACGCCCCATCACGTAGAATTTTACCATTGGAAACACAATTAAGTGCAACTCCTCCAGCCAAACACAAGCTGTCAATGCCATGTTTTTGAGCAAGATCTCGAGTTAGCCGGAGAATAACCTCTTCTATTACTGCCTGAATAGAGGCAGCAATATCCATGTGAATTTGTTCCAGATCATCGTCTTCAGGTTTTCTAGCTGGGCGACCAAATAATTGGGCGAATTTATTGTTAGTCATAGTGAGCCCAGTACAATAATTAAAATAACTCATGTCTAACCGAAAAGAGCCGTCTTTTTTTACATGAATTAATTTTTCCATTATCAGATCTTTAAAGCGTGGTTCGCCATAAGGAGCCAAGCCCATAACTTTGTATTCTCCAGAATTTACTTTGAAGCCTGCGTAGTAAGTAAATGCGGAGTAGAGCAACCCCAAACTATGAGGAAAATGTATTTCCTTAATTATTTTTAGTTTGTTTCCCTGTCCTATAGCGATTGAGGTAGTAGTCCATTCCCCCACACCGTCCATTGTTAGAACTACGGCATTTTCAAAAGGGGAGGGATAAAAGGCACTAGCAGCATGGCTTTGATGGTGTTCTGAAAAGAGAAGTTTGTTTTTCCAATCAAAATTTGGAGCATGTCGTTGCAATTCTTGGCAGAGTAATTTTTTTTGAAATAATTTATCTTTAAACCAAATAGGCATTGCTGTTTTAAAAGATTTGAACCCAGTAGGTGCGAAGGCTAGATAGGTTTGTAAAAGACGCATAAATTTCAGTAGTGGCTTATCATAGAAAGCTACATAGTCAATTTGCTCTATTTCTAATCCGGCCTCGTGCAGGCAATATGCAATAGCATTTGAGGGATGACTTGAGTCATGTTTTATTCTTGTAAATCGCTCTTCCTGAGCAGCAGCAATAATTTTTCCATCAACAACTAGTGTTGCTGCGCTGTCATGATAAAATGCAGAGATGCCAAGGATACGCATGATTTTTATTTTGTTAGAATTGTTTTTTCATCATTTTGGAAGAGAGTTTGGCAGGATTTTTTTTGATCCAATAACTTTGGGCCTTTTCGTCAAATTTAAGTAATAGAGGATCTCTATTAAAGAGTCTCAGCAATAATCCTAGTGGTAGGATAATGAACAAGTAAAGACATAACATAAAAAAAGAATTTAATAATTTTAACATCGTTGCTCTAGCTTGTTTTATAATAAAGAATAATTAGTTGTAGTCGGGTGGTGGGACAAGCTCAATAAAAACTGTGTTGATACCAGATAACAAATAAGTTTGAGGTATAATATTCTTGTGACTTGTTGCGTGGAATTTTTGAAAATTAACTTAAAATTTTGCACAGTATAGAATACTAAAAAAAATGAAAAACTAGTTGAGTAAACCAACAATTAAAATGTCAGAATTAATACATTACGGAAATGTTCTTTTGTTACACAATTAAAATTTGTACTTATAATTAAAATAAAGCTTGTGAAAAGTGCTCTGAAATCGATTACTCTTCGTTGATTTTTTTGGAGGCAAGTATAGCCCATTCGTAAGAACATATTTTAAACAAGGATATTTGAAATTGAGAATGAAAAATCAATGAGTGTCTGGGGTAAAGTGATTGGTGGTGTTGCTGGATTTGCACTTGGTGGGCCGTTGGGTGCACTTATTGGTGCATACGCTGGACATAAAGTTGATCGAGCCCGTAAGGATGAGTCAGTTCACATTGGTCCAGATACAGACAAGCAAACCCGCCAAGTAGCTTTTACTATGGCTGTAATTGTTCTTAGTGCAAAGATGGCAAAAGCTGATGGAGTCGTCACCCGTGAGGAAGTAGATGCCTTTAAACGTGTTTTCCATATTCCTCAGGAAGAAATGAGTTGTGTGGGAAAGTTATTTGATGAAGCTCGTGCTGATGCTCAAGGTTATGAGCCTTATGCAGAACAGATTGCACAAATGTTTGCTCGTGAACCAGCAGTTTTGGAAGAGCTTATGGGCGGGCTGTTTCATATAGCCCGTGCAGATGGTGTGGTGCATCGAGCTGAACTTGAATTTTTAGCTAGCGTTTCAAAAATTTTTGGTTTTTCTCATCGAGATTTTGAACGACTGCGGGCCAGTTATAGCTCAAATAAGATAGTCGATTATTATGAAGTTCTCGGTGTTCGGGTGGACGCCTCAGATAGCGAAGTAAAGAGAGCTTACCGTAGGTTAATAGTCGAAAATCACCCAGATAAATTGATAGCGCAGGGTTTGCCGCAAGAATTTATTGATCTTGCTAACGAGAAAATGGGTGCTATCAATTCTGCCTACGACATGATTAAAAAAGAACGCAGAATAACATAAGTGTTTTATCGTCAGTCCCCAAATTATGATATGCGACCGCCAGGGGCTGTTATTGACATGGTAGTTATTCATTATACTGGAATGAGGAGTGCAAATGAAGCAATCGACAGGTTGTGTGATCCTCATAAAAGCGTAAGTGCACACTACGTTGTTCATGAGGACGGGAGTATTTTACAACTGGTAGAGGAAGACCTTAGAGCATGGCATGCCGGTGATGCTTTCTGGCGGGGGAACAAAGATATAAATGCACGCTCAATTGGAATAGAGATGGTCAATCCTGGACATGAGTTTGGACTTGAACCTTTTTCGGATAAACAAATGGCTGCTCTAGAAATATTGGTTCTAGATATTCTTAAACGTTATCCCGTGCCCGGGCGAAATATTGTCGGTCATTCAGATGTGGCTCCTCGCCGCAAAGAGGACCCGGGAGAATTATTTGATTGGTTTCGATTGTATAAAAACGGTATTGGTTTTTGGCCAGAAAACGTAAAAGGCAAAAAAATAAATAAACAACAAGCAAGCAAGTTACTTCAAAACTTTGGTTATGAGATTGACGATTTTGTAAAAACCTTGGTAGCTTTTCAGCGTCACTTTAGGCCAACAAAAATTGACGGTGAGCTTGATATTGAAACAGTACAATTATTAAATGGCTTAGAGCAGTACTAAGTCATTAAATATTCTGTTTGTGTTAAGTGATCGTATAGAAGGTCTTGTTGGTTTCGGGGCTTGACCTTAGGTTTAGTGTCATGTGATAAAAGAAAAGCCAGACGGTTGGATGGTTGCGATTTCTATATGAAATCGAGGAAAGTCCGGGCTCCATGGAAACACGGTGCCGGTTAACGGCCGGCGGGGGCAACCCTAGGGAAAGTGCCGCAGAAAGAAGACCGCCAGCTTATTAGAGCAGGTAAGGGTGAAAGGGTGTGGTAAGAGCGCACCGCATTTTCGGTAACGAAAATGGCATGGTAAACCCCACCGGGAGCAAGACCAAGTAGGGACGGCCGGTGGTTATGGGCCACGAGCGAGTTTTCGCGCTGCCGTCCGGGTGTGTCGCTTGAGGCGTTCGGTGACGGGCGTCCTAGATGAATAACCATCTATCGTAAATTCGTTTGCGAGGACAGAACCCGGCTTATAGACCGTCTGGTTTTTTTATTAGATGTCTACGAAGTTTAGTAAAAGCAGATTAAAGTGCTATAGAAATTGCCTACAAGGAAAATAGCACATGGTAAAGAATTCAGCTAAAAGGTCTAATAAAGTCAGGAAAATAAAAAGAAGTTCGAAGAGAACTTTGCAAAAAATTCCTGAAAAGCTTCAGGCTCTGCTATCCCAAGCTCTGCAGAATCATCAGCTCGGCCTGCTGGATCAGGCGATAATATCCTATCGTCAAATTCTTGCTTTGAAGCCAAGTTATGCGGATGCTAATCACTTACTGGGTGTCGCCCTGCATCAAAGAGGGGAACTAGAAGAAGCCGTAAGTTCAATTAAAAGAGCCATAAAGCGTGTGCCTGACAAACCTAGTTTTCATTGTAATCTTGGTAATGTCTTGAAAGATTTAGAACTTTGGGATGATGCTATTAGCAGTTTTCGTAAGGCGCTTGCTTTGGATCCACAATACATCAACGCTCAAATTAATATAGGGAATGCCTTGAATCAGTTAGGTCGATACGATGAGTCTGGGCCATACTTGCAAAGGTCGATTGAGTTGAACCCTGACTCTTCCGAAGCCCACAATAATCTTGGGCTTATGTACCATGAGGGGTATGACTTTTTGGACGAGGCGGAAGAAAGTTTTGTTAAGGCTCTGTCTTTGGCCCCAGATTATATGGAGGCTCACTACAATCTTGGCAATCTATACAATGCGCAAGGTCGGCTCGATAAGGCTTTGTCTAGTTACAGACATGCTATACGCATTAACTCAAACCACGCTAAAGCATATGGAAATATTGGTAATGTTTTCAAAAAACAAAATAGGTTTAATGATGCTATTGTTTCTTATGAAACTGCCCTGAGCCTTGATCCGACCTTCGTGGAAATGCACTACAATATAGGTCTTATACATTTAAGCAACGGCCAGATAGATGAAGCATTTAATTGCTTGCGACGTGCAGCCAAAAGTTGTCCTGAAAATGGTCTAATGTGGGCAACTTGGGCAGATAGCATCGTTTCATATAAATTCGAAAGATTTGATGAAAATTTACTGGGCGATTTGCGTGAACTTCTTAATCACCGGATGGTATCAACCAGTCGGCTTGCTTCACCAATATTGAGGGCTCTTGCCCATGTTCAAGAATTTTCAGGGGCGATGAATTTGATATCTAAAAGCTCTGATATAAATTCAGTAATATATAAGGAATTAGCAGGTGACTTATCAAAAATACCCTTGTTAATCGAATTGATGGGCTTGTCTCCTATTGATGATACTGATGTTGAAAGAATGCTCACAAATTTGCGCCGGATTATGATTCTTCAGTTGCCTGATGACGACCTCCATAGTTTGCCCTTTAGCGCAGCTTTGGCTCTTCACTGCTTTACGAATGAATATATTTTCACAAGCACAGAAAAGGAAAAAGAAGCTGTCAGTAGCCTTGAACTAAGAATCGTAAAGATGCTAGAAAATAATTTACCTGTACCGCCTCTTTGGATCGTTGCGTTGGGTGCGTATCGTGCCCTTCATGAATACGCATGGGCAGATAAGCTGTTGACACTTAGTTGGCCTGACACAATAGTATCTGTCATCAACCATCAGGTTAAAAACCCAAAAGAGGAGCGGGCCCTCGAAGCAAGAATTAGCTCGTTTAATAGCATTACTGACAGCGTCTCAAAAGCTGTTCGTGAACAATATGAAGCTAATCCCTATCCACGTTGGATAAAGATAGGCTTGCCTCAAAAAGGGAAGTCTATTGCTCAGGTGTTGCGTGATATTCAATTACCTATAATTCCAGAAACAAGAAATATACAGAAGAATCCTGATGTCCTAATTGCTGGTTGTGGTACTGGCCAGCAATCAATTACTTCTGCCCTGAGATTTGCTAATTCTAAAGTCACGGCTATTGATTTAAGTCTTAAAAGTTTGGCTTACGCAGTCAGAAAAGCTCAAGAGTTAGATCTTCCGCAAATTGATCATATCCAAGGTGATATTATGGAGCTTCCTAACTTGCAACGTCAGTTTGATATAATTGAATGCACTGGAGTGCTTCACCATTTAGAGGACCCCATAGCCGGTTGGCGAATTTTGCTAAATCACTTACGCCGTGACGGTCTTCTAAAAATTGGTCTCTATAGTAAAATTGCACGTCGTTCAATAACCAAAGCTCAGTTACTGATAAAAGAGAACAGCTACTCGTCAACTGTCGAGGACATACGAAAATGCCGGCATAAGTTGATCAGTTCGTCAAAGGAAGAAAATTCAGAATTCTCTGAGATATTGAAGTCTAGTGACTTCTACTCAGTAAGCGGATGTCGCGACCTTTTGTTTCATGTACAAGAACATCAGTTTACTATTCCGCAAATTGAAGAGATTTTGCAGGGGCTTTGTCTCGATTTTCTGGGTTTTGAAATAGCAGATCAGACTATTATAAGAAAATTTAGGACGACTTTCCCACAATATGAAATGTTAGCCTCTTTGAACTCATGGCATCAGTTTGAAACGGATAACCCATCTACGTTCGCTGGAATGTATCAGTTTTGGTGTCGAAAAGGAGTTAAAGAATCAGCATAGCTTTTTAGGCATCTTAGACACCCATTATCTTAACCTAATAGGCTGTCGGTTGTATTCGGTGGTTGAAAAAAACATTGTCTATTTTTAGGAAGATTTTATAAATTTTTTTCATTGTTTTTATCTACGTAAACACTTTATTAAGCCTATAAAACCCATAATCTGGCATTGCTTCCCATACTGTCCCATGTTATCCCATAATATCCCGTCTGGCGTAATGGGAAAAACAGGGTTTTGTGTGGTAGTTAATTTGATTCTTTTGACAAGACTATGTCAGTCAAAATCCGAGGTACTGGGTTGAGTTGCAAAGTAAAATAATATCGTGAGTCAAAGATGGCGCTCTTAATAGGCAGATACGTAAATAAGATTGACAAAAAAGGGCGCGTGTCTGTGCCTAAAGCTTTTCGTGATAATTTTGTGCACGAAAATTTTAATGGTCTTTATATTTATCCTTCCATTCGTTTTGAAGCCATTGAAGCTTGTGGTGAGAGTTATTTTCTTAGATTAACCCAACACCTTAATGATAGTTTAGAAAAGTTTTCTCCTGAACAAGACGATCTCCTGATTGCTATTTTAGATAATGCCCATGCACTCCCTTTCGACCCTGAAGGACGTGTTGTGATTCCCATTGAATTACTTGAAATGGCAGGAGTATCCGGAGAGGCGCGATTTGTTGGGCGTGCAGATTATTTCCAGATCTGGGATCCCAAGTCACACGAAGAACACCGTTATAAAGGGCTAAGGCAAGCCCGTGAGCGAGCCGTAACTCTTCCACCCCGTCGTGGTTCTTCTGGCGAGGTTTTATGATGGCAGTTTTCAAAAAAGCTTCTGCTCATACACCAGTATTACTAAGTGAAGTGTTAGAAGTCCTCTGTCCTCGCAATGGTGCGATTTATTTAGACGGGACCTTTGGAGCTGGTGGCTACTCAACAGCCATATTAGAATCTGCTAATTGTCAAGTATTTGGTATAGATCGTGACCCTAGTGCAGTCAAAATTGGCAATTCACTTGCCAAGAGATATACGGGTCGTCTTTGTCTTTTACAGGGCTGTTATGGCAACATGGTCAATTTAATGGCGGAGAGAGGTGTAGATAAAGTTGACGGTATAGCTCTTGATATTGGTGTTTCATCAATGCAAATAGATGATGTCCAACGTGGATTTTCTTTTCGCACATGTGGCCCTTTAGATATGCGAATGGGTATACAGGCAGACGCTACTGCTGCTGAAGTGGTAAACACTTTGAGCGAGGATGACCTCAATCAAATTATTTACACCTATGGGGATGAGCGTGCATCTCGAAGTATTGCTGCAGCAATCGTTAAGTACAGAGTTAATCAACCATTTACTACAACTGGGCAATTGGCTGGATTGGTGCGGCGTATAGTAAAAAAATCAAAGGATGGGCTAGACCCTGCTACTAGAACTTTTCAAGCTTTACGTATTTACGTTAATGATGAAATTGGAGAGCTTTCTAGGGGTCTTGCAGCAGCTGAACAGCTACTTAATCCGGGTGGAAGACTTGCTGTGGTCTCATTTCATTCATTAGAAGATCGTAAAGTGAAGAAATTTCTACGAAGCCGCTCAGGTCAAGGTTCGAATCAGTCGCGACATTTACCAAGATCAATTAATTTCGAGAGGCCACCCAGTTTTAATTTGCTTAAGCGTGGAATTATCAAGCCTAGTAAGGAGGAAATTGCTGTTAATCCACGTGCGCGTTCAGCCAAGCTCAGGGCGGCGGAACGAACAAATTTTTCGCCCTGGCCTGGAGACAATACTGAAATAGCCGCTTAAGGGAGAAGGAGGAAAAACATGCGTCACACAACATTATTATTCCTGCTTATCGCTGGGGCCATAAGCATTGTTCTATTTTCGGTAAAATATCAAGTGCAGGATTTAGAAGATGAACTAGGAAGATTAAATAGGTCTATCACCTTGGAAGGGCAGTCCATTCATGTTCTAAAAGCGGAATGGAGTCTTCTTAACAATCCTGAAAGATTAGGGAGACTAGCTCGTTGGCATCTTGGAATGCGACCAATTGATCCAGCTCAGCTGACAAATTTTGAAGGCTTGGAACGTCTTGAATTAGCTCATTCAATTAGAACAAAAGTTAATACGTCTTTTATTGCTCCACTTGTTCATAGCGAAGAGCAGACTATACCATGAAAGAAAACTATTTTTATGAAATCCAATCCAAGGAACTCCGTTCTCGCAAAATGCCTGTGAATGAGACGTTCAGTTTAGATGAAAATGTAAAACAAGCCCTGGAAACCGGACGCAATCGTTTATTGGTGACTGGTGTTATGTTTATGATTGTATTTGTAACCATTGCAATCCGTCTTATTGAGTTAAGTGCATTTGGTGTTGGCAAACAAGCTCAGTTCTCTCTCAATATTCCAACTGTTAACCTTGCAGCTGAACGATCAGATATTATCGATCGTAATGGCATTGTATTAGCCACATCATTACCAACCGCTTCACTTTATGCGGATCCAAAAGACATATTAAATCCTGAGGAAACCGCAGATAAGTTGGCCGGTGTATTTTCTGAATTAAATCCACAGGAATTGCTTATAAAACTGAAGTCAAAATCACGTTTTGTTTGGATTAACCGCACCCTAACACCAGAGGAACAGTATGCAGTAATTGCTCTCGGTCTACCGGGAATTTTCTTCCGTCGTGGTGAGCAACGTGTTTATCCCCACGGACGTGAGGCGGCGCATGTTTTGGGGCTTACTGATATCGACGGCAAGGGAATCGCAGGAATAGAAAAATATTTTGCCACAAGCTTAAATAAAGGTGGTGAGCCTTTGCAGTTGTCTGTCGACGTCCGGATACAGAGCTTGTTTAGACAAGAGTTGGATTTGGCCATGGAGGAGTTTCAGGCACGTGGTGCAGCAGGCGTAATTCTTGATGTTAATACGGGAGAGGTGATCTCTATGGTTTCCTTGCCTGATTTCGATCCCAACAACCATGATAGTTTGCTTGGCAGTGTCGGCTTTAATAGTGTGACTAAGGGCGTTTATGAGATGGGTTCTGCTTTTAAGTTATTTACAACTGCTATGGCCTTAGATACTGGAACAGTTGGCCTCAAAGATGGTTACGATGCATCAAAGCCAATCAAAATTTCGCGTTTCATTATCAAAGACTATCACGGTAAAAACCGTTGGTTAACTGTTCCTGAAATACTTATTCACTCATCAAATATAGGTGCAGCAAAGATGTCCCTAGATGTGGGAACAAAGACACAGAAATATTATCTTGACCAGTTGGGCTTATTGCAGCCCTTGAATATTGAATTGCCAGAGATTGGCCAGCCCCAATATCCCAGTAGGTGGGGTGATATTTCAACTATGACAATTTCATATGGCCATGGTATTTCCGTAAGCCCACTTCAGTTGGCTTGGGCAGTAAGTACCTTGGTTAACGGTGGCAAACGCATGCCACTGAGTTTGCTCAAACACCATTCTTTAGAGCCGCCAGTCGGAACGAGAGTGCTTTCTGAAGAAACATCTTTACAGATGCGCAAACTGATGCATCTGGTAGTGACCGATGGTACTGGAAAAAAAGCTGCTGCACCGGGATACTTGGTTGGCGGCAAAACTGGTACGGCGGAGAAGCAAGTAAATGGTGGCTATGATAAGAAATCCTTGAGATCCTCTTTCGTAGGGGCATTTCCTATGGATAAACCCCGCTATGTTATTTTGGCAATGCTTGATGAGCCAAAAGGAACAGATCGAACATCCGATTACGCAACCGGGGGCTGGGTCGCTGCCCCAATCATAAGTCGATTGGTATCTCGTATGGCAACCTTACTAGGAATCTTGCCACGTTTTATGGATGGCCCCAGCAATAACCCCACAAAAATCACGCCTCGTGCAGCATCCCTAGGTTTAAACTCTACAAGTGGTGGAGGATATAATAGTGCGGCTTTTTGATTTACTGGAGGGAGATCCGCAACAATTGAATAACATTTCAAACTTAGAGGATATGGAAATAACGGGGCTAACGTGCGACTCACGGAAAGTTAATCCAGGCTATCTTTTTGTCGCCATTCCTGGTTTTCGTAGAGACGGCTGCAATTACATTGCTGATGCTTTTAAACGTGGTGCTAGGGCAGTTCTGGCACCTGCAGGAACATCTTTTTATGGAGATTTAGCGTTTATTACCTCTGAAAATACTCGGCAAAGCTACGCCTACATGGCTTCTCAATTTTTTGGTCAGCAGCCTCCAAAAATTGCCGCTATAACCGGTACAAATGGTAAGACCTCAGTTGTATCATTTATCCGTCAAATATGGGATAGTCTTGGTCACCGAGCGGCTAGTATAGGTACTTTAGGAGTAGATGCACCTGGTTATCAAATTAGTAGGGGGCTGACAACTCCAGACCCTGCAGATTTGCATGAGTGTTTGGCTCTTTTAAAAGGGCGGAGTGTTGATAATGTAGCCTTAGAAGCATCTTCTCATGGTCTTGATCAACATCGGCTTGACGGTGTCAATATTACCATAGCGGGATTTACTAATTTAAGTCGTGATCATATGGACTATCATGGGTCAGAGGAAAACTACTTATCTGCCAAACAGCGGCTATTTAGTGAAGTATTGGCGAAGGGTGGAGTATCTGTATTAAACGCAGATAGTGAAGCTTACTCAGTTTTATCAGAGTCGGTTCCGGGTCGTGAGATTAGTTACGGCCGTAGAGGAAAAGATATACGCCTTGATAGCATAAAGATTTTTGAAAAAGGCCAGAATCTCTCGCTATGTGTAATGGGTGTTTCTTATAATGTTACTTTTCCTTTGGTAGGTTTATTTCAGGTAGAAAATGCTCTCTGCGCACTTGGTATTGCCCTTGCTGGCGGAGCAGATGTAGAGGCTTCTGTAAAGGCATTAGAGAATTTGCATGGAGTCCCAGGTCGTTTGCAACACATTGGAGACAAACCCGATGGAGCTGCTATTTTTGTAGATTTTGCCCATACACCTGAAGCCTTAGCAACTGTTTTAAAAACATTACGTCCGCACACTGACGGAAATTTAAATTTAGTTTTTGGCTGTGGTGGTGAGCGAGACCCTGGCAAGCGTCCAGAAATGGGACGGGTTGCCAGTCAACTGGCTGATAACATAATTATAACTGATGATAATCCGCGTAATGAAGATGCAAATATTATCCGCTCTCAGTCTCTTGCTACCTGCCCGGCTGCCGTGGAAATAAGTGATCGAGCACAAGCTATCAAGACGGCAATTATTCAGTTGCGAAAAGGTGATGCTCTTGTCGTTGCAGGAAAAGGACACGAAACAGGTCAGATCATTAGAGAGGTGGAATATCCCTTTAATGATGCAGACGAAATTTCTGCTGTTCTTGAGGGAATTCGGACATGAAGCCTTTATGGACGTCAGCTCAAGTAGAGTATGTAACACAGGGACAATCATCTAGTGATTGGATTGCAAACGGTGTTTCGATAGATAGTCGTACTATTGAACATGGTGATCTTTTTGTAGCCTTGCACGGACCCAACTACGATGGCCATGACTTTGTTTCTGATGCTTTATCAAAAGGGGCTGCTGCTGCAGTTGTTGATAAAACTAGAGAGGGCTCTACTCTTAAAGTGGGAGACACCATGAAAGCACTTCAGTCTTTGGGTTTGGCAGCTCGTAAAAGAACTGAGGCAACAATTATTGCAGTAACGGGAAGCGTGGGTAAAACAGGGTCAAAAGATGCCATTTGTTTTGCCTTGTCTCGTCAGGCCTGCACATTTGCAAATAAGGGGAGTCTAAATAATCACTGGGGCGTCCCTTTAAGCCTGTCGCGTATGCCTCCGAAAACTACCTACGGAATTTTTGAATTAGGCATGAACCATCCGGGCGAGATTTATTCTTTATCTAAAATGGTTCGACCGCATGTTGCGCTGATTACTACTGTTGAAGCCGTTCATAAAGAATTTTTTGATAGCGTTGAAGCTATTGCAGATGCAAAAGCGGAGATCTTTGCAGGTTTGGAGTCAAACGGTGTTGTTGTTCTTAACTATGATAATAAATATTTTTATCAATTAGCAGCAGCTGCCCAAGCTATAGGTATAACCAATATTATAAGCTTCGGAGCTGGTGGCGACGCAGATTTTAGATTACTTGATGCAAAGCCATATGAGAATGGAACGCTAATTCAGGCTGACCTAGGGGGCGAGTTTCATACTTATTCCCTCTCTGTTGCTGGACGCCACTGGGTAATTAACTCTTTGGGTGTTATTGCAGCGATAGCTGCTGCTGGGGGTGATTTTAAAGCCGCCGCTGTCGCTCTTGGTGAAATGAAAGCAGGAAAAGGCCGTGGGGAATTTCGTGTGCTCCGCACAAAAAAAGGAACATTTACTCTCATTGATGAAAGCTATAATGCAAGCCCTGTTTCTATGAAGGCAGCCATCGAAGTCCTCGGGGGAGTGAAACCGGTTAAAGGTGGTCGTCGAATTGCAGTACTTGGGGATATGTTAGAATTGGGACAGGAGTCCGCTCAGTTTCACGCTGATCTTGCCGATGTGCTGAAAAGAGAGTCTGTTGATCTTGTTTTTACGGCTGGAGACCAAATGGTAAACTTGGCAACGGCACTTGGTTCCAAGTTGAGTGCCGGTCATGTTAAGAGAATGAGTATGCTAAAGGCAACAGTTCTTGAGACAATCCAGCCTGGGGATGTGGTCCTTGTTAAAGCTTCCGCAGCAAGTAATGCAGGAATTATTGTAAATTCCCTGCTAGCTCTTAATCAAAAATATTCTGTTAGCGAGTTTTAAAAGATATGCTTTATCATTTTCTTTTTCCATTGGCCGACCAATTTGCCATTCTGAATGTATTTAAGTATCTGACTTTTCGCACGGGAGGTGCAGTACTTACAGCTTTGATTATAAGTTTTCTTTTTGGGCCAATATTAATTGATACTTTGCGCGCACGGCAAAAGGGTGGTCAGCCAATACGAGACGATGGACCGCAGGGTCATCTCTTGTCAAAGCAGGGTACACCCACCATGGGAGGATTTATGATTTTGCTTGCGTTTGGTCTTTCAACCTTTCTGTGGGCTAACCTGGATAATGGGTACATCTGGGCTGCCATGGGCGTGACATTAGCGTATGGGTTTATTGGTTTTATTGATGACTATCTCAAGATTTTGAAGAGAGATAGCAATGGTTTATCAGCTCGAGTAAAAATTACATTGCAAGCTCTAACAGCTTTATTTGCAACTTTGTGGATTATGCAGTTGTTGCCTGCAGATCTCGCAACCAGTTTGGCCGTTCCTTTTTTAAAAAATGTTCTGATTGACTTTGGGAATTGGTTTTTACTCTTTGCCATTGTTGTCATGGTTGGCGCATCCAATGCAGTAAATCTCACCGATGGTTTAGATGGACTCGCAATTGGCCCAGTAATGATTGCTGCTACTGTCTTTGCTCTTATTTCCTACTTGATTGGACACTCTGGGTTCTCATCTTATTTACAAATTCATCATGTCCCGGGTGCTGGAGAGTTGGCAGTATTTTGTGGTGCTTTAATTGGGGGTGGCCTCGGATTTTTGTGGTTTAATGCACCCCCCGCAAAAGTGTTTATGGGAGACACAGGGTCACTTGCACTTGGTGGTGCACTAGGTGTGGTCAGCATTATAACTAAACATGAACTCGTTCTGGCCATCGTCGGTGGATTATTTGTGCTGGAGACAGTATCGGTAATTGTTCAGGTAACCTCATTTAAACTGACGGGAAAACGTATTTTTGCAATGGCCCCTTTGCATCATCATTTTGAAAAAAAAGGTTGGGCAGAGTCAACTATAGTCATCCGCTTTTGGATAATTGCTTTGATACTAGCATTAATTGGGCTCTCAACGTTGAAGCTAAGATAATTGGAGACGTGTTAGGGTGATTAACATTCCCTCTTTTTCTGGACGGCTAGTTGGCGTTTTTGGGCTTGGACGCTCAGGCCTTTCTAGTGCTCTTGCACTAAAAAAAAGTGGCGCAATCGTTTCTGTTTGGGATGATAGCGAAATTCCCCGCATGCGTGCGTTGAAGGCTGGACTTAAACTAGTGGATTTGTATAAGGCGGACTGGAGTGCCATTAATACATTGGTATTATCTCCGGGCGTTATGCTCAATTACCCTGAGCCTCATGCAATAGTTTGTCTTGCTCGTAAGCATGGGGTTGAAATCATAGGCGATGTTGAACTGCTGGCACGGAGTGATCTTGAAGCTCGGATAATAGGCATTACGGGGACTAACGGAAAATCAACTACAACTGCACTTATTGGGCACATTTTTCAAAATGCTGGGCATCATGTTCAGGTTGGTGGTAATCTTGGAGTTCCTGTGCTGGATCTGGAGTTTATGGATAAAACGGGAAACTTCGTACTGGAAATGTCATCCTACCAATTAGATCTTACCCACTCGCTAGTTTTTGATGTTGCTTTGTTGTTAAATTTAAGTGCTGATCATCTTGATAGACATGGCGGTTTTGATGGGTACATATCTTCTAAAAAAAGGATTTTTAGCAAACAAAGTAAAAGCCATACAGCTATTATTGGCATTGATGATGTTCCCTCAAGGGTTATATATGAGGAGCTTAAAAATAGTAGTGCTAACAATGTTATAGGCATATCTGGAGAAGAACCTATTGAGGGAGGTGTATATACTCAACACAATATTTTGTATGATTGCACTAAAGGAAACTCAGCGATAGCAGTCGTTGATCTTGCCCAAATACCAAGTTTGCCTGGTGTTCATAATGCACAAAATATTGCAGCAGCTTACGCAGTAGTTCAGGCGTGTGGTCTAGAACTTAGTGCAATAACTTCGGGCATGTTATCCTTTAAAGGCCTGGCGCATCGTCTGGAATTGCTCGCAATTATTGATGGCATACATTATGTCAATGATAGCAAAGCAACTAATGCTGAGTCAGCGGCTCGCGCTATCTCATGCTATGACAATGTATACTGGATTGCAGGGGGTCGCGCCAAGGAAGGTGGAATTGAGGCAATTTTCCCTTTCCTTGATAGAGTTTGCCATGCGTACCTGATCGGGGAAACTGCTAATGATTTTGCCAAAAATTTGAAGAGAGAAATACCGGTCACAGTCTCCGGTGATCTGTTCAGCGCTGTTGGAGAAGCACGTGCACATGCTTTAGCTAAGACTGGTGAAGGCTCTGTCGTGTTGCTTTCACCGGCATGTGCATCTTTTGATCAATTTGAAAATTTTGAGTCCCGTGGAAATGCTTTTCGTGATTTTGTTGATGCACTTCCAGGGTCCCGTCAGGAGATTCGCACATGACGACTCTTCCTAGAACTGACACAAGCTTGATTGGTCGGTGGTGGTGGACTGTCGATAGATGGATGTTAATGGCAATTTTTTCTATAGCTTCGATTGGGGCTTTGTTAACACTAGCTGCATCGCCTGCAGTTGCTGAACGCATTGGTTTTGGAACATATTACTTTGTTCATCGTCAGTTTATTTTTCTTCCAGTATCCCTGATGGTGATGGTTTTGGTCTCCTTTATGACCCCAAGTGGTATTATAAGATTGGCTGTTGGATGTGCTGGGATAGCTTTTCTAGGAATGATAGCTACGCTTTTCGGGGAAGAAACTAATGGAGCCCGACGGTGGATTCATTTTGCAGACTTTTCGTTGCAACCATCCGAATTTATAAAGCCAGCCTTCGCAATTATTGTGGCTTGGTTGTTTGCTGAAAGTCGATATAACCCTCGATTTTCAGGCAATAAACTCGCAACTATCTTCTTCATATCTATTGTAATACTTTTGTTATTACAACCTGATGTGGGCATGACTTCAGTAGTAGCTGCCATCTGGGGTATAGAGTTTTTTCTTGCTGGGTTGCCACTTTTTTTAGTGGTGTTAGTAGCTGTTTTATTCATTGGTGGGTTTATTGTTGCGTATTTTACTTTTGGTCATGTTCAAACTCGAATTGATAGTTTTCTTGATCCCGCCTCAGAAGCGGGGGGGCAGGTTGCCCGAGCAATGGAGGCATTTAGTCATGGTGGACTTTTTGGACGCGGGCCTGGTGAGGGCCGTGTTAAAGAAGTCTTGCCTGATGCTCATACAGATTTCATTTTTGCAGTCGCTGGTGAGGAGTTCGGCTTGATTGCCTGCTTGGTGGTGGTTGGTTTGTTTGCTTCAATTGTGTTTAGAGGTTTTTCTAGAGCCCTACGCGAAAATGATTTATTTATTTTGTTAGCCTCGGCGGGATTAATTGTCCAGTTTGGCCTGCAGGTCATTATTAATCTAGCCTCCACATTAAACATGATCCCACCTAAGGGTATGACTTTGCCGTTCGTTTCATATGGTGGGTCATCAATTTTGGCTTTAGCAATTGGCATGGGAATGCTGTTGGCGCTGACTCGTGAACGCTCCAGTGGTCTTGGCCTAAAGCGTATTCGCTCGTCCAAGATTTCAGGCGCAGGCTTGCTTGAAAAACTTGCGCCAAGAGGGGTCAGGTGATGTAGATGTCAGAAAATTTGATCGTTCTCGCTGCTGGTGGCACGGGTGGACACGTCTTCCCTGCTGAAGCATTGGCTTCTGAGCTTACAAAACGTGGATTCAGGCTTAGTCTGATTACTGATTGTCGTGGTAGTGCATTGGGTAATTTAGAAACTCATAGAATCAGAGCTGGAGGCATTGCTGGTAAGAACCTTACTGCACTTCTTCGTAATGGGCCAGAACTTGCTATGGGCACTTTACAATCCTGGTCCCTTCTAAAAAAATTACAGCCACGGGCAGTAATTGGTTTTGGGGGATACGCTTCCGTTCCTACAATGTTGGCCGCAACATTTAGTAATTATAATTCTATTATACACGAGCAAAATGCAATACTGGGCCGTGCTAACAGACTTCTCGCAAGTCGTGTTAAGCGGATCGCTACCTCATTCAAAGAAACGCGTTTAATACCAAATTCTGCTATTGATAAGGTTGTATATACAGGCATGCCAGTTAGGCCTGCCGTTGCTGCTGTAAGAAATATCCCCTATCCTGAATTGAGCGATAATAGTGGCGTCCGCCTTCTAGTTCTTGGTGGTTCGCAGGGAGCTCACATTTTTAGTGCAGTAGTTCCAGAAGCCATAAGTCGTCTTAGCGCAGATCTTAGATCTCGGATTTTTATCAGCCAACAATGCCGTTCGGAAGATTTGGGTAGTACACAAGATCTCTTCAAACGACTGGATGTAAATGTAGAACTAAAAAGTTTTTTTAAAGATATTCCAGAGCAATTTGCACACAGCCATTTACTACTTAGTCGAGCTGGTGCATCAACGGTTTCTGAGACCATGATTGTTGGCAGGCCAGCAATATTAGTTCCTTATCCTCATGCAGTTGATGATCATCAGACATATAATGCTCATGCGCTAGATGAAGTGGGAGGGGGCTGGTTGATGTTGCAGGAAGGTTTTTCGCCCGACAATCTAGCTGAGCGGCTTAGCTCTCTACTTACTGTGCCAAAAATTCTTAAAAGAGCTGCGGAGTGCGCAAAAAGTTCAAGTCAGCCTGACTCAGCAGTAAAGCTTGCTGACGCAGTTTGTGATCTTATTTGCACAGACAAAAAAGATAGGAGGGTTGCATGAGAGCACTATCTCTCTCAATAGGCACAATTCATTTTGTTGGAATTGGTGGCATTGGCATGAGTGGTATTGCTGAAGTTTTACATAACCTTGGTTATGCAGTTCAGGGCAGTGATTTGTCCGATAACGCTAATGTTAAACGGCTTCAAGAAAAAGGCATTACTGTAGCAATCGGCCACCGTGAGAGTAATCTTGGCAAAGCACAAGTTGTTGTCATCTCATCTGCGGTAAAAGACGATAACCCAGAGGTTGTGCTGGCTCGTAGCAAACTTCTTCCCGTTGTGCGCAGGGCAGAAATGCTAGGAGAGTTGATGCGTTTAAAGTGGTCAATTGCAGTTGGCGGTACCCACGGAAAAACTACAACAACATCTTTAATTGCATCAGTTCTGGAAGCAGCGGAGATGGATCCGACAGTAATTAACGGGGGTATCATAAATGCCTTTGGAACCAATGCAAAGTTGGGTGATGGTGACTGGATGGTGGCTGAAGCAGATGAGTCCGATGGCTCCTTTTTGAAACTTCCAGCTACTATTGCCGTGGTTACCAATATAGATCCAGAGCATCTTGATCATTATGGCGATTTTGACGCATTGCGCTCAGCTTTTGATGCTTTTGTTCAAAACATACCGTTTTATGGTTTTGCTGTTCTTTGTTTGGATCATGTAGAAGTCCAAGCGATGATTCCTCGTGTATCTGACCGAAAGGTTGTGACCTTTGGTTTTAGTCCTCAGGCTGATGTGCGTGCAGTCAATGTTAAGCGTATTAAAAGCGGCGTCTGCATGGATGTTGTTATTAATGATCGTAAGGCATTATCTATGCGAACGCTGGAGGCTATTGAATTGCCTATGTATGGAGACCATAATATTCAAAATGCCTTGGCTGCTATTGCTATCGCCAGCGAGATGGGTATTGAAGACAGTATTTTACGTGGTGGGCTGGCAAATTTTGAGGGTGTCAAAAGGCGATTTACAAAAACAGGTGAAATTGACGGCGTCACAGTAATTGATGATTATGGGCATCACCCAGTTGAAATTATGGCAGTTCTTGCTGCCGCCCGTGAAGCTAGTGAGGGTCAAGTTATCGCTGTAATGCAGCCACACAGGTATACTCGATTACGTGATCTATTCGAGGACTTCTGTACTTGTTTCAATGATGCTGATGCAGTCTTGGTAACTGATGTTTATGCAGCAGGTGAGGCTCCAATAAAGGGGTTTGATCGTGATGCTCTCGTTAGAGGTCTTCGCGAACGCGGTCATCGTACTGTTATGCCGTTGCTGGATTTTGATCTTCTGCCTAGCATAGTCAATGATTTAAGTGGTCCAGGTGACATGGTTGTGTTTCTTGGTGCAGGTAATATTACTCAGCTTGCCAATGCGCTTCCTGAAAAGCTTCGTATGTTACGCTACGGAACTGAAGGGAGTATGAAATGATGGTAGATGATCATATTGCCAAAGATCTAATAAATCGTCTTCCTCAGGTACGCGGAAGCTATAGTGCAAATGCGCCCTTAGACAAAATTACTTGGTTCAAGGTTGGTGGTCCGGCTGAGGTGATGTTCCGTCCTGCAGATGTGAAAGATTTAAGGTTTTTCTTATCCACCCGTCCGTTGGATGTACCAGTAACGGTTATAGGGGTTGGATCTAATCTTTTAGTTCGTGACGGTGGCGTACCCGGGGTTGTCATTCGCTTGGGTCGAGAATTTGCCTTCATAGAGAAAGAAAATAATCTGCTAAAAGTAGGAGCTGGTGCACTAGATTATAATGTTGCACAGGTAGCAGAACAATCTGGTTTAGGGGGGTTGGAGTTTTTGAGCGGAATCCCTGGCACAATTGGTGGTGGATTACGTATGAATGGTGGTGCTTATGGTTCAGAATTTAAGGATGTCCTTGTCAGAGCTAAAGCTATTGATAGCTATGGAGAGATACATCAACTCACTTCTGGAGATATGGGTTTTGGCTATCGAAGATCGGGTATACTGGAGGATTGGTTATTCGTTGAGGCAGTTCTTGAGGGTGTTCCTGAAGATAGAATAACAATTGCCCAACGTATGAAGACAATAAAAGCAAATCGTGAAAAGTCTCAACCTGTGCGGATGTCTACTGGCGGCTCGACATTTACAAATCCATTGAATGCAAAAGCGTGGGAACTAATTGACGCAGCTGGCTGTCGTGGACTAGTGCATGGTGGTGCAATGGTCTCAGAGAAACATTGTAATTTCTTAATTAACAAAGGGGACGCACTCGCTTCAGATCTAGAGGGTCTTGGAGAAGAGGTTCGAAGACGTGTCTATGAAAAAAGCGGCATCACTCTTGAGTGGGAAATTCAACGTATAGGGGTTCCACTCCATAGTTTGTTGGAGGAGAGCAAACGGTGAAAAAGAAAGTTGCAGTTCTGATGGGTGGCTGGTCGACTGAACGAGAAGTTTCTTTAATTAGCGGTATGGCGGTATTTAACAGTTTGGCTAAAGCTGGTTATCAGGCTACAAAAATTGATGTGCAAGGTGATATAACCTCGTTGCTTTCAAAACTTTCGCCAAAACCAGATGTTGTTTTTAATGCTCTTCATGGGTCTTTTGGCGAGGATGGGTGTATTCAGGGGTTACTTGATATGCTTAATATTCCTTACACATATTCCGGCTTGTTGGCTTCAGCAATTGCTATGGACAAGCCGATGTCTAAGAGACTGTTTGAGAAAGCAGGACTTTTTGTTGCTGAACATATAATTATCAGTCGCGAAGATTTATTCGTTGGAAATTTTATGGATCCACCATATGTCATCAAACCTATTAACGAGGGGTCAAGTGTTGGAGTTCAAATTGTTAAAGAAAAAAGAGATGAGATAAAAGAAGAAGAGGGTGTATGGGCTTACGGTGAGAAGGTCATGGTTGAGGCTTTCATAGAGGGTCGAGAGCTGACAGTTTCTGTAATGGGTGATCTGGCGCTTGCAGTAACTGAAATAACGACAGAGCATGGATTTTATAATTATTCTGCTAAATATGAAGAAGCTGGATCACTACACATATTGCCTGCAAAAATAGATAAGTCAGTTTATGACCAAGCTATGCAAATGGCGGTCACGGCTCACGAGACTCTTGGGTGTCGTGGTGTCACCAGAACTGACTTTAGGTACGATGGAAAGACCCTTTATATCCTTGAATTAAACACTCAGCCCGGAATGACGCCAACGTCTTTGGTTCCAGAGCAGGCTGCCCACGTAGGCCTCTCTTTTGAGGAGCTGGTTTCTTGGATGGTAGAAAATGCGGAGTACGGTCCATGATTTTATCTAGTTTTTTTAGAAAAAAGACAAATTTTTCACCGAAGCGCAGTGAACCTCTAAAACGGGTTATTCCATTTTGGCGCAGATTTAGTGGTATGGTTGCATTAGTCACACTCGGTGTGCTTGGAATTACAAGTGCTGGGGTGTGGAGTTGGAATAATGGGTTGATTACGCGCGCCATTGAACAAACAAAATGGGATCTAATTGCGTTTTCTGGAACGATGGGTTTCACAACGGAAGATGTTTTGGTAGTTGGTCGTTCGCAAACGGCGAAAGTGGACCTTTTGAAAGCAGTTCGTATAGCGAGCGGGGCACCTATTCTTGCTTACGACCTTGATGGAGCGCGCCAACGTGTTGAGTCACTTCCTTGGATCTCAAGTGCGATAGTTGAGAGGATGTTACCTAGTACTATTGTACTGAGTGTTGTAGAACGTCGTCCAGTAGCAATATGGCAGAGAAAAGGCAATTTTGAGCTCATTGACAGTACTGGGAAAATAATTTCGGGCCAAAGTATTGAAAAATACTCTGACCTCTTAGTTGTGGTTGGTAAAGATGCACCAGAAAACACCTCCAACTTACTCGGAATACTTGAGACGCAGCCGCAGCTTATGGATTTGGCCACGTCTGCAGTTAGGGTTGGTGGCAGGCGCTGGAATATACAGCTGAAGGGCAAAATTGATATTAGGTTACCAGCTGAAAGAGAAAGGGCTGCCTGGTCTCGACTTGCTGAATATGAAACTAAATATGGAATTCTGGATCGTAATGTAAGAATTCTTGATCTCAGACTGCCTGATCGTGTAATTGTTCAAAAACATACCAACGGATCAAGAAATAAAATCAAACCCGGAAGGGAAACTTGATCCATGTTGAATTCTCATACAAAAAAAACAGTTTACAATGAAATCTCTAATAAAGTGCGCTCTGGACCTGTTGCTGCACTTGATCTTGGAACAACTAAAGCTTGTTGCTTGATTGCTAAACCCAAACCTGAAGGAGGGTTTGAAGTCAATGGTATAGGCCATCAGATTTCACGTGGTATTCGCTCCGGTACGATCATTGATATGGAACGTACTGAATCAACTATTAGATCCACAATAGAAGCAGCTGAGCAAATGGCGGGTGAGAACATTCGTAATGTTATTGTTAATTTGTCCTGTGGTGAGCCTATATCCCGTTTGATCGCCTATGAGATTTCCATTGCCGGACATGAAATTGGAGATGTTGATTTACGTCGTTTGCTAGATCCTTCAGGTTTAGTAGATAGCAAAAACTTCGAACGTGAACTTGTTCATCTCATCCCAGTTGGCTACAGCGTTGATGGGGACAAGGGAGTGCGTGATCCACGTGGCCTACACGGTCAATCTTTAGGCGTAAATATGCATATCATAACTGCGGCGAGTGGACCATTGCGTAACCTAGAGCAGGGTATTTCTCGTTGTCACTTAAATATTTGTGGCAAGGTAATTACACCCTTTGCATCTGCACTTGCTTGTGTTTCTGAGGATGAGGCCAACTTGGGAGTAACGTGTATCGATATGGGTGGTGGCACTACGACCATGTCGGTTTTCTTTGATGGCGAACTTGTTTTTGTTGACTCTATTCCTATTGGGGGAGCCCATGTTACAAATGATGTAGCTCGTGGGCTTTCAACACCATTCGTTCACGCAGAGCGCATGAAAACTCTTTATGGTAGTGCTATACCAACACCATCTGATAATAATGAAATCATTAAAGTGCCTTTGATTGGTGAGGAAGAGACTGGAGAGACCAATCAAGTTCCCCGTTCGGTTTTGATCGGCATTATTCGCCCCCGTGTAGAAGAAACACTTGAGATAGTTCGCGATAGATTGATTGATGCTGGTTTCGATAAAGTTGCTGGTCGTCGCATCGTCATTACTGGAGGCGCCTCTCAGCTTTCAGGGGTTAAAGAGTTGGCTGGAAAAATTCTTGATAAACAAGTTCGTTGTGGAAAGCCAGATAAGGTAGAAGGACTTGCTGAGTCTGTGGCTGGTCCAGCTTTTTCTACATCTGTTGGACTATTACACTTTGTTTTTAATAATTCAGCGAGAGAAGCCAACAATGCTTACAAACCTGCTGATGAACCAAATAGCCATTTTGCACGCTTTGGACAGTGGTTAAGGGAGAGTTTTTAATGATTTTTCAATAATTTAAGGAAAGTATATAACAGGAAAGAATAACAATTTACGGCAAATGAGAGATATCTCAGCAATTCTCTACTCATTGCCACTTGGAATTGGAGGCTGAAATGAGCATTAATTTGACAATCCCCAACAGCAACACACCCCAACTTAAACCCCGCATTACTGTAATCGGCGTTGGAGGTGCCGGTGGGAATGCAGTTAATAATATGATTGATAAGCAATTAGAGGGTGTAGAATTTGTTGTTGCGAATACAGATGCACAGGCATTATCTCTATCCAAGACAGACAGTCGGGTTCAATTGGGAGCAAATGTTACTGAGGGACTTGGAGCAGGTTCTAAACCTGAGGTTGGTCGCGCAGCAGCGGAAGAGTCTTTAAGCGAGATCGAGGAACAGATTAGGGATTCTCACATGGTTTTTATTGCGGCTGGTATGGGCGGGGGGACCGGAACTGGTGCTGCACCAGTCGTCGCCAGGGCAGCTAAGGAAAAAGGAATTCTTACTGTTGGTGTAGTTACAAAACCATTTCAATTTGAGGGAATGCACCGCGATACCATTGCTGATGCGGGCATCAAGGATTTGGAACAATTCGTGGATACCCTTATTGTCATACCAAATCAAAATCTATTCAGAGTTGCTAATGAACAAACAACTTTCGCCGATGCTTTTAATATGGCCGACGAAGTTCTTTACTCTGGTGTTCGGGGTGTTACTGACCTAATGGTCATGCCGGGTCTCATTAATCTTGATTTTGCCGATATTCGTTCAGTAATTAGTGGTATGGGAAAAGCTATGATGGGAACGGGTGAGGCTGAGGGAGAGCGCCGTGCTCTGGATGCAGCTGAGGCAGCTATCTCAAATCCTTTGCTTGATGATTGTACTATGACGGGTGCCAAGGGTGTTTTAATTAATATCACGGGCGGTCAAGATATGACATTGTTTGAAGCTGATGAGGCTGCAAACAGAATTAGATCGGAGGTGGATGTTGATGCTTACATAATATTTGGATCAACTTTTGATGATAGTCTCGCTGGAAAAATCCGGGTTTCAGTTGTTGCTACTGGTATGGATCGTGAGGCTATAACAACTCCTGCTCCTACATTCTTGTCTATATCCTCTGCAGAAGTAAAAAGTCAAGAAATAAGGGATTGCCCTGTGGCTGAAATTCCTGTTTCAAATACCCATAATATCTCTGAAGTCAATGAGGATGCCGAGATGGAAGACTTAGAGTGTATATCCAATACATCTGATATTAATGAAGGATCCTCTGAAGAAGTTGATCTTGAAATTCCAACTACTGAATCAGTCCGTGAGGCTATGAAAGTTGCTGCTTTGGAAGAAACTGACATCGAAGATGCCAAAGTTGAGAGAGTTTCCCTTGCATCTGACACACAAGCTAATTCTGCTCATGAAGAAGAAAAATCAAATAAAAAAGAGACGATTCTGCAAGGGGAACCGATGCCTGCAACTCCAGGGAAAAATACTGAGGATGCTTTTATTCCTGAAGCCCCAATTTGTGCGACTGGCGAGCAGGGCCCAAAGTTAGCAGATCCGTTTGCAGCAGCAGCAATGACTAATGGTAGTAAAAGTACAGAAATAAAACCCAAAGCTACAGAACACAGTCTAAAAAAACAAAGTTTGTTTGAACGTGTCACGGGCTTGACAGGTAGCACTAGTGATGTGGCAGAATCTGCAGTCTTTGAGCCAAAAATTGCAATTCCTCCCGTAGATTCTAAGTCGACAACAATCGCAACCTCTGTCGAGATAGAGGAAGAAAACCAATTAGTCAGTATGGATAGAGTTGAACGCTCAGCTTCGTCTCAGGGTGAAGCAGACTTGCTTGATATCCCCGCTTTTCTGCGTCGTCAGGCTAACTAGAAGGAAATGACAACAAAATAAAGAATCGTAAGTTTTTAACGTCTATTTTATCTTGTCCTATCTTTTGGTTATCAGTAACAATTTGATATATAAACTAAGCTTTTCGTGTTTTTTTATGTTCGGGCTAAAATAGCTTGGATACCTGCTTAAGTCATTGAAATAAATTTATAAAAGTGATGTAACACATCGTAACAAAGTGTTATTTGAAAGCTGCTTAAAGCATTGATAAGATTAATTAGTTTTTGAATAAATTTATCCAAACAAATCTATCAGGATTTGACTAAATAATAGCTAAGTGATGAAAATATGATCAAGCAAAAGACTTTTAAGAATTCAATTGGCTGTATGGGCGTAGCTCTTCATTCTGGTCATAAGGTTTCTATGACACTAAAGCCTGGTGAGCCTGATAGTGGAATCATTTTTAAGCGTACAGACATAGCGGGTAAAGGTGCTATCATCAAAGCAAGTTGGGATAATGTAGTTGAAACTACACTATGTACAACACTAGCGAATGAGGAGGGCATTACAATTGCTACGGTGGAACACTTAATGGCAGCGTTATCTTCTTCTGAAATAGACAACGCTTTGATTGAAGTCAATGGTCCTGAAGTCCCCGTCATGGATGGTAGCGCTGCCCCTTTTATCTTTCTTGTAGAATGTGCTGGTACAGTTGAACAGGAAAGACCTCGCAAATTTATTCGTGTCCTCAAAGCTATATCAATAGGCGATGACAAAAAATCCGTAAGTATTGTCCCCTCTGACAGTTTTACAGTCGAATTTGATATTGATTTTGAGAGCGCTGCTGTTTCGCACCAGTCGTACTCAATTTGTTTAGACGGTGAGAACTTCAAAAACGAGGTTTCACGTGCACGTACTTTTGGTTTCCTCCATGAGGTTGAAGCCTTACGAGCAGCTGGTCTTGCTAAAGGCGGATCTTTGGAAAATGCCGTTGTTGTTAGTGGTGATAAAATTATCAATGAAGATGGCTTGCGTTATGATAATGAATTTGTCCGACATAAAGTTCTTGACGCAGTCGGTGATCTTTACCTAGCAGGAGGCCCAATATTTGGCCATTTTCATGGTGTTTGTTCTGGCCATGAGGGTACAAATAAATTGCTCAGGGCTCTTTTTGAAGATAAAAATGCTTGGTGTTATGAAGATATGTCAATGAGCAAGGTTCCTGCCAAAGAATCATCACGCTTGTGGTCTGTCGATGTAGCGGGTTCTGAAGTTTCAGCCACGGCTTGATTATTGGCTAAATGCATTTAACTTTTGAAAGTTCAATAAGACGGGAACTTCCCGTCTTTTTTTTATTTATTTAAAATTTTTTGCTTGATTGGTGCCCTTGGTATTTCACAATTACACTAAGGGCATGATATAATCGTACCTTCTATTTTCGTATAGGATTAATATTGAAATGATAAGATGGATATTTTGAATAAATTAGGTAGAAAGTGTGATAGTTGCTTAGTTCTCACGCTTCTAATAATTTTACTTTTTTTTGCGGCCTGTACGCAAGAAGCCCCAGTAGAGGAATATGTAGAACGTCCAGTTGAAGAAATCTACAATGAGGCCCTAAATGTATTTGAAGAGGGGGATTATGATGAAGCAGCTTACCTGTTTGACGAGGTTGAGCGACAACATCCATACTCTAAGTGGGCAACCAAGGCGCAATTAATGTCTGCGTACAGTTTCTATCAAGATGACGCATATGATAACGCCGTGATTGCGCTTGATAGATTTATACAATTGCACCCATCGAATGCTGACACACCTTATGCCTACTACCTGAAAGCTTTATGCTATTATGAGCAAATTTCAAATGTTACCCGTGACCAAAACATGACAGAGGTTGCTACAAAAATCCTGAAAGAGCTTATTAAACGTTTTCCGAAATCCAAATATGCTAAAGATGCAAAATTAAAGCTGGATTTAACCCGTGACCATCTTGCAGGTAAGGAAATGCAGATCGGTCGCTATTATCTCAAACAAAAGCACTACCTAGCAGCTATAAACCGCTTTAAAACTGTTGTTGCAGATTTTCAAAGCACAACCCATGTACCTGAAGCTTTGCATCGGTTGGCGGAAGCCTATGTTGCACTGGGAATACAGTTGGAAGCGCAAAAAGTAGCTGCAGTATTGGGTCACAACTTTCCTGGTAGTAATTGGTATGCGGACTCTTATGCTTTGGTTGAAGGTAAGCTTACCAAACCTCAGGAAGATGACCCTTGGTATAAGTTGTGGTAATTAGAATTTAATGCTGCAATCCCTTTCCATCCGTGATGTAGTCTTGATCAAACATCTTGATTTGTCTTTTGACGAGGGTTTAGTCGTTCTAACTGGCGAAACAGGTGCCGGAAAGTCTATTCTTCTGGACGCTCTTGGGTTAGCTCTTGGAGTGCGGGCTGAGGTACGTCTTGTACGTCATGGAGCTAAACAAGCTGTCGTAAGTGCAACCTTTAACATTCGTCTTGAAAACAGTATAGACAAAATTCTTGATAAACATGGTCTGGAAGTTGGTAATAATGAGTTAATTTTACGCAGAGTTTTAACCTCTAATGGCAAATCCCGATCTTTTATCAATGATCATCCAGTTAGTGTCTCTTTACTAAAAAAAATAGGAGAGACTTTGGTAGAGGTGCATGGTCAATTTGAAAGTCACCGTCTAATCAATACTTCAAATCATTGTGGATTGCTTGATTCGTATGGTGGCTTGAAACAGGAGCAGGCGAAAGTATCCCACCTCTATCACTCTTGGCATAAGGCAATGCTGGCACGTGATGAAGCAGAAGCAGAAATGATTCAGACACGTCGAGACAAGGATTTTTTGGTTCATGCATTTAACGAACTTAAAAACCTTGCACCAAAGAAGGGGGAGGATGCAGAACTTGCGTCCCAACGTACAATGCTTATGAATGGTGAGCACTTGATTGAAGCCATGAATAAAGCTCTGGTAGAGTTAACTAGAGCTGAAGGAATGGAAGGGCGGTTGCGCAACATTAGTTACCAGTTGGAACTTGTAGCCAGTAAGGCCAATGGTCGTCTGGATGAGGTTGTTGCAGCACTTGATAGAGCTGCTATTGAAGTTGCTGAGGGGCAAGGAGCTCTGGAAAAAGCCTGCTCAGGAATTGATCTTGACCCAAAAAAGCTAGAGGCTATCGAGGAACGTTTATTTGCCCTACGTGCACAGGCTCGCAAGCATAACGTAGATGTAAATGAACTAGAAAGCCTCCTAATTCAAATGGAAGCTAAGCTTTCTGATGTTGAGGATGGTGAGGGTAGATTAAAAGAATTAGAAATTGCAGCTAATGAGGCAAAAAATTCTTTCTTCACTCAAGCCAAAGCGCTCTCCGCCGCTCGTTCTAAGAAGGCAACTGAACTCGATATAGGAGTTAGTGCTCAGCTTGCACCTCTGAAAATGAAAAACGCTACCTTTAGCACTCAAGTTTTGAAGTTAGAAGAATCTGCTTGGGGTCCTAATGGATTTGATCAGGTCATTTTCCAGGTTTCTACAAACCTCGGTGCTGAAGCAGGCCCATTAAGCAAGATAGCTTCTGGGGGGGAAATTTCTAGGTTTATGCTAGCTTTGAAAACTGTGTTGGCAGAATCCGATGCTATACCCACCATTATATTTGATGAGGTCGATTCTGGTATTGGTGGAGCAGTAGCTGCTGCAGTTGGTGAGCGATTATTAGACATAGCTAAAAGTGCTCAAGTTCTGGTTGTTACTCATTCTCCTCAAGTTGCTTCGTGTGGCACGCATCATTGGCGGGTATCAAAATCAGATGTTGAAAATCAAGTAATAACAAAAATAGAAATCCTGGATGAGGATGAAAGAAAAGAAGAAATAGCACGTATGTTAGCTGGAATAGAGGTAACGAAAGAAGCACGAGCAGCAGCCAAGAGTCTTTTGCAGGATACAAGCCAGTGACTGGTAACTTGCGTGATGTTCCGGTTAATAAGCTAACTGTTCCAGAGGTGCTTACTGAATTGGCTAATTTGGCAAAAGAGATTGCCATTCACAATATTGCTTACTTTCAAGAGGACGACCCTAAAATCAACGATGCTGCATATGATGCCTTAAAACAACGTAATAGTGCCATAGAGGCAAAATTTCCAGATCATATCCGTGCTGATAGTCCTTCAAATCAGATTGGTGCGCCTCTTCTAGGGGGGTTTCCTAAGGTTATACATTCTCAGCCGATGCTCTCCCTGAGCAATGTATTCAAAGAAGTTGAATTACAGGAATTTATAGATGGGGTTAGGCGGTTTTTGAAAGAGCTTGCAGACAATCCTTCTCTCCCCCTTGAGGTGGTCTCCGAACCAAAAATTGATGGCCTGTCTATTTCACTTCGCTACGAGCGAGGCACTTTTGTTCGAGGTGCAACAAGGGGCGATGGAGCTACGGGGGAAGATGTTACAACCAATGTGCGAACCTTAAAGAACCTTCCCCAAACATTACCCGGTAATGTTCCAGAGGTGCTTGAGGTTCGTGGAGAAATTTATATGTCTAAAACAGACTTTGAGAACCTAAACGCTGAGCAAAAGGCTAGTGGGGGTAAAGTTTTCGCTAATCCACGAAATGCTGCTGCTGGAAGTCTTCGTCAACTGAATAGTAATATTACTGCTTCAAGGCCCCTATCTTTTTTTGCCTACTCTTTAGGAGAAGTATCTACCCCCGTATCGGGGACACATTGGGGTATTTTACAAAAGTTAAAAAAATGGGGCTTTCCAGTAAATACAGAAACTAAACTTTGTACCAGCGTAGCCTCTGCAATTTTATATTTTAATAGCCTTTATGAGAGCCGTGCGGACTTGGGCTATGACATTGATGGAATTGTGTACAAGGTCAACCGAATTGACTATCAGGAGCGTCTGGGGGTTTTGTCACGTACTCCACGCTGGGCAGTTGCTCATAAGTTTCCTGCAGAAAAAGCGATAACCACTATAAATGCCATTGATATTCAAGTTGGACGTACAGGGGTATTAACTCCAGTTGCAAGGTTGAAACCAGTTACTGTAGGTGGCGTTGTAGTTTCAAATGCAACTCTGCATAATGAGGATGAAATTTCTAGAAAGGATGTTCGTATTGGAGATACTGTGATAATTCAGCGCGCTGGTGATGTTATCCCACAGGTTGTGAAAGTAGTTGTGGAAAAAAGACTAAAGACAAGTCAGGTGTATGAATTTCCTAATGAATGTCCTGAATGTGGAAGTCAAGCTGTGAAAGTAAATGACGAAGCTCGTCGATGCTGTACTGGTGGCCTAATTTGCCCGGCCCAGGCAATTGAACGCCTCAAGCATTTTGTATCCCGTGATGCTTTTGACATTGGGGGAATGGGTAGCAAACATACAGAGAGCTTTATTAGTGATGGGTTAATTCGAAGCCCTGCAGATATCTTTCGTTTAGCAGATCATGTGAACCATATTAAAAATAAAGAAGGATGGGGTGGTAAATCTGTTGAGAATCTTATTGCCTCCATTGATGACAAGCGCGTGATCTCACTTGAACGCTTTATATATGCACTTGGTATTAGCCAGGTAGGGAAAGCAACTGCTCAACTTTTAGCCAAGCACTATGGGACATTGAGTACTTGGCGTAAGGCAATGGTGGCGGCTGAAGAATTGGGATCAGATGCCTTTAGTGACTTGACGAATATTGACGGTATCGGCCCATCAGTAGCTGGAGACTTGGTTAAGTTTTTCCAGGAAGAGCATAATTACCAGGCTGTTGCTGATTTAGAAGAGCAATTGACTATTGAGGACTTTGTAACCCCTGATGTCTCGTTATCCCCCTTGGCTGGAAAGACTATGGTATTTACTGGATCTATGGAAAAAATGAGCCGAGGTGAGGCTAAGTCTAAAGCAGAAAGTTTGGGCGCTAAAGTTGCTGGGTCTGTCTCGAAAAAAACAGATTTTGTGGTTATTGGAGCAGAAGCGGGGTCAAAAGCTCGTAAGGCTGAGGAGTTGGGAGTTAAGATCTTGAGTGAGTTGGAATGGCTGGAAATGGTTGGGATTCAGAAAAATTAAGAATTTTTTTGGAACTTATTTATTTTATCAAATTTAGTTCAATAGTTTGGGTAAATCCTTTATGGCAATGTCAATGAGTGCATCTCCTTTCTTTCCAGAGGCCTTGTCAGCTAAAATACGGCGGCTCCCCTCTAAGGCAACTTCAATAGCAGCCAAACGGATTTCATCGCGGGCTGTCGTTTCCGCCTGTGCAATACGGTCTTGTGCTTGACGTTCGCGTCTTTTAACTAGTGCATTCAAGTCTGCAGTAGCCTTTTCGACAAGATATTGGGCATCTTTTTTTGCACGTGCAGTAAGTTCCTCTGCTTCATTTGCGGCATCACGTTGTTTACGTTCATAAGAAGCTAAAAGATCTTGGGCCTCTTCACGAAGACGAATAGACTCTTCAATGTTTTTTCGTATTTCCTCACTTCTCTCGTCAAGGGCAACAGATATTTTTTGGTAAACGGTCTTACCTGCAAGTGCAATTGTAATGATAAATGCAATTAAAACAAAAAATTGAGGATCCTCGTAGAAAGGCTCATGAGCAATATTTGTGATTGTTTCAGATGAATAGGCATTTTTAATCATTGGCGATCCTCCAAGACTTCAGAAATTACCTTACTTACATCTTTTTTGTTGAGAGTTTCACCAAGTATTTTTTCAGTTGTGTTCAAAGCAACGTCAGTCGCAACTTTATCTATGGCTGCCATTGCGACTTCCTTTGCGGCTTGTATGCGATCTTCAGCAACATTAATTTCTTTTTCGAGCTTCTCCGACAATTCTTCTTGCTTTTCAGCAATATCCATAGCAATGCGTTTGTGTGTTTCTATAATAATTGCGTATGCATTTGTACGCGCTTCCTCTTGCGCCTTTGCGTATGATTTGGCTGCAATTGCTGCGTCTTCTCTGTATGATTCTGCTTTTTTTAAGTTGTCTTCGATTTTGTGCTGACGTTCTTCAAGCACCTGAGAAATACGTGGTAAAGAAACTCTAGACATCAGCGTAAGTAGGGCTGCAAATGTGATCACAAGCCAGATTAATTGTGGAGGATAGGTGGCGATATCTAATTGTGGTAAGCCAGCGGCTTGTGCCTGACTTACAGAAAATCCTACACAGAGTCCTAAAATTGAAATCAAAAGAAATGTTGTTTTCAATATTATCACGAATTGCTCCTGAAGTTCGCCGCTTGCATACTTTAGCTAGAAATAATAATGATCTGTTGGTTCAACTTTACGTGAATAAAATTAGAAATGAGATCAATAGTGCATATAAGGCAACGGCTTCAACCAGCGCAAAACCGAGCATGGCTAGGCCAAAAACCTGGCCACGAGAGGCAGGGTTTCTTGCAATGGAGCTAATAAGTGATGAGAATATGCTACCTATACCAGCACCAACTCCACCAAGGCCTATAACGGCAAGTCCGGAGCCAATCATTTTTGCTGCATCAATTTCCATAGTCTTAAATCCTTAGTTTCTAATTTTTACAAAGTTTCTTGGGTTAAAAATCAAATTTCTCAATAAGTTATTAGTGCAAATTAATAGCATCATTTAAGTACAAGCACGTCAAAACTGTAAAAACATATGCTTGAAGAAATGCCACCAGAAATTCAAAGGCCGTAAGGGCAACGTCAACTGATAGTGGGGCCCATCCACCAAAAATGCCCAAAGGTATTACAAAACCTGCAAAGACTTTCATCATGGTATGGCCAGCCATCATGTTAGCGAACAAACGAATTGATAAGCTGATTGGCCGTGAGAGATATGAGAGAACCTCTATGGGTACTAACACAGGAGCCATTAACATCGGGATCCCAGAGGGCAAGAAAAAGCTAAAAAAATGTAAGCCGTGGCGCGCAATTGCGATTACGGTTACTCCCAGAAACACCACGAGGGCCATTGCAAAAGTTACAACAATGTGGCTTGTGAAGGTAAATGCGTAAGGGATTAAGCCAATTAGATTTGCGAACAAAATGAACATAAATAGTGAAAATACAAATGGGAAATATTTGCGTCCCTCAGAACCTACATTGTCACGGATCATTCCTGCAATAAATTCATAACTGATTTCGGCCAAAGATTGCCAACGACCTGGAACTAATAACCGTTTGCGCATACTAAGAGATAGAAAAAGTGATATGGCGGCGACCGTTAACACCATGAACAGGCCCGAATTGGTTAGTGATGCATCAATTTGACCTAGTTGAATTGGAACAAGGGTTTTAATTGTGAATTGTTCTAATGGGTTAGCCACTTTGTTTGCCGCCTATTTACTTTTTTTCTCATTTATGACTAGTTTTTTTTGTTTGATCAATGTAGACACATCAGTAGTTGTTTCTGCAAGTCCTTGTGTTGTTTCAAAATTACTAGCCGCACGGTAAACATTTAAAACTCCTGCACCTGCTCCTAAAAAAAAGAATAATACCAGAAACCACGGCCTTGTATCTAACCAGTAATCTAAAAAGTATCCGATTCCAACACCCACAATCAAAGCCGAAACCATTTCAGTACCAACACGAAGTGCCAAACTATAGATTGGTGTGCGCTTTTTCTCGATCGAGGTGCTATGGTCTTCACTTGCACAGCTCTTTCTTCGTGCTCGATTCAAACGTTTGTCTAGATCTTTCAAATTCTCCAAAGAGGTATGGTCGCTATTACTCATCAGCGCACTTCTAGATCTTCGTTAAGATGGATCGATTAAATTTTACAATAAAAAATTAAAGATCTGCTAGATGCATGTCAAGCTCCAATAGGTTCAGTTACGCACATGTTGCAATTATCTTAAATATACTATGTTCAATTTTTCTGGAAAAAATCTGTAATTATACAAAACTTTGGTGTTTTTCTGCGAATTCTAGGTCCACAGAAACTAGTTTTGAAACTCCCCGCTCTGACATGGTAACACCAAAAAGACGGTCCATTTTTGCCATGGTCAGGCGATGATGTGTGACAACCATAAATCTTGTAGTTCCTGTTGATGCCATTTCCTTTAGCAAAGCACAAAACCTATCAACGTTTGAGTCATCCAGCGGTGCGTCTACCTCGTCGAGCACACATATTGGTGCGGGATTGGTCAAGAAAACACCAAATAAAAGAGCTAGGGCTGTGAGGGCTTGCTCCCCTCCGGAGAGTAACGATAGGCTTTGCAAGCGTTTTCCAGGTGGACTTGCCATAATTTCTAGTCCAGCCTCAAGTGGATCTTCTGAATCTACCAAATTTAGGTGGGCGTGGCCACCACCAAACAAACGTTCAAATAGTTTACGAAAATGCATATCTACCTCTTGAAAAGATTTTAGAAGTCTTTGACGTCCCTCCCTGTTCAATTCAGAAATACCTTTTCGTAGTTTAGCAATAGCCTCGATTAGGTCATCTCGCTCAATTTCCAACGATTGAACTTTCTCAGTTAATTCTTTTGTCTCCTGTTCTGCGCGTAAATTAACAGGCCCCATGTTCTCGCGCTCGTTTACAAGACGTTCAACCCTGCGTTCAGTAGCGTTCAGTTCTGGTAATGCTTTTTCTTTATCTAGGCCAGCAATATTAAACAACTGCTCTGGGTTGACATCTAGTTTTTCAAGAACCCGCTCATTAATACTTTTTACTGCTTGTTCAACTTGTTCGACTAAGCCCTGAGCTCTGACTCTGTCCTCCCTGGCTTTAGCTAAAGTTGCCTCTGCATTGCGTAGTGTTTTTTCTGCACCAGCTAAATGATTTTCCGCCTTGGCAAGTTTATCAGCGGACTCAGTTCGCATTAATTCCAATTGGTGTATATTCTGAGCAAGAACATCACGGCGTTGCTCAATGTCCTTTGGCAGGGCAAAGAGACGGTTGATTTCATTCGTTTCAATTGCGTTTCGTTCAGTTAAATTCTTGATCTGGTCTTTGGCGCTTTTGAACCGTGCTTGCCAATTTGCCAAATCATTTTCAATACTTATGAGACGATGGCGCCGATCCTCTGCAGCTCTGATTAGTGAGTCAAACTTGCTTTGGAACTCAACTTGAACAGCTCTGTGTTCCGCTAAATCCGCACGAAGCGTCGTAATTTTACTCTGAATCAAATTGGTGTCGGGTAATTTTTTTAAAGTCTGTTTATTTTCAAAGGCTCGTGCTTCAGCCTCCACAATATCAGCTTTATGTGTTTTAGCTGTTTCAACAAGGGCTAAAATCTTAGAAGAATGGTGTGCGGCCTTCTCTTTAAGGACAGTTAGTGTATCACGTGCTTTGTCGTAATTGCAGTTCGCAACTTCTGCGTTTGCTCTAGCTTCACGCTCTGCTGCTTGAGCCTCAGCTGCCTCATTTTGGGCTTTTGTGACATTTGCATCGGCTCGGGCTACATCGGCTCGGGCATCGGCTAGAGAGTCACGAATTATGTTTAATCGATTTCGTTGTTGAAGCCTTGCAGCGGCAGCAGTTTCTGCTCCAGCTGTAACTGTATAACCATCCCAACGCCACATAGCTCCCTCTTGTGAGACAAGGGATTGTCCTTGCGTGAGACGCTCGGCAAGGCGTGTGCCATCAGCCTCTGCACTTATGATGCCAATTTGGCTTAGTCGTCGATTGAGGGCAGCAGGTCCTGAGACTACTCGGCTTAGAGGTTCAGCTCCTTCTGGGAGTTCTGCCGTTTTTGTGAAGGGTAGCATGTTGCGCCACGTGACAGGGGCAGACTCCAAGCTCGAAGCAGACAAATCTTCCCCCAAGACTGCACCCAGAGCTGCCTCATAACCAGGTTTGACTGTAACTTCGTCTATTATGGCCGGCCACTCGTTACTGTCATCAGATTTCAAAACGTCAGACAGGGCTTGCTCCTCTGCGAGAAGCCGAGTTAATTTATTTTGAAAAGAATGTTGTTGGCTAACAACTTGAGAAATTGCTTCAGTAGTTTTAATACGCAGTTGATCAGCGGCATCAGCAAGTTTGCGGAGCTTATTGCGAGCTACATCATGTTTCTGTAGTTCTTTCTTTGCATCGCTTAGGACGCTTTGGGCTATGGCTTTATCCTCTATATTTGCTTTTTGTGCCTCGGCTTCATTTAAGCGTGACTTTAGGCGTTCTACCCGGCTCATCAAATCATCTACAGCTTGATTTAAGCTGGAGCGTTTTGCTTCATCTTTTGCAAATTTATTGTTTAACTCATTTAATTCGGTGTCTAAGGCGTTTACTGCTTGGTTGGCTTGTACGAGATTTTCTTTTGCAATTTCACTCCTTTTTTCTTCTTGAAGGCAAACAGTCTTTGTTCTCTGGTGTTCTTCATCTAAATTTTTGATCGCTTTGGTGGCGTCCTTTGCTAGCAAATGTTCACGTTCAAGATCAGCTTCAATTTGTAATATTCTTCTTTCTGTTTCTAGCTGAGCAGCGTCCACACGGTTTTTCTCTTCATTTAAGTTGTTGCGAGCAACGTTGAGGCTATGAAGTTTGGCTGCGGCTTGAGCCTCCATTTGACGTAGCTTAGGAAGTTTTGTCGCTGCTTCAACTTGAGTTTTTGAGGCAGATGCTGTTTGAATGGTTAGTTCGTTTACTCCATTACTGGAGATTTTGAGGTCGCTACGATACTGGTCTAGTTTTTCAGTTGCATCTCTCCAGCGCAAATAGTAAAGGGTTGCTTCTGCTCGGCGAATATGATCTGATAAATTTCGATAGCGGTTAGCTTGACGACTTTGTTTTTTAAGCCCTTGTAATTGTTCTTCAAGAGTGTTGAGAATATCCTCAAGGCGATCTAAATTGGTTTCCGCACCTCGTAAACGCAGCTCGGCCTCGTGTCGACGGGAATGCAGTCCGGTAATCCCGGCTGCTTCCTCTAAAAGTGATCGACGTTGAGAGGGCTTAGCTCGGATTACGGCACCAATTCGACCTTGTGAGACCATGGCCGTTGAACGGGCGCCTGTTGATGAGTCTGCAAAAAGAAGTTGTACATCTTTGGCTCGCGTTTCTACTCCATTGACCCGATAGGTCGAACCTTTTTCTCGTTCAATGCGGCGACTAATGTAAAGTTCCTCAAATTCGTTGAACTGAGGTGGTGCGGAGCGTTCAAGATTGTCCAAGTCAAGCACAACTTCAGCAATATTACGTGCTGGGCGGTCTGCGGTGCCACCAAAAATGACATCTTCCATACCAGAGCCACGCATTTGCTTTGCAGATGACTCGCCCATAACCCACCGTAGCGCTTCAACCAGGTTTGACTTGCCACAACCATTTGGCCCAACAACTCCTGTGAGGCCAGGTTTGATCTCCAGTTCGGTAGGGTCAACGAATGACTTAAACCCTGTTAATCTAAGTTTTGAAAAGTAGAGCAAAATATAACTTCCCAGTTTATTCTATTGCTTTTTTATTAGAGCTTTGTCCAGTAGATCCTTAAAATCCTCGTAAGGAAGGTTACCGGGGACTATTTGCCCATCAATGAAGAATGTAGGGGTTGATTTTACTCCCAAGTGTTTCTCAGCTTCCTTTGCCTTTGCCTCTATAGCAGCTAGAAGCTCTTTATCATCCAAACAATTTTTTATGTCATCGATACTCATACCACTAAGTCTTGCAATCCCTGAAATGGCGTCAAAGGGAGCGTCACTGTAGGCCCACGTTTTTTGTGAGCGAAATAAAGCACTAGTCATAGGTAAATAATTATCCTGTCCTGAACAACGTGCTATCATAGCTGCTGCTAAAGCAAGATTACCGAGTGGAAAATCCCAGAACACCATGCGCAATTTTCCCGTATCGATATAATCTCTCTTGATAATTGGTAAGGTATCCGTATGAAATGCAGCACAATGGGAGCAAGTCAAAGAAGAATATTCAATCATAGTGATTGGTGCATCAGGACTGCCAATTGACTTCTCCGCCATGGCCTCACTTATTGATATCTTTCCTGCAAAAGAATGATTGACTGTAATTAGCAATAGGAAAATTGCTATACCTAGTGTTATGCGGGGCAAAAGACTCTCCTCTAATACAATATGTAGTTGAACTATAGAATTGCAACTGCCCTTGAGTCGACTCCTTTTCATCAGTTAGGACAGACTTTTTATTGTTAATTACCTATAACTTTTCTTATAAAAAGCCTTGCTGATTTGAGTTGAAGGCTGCCAAGAGTGCTTATGTAAGGTTTTTTGGGGTCTTGCTTAGTATAGCGCGACCCAATTGTTCAAGAGCATTACGTAGATCATTATCAACGACATCGCCCAGGCATTCACGCAGGTTTTGCTCCTCTTTTTCTGATAAAAGGCGGGGTGGGGAAAAAGTGTTTTTTGGTACTTTATTAAGTGGGCCTTGAGTAATTCGTATACGTTCAACTGCGCAAAATCCAAAATAAGTGTTAATGCGTTCGATTAGTAGTGACTCAAGGTGCTGCAGTTGTATAGCCAACCCGCCATTATCAATACGTAAATGCAGAGTTCCTTTACTCTTAAGTGATCGAGGGTAGTCAATTTTTTCTGGAACACAATGTTGTGCCAGATATTCACCCGCTATTTCAGGCCAATCACTTACAATGGATACATCTGCAAATCCCCGCTTTTCAAATATTGGTTTGACAAGCTTCACAACTTGACTGGCTAATGTTTTTGGCGCACCACTTTTTTTTTTATTTCCGTTACTCATCATCTGTTTATGATAAACACATGAGAAAGGTTGAACAAGAACGACTGCAAAATAGACTGCTCGAATGGTATGCTTCTAGTGGACGTATTTTACCATGGCGAGTAAAGAATGGCCTTGTAGATCCGTACAGGGTTTGGCTCTCAGAAGTCATGCTTCAGCAAACTACAGTTGCGACTGTTCAGCCATTCTTTGAGAATTTTATTCGGCGGTGGCCTTCTATTGAAGAGTTGGCAAATGCCAAATTAGATGAAGTCCTGCATGCCTGGCAAGGGCTAGGCTACTACTCTCGAGCTCGAAATCTTCATAAATGCTCACGCATAGTTATGGCTCAATATAAAGGAAAATTTCCTGACAATGAGATGGAGTTGCTTCGTCTTCCTGGTATTGGTCCTTATACTGCGGCAGCTATCTTGGCATTTGCATTTGGTTATCCAAGTGCACCGGTTGATGGAAATGTAGTAAGGGTAATTTCAAGGTTAATGAACGAGCACACTCCTTTACCTGCCCTGCAAACTAAAATCTCGAAATTATTTTCCCCAATTGTTCCTAAAGATAGTCCTGGTGATTTTGTGCAAGCAATAATGGATATTGGTGCTACGATCTGCATGCCAAGAAAATTAAATTGTAATCAATGCCCATTATTTCAGTTCTGCAAAGCTAACAAACGTGGTGTGGCTGAAAAATTGCCTGTGAGAGCAATGAAGAAAAAGAGACCAACGCGCCAGGGTGTTATCTTTTGGTTGGAAAATACAAATGGAAAAATTTTACTTCGACGACGACCTGAAACAGGTTTACTTGGTGGTATGATGGCATTTCCCTCAACAGACTGGTGTGAAAAAAATTGGGACCTAGATGAGGCTATAAAAGGAGCCCCCTACAATGCTAAATGGCAACTGTTGGCAGGAACGGTTCAACACACTTTCTCCCACTTTCATCTGGAATTAACAGTACTTACAGGTCATTCCCACATAAGAAAAGAAGCACCAGATCTTTGGGTCCGTCCTGAAAACTTTGCAAATTATGCTTTGCCGACTCTGATGAAGAAAATAGCAGAACATGTAATTAAGCTCTCTGATGATAGAGATACTAAGAAGATTATTTTTTGAAATAAAAACGAGCTAATTTACTTTTTTAGTAAATTTAGTCTGCATAAGTAACGAGGGCTTCAAAAGGGACTTCTTTTAGTTTCTTCCGGCCACTCAAGAAGCTTAATTCGATTATGCAGGCAGTGCCAACCACATTAGCACCCACTTTTTCAAAAAGTTCAATAGAGGCCCCCATAGTGCCACCAGTCGCCAATAAGTCATCCAAAATTACCACTCGTTGTCCCTCTTCAATCGCATCTTCTTGTATTTCTATTATGTCTGAACCATATTCTAGTTCATATTCGAGGGAAATAACTTTACCTGGTAGCTTGCCTTTTTTTCGAATCATAGTAAATCCACAACCAAGTTTAAGCGCTACAGGCGCTACCACAAGAAAGCCACGGGAATCGATACCAGCAAGGATATCAGGTTTAAAATGACTAATTTTTTCTGACAGTAGTTCAATAACAATCTGCCATGCGTTAGAGTTCGCTAGAAGGGTTGAGATGTCATAAAAAAGAATTCCTGGTTTTGGAAAGTCGGGAATAGCACGAATGTGATCTTTAATTTCAATCATTTTGAACATTTCAATTTTAATTCTTCGTAGTAACTTGGACAATGATATGTTTGTTGTAAAGTAATTTAAACGTATTCTGATGTTGTGCTTTGTGTCAGGGGCGGGCTAATTCTTCCCAAATTGCATAGTCCTTGCGGAAATCAACAAGGGACCGCCAAACTTTATTAAAGTTTTTATCAACAGAAGATTGCTCTATTACGACCTCTTTCCAAGAATCCTTAAGTGCAGATAATATTCCTATAGGCCACCGTTTAATTGTCACCCCTTTCGCTGTCAATTCCTTTAGCGCACTATATTGCAGTGCCTCACCCTCTGCTATTCCGTATCTTATATTATCTCCACATACAGCCTCAATCTGAGCTTGGCTGGTTATTGCTAAAGAATCCCAACGATCCTTGTTGATAATTAGCTCAAAAAAGCTTGAGGGTTGATGCCATCCTGGAAAGTAGTACTGGCCGGCTAAATGATGGAAACCCAGCTTTAAATCAATGGCTGGCATGGAAAATTCCGCACCATCAATCTCTCCACTTTCCAAGGCAAGAAAGATATTTGCTTCTTGTAAATCATAGGTTTCAACACCTAGTTTGTTGAGCACTTTGCTACCTAACCCTGACGCGCGCATTTTTAGGCCTTTTAGTTCTTTTGGATCTGAAAAGGTATCCCGAAACCAGCCTGATGCTTCAGGTGCAATCATTCCGCATAGGATACTTTGAATGCCATGTGAATGATAAATTTCGTTCAGTAGTTCTCTGCCACCACCAAAATAAACCCAAGCCAAGTACTCATCTGAGGAAGGTCCAAATGGAATACCGGAAAAAAGTTGTAATGCTGGTTCTTTATCTGCCCAAGATCCGGGAGTTGAATAGGCGGCATCGATGGTACCTGAGGCAACTGCGTCGAACATTTCTGATGTTGGCACTAAGGTCCCGGGGCCAAAGAATTTGAGTTCAATTTTACCGTTCGAAACTTTCCAGATATTTTGGCTCACACGTTTTGCTAGTGACCCTAATTGGGGCAAGTCACCTGAATAGGCGCTGGCCATGCGCCAAATTATGTTTGATTTTTCAGATTTAGACTGAGCCAATTCCTGATTCAGTCTTGCATCGATGGTTGTTTCAGTAGGTTTCTTTGCTAAGTTGGAGTGCGTTTCTTTAGAATCCGATTGCGATGCAGAATGATTTAATCTTGGCGCTATGGTAGTTGTCCCCAGCATAACCCCTATGACTCCACCTATGACAATGCCAACAATAATGTATCGCATTAAAAACCGTATTCTGTATAGTTATCGCAATAAGGACATAACTTTTTATGAATAAAAAAACATAAACTTAAAAGTGTATTTCATCAATACACTTCTAATTGATGAGAGGCTTGATTTTAGCAATTAAAAAACCTCGGGAGCATTAAAGCTTCCGAGGTTTTAAATATTGTTTTAGTAAAAACTTGTACGTAATCTATGTTTTTACTATTAAATGGCCAACTTAGAATACAATTCGTGATCCTATGAAGAAGCCATTAATGTCATCAAAGTCTGATGCTGCGGTGTCATAGCTGATGTTGCTGTAGCCACCGTAGATGGTAGTACCATAGTCACTTA
>PBDF01000003.1 GCA_002717285.1 Magnetovibrio sp.
ATAAAAAAACCGCCCGCAGCATTGCTGGGACGGCCCCAACTCTTTAGCTGCATTTGTTATGCGCCCGCAATCTGTTATCAAATCGGCGCTTTAGNGAGCTACCTTAATCTCATCACTCNCATATCTGTATAANATAGTGTTATTTGCCCTATTTTCAAGTGTGTATACCTAAGCATCCCTCGTGGGAGGCTTTTTTGTTTTTAAAAAAAGGGAAACTGCTATTTACTCAACTGATGCCGACTTAGGTAGTGTAAGTTTTGTTATCCCAGTTTGTGAAATTCTCCAAAGAGCCTGNTATTGTATAAGCCCATAATCTAGGGGGCCAAGCTCTTCTGTTGTAGTTGATAATTTGTTGTCTCCCACTAAGTAAATTTTATCCGTACTATCAGAAATGTTTAATCGTTTTATTAGTCTTCCAAGATAGGGATGTTGAACAATAGCTATGGCCCCGTTCAACGGTCTTTTTCTAAATTTTCCGGCGAACACATAATCCCCATCCACGATTGTTGGATTCATGCTATGTCCTGAGACTTTAAAGACTTTCCACACCTTATTTGAGCCCTATCATTTTGGTCTAACGACAGCGAGACTGGGTGGGTATGGAGCGATCTTTCTTTCAGTTTCCACTTCCTTTGTAGCCCAAAAGATCTCTGCAAATTGATTTGTGAGTTCAAGTAATTCTNCTGCTTTTTTTCGATCAGTTCCTTGTTTTGTTGCACTTGCTAGCATCATAATTTGATGGACTGTATTATGAGCTTCTGGGAATGCTTTAAATTGTGGTGTTTTAAAATAATCCCCCCAAATAATTCGTATTTCCTTTTTAAGTTTCTCGCTTTCTTCTTCCTTCCTCTGGATGCACCTTGTCATTGTATTCTGATAGTCAATAGATGATTTATCTTCCATTGAGTGAGTTTCATTCATTATATCAATAAGCCGAATAACCGATAACGCAGCTATAATAGAAGATGATGGATCATAGATTTTACAGGGTATGTCGCAATGCGCCTGTACTTTTTCAAATTTTATTAATTTATCAAAATAACTGAAATTTTTATGTAACATTGGCTCTATGCTCCTACGTGCTGCTACAGTAATTCTAAAAATCCAGTATGTTGAACGCCAAGAAGCTAAAGATATAAGTCCACNCATCATTAAAAATTCTAGACCGAATAAATAGTTATACTTGAGGCTGTGTGATAAAAACAGAAAAGCCAAAAAACCTATGAGTCCTAAATTGCCTGCAACAATTAGTGAGCGCTTTCGAGTCATCATAGAAATTCCCACCAAAATACCAACAAAGATAAGAGATATAACATGTTCAGGGGATAAAAAAGCGTGACTTATGCCGAATTCACTACTTTTGGTGGTATGGGAAAGTGCTGGTGAGTCCATTAAAAATAAAAATGGTGAAATCAAGAAAATAGTTTTTGCGTGTAAGGTAATTTTTTTCATGAGCTTTCTTAAAAGTTGAGTGTTGTATGATATTTAATGCAATTAATAATTATTATCATAATTAATGCAAATAATTATTAATTTCAATTGAAAATCAAGAAGCATTCAAATATTTATATGGACACNAATTTAATTGATAAGTGTTAGAGGGCTTCTTTCTATTGATTTAGATCACTCGCAGTCGTACCTGTCTGCGAATGTTTCCATCATTTGGTTTGCGAAGCGGGAGGCTGCTACGGACAAGTTGCGGCCTCTCAATTGTCCGACAAAAATCGCCCCCAGTGCTACATCACGAGTATCTATAGGACGATTGATTAAATTTATTCCTGGCGTGGTATTTGGTAAGCCAATAGGAATTTGAAAAGCAATGATTTTTTCTGAAAGAGCGTGATGGTTGAGAAACTCGAAGCTATCTGATTCGACAACTGGTTCAAAATTTGCTGAAATCTTTCGTACTGCTATTTCTAACAAGTGACGCACGCCAAATTGAGCAGTTGGAAGAGCAACCGGATGTTGCAGGCAATCCCTAAGACGCAGTTGTTTTTTCTCAGCTAAGGGATGATCTTTGTTCATAACTGCATGAACTTGTTGGCGCACTGTTAATAGATTGTGAAATTCCAACATGCGTAACGGTTCGAAAACTAAGGCTAAGTCTGCGCTCAAATCTACAAGAGCTTGTTCTGCCGCTGTACGGTCTCTTAATAAAACACTGAAAGTTACTGCTGAGTGTTCCTTGCGATAGGATGAGATCTGCTCAGGAAGGAAATAGGGCAACAAAGCTTGGCTGCATGCAATTGAAACGTGACCACGCCTTTCACCAGAGAGGTCGGCTATCTGACTTTTAACACGCTCTAAATCGCTTATTTGAGAGCGGATATGATGAACCAGAATTTCACCAGCTGTCGAAAGACGCACTCCTCGTGGAAGGCGTTCGAAGATTGGTACACCCAATTCTTCTTCCATAGCGATGACTCTTCGATTTAAGGCAGTAGATGTGATGGCTAGTCTCTCAGCAGCCTGTCGAATGGATCCAGCATCGGCTACTGCATCTATGTATTTCAGGGGTAAAAGATGCTTCATTTCTAGTCCAAAGGTTAAGTGATGCATTATTTGCATCGCATTATGAAAAAAATAGCACTATTCAGCATCATTAACACCTGATCTATTTCAATGCAATAACGCTTTGGAATAAAAATTCATGCTTCACAACTTACCTTTTGATATTCGTCGTCTTCATCAAGCATACGCTTCTGGGGTAGAGCCTACTCAAGTTATTGCAGAAGTTTACCGCCGAATTGATGAAGTAGATGATCCTGGAATTTTCTTACATTTGCTGGAAAGAGAAACGGTTTTAAAAAGGGCCAAAAAACTTTCTTCATTCGATTTAGCTGGAAGTCCACTATGGGGCGTTCCATTTGCCATTAAAGATAACATTGATGTAAATGGCCTAGCGACCACAGCGGCTTGTCCTGAATTTTCCTACATTGCCAATGAAGATGCATTTGTTGTTGAATTATTGTTACGTGCTGGTGCAATTCTTATCGGTAAAACAAATCTAGACCAATTCGCTACCGGATTGGTAGGAACCCGAACACCATTTCCTGCCCCAAAAAATGCCCTTGATCCTGATATTATACCAGGAGGTTCTAGTTCGGGTTCAGCCATAGCAGTTTCTCTGGGGCTTGTTAGTTTCTCTCTTGGCACAGATACTGCTGGCTCTGGTCGTGTGCCCGCGGCGCTCAATGGTATCGTTGGCTTTAAACCGACATTAGGAACTCTCTCAAATGCTGGCGTCGTTCCNGCTTGCCGGACTTTGGATACTGTCTCAATTTTCTCCCAACTTGTTGATGATGCAGCAGTAGTTTTGAATGTTGTAGCTAAATTTGATGCCGCTGATTCCTATGCCCGTCAATTTGAAAAATCGCCAATTTCCCTACCGCCACCACACCTTATCGTTGGGGTACCTAATAATGAGACAATCAAATTTTTTGGTGACAATCATCAAAGAGAATCTTTTGAAATGACAATCAATGAACTAGGAACCTTGGGTGCTGAAATTGTTGAAATAGATTTTACACCCTTCTATGAGGTTGCCGACCTACTTTATGGTGGACCTTGGGTTGCTGAGCGTTATTCAGTACTTGAAGATTTTGAAACAAATCATCCAGGATCTCTTCACCCAGTAACTCGTCAAGTGATAAACGCTGCTGAGGGTATTTCTGCAGTTGATACTTTTCGTGGTTTTTATCAGCTGCAAGACTTGAAGCGGAATGTTGCTCCTATAATTGATGAGGTAGACTTAATCTGCGTACCGACTATTCCGTCTTTTTGTACGGTAGCCGACTCAGAGGCTGATCCTGTAGGTGCAAACTCTCAACTTGGAACCTACACGAATTTTGTAAATCTCATGGATTTTTGCGGCATAGCGGTTCCTGTGTCTAACCGTAAAGATGGTCGTCCAGGTAATGTAACTCTATTAGGTAAAGCAGGGCATGATGGACTAGTCATTGCTGTTGCACGTGAGCTACAATACAAATGCCGGGGAGGACTTGGGGCTTGCAGTTGGCAATTACCAGATAAACAAAAACTTCTTCCATCACCGGCCAATCACGAAATTGCACTGACGGTTGTTGGCGCGCATATGTCAGGTCTACCTCTCAATCATGAGCTAACCCAGCTGGGTGCACGTTTTCTGTATGCCTCCAAAACTGCTCCTAAATATCGGCTTTATAGCCTGGCTGAAGCACACCCAATTCGACCTTGCTTAGTGCGGGATGAAAGTGGATCTTCGATAGCTATTGAGGTATGGGCAATGCCGTCAAAACGCTTTGGTGAATTTATCAAAGGAATTCCTCAGCCATTAGGTATCGGCACCTTGGACCTTGAGAATAATGAACAAGTTAAGGGTTTCATTTGTGAGTCATGCGCGACGAAAAACGCCGAGGATGTGACCAATCATGGTGGCTGGCGTAACTATCTTCATTCTATATCAACACTAACAGGTTCAATCGATGGAGGCAGAATATGTCAACACAACTTATGACAATATTGAAAGGTTCTTTCTCTCGGCGAGCTCTAGAATTATTAATAGGCCCAACTGTCCTGTTTCTTTTGTGGTGGTTTGCTTACGCCAACGAACTCGTTGATAAAAATCTTCTTCCTTCACCCATTACAACTCTTTTAGACACCTTCTTTGCCATCATTCGAAGTGACATGGTTCATGATTTTAACCAAACACTCATTCGTGTGGGATATTCTATCGCTATTGCAACGGTGTTCGGCGTTCCTATTGGCATTGCTCTGGGTGCAAAGGACAGAGTGTATAGATCACTTGAATTTTTAGTTGATTTTTTCCGATCCACTCCAGCGACAGCAATGTTCCCGCTTTTCTTATTGCTTTTCGGATTGGGAGATGTGGCCAAGATAGCTGTTGCTGGTTTTGCAGCATGGTTGGTCGTGGTTTTCAATGTTGCTTACGGTGTCATGAATGCACGGCGGACACGGATCTTAGCTGCAAAATCAATGGGGGCATCATCAATTCGGATTTTTCGCGATGTAATTTTCTTTGAAACCCTTCCGCAGACATTCGTGGGCTTAAGAACGGCAGTTTCGATTGCTCTTGTGGTGATCATTGTTGCCGAGATGTTTATAGGTGCTGTAGATGGCATGGGGCACCGTATAATCGATGCTCAAATTTCTTATCAGCTAACAGATATGTATGGATCAATCCTAGTTACAGGGGCCATGGGGTACGGTCTAAACCTTGCCCTTTTAGTCTTTGAAAGGACGATCGTCCATTGGTCAGGACGTTAATGGTGGCCTGTGTAAAAATTAATGAAAATATGGAGTATATTACAATGAAGAAGTTTATTATTTCGACTGCAGTTGCCGGCGTCGTCTTTGCTGTAAGCAGCGTACACGCTGCCTGCGACAAGATGGAGTCAGTTGTAGCCGCATGGCTACCAATCATGCAGACAACAGCATACTACGTCGCACTTGAGGAGAAGCTTTTTGAAAAGAATTGCATCAAAATCGATTCACAGAAGATGCAGTCTCCAAATCACATTATTGATGCTCTCGTTGCAGGCAGAGCCGATTTTGGACCTCCAGGTGCTGCAGCTGGCATTGCAATGATTGCCGAAGATAAATTTCCGGGTACCTTTAAAGTATTTGGCCTTCAAGGTGGTGGTATAAAGATTGACCTGATCAATGACGGACTCATTGTAAAGGAAGGTAGCAAAATCAGCACATTTGCAGACCTCAAAGGAAAGACGTTGGGGCATGTTCCTGGCATTCAGTGGAGGACCATTTCGCGCCATATGGTTCGATCTTTTGGCCTCGACCCTGATAAGGACGTTAAGCTTACAGACCTTGCTGTCCCTATGCAGGTTATGGCTGTGGCTGGTGGTAGTGTTGATGCGACACTTTCACTTGAGCCCGTTGGCTCAATTGCTGCTGCTTCCAAGGAAACTAAGCGAGCCATGACTAATCCCGTAGCATCGGTGATCGCTGATCCTTTCTACTCGGGTGCAGCTGTGCTTACAACTAAGTTTATGAAAGAACGCCCAGAGGTAGCAAAGAAAGTTGTGAAAATAATAGATGAAGCTACCAGCCTAGCTATGGCGAATTTTGAGAAATATAAGGTTATCATTCCAAAGTATACTGCAATTAAGGAGACACAGCTTGCACTCCTTGCGAAACCTTACTTGCGCCCTTTCAGCGGCCTCAATGAAACTGATCTAAATTCGTATCAGGCATTTGTGGATGTTTTTGTAAAAGAAGGCGTTCTCAAAAAGCCCATGGATGTGCGTTCAAAGATGCTCAAGCTATCTGATTTTAGCAGCTAAGCATCTAAAAGGAGCTAAATGTTATGACAAACACAATTGCCAACAAAAAATTTAGTGGCAATGAAGTCTCGAGTGTGGATGTTGTCCGCCCTCGAGACTTCGCTCCTAAAAAATTTGGGAAAAACCATAATTTACGAAAAAAAATTATCTCGGTGCGTGGGCTAAAAAAGTCGTTTGGTGAGACAATTGTGTACGATAACTTTGAAATCGATTTACCTCAGGGGCAATTGATATCCGTGTTTGGGCCTAATGGGTGCGGTAAAAGCACCCTCATCAATATGATCTCAGGTCTTTTGCCCATGGATAGTGGAGAGGTACTTTACGACGGCCAAACAATCCAAGAAACAAAAATTTCATATGTTTTTCAGAATTACCGTGAAGCTCTTTTCCCCTGGTTAAGGTCTATTGATAATGTTTTCTATCCACTAAAAGTTATGGGAATACCCCGCAATGAACGTGAGAGGCGGGTTGAGGAGTTGCTTGCAAACTTTGATATTAAGATTGATCTCAACGCATACCCCTATACCCTCTCCGGCGGACAACAACAGACGATTTCAATCCTACGTGCCTTAGTGACTGACCCAGAAGTACTTTTCCTTGATGAGCCATTCTCAGCACTCGACTTTGAAATGACTCTGTTCATGAGGGAACAAATTCAAAAAATCTACCAGAAGACTAATACGTCAATGCTTGTTGTTTCCCACGATTTAGAGGAGGCTGTTCAACTAGCCGATAAAGTTTTGCTGCTTACACGCCGCCCGACACAAGTAGCTGAAATTGTTGATGTTGATTTGCCGTGGCCGCGAACATCTCAAATTACGACTGACCCTCGTTTTATAGACATTAAGCGTCATTGCCTCGACATCTTTTGGCGAGAGGTAAAAGCTTAATAACTTTTTTAAAAAATTGGTTTCATAAAAGTAGCTAAGTATACTTGGAGGATATAATGAAAAATCGTCATTTTAGGGCAGCTGCAGTTCAGACTTTGGCTACTCTCGGAAATATTGATCACAATATAGAAATAGCAACCGGTTTCGTCGAGGATGCCGTTAGGCAGGGAGCTGAACTAATTGTCTTCCCAGAATGTATGAATACCGGTTACCTGTTTGATTCTTTTGAACACTGCTGCGAGTTAGCAGAGGACGTTTCAGATGGAGCATTTGTATCCGCGCTCTCAGAACTTAGCAAAAAGCACGGCATTTACATTGCAAGTGGAATAACTGAATGGGATTCAGAAAGACAAAAGGTCTTCAACACGGGTGTAATGTTTGATAGGCAGGGCCACTTGGCTTGCCACTATCACAAACAGTTCCTTGCAACGCACGATCAGAATTGGTTTAGTTTTGGTGAACGGGGTAATCCTGTCGTCGAGACGGACCTTGGAAAAATAGGTTTGCTTATATGCTTCGACGGAAGAATACCTGAAATCTTTCGTTCCATGGCATTACAAGGTGCCGAAGTAATCGTCGACATGGCAAATTTCTTTTCTATGGACCAAGCTGACATGTGGGGACCTGCGCGTAGCTATGAAAATGGCCTCTGGTTAGTCGCAGCAACAAAGGCCGGATTTGAAAGGTCTATATATTATCCAGGTGGTAGCATGATAGTTGACCCTAAAGGACGTGTTCTGTCAAAAGTCCCTTATGATACTCATGGTATAGCAATAGCTGATATAGATCCTGATATGGCGTTAAACAAATCCATATATACTGGAAATGATAAGATTGCCGACCGACGATCGGAAACGTACGGAATAATGTCGGAACCATATTTTAATACTCCGGTTGCAAAGATAGCAGATGTTCCAATTGTCCCATCCCAGTCGACCAGCAAGATTGCTGCGGTTCAAATGCATGTCACCAATGAAAGTACAGTCGACGACGTCTTCGATATGATTGATCATGCCGCCAAGCTCGGAATCAAGGTTATAACTTTACCAGAGCATGCTTTTTCTACACATTGGTTACCTAATGCAGATGAGGCTGCCCAACTTTCTGATGCTGCACCTGACTATATTTTGCGTGCTGCCGTCATTGCTAAGAAGTATAGCTGCTTGATAGCTATTCCAACGCTGGAAAAGACTAGTAGGGGGATTTTTATTACAACTTATCTAATTGGCCCTGATGGCAAAAATATTGGTAAGTATCGGAAAACACACCTGACTGTAGAGGAGCGCATTTGGGCTGTTGCCGGTGATGAGTACCCTGTTTTCGATACCCCGTTTGGGCGTATTGGTGTGATGTCTGGCTATGACGCTGTATTTCCTGAGACATCTAGATGTCTGGGAATCGCTGCTGCTGATATTATTCTTTGGCCTGCATCTCTACGAGAACCATTTGAACGTGAACTGATTGCCGTTCCGAGGGCGGAGGATAATCGTGTAGCGGTTGTCCTGGCTAACCGTGTTGATTGCCCCTACCCAGGGGGTAGCTTGGTCATACCGCCAACTGGCTTTCCACTTTGGGATATTAATAAGGCTGCTCCAAGAATGCTCAAGCTCGGTGCCGTTATGCCGAAGCACATTGATCTTGCAGTGTGTCGACAGAAGCAGATGATTCCCAAGGTTGATATGTTCGCAAACCGATTGGTGGAGACCTATGATCCAATAATAACTTTTTAGGTTAGTAAGTGTTGAGCAGACAGTAGAAATAACCCTAACCTTGGATGCGTGTGAGCGAATATCAGCTGGATTTAGCAAGCCTTTTAAACGGAAAGTAATTTTTTTGTATGTGTGCTTCTTAAAAGCATGAATGATAAACAGTACGTTTAAATGCAATGCTAATTAATTTTATTGATATGTGGGCTGGGTATAATCTGTATTAGTGTTTCATCCGCCTTTTGGCGGATGCAATTATCTTGCGTTTGTTATTTTTTGGTTAAATATTGAAATGGTTTTTTTTAACAAGATCAGGCATAGTAATTTTGAAAAATGAGCAACTATCATAAATCTAATCCAACCATCCCGACGATTGACGATCTCGCAAAGTTGGCAAACTACTCGCTCATAGAAACTCTCAACTGTGATCCTGACGCAAAAGAAAATGGTGCCGACCATGCACCACGACAAGTCTTTACAGGCCACTATGTCCCCGTTAATCCCACGCCAATCCAGAGCCCTGAGTACGTCGCACACAGCAAAAACTTATTTCACGAGCTAGGTTTCGCCGACAACTTAGCAGAGTTGGCCGATTTCGTCCGAATGTTCTCTGGCGACATTTCGCACGTTCCTGAGCCAATGCGCAAGGTCGGTTGGGCGTGTGGGTACGCACTGTCAATCTTCGGTACCGAGTATGATCAGCAGTGCCCGTTTCAAACTGGCAATGGATATGGCGACGGTCGCGCAATCTCCGTGCTTGAGGCCGTCATCAACGGTCGGCGCTGGGAAATGCAGTTGAAAGGCGGTGGGCGGACGCCATACTGCCGTGGCGCGGATGGCCGCGCTGTCCTGCGGTCGAGTGTCCGGGAGTTTCTGGCACAGGAATACGTGCACGCGCTCGGAGTGCCAACTTCACGGTCTCTGAGTTTATTCGTTTCGAAAACGGAGAAGGTTAAGCGGCCTTGGTACTCAGAGGGATCACGCTCGAAAGATCCCGACATGCTTATATTGGAGCCAGTTGCTATCTCGACGCGCGTCGCACCCTCGTTTATTAGGGTCGGCCAACTCGAGCTCTTCAGTCGCCGTGCCCGCAAGAAGGCACACCCGAGAGCGATGGAAGAGTTAGAGAAAATTGTGTTGCACTTGATCGACCGTGAGTATGGTGACGTTATCGACCAGAAACTAGCCACCGCCGAAAAAGTGGTATTGCTCGCGCGTTGGTTCCGCAGCCGCCTTACCTCGCTTGTGGCAAACTGGATCCGCATCGGCTACTGCCAGGGCAACTTCAATAGCGATAACTGCGCGGTCGGTGGCTTTACATTCGACTACGGTCCATTCGGATTTTGCGAGGAATTTAATCCGCACTACCAGCCATGGATAGGCGGCGGACATCACTTTTCGTTTCTGAATCAACCAGTAGCAGCGGAACGCAACTTCTACATGTTTTGTAAGGCGTTAATGCCGTTGCTAACCTCTCACAAGGACTGTCTCCAACAGCTCAACGAGATCCGAGATGACTTTTCAAAAGTGATGGAAGAGCAAATGGAGAAGATGTGGGCTGCCAAACTTGGAATTGGTACTTTTCAGTCCAAGTTGTTTAAAGAACTTGAAACGCTCATGGTGCAAACTCCCGTCGATTACACCATCTTCTTCCGTGAGCTCTCGACGGTACCTGACGACATTGGCCCACTTAAAAAGAGCTTCTATAAAAATTTAAAGAGCGCAATACCTTCATTGAATCCATCGTATAAGTCAGACCCTGACGGGATGGACAAGCGTTGGACAGAGTGGCTAACAAAATGGAAATCACTCATCACCAGCACGACCGACGTAAATACTGTTCCGCATAGCTCCCGTGAGGGGCTCTCCAGGCAGATGAAGCTCGTCAACCCAAAATATAGTTTAAGAGAGTGGTTAGTAGCGCCTGCTTATCAGCAAGCTGCCTTGGGAAACTACGCTCTGATTCGAGAGCTACAGGAAGTCATGACGCAGCCATATGCCGAGCAGTCGAGAAACGTAGAGGATAAATTCTATCGGCAGAAGCCGTCAGAGTTCTCTGATGCCGGTGGAATATCGTATTATAGTTGCTCATCGTGATTTTTCGAAAACTGATCGGTCAGTACTTGCCATTAGTGGCTTTAAACCCATCGAGACTTTTATCTGAATTTAACAGATTTTGCTTAAATTAATCTGCGCTGGGAACATGTCGCCAGCGCAAACTCAGAGACTGAAAGAATTGATAATTGGTGCGAATACGTGTAATCGGTGTAAATCATGCAATTGAAAACTGCGGAAAAACGTGATGTGTGTGACTGTGTATAATCTGTTTTAGTATTTAGTCAGGTTCATAACCTGAAGATCGTAGGTTCAAAGCCTACCCCCGCAACCAATAATATCAATGACTTAGCCGCCTTCGGGGCGGCTTTTTTTGTGATTACCGCAAAGTTACCGCAAACTGTTACTGGAAATTACCGCAAAAAAACCTAGCGGTCGCAGGTGTTGGCTAATAAACAAAATGATGAACGCACCTCATTGGCTAAATTCTAGTCACGCTGCGTTCTCCGTGCGTTTCCATAGTGGAAACGGGTCTGGGAGATTGCTTAACGCATTAGGGTTTGACATTAGATGCTCGGGTACAAGGCAGGCCTCGAGTTCCGTTTGTAACCATGGCCAGTCGATTCCGCTGCCAATGAAGACAATTTCCTGCCGACGATCACCCCAAGGTTCTTGCCAATGGGTATCCAAATAGGCCTGCGCACTCTCATCAGTTGGCCAATTCTCTTTTGGTACCGTTGCCCACCAAGTACCCAGCGGATTGATGGATGACAGAGCACCCGCAAGAGAGAATTCAGCAACCCAGTCAGGCCGTGTTGAAATCCAAAAATGCCCCTTAGCGCGTATTACACCAGGCAGATCTCCGTTCAATAAAGCGTGAATGGATTCCGGGTTAAACGGGCGACGGGCACGATAGACAAAGCTTGTAACCCCATATTCGTCAGTTTCTGGTAAATGATCTGCGTAACCGTAAAGCTCTTTAGCCCATAACGGATGATCATGGGCTTTTTCATAGTCGAAGAGACCGGTATCGAGGATGGTATCCGCAGGAACATCGGAGTGATTGGTTTCGATTATACGTGCATCTGCATTAAGGCTGCGAATGATTTTGCGAGCGGCCTCGACCTGATGGGCATCTGCATCGGCAACCTTATTTAGAATGACTACATCAGCAAATTCAATTTGGTCTGTCAGAAGATGAACAAGCGTGCGATTGTCTTCTTCGCCCATCGTTTCACCCCTATCATGTAAGAAGTCGTGACTTGAATAGTCCCCAAGTAGGTTTACCGCGTCAACAACAGTCACCATGGTATCTAGGCGAGCTATGTCTGATAAACTTTCGCCATCCTCGTCGCGAAAATCAAAGGTAGCTGCTACTGGTAAAGGCTCAGAGATTCCTGTCGACTCGATTAACAGATAGTCAAAACTTCTCTTTTCTGCAAGGCGTCGAACTTCGGCGAGTAAGTCATCGCGAAGGGTGCAACAAATGCAGCCGTTAGACATCTCGACCAATGTCTCATCGGTACGACTAAGCTCTGTTTCTGATCGGATCAAGTCGGCGTCAATATTCACTTCAGACATATCGTTGACGATAACTGCTACCTTGCGACCATCACGATTATTTAACACCCTGATTAGTAGTGTAGTCTTTCCAGCACCAAGAAAACCTGATAGTACGGTGACAGGTAGACGTTGTGTTTCCGCTTTCATAATCTATACCTCTAAATTTTATTATTTTTCTTTTGTAAATTAATTAGGCGAGGGGGTGTTTAACTGAACCTTGAGAGCAATGAACAGATTATTCTTTATTAATCTCACAGTTCAAATTATCCCAAAACCAACTGATTATTGTAACTCAATAGAAACAAAGTTTGCCTAGAGTGTTATTACTTGATCGACGGCAGCTGGCGCCAATGCTTCATACAGTTGAGGGAAACAGCCAACGTGTGCACCGTCGATGAGGTTCTTTGGGGTTACTTCTCCACTACCACATTGGCTAAATTCACCTTCAGCAAGATTTCGACGTAAAGCGCATTGATCACATCCCATCAGAAGAATATTTTTTGCGACTGCAATCTTAGCAAGGCGCTCACCAGTTGGGTCACCTTTGCGTAAGCTATAAACATTATCATCAAAGAAAAACATTCCCGCCACTTCGGCTCCGTGGTTACCAGCTTCAAGTTGTGGCAGGATCATAGTTGCAAGTTTAAATGTTGCGGCCATATCAGTAGCAAAGATATATGCGACTTTCATTGAATTAAACCTCATAAGAAAAATTAGTGAATTATGTTATGTTATAACATAACATATAGAAGGTTATTTATATCTCAAGAAAAAATGTTGGTAATCTGGATTTGTATTGAGGAAATAGAATGATTGACTGTGCGAGTGAGTTCATTATGACAATTTGCCACGGTTTTTGAGCATGCTTCCCCACGCTGAAATTAATGAGAAATTTAAGTCGAGTAAATGGCATTCAGAACTCAATAGTAAATGTCCAAGGCTAAAAACTTAGCTAGAAAGCGCAAATAATTCTCTGACCCTTAGGGTCATTTTCGCAAATAGAATGAAACTAGGTGAAACACCATGAAACAAAATGATAGAAAAATATGCTTTAACTTATTGAACTGATTCATAAACACTTGATATTGCAGGTAAAGGTTTCTTACAGATTTAGCCCCACAACCAAAATTATTCTATTTATAACATTTACTTATAGCAAAAGGTCGCTTTTTCAAAAGTGGCCTTTTTTGCACCAGCGCAGTTTGAGCGATAGATGGAAAATCCAATTTTTTTATCCCCATGTTCCACAGTATTGTGGATCGAATTACTATTGCGGTACCAAAAGATATTAAATATTCTATTTTCACGTTTTGATATTGGAGTGAACCGTTAGGGGAGCTAAAGTAACGGAACGGAAAATTCCCAGGGGTTTCGCAAGAAACATGAAGGAATTTTAAGGGAAGCGACTTCGTCAGGAAACTGGCGAGGTCGCTTTTCTTTATGGTTTCTTTTGTTATCATTCCATCAAGAGCATTACTTTTTATTTGCTCAATTGACAACTTTCAGAATGAGGCCCTTATCTGGTTGGCTAAATTATTCAGCTGTAGTTGACAATATGTTGTTACCCAACATGATAGTTTCTTTGGCAACTATAGAAATTTCTGTTCTTTTTATATTTTTTCCAAAATAGTGATGATTACCATGTTGAAGAAATAAAAGACCGATCTAAGTATTTTGCCTAGAGTTGTTGTAACTATTGTGTTTTTGTTATCTAAGAATTCACCATTTTACTCATCGTCAAAAAACCAATGGAAGTTTTATGGAACAGATTTTTTTCATATTAAGTTTTTTATTAGCCTCAATGCTTTTTGGAGCCATGCTTTTCTTTTCTTTTCTTGTTGCACCAATAACTTTTATAAAACTTGATGCTACAGAAGCTGGCAAATTGATACGTTCAATCTTTCCCTACTATTACTTAATAATTATAATTTTATCGTTCGCTACAGCAGTTTTGCTTACACTTGCCAACCATTTTTCAGCCGTATCTATGTTTATTATTGGGCTATCTGCGGTATTTTCTCGACAAAGCTTGATACCCAAAATTAACAAGTACAGAGACGCTGAGGTAGCGGGTGATGTGAGTGCAAAATCAAAATTTGATAGTTTTCACCGGTTGTCTGTAATCATAAATGGAGGCCAGATAGTTTTGTTAATTATTTCAATAGTGACAATTTCGGGTTGGGCATAGGATACTTTAATTGATGTTAGCTTCAATTGTTTATGTAACAACTAGCACAAATGAAGAAGCTCAGGAAATTGCACGGTCTGTTGTCGCTGATCGACTTGCGGCTTGTGCAAATATATTGGGGAATATTTCATCAATTTATTTGTGGCAAAGTGAGCATTGCGAAAGTTCTGAGACGGCACTCTTGCTTAAGACTAGTCCAGAATTAATTACTTCACTTACAAAGCGTATTAAAGAACTACATAGCTATGATTGCCCGTGTATTGTTGTATTGGGAGTTGTAGGTGGTAATCATGATTTTATTGAGTGGATTAAGCAGGAGACCATCAACAAAAAACCTACTTGATGAGTTTGTAACGATATTCAAACAATTCCAGACCTGTGGTAGTTTCTCTGGAAGTAATATTTTTAAGCAACAAAAAAAGAATGAATTTTGTCTAAGAAAAAATAATATATTTGTTGAGTTTTAGAACGCATCATTATTTCTGACAGGCCTTGTATAAGGATTACTAAGATGGGGTATTCAGTAAAAAGGTTAAGCGATACTTTTGTTGCCGAAGTTGTAGGAATTGATCTTAGTAATGATCTGGATCAGGTTTTGGTAAATACTATCCGTTCTGCCCTGTTGGAGCATAAAGTGCTTGTTTTTCGTGGTCAGAACCTCTCGAATAAACAACATGTAGAATTTAGTAACAAGTTTGGGCCATCAGAATACCATAGTGTTACACAGTATACACTGCCTGAATTCCCAGAAATTTTAGTGTTTTCAAACCGAGGTGGCCAAGGAACTAAACCAATAGCCAATGGTGGAAGCTACTGGCACTCTGATATGTCATATAAATCCATCCCCCCTTTAGGTTCAATTTTATATGCTTTGGAGGTCCCTCCTGAAGGAGGTGAGACAAAGTTTTGTGACATGGCCGCAGCTTATGAAAGTTTATCAACTGAGTACAAACAGAAGATTGAAGATCTATATGCTTTACACTCATATCTACCTCGGTTTATCGCATCACGAAAAGCAGATTACGAATTTCAAAAAAATAGGTTTGAACTGACAGAAATCCAAAAATCAGAGTTTACAGAAGTAGCTCATCCTATTGTGAGGACCCATCCTGAGAATAACAGTAAAGCACTTTTTGTTAATGAAGGTTTTACGATTGGGATTAGAGGTATGGTTGAAAGTGAAAGTAAAGAAATTTTGACCAATTTATTCAAGAGTGCTGCCAAAGATTGTTTTATATATACCCATCAATGGACAGTAGGGGATGTTGTTTTTTGGGACAATAGATCAACAATGCATAAAGCTTGTGAGTATGACCTCAAGTATTCAAGGCGAATGCAAAGAACAACTATTCGTGGGGATTCTCCAATTTAATATTTGGNAATTGGAATTAGGTTTATAAATTTTTTTGAACATTTGAAAATCGACGAGTTTTTGAAAATTCAACTTTTTGGATAAGAGCGAATATGTTGCATGTAAGACAAATACTTAAAAACCTTTTTCATCTCCCAATTAATTTGTTGATCCATCGGGTTAAGCTAATAAGTTCTTTTTTAGCAAATCGAGCCATTTAAGCAGATTGTGAGAGCAATAGAACTATCCAAAACATTATTAATTATATAAACTATTTTGTTGTAATGAGCTTAAAGTAACCTTTTCGAGTGAATAATTAGGATTAATGTTATGCTGAAATGGTTCAAACGCCGACTTTATAGAATTAATGTCATGGCTGAAGTCAAGACCATGACACTTATGTTTGGTGAGGCAGGCGATCTGATAGACAAACACGAGGGTATTCAAAAAAGTATAAGTGTTAATTTTGATGACAAAGTCACAGAAGCAGAATGTGCTCTTTTTATAGCTTGTTCTCTTTTGCGTGATAGTCTTCAAGAGGAGGGCGTAAGCGCTGATCGAAGCACAGAAATAATCAATGAATTAGATGCATTTGCCTCCCTTGATGCGGATCAGCAACGGATCGTAAAGCGCTCAATATCAGATGACTCCTTTGATAAAGATTTCTTTTTGGGGCGGTGTATCTGGTTGCTGATGTGGGGACAAGATATGCTTTTAGCGGAAAGAATCAATACGCATCAATTTGGGATGCTTAAAGAAGAAATCTACGGAGGATTGCGGGGGCAATCACCTCAGGACCTTCAGGTTAGTAAAGCAACCCGAAGCTAGTTTTGAGCAAAAAAATATTTATGCACAAGACGTAATAATTGTATTTCCGTTTAAATTTTAAAACAGATAGTTTTGTTAGAACCTAGTAATAAGATCAGCATTTTTATTAAGCAGATTTTGAACGAGGGTGCATAAATGTAATTAAGTATTTATGTGGGACATGTTTATTGACTGGAATTTTTACTTTCTAAAAGTAGAGGAAGAGATGACGAAAATTGAACGTAAGGCGATCATTGGCCATAAAGTTCGCCGCTTCCGTCAGAACAGAGGTATCAGGCAAACTGATATGGCTGCTATGCTTGATATCTCGCCAAGCTATTTGAATTTAATTGAGCATAATCAGCGCCCAGTTACAGTTTCACTACTGTTTAGTTTAGGACAGGTATATGATATCGACTTAAAGGAATTTGCTGAGGACGATGATGCGCGGTTTGCCGCTGAATTAGGAGAGGTCTTTGCAGATCCACTATTTGAGGAAGAAGCAGTTGGTAAAAATGAAATACAAGAACTTGTAGCGTGTGCGCCTAAAGCAGCACAATCCATAGTTAAGCTGTATAGTTTGTACCGTCAGATGTGGGAAACTGCGCAACATCAAGCATACGCAAGTGGCCTACGGGAGAATGCGATCACACCGAGTCATCATACATCTTCCGTTGACCAGGTTCGTGACTTTGTAGAACAACGGTCCAACTACTTCGAAGACTTGGAAACCATTTCTGAGAGCCTGTGGGCTGATGGTATCTTGGATCAAGGTGAAGTGTATCGAGGTCTATCTTTGCACCTTGAAAAAAAAATAGGGGTACAAACTAAAATTATGCCAGTATCTGTATTAGGTGACGTGCTGGCCCAATATGACCGTCACCGCAAACGCATTTTGCTCTCTGAAGTCAATCTACCTGAAGATCGTGCCTTTCAAATAGCAGTGCAGTACTCTCTTCTGTTGCATGGAACTGTTTTGGACAAAATAGTTGCCGAAGCTGACCTGTCCTCAAAAGAAGCTCGTGAATTGCTGCGTTACGTTCTTGCAAACTATCTTGCAGGTGCGTTGATGATGCCATACGAGCCATTTTTCAAAGCCGTTCAGGAACTGCGTTATGACATAGTGCTTTTAAGGCGTCGATTTGGATCTAGTTTTGAGCAAGTCTGTCACCGCCTCACTTCCCTACAAAGGTCTGGTATGCGTGGAGTTTCATTTTTTTTCTTGAGGGTTGATAATGCTGGAAACGTCTCGAAACGTCTGAGTGGTGGGGGGTTCCAATTTGCACGTTTTGGAGGAACTTGTCCGCGGTGGATGGTGCATGATTCATTTTCTACTCCTGGGGAAATTCTGAGCCAAATTATCCGCATGCCTGATAACGCCACTTTTTTCACTATTTCGCGAACTGTTAAACCGGGTGGAACTGCTACTACAAATCATGTGCCGTGGCATGCAGTCGCTGTAGGCTGTGACATACGTGATGCNAAGCACTTAGTTTACAGTGATGGCTTAGACGTTACTAACCGTGATAATCAAACACCAACGGGCCTAAACTGCCAGTTGTGCGATCGTTTTGAATGTGTGCGTAGAGCCTATCCGCCAATAAATCGTGCACCAGTAATTGAAGAAAATGTGCGACGTGCAGTTACCTTTACTTATTTAAGATAAAAAGAAAAAACAGCAAAAATAANGATTTGATCCTGACGATTTAGCTATAAAATCATTCTCACACAATTTAAGATTTGTTAACTAAAAGGGCCAGCAGGTCCTTTTTTTGTTTAAATCTTGAGTTTGAAACGAGAATAGTTATTTGCTAAAAGTTGACAAGTTTTGCAAATAAAACTGTAGATATTTTACAACATTTACAGTTTTACCTTTTTGCAATAAGCATTTTATAGACAATCAAAAAAAAATGCCTAGAACACTTCCACTCGGGTTGTGAAGCTACTCTTGATGTTAAATATGGGGCTGAAACAACATTATCAGTTCGTAGCTTTTCCTTAAAACTCTGAACGCTTCGAACTCAATCGCACTATGACAGTTATTGTGAGGTTGCGTGAAAATTAAAAGGAAGGATGATAAGAATGCTTATCAATAAATTACTAAAGGGTATTACGATTGTTTCTTTGGCAGTCATCGTACCACTTGTAGCATCAGCAGATTGGGCACCAAAAAAGCCAATTGATTTCATTATCATGGCAGGCAAAGGTGGCGGTGCAGACAAGATGGCTCGGTTGATGCAAAGTGTCATTCAAAAAAATAAAATGTCGTCTATGCCGCTAACACCAATAAATAAGTCAGGCGGCACGGGCGCAGAAGCTCTGGTTCATCTTAAGCAAAAAACTGGTGATGACCACACAATCATGGTCACTTTGAATAGTTTTTACACTACTCCTATGCGCCAATCTAAACTTGGTATTGATGTAATGACCTACACGCCTATTGGTCGCATGGCTGAAGATACCTTCTTACTATGGGTTAAATCCGATAGTGGTATTACCAATGTTGATGAATTTGTAGCTGCTGTTAAAGCAAAAAAGGAAGGTGAATGGCTTATGGGAGGGACTGGATCTGGTTCTGAAGATAATATTCTTACTGATTACCTGAATAAAACCTATGGGTTAAAAATAAAATATATCCCCTACAAAGGTGGAGGAGCTGTTGCAAAGGCGCTGGCAGGTGGGCACATTCATTCCACCGTTAATAACCCTTCCGAGCAGGATGGTTTTTATAAAGCTGGGAAGACTAGACCATTGGCTGCATTTACTGATGAGCGTTTGGCGATGTATCCAGAAGCACCAACTTTCAAAGAGTTGGGAAAGGACTTCTCCTATTTTATGCAACGAAGTGTTGTTGGTGCACCGGGTATGAGTAAGGAAGCAGCTTCCTACTATCAAAAGTTATTTGCGGACGTGTACAAAACATCTGAATGGCAATCATATCGTGCCAAGAAAAGCTTGCAAGGTGAGTTCTTGACTGGTGATGGACTAAAAAAGTATTGGTCTCACGCTATTGATGTGCATAAAAGCCTTTTGAAATAAAAGGTAACTGTGAAGAGTTTTGATAAATAACCGCTCAGAGAAGGCTTTCATCTATGATACGAGCTGAATATACGATGGCAGCGTTGATGGCGGCCTTCTCTCTTTATACAATGTGGAAGAGTGCTGAACTGGAAATTGGATGGATCCCAAATCAGGGTCCAGGTGGTGGGGCTTTTCCGTTCTGGTTAGCTGCTGGCATGCTGATTTGCTGTGTACTTATAATCCTCCGTCAAATCTGTAAATCTGACGACGTTGAAGATCCTAAAAAGGTTTACATGGACAGAGAAACCTTTGTTTTATTTGCATTGGTTGCAGGTTCTTTAGTTATGACCGTTGGTTTAATCGAGTATGTTGGTGTCTATGTAGCAATCCCACTTTTTATTACTTTTTATTTGCGCATTATGGGTAGTCACAACTGGCTTCTGACTGGATCGATAGCTACCGCAACGCCGATAATTTTATTTTTCTTTTTTGAAATAGCATTAAAAATTACGCTACCCAAAGGAGTTACAGAACCTCTGTTCTATCCATTATACGGTTTATTCCTCTAAAAGGGTCTGGAAGCTATGGAAATTGTAACACTTTTAATGAATGGGTTCTTTCTCGCATTTGAGCCTCTAAATCTTTTTCTCATTATTGTTGGTGTTGTGCTCGGACTATTTATTGGTGCCATGCCTGGATTAGGCTCAGTAAATGGTGTGGCTATTTTGTTGCCTATGACATTTTTAGTACCGCCGACATCAGCGGTGATTTTCTTGGGTGCTATCTACTATGGTGCAATGTACGGTGGTGCGATCAGCTCTATTATGCTTGGCATACCGGGAGCTTCTACAGCGGTCGCCACGACTTTTGATGGTAGACCATTGGCTCTGAAGGGTGAGGCAGATAAGGCTTTAGTTGCGGCAGCAACTGCTTCATTTATAGGAGGTTCTATTTCAGTAGTGTTGTTCACTCTGTTTGCACCCCCCTTGGCTGATGTTGCTCTTGCTTTTAGTGCACCTGAGGAATTCGCTTTGATGCTTCTGGCCTTTGCAACTTTTGTAGGGCTCGGTGGTGATGATATTCCAAAGACTTTTTTTTCTATTTTTATAGGCCTCGTTTTCAGCGCTGTTGGACTAGACATAATTAGTGGTGAACCACGACTAATATTTTTGGACCTGCCTGGATTCTTTCACGGCATAAACTTTTTGGTTTTAGCTATCGGAATTTATGGTATCGGTGAAATGTTATGGACCATTGAAACAACTAAGGGAAAAGTATTAATCTCCCAAGCTCACATTACAATTAATCGTATATTGGATNCTCTGATCAGCCTTAAAAATGGTTTTAAGGTCATGATTATGGGATCATTTCTGGGTTACTTTGTTGGCATTCTTCCAGCAGCTGGTGCCACACCCGGTGCATTGATGGCCTATGGTGTTGCTAAGGGTATGTCGAAAGACCCTGATAGTTTTGGAAAGGGTAATACGAAAGGTATTCTGGCTCCAGAGTCAGCTAATAACGCTGCAAGTACAGGATCCATGCTACCTATGCTGACGCTTGGAATTCCCGGGTCACCAACTACGGCCATTTTGCTTGGTGGTATGGTTATATGGGGCCTTGACCCAGGTCCAATGTTATTTGTAGAGCATAAGGAATTCGTATGGGGGTTGATAGCAAGTTTGTACGCTGCGAATTTTTTTGCGGTAGTTATTAATCTTGCATTCATCCCGGCTTTTCTTTGGGTGTTAAGAATGCCTTTTACCATCTTAGCGCCGATAATTTTTGTTTTGTGCCTTATCGGGGGCTATGCACCAACTCAAGATATGCATGATGTATGGCTGATGTTGGTCTTTGGTATTGTTGGTTATTTGATGCGCAAATTAGACTATCCCATGGCCCCTGCAGTATTAGCAATAGTGCTGGGTCCGCTTGCCGAAACCTCGTTGCGTCAATCTCTTTTGATGTCAAGTGGATCGTTTGATATTTTTCTTTTTAGACCAATCTCTGGTGCGATCACAGCCATAGCTATTACTCTACTATTTATGCCTCTTATAAAATCATTTAACAGTATGATGCGTCGCCAAATGTCCAAATGGCCCCTTTAGGTCTTAAAGCAAATGACTGAGTATCTATGAAAACAATGCCTGAGCCCAAAACGGTTTTTGATNTTTTAAAAGCCATCCAAAACCCAACAACTGTCGCTTTGTCGGCGCCTAATCGTCCTGACCTGAATTATCAGGGTTTATTGAATTTGATTGAGAGTAGTGTTGAGGCTTTAACTAAACTGGGGATTGGACGAAATGATAGGGTTGCCATTGTGCTTCCCAACGGCCCTGAAATGGCAAGCGCTTTCGTAACTATTGCAGTTGTGGCGACGACCGCACCTCTCAATCCTAACTATCGAGGTGAGGAATACCGTTTTTATCTTACAGACTTAAAAGCTAAGGCCTTGGTTGTCGAAAAAGACAGCACCTCTCCATCTATTGAGGTTGCCAATCAGTTGGGTATTCCAGTAATTCGGTTGCATGTAAGGAAGACTATGGCTGCAGGTGAATTTGATATTGTTGCTAACGAAGGGGTGCAAAGTACTGGTGTGCCTGATTTTTCAGGATATGCTCAGGCTGATGATGTTGGGTTGGTTTTACATACATCTGGTACGACCTCCAAGCCGAAGCTAGTTCCTTTGACCCAGCGTAACTTAGTTACTTCGGCTTTCAACATTGGTTGTGCGTTAGCTCTTGATCCAACTGATCGTAGCATGAATATCATGCCATTGTTTCATATTCATGGGCTTATTGCTGTTATATTGTCTTCTCTGGCGTGCGGTGCCAGCGTATACTGCACTCCTGGATTCAATGCCTTGAAGGCGTTTAAGTGGTTTGCTGATTGTAAGCCGACTTGGTACTCAGCAGTACCAACTATGCATCAAGCAATTCTCAGTCGAGCTGAGAATAATACTGATATTGTATCTAATATGAACCTTCGCTTCGTCCGTTCGTCTTCATCATCGCTTCCACCCCAAGTTATGGCTGAACTAGAAAAGACGTTTGGTTGTCCAGTGATTGAAGCTTACGGCATGACGGAAGCAACCCATCAGATGGCATCAAACCCATTGCCACCGGCTACCCGCAAGCCCGGCACCGTTGGTGTTGCAGCAGGCCCCGAGATTGCAATCATGGGAGAGCGGGGGCAATTTCTGAGAGACGGCGAGACTGGCGAAATTGTCATTAAGGGTGAAAATGTAACTTATGGTTATGAAAACAATCCCAGAGCAAATAAAGAAAATTTCACTAATGGCTGGTTTCGTACTGGTGATCAGGGTGTTTTGGATGATGAAGGTTACCTTTCTATAACTGGGCGGCTCAAAGAAATTATTAACCGGGGTGGAGAAAAAATATCGCCACGTGAAGTTGACGAGGTGTTGATGGACCATCCTGCTGTGCAGCAGGCCGTTACCTTTGCTTTACCCCATGATAAGCTCGGTGAGGATGTCGCTGCGGTTGTAGTGCTTCGCGATGGTGTGCATATTAAAGAAAATGATATTAGAAATTTTACTAGGGAACATTTGGCTGACTTCAAAGTACCTAGGAAAATAATTTTCCTAGATGAAATCCCAAAGGGTGAAACTGGAAAGTTACAACGAATTGGNTTGGCTGAAAAATTGGGGCTTGTTTGATGAAAATATGTATTTACGGTGCGGGTGCGATTGGNGGCTACATGGGAGCTGAACTTGCGCGTAGTGGTGCCGATGTCAGCCTCGTAGCACGTGGGCCGCACTTAGCGGCGATGCGCAAAGATGGTCTTAAATTGCGCATCGGGAATGAGGAATATGTTACGCACCCCAACTGTACTGATAGCCCAGCTGATCTGGGCCCACAAGATTTTATAATTGTCACGCTTAAGGCTCATTCAGTGCCTAGTGTAGTGGAGGCAATGCAACCCCTTTTGGGAAAAAATACAGTAATGGTAACTGCAGTTAATGGTGTACCTTGGTGGTATTTCTATAATTTTGGTGGGGCCTATGAGGGCCAGCGTGTTTTTGCGGTTGATCCTGGTAACGCCCAATGGGATGGTATCGGCCCGGAACGTGCGATTGGTTGCGTTGTTTACCCAGCCTGTGAAATTGTAGAGCCGGGTATTGTCCAGCATATAAGTGGAAATAAATTCACTCTTGGTGAGCCTAGTGGAGAGAGGACGCAACGTATTGAGAATCTCTCCCAAGCCTTAATTTCTGCCAATATGAAGGCTCCGGTCCGTCCTCGTATACGCGATGAAATTTGGATAAAACTATGGGGTAACCTGAGTTTTAATCCCATCAGCTCTTTGACATGTGCAACACTAGAAGAAATTGCGGAAGATCAAGGAACTCGCACGGTTGTGAGAGACATGATGATTGAAGCACAGGCGGTAGGTGAGGCTCTTGGTGTGAAATTTCCCGTAAGTGTTGAAAAGCGTATTAATGGCGCTGGCGCTGTTGGTGCGCACAAAACATCCATGCTTCAGGATTTGGAACTTGGCCGTCCTATGGAAATAGATGCCTTGGTAGCTTCAGTTTCTGAGATGGGTGCTATGGTGGGGGTTAAAACTCCAACCATAAATACTATTTTGGCTCTGGTTCGTCAACGTGCTCGCATAGCTGGGTGTTATTAATTTTTGTTTGTTTTATTGATTGAATTTTCCGCATTGTGAAATTCTATATATGAAAAGTTACACACTATGTTGTAGGGAGTGTTGTTAATAAGGGTTTCTAGGCTACTGACATAAAGAAGATTTAGGTTAAAAATTTAATTTGGATAGTAAAAATATAATGAATTTCCCACAACTTATAATCCCTGATACGTTAGCAGCAGGTCCAGGACCAGGTAACACGGATCCACGTGTTCTAGCAGCGTTTGGTAACTCTGGTATTGCTGATCATATGCAGGCTGATGTAATCCGTGGCATGCAAGAATGCAAAGTAATGCTTCGCGAGTTATTTGGTACTAAAAATATTTATACATATGGTATTGCCGGTACAGGTTGGAGTGGTTTGGACAGCATGCACAGTGCTATACAGCCTGGCGATAAAGTAGTGGCTTTTAACAACGGTACCTTCAGCGGTATTGACTGTCATACCATTAGAATGAAGGCCTCATTACCAGCTGATTTTGCAGCTGATCCGATGCATCCAAAACCCGCAAACGTTAAGGTGGTTGAAGTAGCACATGGTACCTCTGTAACAGGCCAAATGGTGGACGATGCATTGGCTGGACAAAATGCAATGTGGGCAGCAATGACGCACTGGGAAACTGGCAGTGGACGTATCAATGATATTCAAGGCTTTAGCGATGCATGTCTGAAGCATGGTGTTATGGGCCTTGTTGACGCAGTTTCCAGCCTTGGAATAGAAGATTTCAATACTGACGACTACCCTGGTGTTGTCGGTTGGGCATCATGCCCACAAAAAGGCGTCTTAGCCCTGCCATTAACATATGCTCCTGTTACCTTTACTGATGCTTTCATTGAAGTTGTAGCCAAACGTGGATGTGCAAACTTTGTAAATCATCCCATACTCAATGCACGCCATTGGAGCATAGTTGAAGGTAAGGACGTAGAAACAGCTGGTTATCATCAGACGCATTCGTGTTACGCAGTCGCATCTTTTCATGAAGCCTTGCGTATTAGCCTAGAGCATGGACGTGCAAAAAAAGCAGCTGATTATGCATTTCATGAGAGTGTACTTAGTGAGGCTGTGACCGCCATGGGTTGTGATGTGACATCAAACATGACGAGCCTTGTAGTTCTTAATCTTCCAAAGGTACTGGCGGGACAGGAGAAAGAGTTGGTTCAAGAATGTCGCGCTTCTGGCTTTGGAATTTGGCCAACGCTCTCTGAACCCGTTCAAGTTAGAATTGGTATTCTTAATCAATTATCAGAGGATGCTATATGTGAAATTGTAAGCCGCTTCGCTGATGCTATGATTCATAAAGGTGCCAACGATATTGATAAAAAAGCTGTGTTGGACCAGGTAAAAAAACGTTTTGCAAGTGCATAAAAAGTTTGAAACTCATAATAAAATGGCTAAAAAATTTGTTTCTCCTTAAACAAAATTTAATGCGAACATTTGATTTTTCCGCATTGTGAAAATCTATGTTTTTTGTTGTTGCTCATCTTTATTTCAATTTGATCAAAAAAAGGTTAGTTAGGCTNAATTTTTTAAGATTTTTTGGGTGTTTTCGAGTTAATAAACGGATTTTAGTCAAAACTATAACTAAAATCCGTTTTGCCTAATACCAAGTTGAACAGTTGACATTTAATTCATCTAAGGTTTAATTGTCNAATTGTAGTTAACAAATAGTAAAAGCAAAAAAAAAATAAATAGTTAAATTCAAATAGGGAAGTTTTATATGTATAAAAATTTAATCAAAACACTTGGGGCCTCCGCTGCCGTTGCACTGATCACATTCGGAGCAACAGCGCCAGCAACTGCAAAGGTTGGCTTTGGAAAGCCCGGAGAGCCCGTAAATTTGGTAATAGGATATCAGCCTTATTACACAGAATCTTGGTCCGGTGTTGTGCTTAACGGAAAGCAAATGTGGAAAAAGCATCTACCTAAAGGTTCAACTGCAAAATTTGAGATTGGACTTCAGGGTTCTGTGATCGTTGGTAAGTTGTTAGGTGAAAAAAACCACATTGGATACATGGGTGATATGCCTGCTATTGTTTCTTCCATGAGAGAAAAGCAAGTTGACCTTCGCATGATTTCTGTTTTGGGAACATCTAAGCAGCAGTGCAACATCTTTTTGGTCCCCAACAATGCACCAAAATTTAAAAATGGTATGGAAGCAGTCAAGTGGATGGACGGAAAACTGGTTGCAGCGCCTCACGGTGCCTGCACAGACCGTTTTGCTCTTTTGGCTTTCGAACAAGCTGGAATTAAGCCTTCTAAATATTTGAACCAGAACATTGAAAATATTACGAAGAACCTCGAAGCAGGTAAAATTGCTGCTGCAGCAATCTGGGAGCCAACTGCATCAAAAATTGTAATGAAGGGAATTGCTCGTCGAGGAGCAACAGGCGCCGACTTTTCGGGAGATGACTCTGGAGATGCAGGTTTCTTGGTAATGATGAATGAAATTATTCAAGACCGTCCAGATGTTCACAGGGGTTGGTTAGAAGCTGAGTTGGATGCCCAGCTCTTCCTTGCTGATTTAAGCAATGCAAGTGCTGTTGCAAAAATGGCTGATGATCAAACTGAAGGTATTGAAAGAAAAATTCTTTGGGCCTCTCTCTATCAGGATGAAGCTGGAGTAAACAAGCTTACACTTGACTTTGTTTTCAACGACAAAGTTAAAACTATGCTTAAGGCTTCGACTGCATTCTTGGCAACAAAGAAGAAGTTTGGTAAGCGTAAAGAGTTGCGTCCAGAGTCTGTATGGGACGACATGGCTCGCAAAGTTATGAAAGACCGTGGTTTGACTAGCCCTCTCGGCAAAATCGACGGTGTACCAATGTCTCAATACAAGTAGTAATGTATTAGACGTACAAATAGGGTCCCGATTGAGAAATCGGGACCCTTTCTATATCTTTTGTTGGAAAATTGGAAATGAGTGAAACGAACTTAACTACCCCAAAAATGGAAAAGCCAACGGGATTGGCGATGACATTACATACGTGGAAAACTGCACTTAAGACGCAGACACCGTACTTGATGACTTTTGGGATTGCTCTGTGGCTCGGTGCTTACTATCTTTTTGTAGAAGGTTGGGAGCTTCCACGTTTTAACAAGTTACCAGGGCCAGTTGAGGTGATCACTGAGTGGCTTAATCCCGATCCTGATTGGGGAATGTCGTTATTTACTCCGGAATACTATGATCACGTTATTGTAAGCTGTCGACGAATTCTTATTTCATTTGGCATAGCTACCGGGGTTGGTGTTCCACTTGGATTGTTTATGGGTTGGTCAAAGGTGTTTCGTGATTATTCCTTTCCAATTCTTGAGACATTACGTCCCATCCCAATTCTGGCATGGGTGCCGTTAGCGATTCTAATGTTTACTGGTTTTGAAACGCCGGTGATTTTCCTTGCTACACTTGCCTCACTTTTTGTGACAACCCTAAACACACTTCTTGGAGTTGATTCCATTGACGATGACTATTTCAGGGCTGCAAAGAGTCTCGGTTCCAAAAAACATCACATATTTTTTCATATCGTTGTGCCTGGCGCACTTCCTTTTATCTTTACAGGGTTGCAAATTAGTGTCGGAGTAGCGTGGTTCTCACTTGTAGCAGCTGAAATGGTTTCTGGAGAATTTGGCCTAGGCTACTTGATAGTCGACTCCTACATGAATATTACATATGTAACAATGGTTATAGGTATGTTGACACTTGGCTTTACCGGTTGGGCTTCATCAGTAATAGTTCGAATAATTGGCAATCGATTGATGCAATACCGTTTGCGAGCGCTCGCTATGGAGGGTCGCTAGATGTCAGAAACTGTGAACACAAGAGGTGCAATTAGCATACGAAACCTGACTAAAATTTACGACCCTGATGGTGTTAATGTCATGGCTGTTGATGACTGCTCACTTGAAATTGCTGCAGGTGAAGTGTGCATGATTGTTGGTCCTTCGGGATGTGGCAAAACAACTTTGCTTAATGCAATTGCTGGTTTCCACTCAATTACCGAGGGTGAAATATACTTAGATGATGAGCTGTTATGTGGACCCTCAAAACCTATAGCTGATCAGGGTGCTGATCGAATGGTGGTTTTCCAGCATGGTGCTTTGTTTCCATGGAAAACGCTTGCTGAGAATGTTGCTTATGGCCCAATAGTGCAGGGTGTAATGAAGAAGCCTGAAGCGATAGAAAAGGCTGGTCACATGTTAGCTGAGGCTGGGCTTGGGGATGTTTGGCAAAAATATCCCGGCGAAGTTTCCTCTGGTATGGCACGACGTGCTGAAATTGTTAGGGCTTTGATCAACGACCCTAAGGTTCTTTTGTTGGATGAACCCTATCGAGCCATGGACTCACTAACGAAGTCTATCATGCATGAGGCCTTGCTTGAGGTTTATGATAGGACCAAAGTTACCATCTTTTTTATTACTCACGATCTGGAAGAATCTATCTTTCTGGGCGATCGAGTGGCAATTATGACGACCCGTCCAGCCACCATAAAGAAAATAGTTGAGGTAAAAATTCCAAGGCCGAGAAGTTACGAGACATTATCGTCAGAGGAATTCCGAAAACTGGTTGTTGAGACAAAAGAAGCAGTTAACGAAGAGGCTATTAAAGCCTTTGAAGCTGGTGAAAGGGAAATGGCTTAAAAATGGCTGAGGCAATTCAAAAATCTAACAGCACGCAGGTTACTGTCAGAAAATCTAAATTGGTGAAAGCTTTACAAAATGTAACATTTTGGCGTGGCGTTATTGCGCTGATTGGATTTGTTGTTTTTTGGGAGATTTGTTCTCAATCAAANGTTTGGTTTGGAGTTGTTATCCCATGGATTGGGAAAATTCCACCACCAACTGAAGTTGTAGAAGCATGGGCGACTATTTTTTTCTTTCCCGGGTATTGGGAAAGTTGGTACCTCAGTACAGCCAGAGTTTTTGCTGGTTTTGTAATAGCGATGATAATAGGTATACCTTTTGGATTGTTGCTTGCTATCAATAGGTATTTCCGGGATATATTCTTTCCACCATTTGAGGTGCTGCGACCCATTCCACCCTTGGCTTGGGTCCCAGCATCTATTGTCTTCTGGCCCACGACTGAAATGTCAATTGCCTTTGTAACTTTCCTTGGGGCTTTCTACACTATCGTTATTAATGTGCTGGGCGGTGCCAGGAATATTGATGTACAATATTTACGGGCTGCACAGTCTATGGGTGCAACCAAGTGGAAGTTATTTTACAAAGTTATTTTGCCTGGAACATTACCCTCTATTTTCACCGGTGCAGCAGTCGGTATGGGAATTACTTGGGAGGTTGTTTTGGCGGGAGAGATGCTCTCTGGAGGAGGTCAGCAAGGTGGCGGCGGACTCGGATTTTTTATCTGGAGTTCTTACATGGGTGGTACCGTTGCTCAAGTTATTGTAGGAATGATTTCGATCGGCATTGCCGGTTATCTTTCCAGTTCTCTCATACGTTATATTGGCGTTATTTCTATGCCGTGGCGACGTCTTTTCTAGCAGGAAATTGTAATGCAAACAGATAAAAGTGTATCAAATAACCATGATGAAAAGGCGACGGTTGAATTAAAATCCGTTTCCCGGGGCTATGGTGAAAAATGGGATCGCGAAGAAGTAATTTCAAATTTTGATCTTAAGGTCAATCCTGGTGAATTGACTGTTCTTGTTGGGCCCTCAGGCTGTGGAAAAACTACTCTAGTTAACCTGATTGCTGGTTTTGATTTTCCTGAATCAGGTGAAATCCAAATTAATGGAGAACCAATAACAGGGCCCGGTCATGATCGCATGGTGGTGTTCCAAGAAACCGCACTAATGCCTTGGCTTACATCTTATGAAAATGTGGTCTTTGGACCCAAATTACGTGGTGATATGTCTGAGCAAGACTTGAGAAGGAAAGCCACAGATCTGCTTACCAAAGTAGGTTTATCAGATTTCATGGACAAGTATCCCCTACAATTATCTGGTGGTATGCAACGGCGGGCAGAATTAGCACGTGCCATGATCAATGAACCTCTGTTGATGATTATGGATGAACCTTTTCGCGGGCTAGACGCAATGTCACGTGAATTAATGCAAGAATTCTTTGTACGTCTTTTTGAAGATAGTGGTCGCACTAATGTGTTTGTTACATCTGAAATTGAAGAAGCAATATTTCTTGCTGATCGACTGGTTGTACTGTCTAACCGTCCCACGTCAGTTCGCAAGATTATAGACATCAAACTTCCAAGGCCTAGAAATTTTCAGCAACTTACTTCTTCNGAAGCATTCGACTACAAACGTGAAGCAATGGAGCTTTTACACGAAGAGGCCCTTAAAGGGTTCAAGGGTGCATCAAGTGAAAGTCAGAAGGCGTTTATGGAGTCCATTACTAAAGGCCCCAGCTAAACAATTTTGGTTTGTAATTTGAGTTTGGGTATAGGTAATGGACTTTCTTGCCCTTTTAATGCAACGTGATGTAATTATAATCCTCGCTATAATTGGAGGAGTGATCGCTACTTTTGGAAACTTCCTTGTACAAAAAAAACAGAATACACGCCCCAGACTTTCCAAGCTTATTTTGAAATCTGGCTATGCTGTCACATGGACTAGCGTTGCACTTTTTATTGCTGCAGGTTTTTTTGGTGAATGATCAACGGTTGTTTGAATTTGACNTTTCTTAGGGGTTATTAGCTATACTCAAAAATTATGATTGAGGTAAAGAACCTAACAAAACAATTTGGCAATGTAACGGCTGTAGATAACGTTTCGTTTGAAGTAGCCGCAGGTGAAGNTGTTGGATTCCTGGGACCTAATGGTGCGGGTAAGTCAACAACAATGCGATTACTGACTGGTTTTCTGGACGCTAATGCTGGTTCTGCTCGTATTTGTGGCAGTGATATGGCTTTGGCCCGTGGCGAGGGTCAGTTTTGCGTTGGTTACCTTCCAGAGGCTGCGGGAGGATATCCAAACCTCACAGTTAGAGAATTTCTTGTTTTTTGTGGTGAAAGTCGGGGCCTGTTTGGGCAGGATCTAAGGTTTTCTATTGGTAAGATCTGTTCGATGATTGATCTTGAGCGTGCTCTTGATAAACCCATGAAGACTCTTTCTAAGGGTTGGCGTCAACGAGCGTGGCTGGCTCAAGCAATTCTGCATGACCCTCCCGTGCTTATTTTGGATGAGCCAACCGATGGTCTAGATCCTCTTCAAAAAGAACAGGTGCGCACTCTAATTCATTCCATCTCTAGAGAAAAGGCGATAATTTTTTCAACACATATTCTTGAGGAGGCGGAGATGATATGCACTCGAGCCATTATAATCGCAAACGGCAAGTTGGTTGCTGATGACACTCCAGAAAATCTGTGTGATGAGAAGGGAAGAATGGCAAGTGTTTTCAACAGGCTAGCAAGCACCTTAGACCCTATGACGTTAAAGTAGATATAATGCGTGTAGCTGGACTAAAAACAAAAGGTTTTTTTAAATTATTTGGTGGGGTTGGTGCTGTGTACCGCCATGAGCTTAGATTGTTGTTGTTTGCACCACTAAGCTATCTTTTCCNAATTGTTTTTCTTATTGTATTGGCAGCTTGCACTTTTTTAATCGCTGATTTCTACAATACAGATGATGCATCTGTTAAGACAATGTTGACTTTTCTACCTTGGGTCTCGTTGATATTAGTGCCTGCACTAGCCATGCGTTCATGGATTGATGAACATAGTGATAGAAGCGTTGAATTATTGTTAACTTTGCCTGTTTCATTAAGTGCAGTAGTTACTGGTAAGTTCTTGGCTGGTTATTCAATTTTACTTGTCACATTGCTTTTTACTCTGCCCATGGTTGCAACAGTATATTATTTGGGAGATCCAGATCCTGGGGTACTATTTTCCAGCTACCTTTCGTCTGCTTTTATGCTAGCTGTATATTTTTCCATATCAATATTTGCTGCTTCTTTATCTCGTGATCAAATTGGAGCCTTTGTCATTAGCTTAGCTTTCCTTTTTATCTTAATGATTTTTGGTTGGGATGTTTTCGGGCGCCTGCTTGAGGGCACTATACCACTTGATGTCGTAAATGTTTTAACCTTATACAGTCCTAACACTTGGTTGATTAAATTATCTCAGGGTTTGATCGATTTTCCGAGTATTTTTTATGTGGTTTCTGTATCCATAAGCTCGTTGGCTGCCGCAGCTGCAATTATTCGTCAGCGTTATCGGGCAAGTGCACCCTCTTCTGGCCTGAAGGAAATCTCGGCTAAATTGTTTTTTGGTGTAATTTTGCTTGGTCTGTTGATCCCTTTTTCTACTCGCATTACGGGTGGTTTTGATTTAACGGCAGAAAAGGAATTTACTCTTCACAATGGAACGATTGAGGTTCTTAATAAGTTGCCATCTGGCACCACAATAACCCTTTATTGGAGTGAATTAGAAGCTAGTGTGCCCACACAGATTAAAGCACATGTGCGACGAATTAATGGACTTCTAGATACAATGGTTGCCCACTCTGGTGATCGCTTAATAATTAAAAAAATTGATCCTCAACCTGATACGGACGAGGAGTTAAAAGCGTTGGGTTTTGGTATTAAGCGTATTCCAATGTCCTCTGGAGATCATTTTTTCCTTGGTATGACCTTTCATCACGAAGGGCGACAAGGCAATATTCCTTATTTAGATATTCGAAGAGATAGATTGCTAGAGTACGATATAGCCTTAGGGTTGAATTCATTGACCTACACAAAGGTTCCATCAGTAGGTGTCCTGAGCCCCCTAATTCCGCCAACTGCTGCCAATGTAAATCGCGAGGGCATGTCGTTCATAGCTGAATTAAAACGTGCATATGATCTTGCAATAATTCCCCATTTTAGTGACCAACTACCTCAAGGCCTGGATGTTTTAATGTTGATAGATGCAACTATTCTCAAGAAAGAAATGCTTTATGATATTGATCAATTTGTAATGGGTGGGGGGCGTTTAGTTGTATTGATGGACCCGTATTTGCGCTTCAATAGATCCAGCAATATAGTAAATCCATCGCCTTCAACCGAGATAAATGACATTTCTGATTTATTGCAAAAGTATGGTATAAAATATTTGGGGGAGTCTATTGTTGGTGACTCACAGTTTTCTTCTGTGGTTTCAGATCAAAAACAAGGCCGATTAAGTTTTCCATACTGGATGCGAATTACTAAACAAGGTTTATCAGAATCTCATCCCTCAACCGCAGATTTAAATGAGGTTTTTATGGTTGAGCCTGGAGCCATAGAACTGCTTACAGGAAAAAATGGTAAGGCATTAATTACTACTACTAATGATAGTGGTTCATTAGTGAGAGAAAAATTTGCTAATAAAACACCACGTGATTTGGTCCAAGAATTTGAAAGCGACAATAAACGCCGAACCATCGCCGCAGTACTAGATGGACCTTTTGAAAGCGCATTTGCGACTTCTTTGGAATCTGACCAGCAGACTTCTCATATGAACATGACAATAGGAGTGGCAGGCCCCATTTTCGTTATAGCTGATGTGGACTGGTTGTTTGATCCATTTGCTTTGCAAAAAACAAATATCGATGGACAATTAATTGTAAGGCCATTGAATGACAATCTGGCTTTTTTGCTAAATGTAATTGAATTTGCGAGTGGGGAACAGGCGCTGATAGCTATTCGTTCGCGTGGTAAACTCAAACGGCCTTTTACTCGCGTTGCAAAATTATTTCAAGCTGCCGAGCTTGAGTTTCAGGAACGTGAGCTAGAGTTAGGACGAAAGGTTGCTGAAATTGAAAGTCGTATTGCACAATATCTAGAATCGGCTGATGTGAGTAGTAATGAAAACTCTTTAGAAAAAAATAAAAAAGAAATTGAAAAGTTTCGTTTAGAACTATTGCCAGCCCGAAAAGAATTACGTTCAGTTCGCCGACAGATTCGTAATGAAGTCGATCTTTTAGGACGTCGTTTAACTTTCATTAACATAATTTCAGGACCAATACTAGTTAGTCTCTGGTACCTAGCAGTGACTGCATGGCGAAGACGCTCAAAGTATATACACTGAGCCATATTTGAATTGCTTATATCATATTGTAGTAATCTAACAACTAAGTGTTATTTGTTGGTGCATTCTTCTGAAAATTCCTAGACTTAAAAAAATAGATTTTAAACAGTACTTCAGTGATTAAATCTTAATTAATTAGGGTGTTCCTTAATTTAACTTTGGAAAAAGCTTACAATTACCCCGGCAGCTGGCTTTTAAAACATTTAACTGTTACGTGCCTATAACTGAAAGAGAGGTAAGAAAATCAAATGGAACCGCTGTCTCTATTTCTAATAGGTTTTTTGAGTATATTTGTTGGAATACTAATTGGAGGGATAGGTATTGGTGGGATCCTGCTTGTACCAATGTTGACGCTCATTTTTGGAATGGGAGTACACGAAGCTATAGGTTCTGCCATGTTTAGTTACATTTTTAGTGGTCTTGTCGGGGCCGTATTATATGCTCGTGAAAGATCTATTCGCTGGAGCATGGCATTTTGGCTTTTTGTTGGTGCGATCCCAGCAGCGTTTTCTGGCGCTTTCTTATCTTCAATAATACCATCATGGGGGCTTGAGTTATTTATTGCATTGTTGATAATATTTGCAGGTGGCAATGCTGTAATCTCCAAAGATAATTTTCATAGCAAAGAGCGTAATCTTACGAAGGCAACATTGGTAGTAATTGGAATGATTACTGGGGTAGGTTCTGCACTCAGCGGCACCGGCGGACCTTTGGTGCTAGTGCCAATTCTGGTTTGGTTGAAAGTTCCAGTATTAACGGCTGTTGGATTGAGCCAGGCTGTTCAATTGCCAATAGCAAGCTTAGCGACAGCAGGAAACCTTTTATACGGTTCGGTTAATATTATCATAAGTATTATATTGGCAGTTTCACTTATGGTTGGTGCAGCTATTGGAGCGCGAATTGCTCATACCATTTCGAGAGAAATGCTTAAAAATATTGTAGCATGGGTACTTGTCATTGTTGGTTTTTTCATGGTTATTCGCTTGGCACAATAAAAGGTTGCTTTTTGATTTAATTAAAAAATAAGAAATACCTTTTTTTGAGTGCCCTTTAAAAACTTAACTCTTGTTCCACAAGCTGGTTGGTATTAAAAATTAGAATGACTTTCATAGTAATTTTTAGTTTCTTCACGTTGTTCTGTGTGTAACTATGATAGTCCTAAAAAAAAATTGTTATATCTCAAGGAAGGATACAAATATGGCAGATGCGCCTAAGAAACGAACTAAAGTGACTACAAGGACACTTGCAAAAAAGATGGCTGAGGGAGAACAAATTGTCGAGATGGCGATTTATGATTACCGAAGTGCCGTCGTTGCCGACCGTGAGGATATTGATATCCTTTGCGTTTCTGACACTGGTGGAATGATTCTTTTTGGTCACCAAAGCACAGTTACGGTTTCCTTTGATGAAGTGATGATGATGGCTAAAGCTATTGATCGCGGTAGTCAATACGGATTGCGCATGGTAGACATGCCATACTGGAGTTACCATGTCTCACCTGGACAAGCTGTCGAGAATGCTGGACGTTTTGTCCATGAAGCTAATACTGAAGTGATGAAGTGTGAGGGTAACGTTGAACACGCCCGCAATATTGAGGCTATAGTTAAAGCTGGTATTCCAGTACAGGGACACATTGGAGTTTGCCCTATGCGTTTAGCGCAAATGGGTGGTTTTTTTCTTCAAGGAAAGACTTGTGAAAGTGCTATGTCTGTGATTGAGGATGCACATGCTTTTGTTGATGCGGGTTGTTTTTCAATTTTATGTGAGGTTACCTCGCAAGAGGTAACCCAATATTTAGCTGAAACTCTTCCAGTTCCAGTTATCAGCCTCGGTGCAGGAAATGGAGCCGATGGTGTACACATCATTACTTCAGATTTATTTCACCTTTGGGAGGAACACGTTCCAAAGCACTCAAAGATTTACACTGATCTGATCCCAATTATGGAAGATGTCTTTTCAAGATATCGTGACGAAGTTCGTGATCGCGTTTATCCTGGCCCTGAACATACTGGTTTTATGGCTGAGGGTGAACTCGAAAAATTTGCAAAGAAAATGAACTGGGACAGCAAGCTCGAAGAGCTGGAAAAAATAAAGAGCGGAAAATAAAAATCCAATAATATCAGGTACTATAGTTTATTTTACTGGGAGGCTCTTATATCGATGAGTCTCCCATTTTTTTGTTATTTAGTGTTCGTATAATTACTTAACAGTTATCTAAATTAGCAACGCTTTGATAAGCGAAGTATGGTTAATTGAAAAAATCATCATCATCCATATCCTCTTCTGAGGCATAATCATAAAGGAGCTCGGATTCGATGTTGGCCATTACGTTACCATCTTCACATTTTGCCTCGTAGCAAAGTAGATCTCTTTCTGCCAACCCTTGAATTTTACCAGTAAGTATGTCCCAACCCCAAAGATGTTTTGAGCAAGTGATAGTTTGACCTTCTATTATGGCAGTTTCATCCAGCGCTTCTTCCATATGAGGGCAAAGTGGTGGGTAAACCCTGAACTCTTCTCCACTCCTAACAACAATAACGTTAAAGTCATCGACCATAAACTTTTTAACTGTGTTTTCTGGCACATCAGATGCTGCGCAAATTTTTTTCCAACTCATTTATTTTGTCCAATGTATTTAATGGGATAAGTATATGAAGAAAAAATAAGAGTTTATATTATTTGAGATTGATTATTTATAGCTCGAAATAATTATAATATCACTGCACTATCTTATCTTCAGGTCAATGGAGTGTGTTGCTTTTAGATTAAAAGATGGGTTCCTTTATCTAATCTTCGAGTATCTAATCTTACCACACGTTCTACAAAATACGCTGTGTCATCCGTTATTTTAAATTTATCGAAATATTTTCCAACTAGAAACAATCTTGTCTCACCCGAATCAACATGCGAATTAATCCCATCGTGTAAATTCACATAAACTGCCAGTGATGTAACGGAAGTTGCAGACTTACCATCTTTATTAACATCAACTGAGTAAANAGAAGCATGTCTTCTCAATGGTGAGTGATCAGAATTAAGCTTTGGCAACATATCAGTAAGTGACTTGAGTTCAGTTTTGTTGTGAGACAAATACATCATGTCTTTACGTATTTCTACACTATATGCTTTGATACTATAGATCATTGAGGTATCGCATAGATCTAAAAAACCACCCCAATCACCCTCGTCCAAAAAGAGGCACGAGCGATATATAGTATCACTTACAGCAGCTGACACAGCTACTTTTATAGTATCCATCACAATTCCTAGTCAGTAAAATTAGACGAGATTACTCAGCAGCCTTTAGGTTTTGACTTTTCTCATTCATTGGGTCGCTGGGATTTCTTCCCATCCATTTTGACCATTCATTATAGAAATGTCGCATTCCTACCTCATCATGTATAAGGTTATTTTCATGACGACCATGCAGAATACGTCTAGGTTCTGATCCTGTTTCCATGCTTGCACCTTGACCTGTAATGCCAAGAAGATCTTCATGGAGGTTCCGCCCAAAAGGTCCCCATATAGAATTGTGGTGCTCTATTCGAGTTTGACGATCTTTTGCAGAATCACTCTTTAGGCCTAGGCCACGGAATTCTATCATTACTTTGTTGGGCCCAAGAGGAGTGACAATATCACAACGAAGAGCTGAACCTCTCAAGTTGAAGTTCATGCCCGGGAACAGATCGATCATGTACCATTGGTTTGGGGGGAACCCAGGAAAAGATAGCTCTTCTCTTGATTCACCTAGTTCAAATTCATCATATTGAACTGTGAAGCTATTAACATTGACGTGGCCATTTTTAAAGGCTTTGTTAGTTCGAGCAAAGTACTCATCATTAAAACCAGTTACCCGATTATGATAGTGCATGTAATCATGGTAAAATTCACTATTAGTATCGTGCCAAAGCTTATAATTACTATCAATAATCGCTTTGTGGTAGTGAAATACTTCTAGTGGTTCAGTATCAATAGCTGAGCGTATACACTCAAAGGATCCGTCAGCCCAAGTTTCAAGGTCCTGCTCAACTTGGTCATTTAAAGTGACCCATACAAAACCACCGAATCGGACTTCACAACGAAGACGGCGTAACCCCACATTTTCTTTGGTTAAACGGTCTTGATAACCTTCTTTGGCTCGAGGAATATCAACACAGTTACCTTTCATGTCAAATTGCCACGCATGGAACATGCAAGTCATATGTTTTGGATTTCCAGATGGTTGCCCCTCGAGAAAGCTACCAGCAGTACGACGTTCAATTCTCATACCGCGGTGAGGGCAGACGTTGAGAAATGCTCGGACTTGGTTATCAGGTCCCCTAGCCACTATGATAGGCTCTTTAGCTATCGTAGTTGTGCGAAAATCATAAGCTTCTGGTACTTCTGATTCGTGACAAACTGGAATCCATACTTGCTTGAATATCTTTTCTAATTCTTCATCAAAGATGGCTTGATCCGAATAAATTCGACTGTCTACGTAGTCGCCTTGTTCAAACGCTGGAATTTTCCATTGCTTGTGATTTTTGGCTGACATGTTTTTCGCTCCTGAATCTGTATTCTATTCTCATACGAATTATTTATATGTAGTATCAATATAAGTAATTTATCTCATAGTACCACTATCTCAATTAGAATGATTGAACATTTAAAAGAGTTTTCACAATGTGGAAACATTAAATTTCAACTTCTAAAATATAATCTTACTTTACGTTAACGTTGTTGAAGCAGATCAATCTCAAAAAATAAATATTGCAAAAGACAAATATAGCTTACCCATTGAAAAAAAACAAATACGCACTCTNTTAATTTTATCCCAAAAAACCCATGTTTTGTAGTTCAAAATGTTTTAAATAGTATTACATATCAAAAAAACAAAACAATATAAATGGGAGAGATGAGTTCAAGTCCTATTTGATGAATTTAAATTTGTATCTGTGTTCACCAAATACTTCATTTACTCTGTACCTATCCTCTGATAACTCAGTTCTTCTGTAAGAAATTTATTTAAGTGCTTGCAAATTTGTTTTCACTAATCTCATTTTATAAAGTTTTTAAAGGCCGCTGAAAGTTCCTCAGAAATCGATGTCCAATTTGTTCTGTCTGTTTGTCTAAATATGCGCAGAGAAGGATACCACAAATTATTCATTGGTTTATTTCCGAATCTCCAGTCCACAATTGGAGAAGATATCCCCCACGTAGGGACACCTAATGCGCATGATAGTGCGGCTGTTGAATTAGTTAGTGTAATTACGAGATCCATTGATGCTAGTTGTGAGGCGAATTTGTCCATATTTTNTAATGGGTTAACTTCATTATCTTCAATAATTCTAGTGCCTGTACGCTTAAAATTTTCCTCCAGTTCAGTACTATGCTCCCCATATTGAGCACTTACAAATTTTACTCCGGGTGTTTTTAAAAGTGAGTCAAAAATTTCTAGGGGGATATTATCCCAACCATCTGTTAAAAAACCCGTAGCCCAGCTTATTCCTACTAATTTTTTTACCCCCTCTGTTCGGTAGCGGGAGTGAAAAACAGATGTTTCAGTATTGTCTGCAATCAGGTATTTAGGGGAAATTTCTCCTTTTTTAAACGGTGACAAAAACCACTGAAGTAAACTACCTGAAGGACTTTGGAAATTGATATCTGGACTCAGTAATTCTGGTTCTGGTTCTTCTTTTCGAGGAAATATTTTTGCGCTCGGAAAGGAACGTCTGAAGAGATCCACCAACCGTGGCTGACATTCGATGTAGCAATCCGCACCGCATGAAAGTAACTTGGAGAAGAATAAAGCGTAAAGAATTTCATCACCAATACCCTGCTCCCCCCAAATTAGAATTTTTTGACCTTGAAGATTTGATCCTTCCCAGAAAGGCGGTGGGAAAAAGCGTGTTCCTACAGATGCTACATCGTAAATTAATCTGTACTCAAACAGGGAAAGTCCGCGTTCATAATCACCAGAACCCAACAAAGAGAGCGATAAATAAAATTTTATAGCAACGTTCTCTGGATCTAGCTCAAGTGCTTGATTATAGACTTCAATTGATTTATCCAACTCGTTCATTTCTTGTAAAATGGTTCCATAGTTTATGTATGCCTCGACGTATTTTGGCTCAATAGCTATGGCTTTACAGTAAGAAGAAATTGCCTCATCTAGCTTGTTTTGTGTCTTTAAAGTCTGTCCTAAATTGTTATGTGCTTCAGCATAATTTGNNTTTATGTTTAAAGCTGTTTTGTAACTTGAGATAGCGTCGTCTAGCCTTCCTAACTTGTATAGGACAATTCCAACATTATTATGCACCTCTGCTGATTCTGGAATTATTTTCAAGGCCTTTTCAAAGCTTAAAAGAGCATCATCAAGTCTATTTAGATCTTTGAGTACATTCCCAAGATTGTTGTGTGCATCAGCGTAATCAGGTTTGTAAGTGAGTGCTTTTTGGATTAAATCTAAAGCAGCATCAAGTTCTTCTACTTGATGGGCAATTACCCCAAGCATATGCAAAGCTTGAGGTTGGTTTGGATTATCCTGTAATATTTTCCTGCAAATATGTTCAGCTTGTGATGAGTGCCCTTTAGAGAAGTATTTGAGCGCAAGGGCAAGGGACTCTCCAATAGATGAAGAAGATTTAAATTTCAGAGGATTTGTTGAAGGCACATTTGGATCTTTGTTGTTGGAATTCCCAGTCAATTTGGACTGTTGTTTTTTTTTGGCTCTTTTCATAACTGAAATTTCTCTAAAAATTTCTGCAAACTAAAAAGAACAAAAAAATACTTTGTAATAAAAAAGGCGCTGTTTCTTTGGTATTTTTTACGTCTAAAGAGCTCATAAAATTTGAGACCCTTTCCCAAAAATTTCTCTCAAAATACTGAGTTCAGAAAGTCCATTTAGAAGTAATATATACGTCAAAATTGATTTGGTAAAAGCTATTGTTGGACATATATGGATTAAAGCTCTGTTTTGTTATTAAAAAATTTATTCTGGAACTGGTTTTAAATGAGGAAAGCTGAAGTTAAGGATCTATACGCAATAAACGACATCATCGAACGTTGTTTATCTAATCGCCCAGTTTCTGACCGAATAAAGAAACTGACGCTACCGTCGCTTTTGTTTGAAGCAACCGACCTAGATTATATGGCTGTTTGGGTGGCTAGAGAACCAATAACAGGTGTGGTTGGACTTCAGAAGGTTGACCAAGGTATGCTATTACATAGTATTTACGTTGATCCTACCAGATCAAACCAAGGTGTTGGTAGTGAACTCCTTAATCACGCTCAAAATTATGCATTGCAGTGTAATCAGGACAGGTTGATTGTAAAGGCTTTTCATGAGTCAATAGGCTTTTTCACAAGGCTTGGCTTTACTCCCTCCAAAATTTTGAGTTATCCGTATACTTTCGAGCTTTACGTATAGTTTTTTGCTTAAAGCAAATCTGGGATACTATTTTTTTTGCCACAAGACCCCTAACATTAGGTATTCGATGAAAATTTCTCAAGCTGACTACAAATAAGCAATGGAATGTAATTTTGAATGCATGAGCATTGGGTCCCTCAATAGTGCAGAGCTTGCTATAGAAAATAGTTTGAATATGTATGTTCCAAAATAATTCTTATGCAATTGATAAAGATATTTTAAGTGAAATTGATCATATTTAATCGTAAGTAATTACTTAATCGGTTAATGGAGACCTTTACATGCCTAATTATTATGAACCTGACTTGGCTTCTAATCCAGATGATCCGTTTGCCCGCGGTGAGGATGGGAAACTTGTTCGGCGAGGTTTTTGGCTGGATATGAGTGATCGATCAATTGTGCTTGCTTTGACTAAAGGTGTAGGTGCACAGCTTCGTGCTGAGGAAAAACGCTTACATCTACTTGATATAGGTCGTGATCATCTGATTGATGATATAATTCAAGAAGTGTTGCCACCTGAAAAATAGCTTTACCGTATCAAACTTAATAAAGAATAGATTTGATTCACATGTGAAATTTCNTCAATTTCATTCACCAATCAAATTATAATTTGACTAATTTTGGAGAATTCTATGCAGGTGGTGTTTTCAAAAATAGCTTTTGGGCTGCTACTTCTTTTTTTTATTAATGGGAATACTTTTTCTGTAGAACCAAAGAAAGCTTGGGAGGCATATAATTCAGGAGATTTTGTGACTGCATTGCACATATTTAGAAAACTGGCTGCTCAAGGGGATTCTAGTGCACAGTATAATCTTGGAATGATGTATGCTTTTGGTCAGGGTGTTACACAAGATAATGTCTATGCACACATGTGGTGGACTTTAGCTGCTACTTCTGGGGATGCAGATGCGGCGAGTTACCGTGATTTTCTTGCAAAGGATATGTCCTTGGAGGAGGTCTCAAGGGCTAGGGGTCTGGCACAAGAGTGCCTGAAGAAAAAATATTTGGGTTGTGAGTAAGCAATCCCTTGATAAAAATTNAACTTAATCCTGGTAGCTAATGACTAATTTCTTTTTCTTTATGTTTTTTTTAATAAAATTAAACTCTTGGTGTAGTGAAATTACTACAAAAAGTAGATGGGGCATTTAGTTATGTAGAAGCTAAAAGTTGAAGTCCCCAACCCCCTGCTGCGCTNAGGATAACAACTAGCCAGGATGGTAATTGCCAAAACACTAGTAAAGTATATGCACAAATGCCTAGTGCAAAATCGCTAGGTGACAGTATTCCGCTTGTCCAAACTGGACTATACAAAGCTGCAAGCAGCAGACCGACAACGACCGAGTTAATTCCAGTCAATGCCTTTTGAACTGTGCTCAGTTGTCTCAGAGAATCCCAATATGGGAGTGCGCCGACAACTAGAAAAAATGAAGGTAGAAAAATTGCAATAAGACAAATTAAACCACCAAGCCAGCCATTAGGAGCCGACTCAGTTACAGTTCCAAGATAAGCTGAAAATGTAAATAAAGGTCCAGGAACAGCTTGAGCTACTCCATACCCTGCGAGAAAAGCGTCGTTTGATACCCAACCAGTCGGTACAACTTCAGACTGAAGCAGAGGTAGAACTACGTGTCCACCACCAAATACAAGAGATCCAGATCGGTAGAAGCTATCAAATAATGATAACCCCTGTGTTGGAAAGGTAGAGGTAATCANAGGAAGTCCAAATAATAATGCAAAGAACGNTGTTAAGGATAAAATTGCGACACTGCGGCTTACTCCAATTCCCAGGGAGCTTTTGTCATTATGGATGCTGCCTTGTAAAAAAACGAGGCCAGCCATCCCACCTATTATAATCACAGTTACCTGCATGAGTGGAGTTGGCGATGCGATGACTGCTACAGCAGCTGCAACGGCAAGTGTGATACGTGGCGTATCTGGACAAAGATTTCGTGCCATGCCCCAGACGGCTTGTGCAACAACAGCTACCGCAACCACTTTAAGGCCATGTAAAACACCAGTCGGAATAGCTTCCTGAAACTCAATAATACCATATCCAAAGCCAATGAGAAGAAGAGCAGAGGGAGTTGTGAATCCAAGCCAAGCAGCAAAAGCTCCCGGTAATCCTGCCTTAGCTAAGCCAATTCCAATGCCGACTTGACTTGACGCTGGTCCCGGTAAAAATTGNCACAAAGCAACTAAGTCAGCATAAGAACGATCGTCAATCCAACCCCGACGTTCTACAAAAGCTTCTCTGAAATATCCAATATGTGCAATTGGACCCCCAAATGATGTCAAACCCAATTGTAAAAATGAAAAAAAGACAGTTAGTACTGGTTGTTTTTTTTGTGTTTGTGGATTTGGGGTAATTTTTATCTCAGACATGAACCTCACTCCGTTTATAAGTAGAGTTCCAACGGGTTAACTATTTGTAATTTATACGTCGATCGGAAAACTCTCTAACTCTTTTACGCCATGCTTTGTATGAATTCTCCTTGAGATTTTTCCTCATTAGCAATTTGACATCCTTTTCTCGTAGCCCAAATTGTTTGCGTATGTCCTCAAAACGCACGTGGTCAGAAAGTGCCATTTCTATGATTTCACTTTTTTCGCTGTCAATGTCTTTTATTGNCATATTGAAACCTCCCCTCAATGCTTTTTCTCAAGTAAGATTTGAGTCTTATTCAATCTATTACTGCCATGGAAATACAAAAAATACAAAGTGTGCATTGAGTTTTTCTATAATGCTTGCAAAACAATTAAATTTCTTTAGAGCTCTGATCTACAGGGAAGTCACTAATTTTTTATTCTTTTTACTACGACATTTTTCGGAGCAATATTTTACTTCAGCCCAGACATTTCTCCACCTCTTTCGCCATTGAAAAGGGCGCCCGCAAATTAAGCATATTTTCGTTGGTAAAAAGGATTTGTTCATTATGTCAAATTGTTTAAAAATAATTGACTGTCGTGGTGGATAGCATTTTTTTTATTTTCATCCATGCGGTCATAGGTTTTATACATCATACTTACACGATGATTGGACTGGAGTAGATCACGATTTCGAACTAAGAAATCCCAATATAAGTAGTTGAAAGGACATGCATTGGGGCCATTTTTTTCTTTTGCTTTATAATTACAATTTTCACAATAATTTGACATTTTGTTTATGTAATTGGCACCAGCAGCATATGGTTTACTTGCCAAGAATCCACCATCTGCAAAGAGTATCATTCCGGACACATTAGGTAGCTCAACCCATTCATAAGCATCAGCATAAACAATTAAAAACCACTCATTCACTTGAGCTGGATCAATACCTGAAAGTAGTGCAAAATTTCCTAAAACCATTAGACGTTGAATGTGATGAGCATAAGCATTCTGTTTTGTTTCTGATACGCATTGATGTATGCAGTTCAATTTCGTTTCTGCTGTCCAATAAAAGTCAGGTAGTTTGCGTCTAGCACCAAAAAAATTCTCATTAGCATAATCGGGCATCTTCAGCCAGTAGATACCCCGAATATANTCGCGCCAACNNANANTTTGACGAATGAATCCCTCCACAGAATTTAATGGAGCTTTGCCTTTTTTATAAGCCTCTTCTGCAGCCTTTACACACTCTATTGGCAATAGCAATCCGCAGTTTAAATAAAAGCCAATATGCGAATGATACATCCACGGTTCACCCTCAATCATGGCATCTTGGTATGCGCCAAAATCCTTAAGTCGGTGTTCAATAAACATATGAAAAGATTGTAATGCTTGGTCTCGAGTCACTGCGAAATAGAATGGATAAANGTCTCCAAAATGGTCGCCGAAGTGTTCTAAAACCATTTCTATCACCTCTTGAGATATAGCATCTGGAATGCTTGAATATGGTTTTGGAATTTCAAGATCAGACTTTGGTGGTTGCCGATTCTCAGAGTCATAATTCCATTGGCCACCTACTGGGTCTGAACCGTCCATTAATACAGAATGTTTTTTTCGCATCTCCCGGTAAAAAATTTCCATTCTGAGTTGTTTTTTATCTTTTGCCCAACTGGCAAATTCTTCTAGTGTGCATAAAAAGCGGTCATCATCTTTAATTGTTACTGGTAATCCAAGATCTTGTTCCCAGGATTGAATATCTTTTAACACCCTGTACTCTCCTGGGTGTGTTACAACAATGTGATTAAGATTGTGTTTTTTTATTACACGCTCAACTTCAGTCTTGAAAGAACCTGTGTTGTTTTCGTCGTTAAGTTTTACATAATCAACGTTGTAACCGCTTGCTTTGAGTTCCCTTGCAAAGTGACGCATGGCTGAAAATAGAAAAGCTATCTTTTTTTTGTGGTGTTTTACGTAAGTAGCCTCACTCCAAATTTCACACATCAAAATTATATCTTTAGATGAGTCAATTCCACTCATGCTAGAAATATCGTATGAGAGTTGATCCCCTAAAATGAGACGTAATGTGCTCACGATGATACTTGTTTCAGTGAATTAAATGCTTTTAAAGCTCTATCGCGGGACATTTTTAAATCCACAATAGGTTTTGGATAAGTGCTGCCAAGCTTTACCCTGCTTTCTTTTAAAATATCTTTTGGTGCTTCCCAAGGGCTGAAAAGATAGTTTATAGGCAGCGATGATAATTCGGGAACAAAATGTCGCACATAAGTACCATCAGGATCAAACTTNTGTCCCTGCGTGACAGGGTTAAAAATTCTAAAGTATGGCGCAGCATCAGCACCACAGCCTGCCACCCACTGCCAACTTGAACTATTATTTGCAAGATCGGCATCAACCAGAGTGTTCCAGAACCAACGCTCTCCATGATGCCAGTGGAGACATAAGTTTTTAATTAAAAAAGACCCAACAATCATCCTAACTCGGTTGTGCATGTAACCAGTCTGCCAAAGTTCCCGCATTCCGGCATCCACCATAGGTATTCCAGTCTCACCTTTCTGCCAGGATTTAAGGAGTGAAGGGTCATCTATCCATGGAAAAGTGTCAAATTTAGACTGCAAATTTTTAACAGGCAATTCAGGATTAAAAAATAGTTGGCTGTATGAAAATTCACGCCAGCCCAATTCACTACAAAAGTGATCAACATGCTTATTATCTGATATGCTTCGAACTTTGTGCCACAATTGATTTGGAGAAATTTCCCCAAAGTGTAAATGAGGAGAAATTCTTGAGACGTACGGCATAGCCGGTAAATTTCGCCCATCTTTGTATTGGTTAAGTCCCACATCTATGAATTTTTGAAAACTTTTATGTGCCCCAATCTCTCCAATTTTCCAATATGAAGAAAGCTTTGTGTCCCATGGGTTATTTGGCAACAGCTCGAGTTGGTCAATGCTAAGAGATTTCTTTTTATCATGTATATAATTCGTGTTACTGGGCATTGGTAAAGGCTCTCGAGGGGGCTCAGCTTTCAAGCACCCTTTTCTATAAAAGGGAGTAAATACCCTATAGGGCTTGCCATTATCTTTTTTGACAGACCATGGCTCCCAGAGTAGTGACCCATTTGTGCTCTCAACTTTTATGCCATAATCTTTTAAGAGCAATTTTAATTTAGAATCACGGTCGATGCGCCAAGGCTCGTAACATCGATTCCAATAAATTGCATTAACGTCGTGACTTTTTATAATGTCTATTAAAACATCAATAGAGTTTCCTTGATAAATTGATAACTTGCCATCAAGGGAAGTGTTGAGGGATTTCAATGAGTGGTTAAGCCACCATAAACTAGCTTCGCCCATTTGGTCTTCTACANTTAGATCATCATCGTAGATATATATCGGTAATACATTTTGATGTTTTGATGCAGCGGTAAGCGCAGGATTATCTGATAAACGTAAGTCCTGTCGAAACCAGTGAATGGCAACGTCATTAGTCATAAATTTAAGTCTTTCCAAAAAGTTATAATCTCGTTTTTTGTGTATCCGCTCATAAATAATTACGATAGGAGTTTACATGTGTTCAAAAAATAATTAGCAACTTGTACTCATTAATATATTCTCCAACTTTAAATATGAATTTGTTTTTTTGTCTAATACTAGCTGGACATAGTGCCTTACATATAGGTTTAAGGAATTAGTTATTCTATATCTCGAGGAATAATGTATTTTTGCGAAAGTTAGAATATTAAAAAAAGTACAAGCATTTGAAATTTTGGTCAGAAAAAAAATTAGAAAATGGTCACTAAGCCAAAAATTAAGTTTGGAGCAATTTGGTTGCCATTTTTTTCTATTTTAATGGGTATTGGCCTTTCTTCATCTGCACCTAAAGAGGCGGACTTGGTTGTAGGAAACTTTAGGGCGGGAAGCTTGAAAGGGTGGAAAGAAAAGTCATTCAAGAACACCACCGTTTACAAATTAGTAAAAGGTGATAAGGAGATGGTTCTCATGGCTGACAGCAATGACAGCGCTTCTGGTTTGTATCGTGAAATTACAGTAGATTTAGCAAAAAAACCCTGTCTGACNTGGTCTTGGAAAGTGGATAGAGTTCTCGAAGGTTTGGATGAGACAACCAAGAGTGGCGACGATTTTCCTGTACGTGTATACGTGATATTTTCTGGTGGTGTATTTTTCTGGAAAACGCGTGCATTAAATTATGTTTGGTCAAATGGGCTCCCAAAAGGCTCAGCATGGAAAAACGCACATACGATGAGTTCTATAAATATCTCTGTACAGAGCGGTCTCGAGAAAGTTGGGCAGTGGACACAGCAAACCAGGAACGTGCGGCGTGATTTCAAACGCTTTTTTGGCAGTGATGTAAAGCAAGCTGATGCAGTTGCTATAATGACCGATACAGATAATTCTGGATCTCGGGCCATTGCTTTTTACGGGGACATTAGTTTTTCTTCCAAGTGTTAAATTTGACAACTACATTCTGTTCATTGAATTGTGATGTAATATAAAAAGTGCATCACTTTTACGTTTGCTGACAGCTTAAAAAGAGAAATGTAAACTTATAAATTTTTTCTGATAAAATTGGATTTGTTTATATTGCTAACAAGAAAAATTAGTCCCTAAACGAGAGTGTGTTTAGGTAATCACTAATTGAGAAAAGTCATACTATGTTATCAAAGGTTATGCTATCTTGAGCAACATCTGCGACAGCAATTAAATCAAGTTCTGATGAAGTAATTCCCGTTGTGGTTGAGTCTCCTGTAAATTCTAATATTGCTGCCGTGCTTGTAACTGAACCATCATCGTACATGATGAATACCAAATTGTCTCCATCATAGTGATCAACAGTAGAGAGTGCAGATGCGGCCCATTCCTCGATTGTTGTATCAGAGGTTTCGCCGACAATAATGTCATTAGAACCTAAACTGGCCCCGGTGAATTCAAAAACGCCAATTGTGTCATCAGCACCGGTTAGTCGAGTGTCTGTAATCGTTCCACTCAGGAATTGGTTTTTCCCTATGCTGGATGCACTAATTGTCGTGCCATTATTGCTAAGGTTAGTTGTCCAATTATAAGTTGAGCCACCTGAGCCAGCTGTTAAGGAGAGGGTTTCATAGTCTACGGTGGCTGAAACTTCTTCTGAGGTATTATCGAAGTAGTAATCGTAATAGTATTGGACAACTTCGTCAAATCGTTGTCCTGCAAGTGGGTCGAAAGCAGCAAACTTTCCATCTCCACCTCCAAAAAAGTCACCTCCCTCGCCAAATGAATCACCGCTACCGCCAAATATGTCGCCGCCACCGCCAAATATGTCACCACCGCCGCCAAATATGTCATCGCCACCGCCGCCATACATGACAACTCCGCTGCCAAATGCATCACCGCCGCCGCCATACATATCACCACCACCGCCAAACATATTACCTTCACCGCCATACATATTGCCACCACTTCCAAAAATACTGCTACCGCCGAATGGACTGAGTGTTCCTCCACTAGCAAAAGAAGGACTATCTCCGCCAAACCCTGGTGCGTCACCGCCAAATCCGGGTGCGTCACCGCCAAACCCTGGTGCGTCACNGCCAAACCCGGGTGCGTCACCGTCAAACCCTGGTGCGTCACCGCCAAATCCGGGTGCGTCGNCGTTTAACCCAGGTCCATCGGCGCCAAATGCGGCAATGTCGCCAGCAGGGGGGCCATCTTCACCTAATGGGGTAATTTCGCCGCCAAATGCGTCAATATCACCTTCGGGATTTTCCCCAGCAAAACTACCTTCCTGATCACCAAAGGTTCCGTCAATTGGTGGGGGTTGGCCACCCAAGTCGCCATCAAACTGATCTGTTGCTCCTTCTGGAGTTAAAGCAATATCTTGTGGGATATCGCCTTCTGGCCCAACAGCACCTTCCTCTATTGCTGTCGCCTCTGCTAATGCTTCAGCCTCTTCGTCAAGAGGACCTTCAGCTGGAGCTTCACCTGTTTCATCGAGTCGCCCCTCACCTGCCGGTGGCTCACCCTCTGTGGGCCTTGGTCCGCCTTCACCCTGTGGCCCACCATCAGGTGGCGCTTCTCCATCAGGTGGCACCTCTCCATCGGGGGGGGAATCATCTTCTGTTCCCGGAGGAACAGGTCCACCAAATTGGGCAAATGCCTCGTTTTGGATTTGTAAATTTTGTGAAGCACGGATAGCAATAGCATCAGTTTCTGCAGCTTCAACTGCTTTTGCTTCTGCTTCAGCTTTCGCAGCTATCGCCTTGGCCTCTTGTGCTTCAGCCTCTGCAATCTGAGCTTCAGCTTCTGCAATCTGGGCTTCAGCCTCTTCAGCTTTTGCTGCAGCCTCAACTGCTAGGGCTTCAGCCTCAGCCGATTTTGCTTCAGCTTCGGCAATCAATTCAGCGTCACCAACTGCTTCAGCCTCGGCAGCCAAAGCTTCAGCCTCAATTGCTGCTACCTCTGCTTCTGTTGCTGCCGCCTCTGCCTCAGCCTCAGCCACTTTTGCTTCCTCCTCTGCTGTCTCTGCTATTGCTTCGGCTTCCTCTGCTTCTTTTGCAGCTTGATCTGCTTCAGCTTTTGCTTCTTCAGCCTCTGCAGCATTTTTAGAAGCGTCATTANTTGCTTTGGCCACTTCAGTTGAAGCTTGCATAGTAAGAGTGGAACCAAAATTTTGTTGAATTTGTTCGGGGCTAAATACCACAGGAGGGGGTAAAGTAGAAAAGGCACTCTTTACCTGCATTGTTGCACCAGGTGAGCTCAACACAACTGGTGGACCTCCGGACTGATTTGACACAGCAAGTTGGCCAACAACTTGGGTGCCATCAGGAAGGGTTTCAGGCAANAGTGAGATTGTATTGTCAGCGCCTTCTTGGGCTGCCCTACCAGCCACTTTGGTTCCGCGAATGCCTATGGTTGCAACTGGTGTTGTCACAGTCATTGCATCAACACCAGTCTTTGCAATCTCGCCGCTTACAAATGTGAAGACACCCTGAACAAGATTAGCGTTGAATGTCCCTTCCTGTGATGCAGGGTCATAAACCATTTCATCAATTACCATTCGGCCATCTTCACCCAAGGAAAAAATGGTGTCATCGACAAAAGTGATACCAATGGCGGCACCTTTACCAGTAACAACTGTGTCTCCTTGAAATATATCATCTCCCTCTGCCAAAGTGATAGTTGTGCCGTCAACTCTTATGGCTTCGACTAAACCATCGATTGCTTCGACCCGGCCAATAGACTCAGATGCTTGAGCGAGTTGGGCAAAGGGGCCAGTTTCAAGTAAAGCAAATTGTCCTGGGGAGGAAGGTCCAGCCAGTTGGACAGCAAGCTCAGCTGGTATTAAGCCACCTGAGTCTGTTACCAAATCAGGTGGATTGTTAAGGTTAAAATAGTCCTTTATTAGCACTTGTGACCCATCAGAACTTGTAAGAAGAAGATCATGTCCTTGGGGTTTAAAGTCCGCCTTGAGTAACCAAGACTCTCCAGGTACAGTCAATAGTTCACCCTCGTGTGCCTGGAGCACAAGTATGTTGTCAAATGCTTTGTCGTCAGAGAATGTGATAGGTTGGGCCAAATTTATATCTCTATTTTATTTAATCAAAAGCAAGGACTTCACACTCTTCCCATTCACGAAATTTTTAACTTTTAGATGAAACATAATCAACTTTATATATCTATTCTGGAATGGTTTTTGGCCTCGTTCATTATAACAGCACGTTAGCGAGAGAGCGCACTTTCAGTCAGAGCACCCATAGTATCGAGCAGGGCTATGGTTGCTATTGCAATATCAATGTTTGCTGAAGCTGAGTCTGAACTGGCATTGATCAGGGCGGTTTCTCCACCAAGAACGTCCAATAGTGATCGCCGGCCAAGTTTGCGTTCTTTTCGGGCAAAAACTAGGAATTCAGAGGCAATATTAGCTTGATTTTTTAGCATTTCAGCATTGAGTTTTGCTGTTTTAAGTTGCTCCCAGGCATTTCGGGTAGCTTCTTCGATTGAGGTCTTAGCATCGGCATAACGATAATTGGCTGCATTTTGGACCTCTGAGGTTGCCTTGAGGGTGTTAATTGCAGTAAATCCAAGATTAAATGGAAAACTCATTTGCACTTTAGAAAATATTTCTTGCTGGGTGCCCCAAGTGGCGCCAACATCTCTCTTGTGGTTGAAGTCGACTATACCATCAACTGTTGGCATATACTCTCTGGCACGTGCAGATTTCACGGCCTCCATTGCAATTTGACTGGTCAAATTGTTTGAAATTAAAAAAGAATTATTCCTTAATGCGACCCTAACAGCTTCTTCGATTGTTGTTGGAATGAGATCAGTTGGTAATTTTGGTTTGACCATTTCATCAATTGGCCCAGGGTCTTTCAGAAAAACCGCACGGTAAGCATTGGTAGCGAGGGCTAATCCGCCCTGAGCACGAACTCGCCTTGCTTGAGCCCCAGAAAATTGAACTTTGGCTTGAAGGACGTCGGTAGAAAAACCTGCTCCTCGTTTAACAAGTGCATCCTCCAGCTCAGTTTGTTTTTTGATGTTGGATTCTGAGCGTTTAGCAAATCTGAGGCTTTCAGCGGCACGAATAACATTCATGTATGCAGTAAAGCCTCTTAACAAAAGACTAGATTTGGTCGTCTTGAGTATTGCCTCAGATTGTAGCTTTGATAGGTTAGCTGTGCGTATTGCTGAACTGGTTGCACCACCGTCCCATAAGCGCTGAGTTATTGTCAAAGTGGCTTGGCGCGAAACCATGTTGGTATCGTCCCCTGTCGGCTTTTGCTGCTGTTCGTTACCGTATGTAAAAGTCGAACTGAGGCTCGGGTACCAGCCGCCCTTGGCAGCAACTGCGGTTTCCTTCGCTGCAATAACGTCTGACTTGGCTGCTTTGATTTGATTGTTATTATTTAGGAATTCAGGCAACAAATCTGACAAAGGCGCAGCTTGAAGATTGGTCGACAAGCTGATAGTTGAAAAGCAAGTGAAGACAACTACGCTTTTGCGTAGAGTAAACTTTTTTAGTAGTTTAATTGTGTAATGCAAATAATTTGCTCCAATTTTAACATTTTAACTAACAATTCTGGTTACCTACGTCAATGGGATGAGTTATTTTTTGTGAGATCAGGATTAATTTTTTTATTTGCTCTCAATTGGTTACGGGAGTTTATAGTGCCCATCAAGTGTTTTTGGACTCAATTTTATTCACAGGTATCTAGTTTTGGGTTCTTTACAGAAAATAAAAAAAATGTGACCTTTGTCACATACAAAAAATAAAATAGGTGAGATAGTTTTCAATAGTCCTGTCCGCAAAGGGAAAATTTATTATAGGCCACGTAATTAAGACTTAAATTTTTTAAAAATTTATTAGGAGTTGAATACAATGACTATGTTTCCAATGCCAATGCCACAAATGCCGGCTGAAGTTATTGACATGGTAAGTGCTAACCCAGAGGGTTTTGCTGATGCCATGGGAACCGGTATGGAGGCTATGACTACCGCTATTGCAGATGGTGCGAGTCCTGCTGACGCTTTCGCAACCATGGGTGATATAATGGGTCCAATCATGGAAGACTTGGGTATGTCACCAGAAATATTTGATGCCATGGGCGATATGGTCGGTGCTGCCGTCGGTCCAGCCATGCATATGGCACCAGCAGATGCAAGTGGTGGTGATATGGGGGCCATGATGCAAGATGGTATCGATATGATGATGCCTCCAGGTATGGAGGTTCCTGGTCCTATCATGGACGCCATGGGCGACATGGGCCAAGCTATGGGTGACGCTGGGATGGGTTGTCATGATATTGGTGCAGAAATGATGGGCCCTCCAGGATCTGATACATATATGTTACCTACTGATGCGGCTGGGGGTCCCGTAGTTGAACCGGGCCAACCTGAAACATGTCCAGCTGATGCATGTCAAGCTCCTCCAATGGATGGTGCATGTGCTGGTACTGATATGATGCCTCCAGAAGGTGGTTATGATCATATTCCAATGAACGATGACTTTGTAATGCCAGACCCATATGCATTGGCAGATGATGGAGGTTTTTTAGAACTTGAGGACTCGATAGGTGGAGATCAAAATACACCCGAAACCAACCATGAGGGGCCTAATCAAGACGATATTGCTGTTGGCGCCGCCATGGATGGGGCAACTGAGCAAGGTGGAGGAGTTGGTTCAGGTGCAAGTCTTGAACAAGACTTTAATAATACTGGTGAGGGGGAAGAAGTTAGTGACTCTCAAGATGTCGACCCTTCTGCAGGGATGGGATGACACAAACATAGCCTAAATGAGTCCCGCCAGTGCTTAATCAAGTAGGGCGGGACTTTTCTTTATCATTGAAATTTTTTTTAATTTAAAAAATTAATTAATACGAAAATTAAGTTTCATATTCCATTAAGTCAACTGTGATTAAGATTCAGAGGATACTTTGATAACTGATTTATGTGAATTTTTTCAAAAAAGTTCAATATTATGTTGGAATAAAGGAAATGGGCGAAGACTCACAAATTAAAGACCAATTTTGGAATCTTACTGGAATGAGGGCTCAAAGTTTTTCTCATCCAGGGCTTAGAAATAGAGATAATACTGGAAACAAAACGCTTTTAGTTACGACTGATCAAAAACAAAAATTTATTATGACGTTCCGACATAATCTTGCCTACGCGGAATTAGAAGCAGAAGTTTTAAAGCGCCTTGCCAACAAAAACAGTGCTCTACCAAAGTTAGTGAACAGATCAGGTCATTGGTTAGTTCAAGAGTATATTGATGGCGAGAGACTAACTCTGGCTTTAGAAGCAAAAGATAGAAAAAAAACATTCAAGATAACTTGCAACGCAATATCTTCTCTAATTGGTATACAGAAGGATGCTCAAGAAATAGGTTTTGAAAAATTGGTGAAGCCAATTTGCACAAATCAAACATGGAAAGATGAAAAACTAACTGTGCTTGCAAATATTTCTAAAATGTCCGGCTTATGTGCGCCAGAATTAGATCGCAGAAAAGTATCCAAAGCACTAGAGATTAAACCGTTAAGTTTTATAAAATGGGATGCACGGCTCGGAAATGGAATTCTAAGAAAGAATAATAAAACCTGTTGGTTTGACTGGGAACACAGTGGACGCCGAGCAGGCATAGATGATCTAGTTT
>PBDF01000004.1 GCA_002717285.1 Magnetovibrio sp.
CGAAGCTAAAGTAGGAAAGCATACCAATGATCACGATCATATGCAAAAATTCAAAGACCGACTCAAAAGAGGTGATATCAACATTCATCATCATCACGCAGAATACAAACCATCAGTAGATCCATACGACGACGAAGTTGTCCATGACCATGGGCACTCTCATGATCATGAACATTCTCATGATCATGACCATGAACATCATCATAAACACGGAGTTTACAAGCATATTTCCCACCCAAATGGGCCTCGCACCATGATTGATGAGGGGGTTTGTTGTTGTTTTATGAGCCAGTTTCCAGATCAGGTGATCGAGGAACAACGCCAAATTAATTTAAAAAATGGTAAGAAAAATAACCGAGAAAAATTGTGAAAATTTTTAAAATTACTTATTTGCTTGTTATTTAAAAAAGCCTTCCTTCAAATTAAAAGTTACACGCACGCAGAACTTATTTCGTCCCCAACTTACTGGACGAATTTGAAATAAACTTGAGCTGTATAATATAATAAAATTGCGCAATCATAATTTTTTCATTTAGAAAATTTGATATTTGTGCATGTACAGTCTCTCCTGATAGGGTTATCTATCAATTTTGGCTTTTGATACTGCGCATGCACTTTGCTCGCTCATGATTTTTATAGCTCAAAATATCTCAGTCATTCTGACCGCCTTTGGTTAGAGGGTTCTAAGAATGGACTTTTGTGACCAGCGAGCAAATCCAAAAAAATATTTTGCAACCAAGTCATCATTTCTGGATCAAGTTGCTCACCTTTTGGCTCGTCAGAGAGTAATAAATCTGGGACACTTTGTGTCCGATGCCAAATTATATAGTCGTCAACAGCCTCACAAAAAGCCTCTTGTAACTCTTTTATAAGCTCACTGTCATATTCCTTTATCTCATTTAACTCGGTCATTGCACGAATAAATTTTATGCGCCCACGATTAGTCGTCATTTCACTTTCCCTTGCTAACTTTCAGACTTTTTTGGTTTTTGAGTTTTCGTAAATAAGACAACCCATATACTCATAACATATTTTCAAGTGCACTTGAAAATATCGCAAATAAAACGAACCTAAAACTCTAGTGAAATAACTACAAGTTGACTTTCTGAGGCCCTGATTTAATAACAAACTGAAGGTATCAGATAAATTTAACTTAAATCAGGGCTGTCTCAGTTTTCTGTGGATGGTTTTTTTAAAATCAATCCAACAAAATACTAAAAATTTATCTAATTGTAGATTTACTATTTCGTTCAGAAAAATTAGAAATAATTCAAGGGTAAATGGAATATGAAATTTGAGGAAGTCTCTGTTGACGCCCACAGTCAAAAGGGTGCCAGGCGAGAGAGCAATCAAGACTCAATTGGGGCTCTAGGTTGGATAAATAATCAAAATATCTCCGATACATTTGCTGCCAATTTTACAGAAACAATTTTACCTAAGCTATTTCTACTAGCTGATGGTGTTGGAGGGCACGCCCATGGGGCTTTCGCAAGCAGAAAAACAATTCAAATAATCGTGGAGCTATTTGATAGAAGCGCTGAGGATTTTAATATTTTAAATGGAATTCTTGCTGCCCATGCTGAGTTAGTAGTCAAACCTCAAAATCTAAATTGTCAAATGGCGACAACTATAGTTGGATTAGTTTTATGTCAAAATAGGGCTCTAATATTCAACGTTGGAGATAGCCGAGCATATTTGATCAGTAATAAAAAAATTAATCTTCTATCAATTGATGACAATGATGAGACAAAACCCAAAAATATAATCACGCAATGTATTGGTGGAGTTACTAAAACACCAAAACCTCATTTTTTATCCCTCAAATATGAAAAAAAAGATACTTTTATATTGCTATCAGATGGCGTAACAGACTGGCTTTCTGAAACCAAAATTTTCGAAATACTATCTTCAAACGAAAACGAAAAAAGTTCTTTGCTTTGTCGAGAAGCTGTCAGAGCTGGTAGCGAAGATGACGTATCGGCACTAATTGTTAAAAGATTAATTTGACTGCTTTTCTAGGAGACCTTTTATTCCTTTCAGGATCAAAACAAATTACCCATATCAGCCGATGCTACCCAGCATACATTAGTTAAAAAGATACGCCGGGGAGAAATACACCCAAACTAAATCTTATAGCTTCAGACAAAAGTATTAATATTACAAGATACTTTAGTTCATACCCCCCCCTAAAAAAACGCTTTGCTAGTGTTTTTTTTAGAACGACAATATTCTACAAGACTTAAGCTTAGTTTGTGTGTTGTGCTTGATTGGAGTTACAAACACTGGATAGCTTTGATGATAAACCTTCGTCATAAGTAAATGACCCTAATTTAATTGCTAGAATACTGCACTAAAGAGCTATGTTCATGAAATCATTATATCGTTCAATTACTCTCTCCATTCTCCCATGGGGTAAGCTTGAACTTTCAGCTATGGCCATACTTTCAGGGTATTTGCTCTGGGCAGACTTCGTAATGTCAAAACCTGAAGAAGGGTATCTTTGATTCAAAATTGGACCATCTAACATAGCACTTTCGTATGGCAAATTTAACCATTCGCAAATTTTATGACACTGTTGTTCTGGCTCAGAGATCAGTCTATCAAAACTAATAAAAGCTGCATCCATGTAAGTTTCTGATAGTACTCTATCAAATATACTGAAAGTTTTTTCTATGTAATTGCAGCTGATTCTCTCAGAAACTCGCTCGCGTTTGGATATTGCTTGGACCGAGCGGATGGGATCGCGAATAACACATAAAACCTTTAAATGCTTTTCTTTAGCGTAGTCGATTAAGCTCAAACGGGATCTCGGGAACTGATATCCTAGACGCTTTCGCAGGTATCCATTAAGCCTAAACAATTTGTAAAATTTCTGCCAGCGACGGTGAAAATCAATTTGATTAGGAGTGCAAAGTTTGTTGCCAGGTATTTTTGTTCCGAGCAGTCGTAGAGCAGCACCGTGGAAATCTTCATCTAGTATAGACATATTACTGTGGGCGCTCAAAACTGCAGAAGTAAGTGATGTGCCGCTGCGNGGTGCGCCGATAATCATAATGCAGGGTTTGTTAGACATTAGGTTTTATAACCAGTAGCAATGTAAACATGTAACAAAATTGTATTAATCAATTACCAACATATCAGGGATAAATAAACATCTCATACAATTAATTTGCTTAGATCAATATTTCAGGCTCAACAGCTGCCACTAAACTAATGTTCAAAGGGCTTACACTTGAATTGTTATCTACGATATGTAGTTTAATCAGATGACCACNAAATTCATTCTTTTTGGAACAAAGGTTCATAGTTACAAGCCTGACTGTCAAAGTTTTTTTTGGAGATGAAATTTTTCTGGTTATTGCTCAATCTGCGCTGAAAGAAAAAATCAAAAAGAGGCACATGCCTGCTAAGTCACTATTTTTAATTGGTCGGGGCGAGAGGATTCGAACCTCTGACCTTTCGGTCCCAAACCGAATGCGCTACCAGACTGCGCTACGCCCCGTCCATTCAAGCAGCAAATAAGTGGACTTTACTATTTCCTCAATCACCATTCAATTGATGAGGCAATAATTCTGCCAACAAAATAATTTTCGGCAAAAATATTTTTGTATACGACTATTGATGATTTACCCTAATTAAGCACAAGGAGCAACAGAGATAATACTGAATAAACCGAAATTTAGTCTTAGCACGAACCTATCAGAGGAAATCCTCCATTCAGAGCGCTGAGGATTAAAAAAAACACCCGGCTCTCCCCACCATACTATGTATCAATCCTTTTCAAACAAATTATTGTAATTTTCTGGTTGGAATATTTGGTGAATAATTTTGTCTCCAACTTTAATTTTTAGACGAGAAATAGTACCAGCATTTAACTCAAGAACTGCCCGTGCTAGGTGAGGCGAAGAAATTATAGTTTCTGAGTTTGGCACAGTATTGGATACTATTGTAATAATCTTCCCAAATTCATCTATAAAGAGCATATCGAGTGGTATGTGTGTGTTTTTCATCCACATGTTAATTTTCTGAGGAAGCACAAAATCAAATAACATCCCACGATCTAGAAGTAACTTTTGACGACCCATTAAGCCTCTTTGGCGCTGTGAAGCGCTTTTAGCAACTTCCACCAAAAAATTATGTCTTACAGAAGACGTAACTATTGAAAGTTTGGAGACTTTATACAAGGTCGATTTTTGTTCACTTGCATGCAAATGTGTTGATATCTGTATAAATATTTGTACTAAAATTGAACAACAAACTACAGTTTGTAAAAAAAGCACCACATACGGGTAAAGTTTGCCTGTTTTACAAAAAAACGAGTTTTTTAAATAAATATGTTTTTTTTCTAGCTCACTCATTGCTATAGATTTATTATTTTTCTTGAAAAAAGACTAGTCTGAAGGGAGTTAAAAAGTGTTACACGCACTAAGCTTAGGTAGCGTTTTAGGCCTTTTATGGTTGCTATTATCTGGCATATTAGAGGGGTGGTTGCTTACACTTGGTCTGTGTTCAATAGTCGTTGTTGTTACCTTTGCTAACCGTATGGACGTAATTGACCGAGAAGGACACCCTATCCATATTAGCTGGAGAGCGCTATTGTATTGGCCTTGGTTAGCGCGAGAAATTGTGAGAGCTAACATAGATGTTGCAAGTGTAATCCTGTCGCCAAATATGCCAATTACTCCAAAGGTGATACGAATTAATGCCACTCAAGTAACAGAGCTAGGTCACGTCTTTTACGCTAATTCAATCACTCTAACACCAGGGACTGTAACCCTTAGCCTAGAAAACGGCGCAATGGGCGTTCACTCGCTTACTAAATCGGCAGAAGAAGGGTTGTTGAGTGGTGAAATGGATCGAAGGGTCCATTCCGTGGAGGGCCCTGCTAATAATACTGTAAAGAGTAATAAAAATGTTTAGCGCTGCTGCCCTAGCTATTTTAATTACAATGCTACTTGTTCTCGTTAGAGCTTTTAAAGGTCCTACTGTTTATGATCGAATACTAGCTGCAAATAGTTTTGGCACACTCACAATGTTGTTAATTGCAGTATATGGTTTTTTGACAAAACGGCCTGATTTTCTCGATATCGCCCTGGTCTATGCTCTTATTAATTTTATTGGCACAATTGCAGTTTCAAAATTTGTGCATTTTAAGGATTTGGCACCTCCCCTACCTAATAACGACCCCGGTGACATCTGATGGAAATATTTATCGATCTTATCAGTTGGCTTCTCGTAATTATTGGCTCTTCCTTTTTACTAATAGGTGCGATTGGCATACTCAGGTTACCTGACGTTTTTAGCAGAATGCACGGCGCTGGTATTATTGACACCATGGGCACAACAATGCTGTTCTTCGGTATGTTCCTGCAAGCTGGATTTACAATTGTTTCCATCAAATTATTTTTAATTCTTCTTTTTCTGATGTTTACCAGTCCAACGACAACACATGCTCTTGCCCGTGCAGCCCTTGATTCTGGATTAAAACCACTGGTTGACAATAAAAAACCCGAGGTAAAAAAGCCTGCCTCATTGAAAAAATCAAAAAAAGCGGAGAAATAGTTATCGAAGACATAATCGTTATTTTTCTTTTGTCCTTTATGGCAGTTACAGCTTATTTGCTTCTTCGCATTCATAACCTGTTCGCCGTCGTAATGATGTCTAGTATATATAGCCTGTTAGCTGCTGTGCTTTACGTCGTAATGGATGCGGTTGATGTGGCTTTCACGGAGGCGGTTGTCGGTGCAGGAATCTCAACTGTTTTAATGCTTGGTACTCTCGCTTTAACCACACGAAGGGATAAAGAGCGTAAAAAAATAGATTCTTTACCAATACTCATTGTCTTTATTACTGGTATTTTGCTCGTATATGGAACACTTGATATGCCGCCATACGGTGATCCTGCAGCACCAGTTCACCACCATGTTGGTCGTTATTATATTGAGAACTCAGGAGATCAGGTAGGCCCGCCAAATATTGTCACATCAGTCCTAGCTAGCTATAGGGGTTATGATACACTCGGCGAAGTTGCTGTTATCTTTACTGCTGCCGTGGGAGTGATGGCTTTAATTGGACGTTCCCGCAATCGTAAAAAGAAAACAAAGATAGACTGATGCTAACCAAGACTTCCATATTACGTGTTGTATCCAAACTCCTTATACCACCAATCATGTTATTTGCGCTTTATGTTCAATTTCATGGAGATTTTGGTCCGGGTGGTGGCTTTCAAGCAGGAGTGATCTTTGCTTCAGCTTTCATTCTCTATGCTTTGATTTTTGGAGTTGACAATGCCCGCAAAGTTGCTCCTGCATGGCTAACTCGTTTGATGTTGGCATCTGGAATTCTTCTTTTTGCAGGTGTTGGTGTCATCACTATGATCCTAGGTGGAGATTTCCTAGATTATTCTATGCTGTCAAAAGACGCCCATGCTGGTCAACATCTTGGCATAAACCTAATTGAATTTGGTGTTGGTATGACGGTTGCTGGTGCCATGATTACCATTTTCCTAATTTTTGACGGCCGTTTACGCACTGAAAAAGAAGAATGACTATGCAAACTGTAGCCGGACTTTTCAATTACTGGATCGTCATCCTTTTAATGATGATGGGTTTCTACATGGTAATTTCTCAAAATAATTTGATAAAAAAAGTTATTGGATTGAATGTTTTTCAAGTTTCAGTATTTGTTTTTTATATCTCTATGGGCAAGCTCAAAGGAGCTACTGCTCCAGTACTTCTTGATAACCATGAGCTCTATTCCAATCCCTTGCCACATGTTTTGATTTTAACAGCAATAGTCGTCGGCGTTTCAACATCCGCATTAGCGCTGGCACTCACAGTTCGCATTAAGGATACTTTTGGCACTATCGAAGAAGATGAAATCGAGGCGATAGAGGCCGAAGATCCAGGAAAAGATGAAACGGAGCTAACTTGATCAGCGCTCAGCTTCCAATTTTGCAGGTAATACTACCATTAATCATGGCCCCCGTCGTTTTGATTATCAGAAACGTATACGCCGTTTGGATAGTGACGCTAACAGTCTCGTGGATCACCTTTTGCATTTCTATCGCTCTCCTCTTTCAGGTTGATGAAGCTAGTAAAATTACATATCGGATAGGTGGTTGGGCCGCACCATGGGGCATTGAGTATGTTCTGGACAAGTTAGGGAGTTTTGTCCTTATCATCGTCTCGGCCATTGGCTCCATAGTAATTACTTACGCAAAACGTAGCGTTGAAGCAGAAATACCAGAAGACCGCATTTATCTATTTTATGCTATGTTTCTTCTTTGCCTATCTGGCTTGCTAGGAATAGTAATTACCGGTGACGTTTTCAATCTTTTTGTCTTCTTGGAAATATCATCATTGTCCTCATACGTGATGATTAGCTTAGGACGTAATAAACGCGCACTAACCGCAGCGTACCGTTACCTAATTATGGGCACCATTGGCGCTACATTTTACATCATTGGCGTTGGCCTGATGTACATGATGACTGGAACCTTAAACATGGCTGATTTAGCGGCCTTGATCCCCAGCATCTCAAATAGCCGCACCATTCACACAGCATTGGCATTTTTGACTGTTGGTATTGGCTTAAAACTTGCGATGTTTCCTCTCCACCTTTGGTTGCCCAACGCATATACCTATGCGCCCAGCGTTGTTACAGCATTTCTGGCAGCAACAGCGANCAAAGTAGCAGCATATGTCCTAATTCGGATTGTTTTTACACTCTTTGGCGAGGTCAATATTTTAGAAAACTTGAGTTTGCAGTACTCAATGATGGCGCTTGCTATTATTGCTATGTTTGTTGCTTCAATAACTGCTATTTTTCAGGAAAATTTGAAGCGAATGTTTGCTTATTCAAGTGTTGCCCAAATTGGCTATATCATACTTGGACTGAGCTTTGCGTCGCAAATAGGTTTGGCAGCTAGTGTTATACATTTATTCAATCATGCTATAATTAAATGCGCTATTTTCATGGGCTTGGGTTGTATTGCCCTACGAGCTGGTGTTTCTATCAGAGATATAAATGGGCTTGGCTATCGCATGCCTTGGACTACGGCACCTATTGTAATTGGCGGGCTTGGCCTGATTGGCATCCCCATGACTGCTGGTTTTATATCAAAGTGGTATCTTGTGCGAGCAGCACTAGAGCTAAATATGTGGCCGCTAGCTATATTGATTGTGTTAAGTTCACTAATTGCAATTATATACGTATGGCGTTTTGTAGAAGCTGCCTACCTCAAACCTGCCCATGAAAAAAATATCAATATTAGAGAGGCACCACTATCAATGCTACTTTCCTTGTGGATTTTAGCATTAGCCAGTATCTATTTTGGTGTTGATGCAACAACTACTCTAAGTATGGCACTTGATGCTGCTGAAAATCTGCTGCAGGGAGAGTCGAAGTGAGCTCAGAAGAAACCCTTCTAGCCGCATTAACCGTACCCATTGTTGGGTCTGTGCTGATTGCTTTCTGTGGCCGTTGGCCAAATTTACGTGAAACTGCCACGTTGGTTACGGCAACGGCTTTGTTTGGCTTAGTGGTATCTCTCTATCCGCATACGATGAGTGACAGCAAACCTTTTATTATTATTGGCGAGATGCTGCCCGGCCTCAGCATAGCCTTTAGTGTCGAACCGCTTGGACTTTTATTTGCTATGATAGCTAGCTTTCTTTGGATAATTAATTCACTTTATTCAATCGGCTATATGCGTGCTAACAATGAAAAAAATCAAACACGCTTTTATGTTTGTTTCTCACTTGCACTTGCCTGCACAGTTGCCATTGCTTTCTCAGACAACATGATAACGTTATTTGTGTTTTACGAAGTTCTAACTTTAAGTACATATCCTTTGGTTACCCATGCGGGTACTGATAAAGCCAAACAAGGAGGGCGCATCTATTTAGGAATACTGTTAGCTACATCCATTGGTTTACTATTTCTGGCGATTATCTGGACTTGGCTTATCGCTGGAACCCTGAACTTCATACCAGGTGGCATTCTTGAGGGCAAAGCATCGAAGGTGACCGTCAGCATTCTCCTAGCACTCTACATGTTTGGAATCGGCAAAGCAGCGCTGATGCCCTTTCACCGTTGGCTACCAGCAGCAATGGTAGCTCCGACACCAGTTAGTGCCCTATTACATGCTGTTGCAGTAGTTAAGGCCGGCGTTTTTACTGTAGTTAAAGTAGTAATTTATATTTTTGGATTTGATTTTTTATCAGATTTGGAAATTTCGAATTGGCTCACCTACATCGCTGGATTCACTATTTTAACAGCATCGATAATTGCACTTCGTCAAAATAACCTCAAGCGGAGGCTTGCTTATTCAACAATAAGTCAACTCTCATATGTCGTGATGGCAACTGCCATATTAGCACCTTTCTCTATCATAGGTGCTGGATTACACATAGCAGCACATGCTTTTGGCAAGATAACGCTCTTCTTTGCTGCTGGTTCAATTTATACAGTTACTCATAAAACAGAAGTTAGTCAGCTTGATGGCGTAGGCAGACAAATGCCATGGACTATGGGGGCATTTGCTATTGGCGCACTTTCCATGATCGGCGTGCCCCCAACTGCTGGTTTCATCTCAAAATGGTACATTTTACATGGGGCATTCGATAATGAGCATGTACTAGCAGTTGTTGTTGTGGTGCTAAGTACTATTTTGAATGCTGGTTATCTTTTACCCATTATATACGCTGCCTTCTTCAAAAAAGGAATTAATACTAGTAACGACCAACTTGGAGAGGCGCCTATGGCTATCATAATAGCCCTTAGTATTACTGCGGGAGCAACCGTTCTTTTGTTCTTTTTTCCTAGACTATTCCTTGAACTTACCCAGAAATTAATTTGAGACTGATAATGAACAAAGAATCGAAAAAAGCTACAGAGTCACATTGGTTAGTTCATCCCAAAACTATTAAAAATCTGTGGAAAGGTGGATTATTATTACTTGTTATTTTAATTTTTGCAGATTTTTTAATCACGCCACACCCTTATTTTATCATCGATAGTACATTTGGGTTTTATGCATGGTATGGTTTTTTTAGTTGTGCATTAATGGTTATTGTAGCGAAAGTATTGGGATTATTAGTTAAGCGTTCTGATACTTATTATAGTGACAAAGATGAATCTGGGGACAAACATGTTTAGCTTGTTTCTAGCGCCATCTTTTATTCTCATATTAGGTGCTTTTACTTTTCCATTTGTAAGCAAATACTTACGCCCTTTTTTGCTTGTAGGACTTCCACTCCTTGCTCTTTATCAAACTTGGTCATACGATTTAGGAAGCGAACTCACTATCACATTTCTTGATTATAACCTAATACCCATAAGGTTAGATGCCCTAAGTCGATTGTTTGCAACCATCTTTACAATTATGGCTGCTGTTGGTGGCCTTTATGCCATAAATCAGAAAAGCATTATTGAGCTTGTAGCTGCCTTCATCTACGCAGGAAGTGCTGTTGGCGTAACAATGGCAGGTGATTTGATAACAGTTTTTATCTTTTGGGAAAGCATGGCTATTGCATCAACACTAATAATTTGGTCTGCCAAAACTGCCACAGCTTACAAGGCTTCAATGCGCTACATAATAATACACTTGTTTGGCGGTGTCATTCTCATGGCAGGAATCGTTTGGTTGGAAGCTAGTACCGGGTCTATTGAATTTACAAAACTGCATACTTCTAGTCCGGCAAGCTGGCTGATCCTGATTGGTTTTCTACTAAATGCAGGAGCACCCCCTTTTTCTGCATGGCTTCCCGATGCTTACCCCGAAACCTCATATTCTGGTGCTGTTTTTCTATCAGCGTTTACAACAAAAACTGCTGTTTATGTATTGATAAGAGGGTTCCCCGGTGAAGAAGCACTTATATATATTGGGTTGTACATGATTTTCTACGGCATCATCTATGCTCTTTTAGAAAATGATATGCGGAGAATCCTCGCTTATTCAATTGTCAACCAAGTAGGCTTTATGATTACCGGCATTGGCATTGGTACAGAAATGGCACTAAATGGAGCAGCTGCTCATGCTTTCACCCACATCATATACAAAGCCTTATTATTAATGAGTGCCGGTTCTGTCCTATATGCAACTGGCAAACGCAAGTGTACTGATCTTGGTGGTCTTTTTAGGACCATGCCGTTGACTATGGTATGTGGCACCATCGGGGCACTGTCTATTTCGTCTTTTCCCCTAACTTCTGGATTTATCTCCAAGTCTTTGATCTCCCAAGCAGCAGCAAATGGGCAGCTACTGATTGTATGGCTGTCTTTAACTGCCGCCTCAGCTGGAGTTTTCCTACACGCTGGGATCAAATTTCCTTGGTTTGTATTTTTCCAAAAAGACTCGGGACTTCGCCCACCAGAGCCACCAAAGAACATGCGTATTGCGATGGTCATTTTGGCTATCTTATGTATTGCCCTCGGGATACTACCTGAATTATTGTATGCGTTGCTACCGTACCAAGTAGATTANTTACCCTATACTGCTGATCATGTCATTAAAATGCTACAACTTTTGCTATTTTCGGGATTAGCTTTTTTCATTATGTTGCCAATGATGAAGCGGACCTTGACTATCTCACTTGATTTCGACTGGTTTTACAGATACGTCGGGGTTGAATTGAATAGTTTTTTGATAAAAGTGCTAGGATCTACAATCACAAAATCTAAGCACTCTTTAGGTCAACAGCTTTCATTATATAAGAGGGTAATACTACGCTACTTGAAAATAATTGGAACTCTGGTAAAGACAACAGCACTAAGCTCAATGGTTCAGTGGGTAACTATATTGTTAAGTGTATATCTCGTAGTTTTTCTTTTTTTATAAATAACTCAGAGAAGTATCACTTCTCAAAAAAGTTATGTCTAATAAAAATATAAAGCCATGCCCAATAACTTGTCTAAAGACACAAAAAATTACATCACACCTGAGGGTTTAGAGCGCCTTCAGGCTGAATTCACCTTTTTAAAAAGAATAGAACGCCCAAAAATAGTCGAGACAGTATCTTGGGCAGCAAGCAATGGTGATAGGTCAGAAAATGGTGACTATATCTACGGCAAACAAAAATTACGCCAAATTGATAGCCGCTTGCGTTTTTTAATAAAGCGTATGGACAATGCAGAAGTAGTAGACCCCGAAAAACAGAAGAATCACGCACAGGTTTTTTTTGGGGCAACTGTCACTTACAAAAACTCTAAGAATATAAAATATAAAGTTAAAATCGTTGGTGTTGATGAAGCGCGTCAGGAGCAAAATGAAATCAGCTTGATCTCGCCGGTTGCTCAAGCACTAATGAAGGCTTGGGACGGAGAAGTCGTAACAATGAAAACACCAAATGGGGATGACAAATTAGAAATTCTAAAGATCGAGTATTAGGTCTTAAGAACCTATATCTTATATGGTTTATTGATACGTCAGTTATTTTTTTTAATTGCAGGTAACTTCGAAAGAAAAGAATCTGTGATGTTTTCTGTATACAATTACGTGAACTCAATTCACATATATGCTTTGATGTAGGATCTTTTCTAGGTTAATTCTCAAGCTAATTGTTGCAAAAAAATTAAGTGGACGACTTTCTTTACGAACCTGGTACCCAGTTTTTTACAGCAACAGGTCGTCCAGACTGAGAGCGCATCATTTTTGGCTTCTTGATCTGAGAGGATAAGGGAAGACTTTTTTCCCTCGCAAATGATAATAACATATCTTTGAGAGTAATTTCTGTGCGGGCACCCTTTACCAAGGCTTGTTTAAACGCATGACTTTCCTGACACATTTTGGATAAACTATCTGACGTTTTACGCCCAAAGCGCTCCCAAATATTGGAGAGGAATTGTTCCACGCCCGCTGGGAGAAGAACCTCAGATTCCATATTTGGGCGACCCTTTGCAAATGCCCTATATATATTTGGTTCTATAGGACCCATCTCTTCTGCGATAAATACTGCTGGCATTAGCTTACAACCCTCAAAGGCAACTACATAAAAGCCCTGAGCCAAGTAAAGCAGGCGATGTAATTTTTGTGGTTGCAAATATTCGTTTTGTTCGAGTGCTTTATCTGAAAACCAAAGTGCTACATCAAAAGTCGAATCCACAACACATATTGTTCCTTGTTTAGTATCCATAAAATACACACTTTGGTTACTTCTTTTACGAGTTCTCTCAATCTAACGTTAAAGCACAAATAAATAGTTAACGATGAATAGTTAATGAAATACTATTAAAACTACTCGCCAAAATTAACACCAAATCGATCAATCGACACTATGAAAATATTGAAAAGAGACACTAATTCTTTTACGAGAGCACACACTCCAATTGAGCAATCAGGCCAATCAAACCTAAATATCTTTTCATATTAAAGTAGCGCCATTCTGGTTATCTTTTCCCTAAAAATTCAAAACAATATAAGTCTAAACTGAGTGTCAACCTTATTTGCGTTACCTGCATGTAACAACCACTTTGAATAATATGCAAGGCATCCATAAGTAGGCTTAGGATTTCTATTAATGCATAATCTGATAGAGAAAATTGTGAAATTTTGAGGTTATACTAACCTGTAATATTTATTCTTTGAAAAACAATGAACTAAAGCCTCAAGCTTAATTTAGCTCCACGTGGTAAATTTTTCCCACTAATTAACAATATGTTGCTTTCATACGTATCAATTGCCCTAGCTACCAAATTTGCCAATCCTTTTGAACGAGTGCTTTGTACTCTATCACTTCTAAAATCCACATCCTCAAAAATATTAGCAAACATTTGAGTTGAACCAGCATAATCGACAAAGGCGGATACTTGTCTACCTCTACTACGACTGTAATTTGTTTGGTCTTCCTGTTGATATAAGAGCGCATCATTGAAAAGTACGCTATCCTGAGCAATGGACCCAGTTTCTTCAACAGGATTTATATCTGAACTAGATACAGTATGCAGGCCTCCCTGCAAACGCCCTGAAGACACGTTTGTGGAAACAAAAGCAGGAATATTTCTTGGTATCTGAGCCATTCTAAAAAATGCCTAATCCAATTCAACTAAAATCAATATCCGTCAGCCAAGTTCAAAGAGCAAGGCTAAAAATTCAAGCGACTAGTTAAAATACTACACAATTGAGCTAGGATCTTTAAAAATCCTTTCACACCTTAGTGGAAAAGAACAATATTTCAATGGCCGTTGCACTTTCCCTACTCAACGTTTGAACTTGGAGGTATAATCTGCCAAATAAAACTTACACTTAGTTTACCCGCACCAAAATCAAAAAGATCGTTATGTCCAGCACCTTTAAACCAGTTGCTCTGCTTTGGCATCAGAGCTTTTTCAAACAAATTCTTACCTAAACTAATAGGTATTGTTTTATCTTGATCCCCATGAAAAACAAAAACTGGAGCTTTTACCTTGTCTATATGTAACGACTGTTCAAATTTGTCTTTCAATAACCATTTAATAGGAACAAAAGGATAATGGTATTTAGCAACAGAGGTTAGAGATGGAAACGGTGCTTCCAAAATTAAACCTGAAGCTGGTGAACCCATTCTTGCAAGCTCAGAGGCTAGATTTGTTGCTACTGCCGTGCCCAATGACTCACCATATATAATTAAGGGGCGTTCAGTATCATTTGTCTTGTCAAGAAATGATAATGCTGCAAGAGCATCTGCATATAGGCCCTCCTCAGTTGGCTTACCCGAGTTTGTGCTAAAGCCTCGATAACCAACAAGCAAAACACCAAACCCTTCATCTAGAAAAGGCCTAACCTTATGCCCTCTTGAACCAATGTTTCCAGCATTTCCGTGAAGATAAATAACAATTGGTAAATTTGGTTGCCCTACTGCATACCAAGACAATAATTCTAAACCGTCAGCGCTCCGAGCTTTTACTGGCTTCATCATGCCAAGATCACTAGATGCCACGTCTACGGCTGATTTGTCAGGATGGTACAGTAAGCTTGATTGGAAGAAAAAAAGAAAGGCAACGAAAAGAAAGTAAGCACCCAATGCGATAGCAGTTACTGAAAAAAAAAATACGCCCACCGATCAGCCAATATTTTCACTTAATGATCGCCAAGAACCGTCTTTTTGTTGACAGGCAATCCCTCTCTGATGAGCAATCACGCCTTTTGGGTTTCCTCGTGTTTTTAGAGCTAGCGTTGATCTATAATTTCTGCAAGTTCGCCCATTGATTGCAATGAAGGTTTTCGTAGGCGTGAAAATGCCGCTATTCCCCGTTTCAGGATTTACCCAATCACTAACCTCACCATTGATAGCTGTACTTAGTGCAACTCGAGCATTGTTGTCATATGCTTGTTGGTCCGATGGATATAGAATTGTGCCAGCATCGTAGCCAATATTAGCACCTCCAAATGCGCCAGCAATTATAAATAGTCTCTGACCTAAACCACCTCCAAATTCGGCACCAGTATAACCACCAGCAACAGCACCTATAACTGCACCAGTCAAGCCTCCTACATTAGCTTTTTGCATATCTAAACCACCGCACGCCGCTAGTGCAAAAACATATGAAACTAGCATGGTTTTTTTCAGCAAAATTATGATCTTTGTCCTTTGCATAACACTCTAATACCTAAATTTAATTCCATCGTAGTTCATAATTGCACCTTTGGGAATACCCTGATTGTAATAGCCCTCATCAGTTTTTTTATCTCCCATACATGTGTAAGAAGCAGACATGTGGGCCGTTATTGGGCAAATGCCATAATCCTGTTTTAAGAAACTCGCAGACTTCCCATAGCGCTTACATTCATCAAGAGCCAGTTTTACTATCTCATCTGGTGTAGAATTAAAGGTATTATAACAAATAACCACTTGGGAAATATCTGTAATTGTTCTACCAAAGTCATCGGATGACCTATTATACTGGTCTGCTCTATGCACATACGGTGATGTTGAACAGGCGGATATTAAAATTAATACCTTGACATAAATAAAAAATCTCATTGAAATTATGGGCCTATTTGTTTCTCATTAATCCAATAATTAGTCTTCTTTGTGCAGCGACATCAAGGCTATACTTTTGTTTAACAAAGTTTAAAAAAATTTTCCAGAAAGGTAATTCGAAATAAATAATTTAGAGCTCATTATACTGGCTTCGCTGTTAAGTCCCAATTACATAAAGAGCTCCTAATGATTAAAAAAATACATACTAAATTTGTAATCTGGTGGAATATAGGTTGTGTACAAGGCTAGTTGGAACAGAAAGAACCCAATTGCGCCATATTAACTTCAATAGCACATATCCCTTTAATTTTTAAGCAGAAGTCCTTTAAAACTTGAAAACCCTCAAATATTGAAAAGCCTGCTTCAAATTTAAAAAAGAATACATGATTATAAGTCTGTGGTACGGTAAATAGAACAAAAAGATAAAAGAAATAGTGGACACTTTTGACTGATCAAGTTGGCATAAAAAAATAAGGTTTCAATACTCTTTTTGCTCTGACCCTTAACCAGGTAGAAACGTGGCTTATATTTTTTAAAATAATGATATTACGTATTTTTCTTATATTTGTGATAATTGAGTTATTATGCAGTGCTGCATATGCCAAGGAACCCTTTAACATTATGGGCATCCAAATTGGTGATTCAATTGATTCTTTAAAAAAAGTATTTCCCGAAATAATAATCAAACCTAAATTAAATATGGCCAACTGCAAGAACGAAGATTTTGTGATTCAGAATGGCTCAACTTTCACGGCATTTAAGGAAGGAAAAGATCGAACATATTCCTTTCATTTAATTTTTGTTAATGGCGTTCAGACTGTAACAAGAGCCAAATTTTCTTATGTTTCAACATCTGTTAGCAAAGAATTATTTTTATCAAGACTAAAAGAAAAATATGACATGACTGTTATTAACGAGGATAATCTTCATAAAGCCAAGTATGCAATGGCAGATTATGCTGCAATTAGCCATTTTGTTGTTCCAGAAGGACATTTTTTTAAAATTGAGGATGAGGATATTTTTAGACTTCAATACACGTCAATCGAAGCCAAACAAATTGAAGCTGGAAATTTAGTTCACACGATCGTCATTGAAAGTAGAAATTATAATAACTTAGATGAATTTCAACGCAAGTTAGGAAAAGAAGATAAAGCCAAAAAAGAAGAGGAATGTGGTAAAATGGAACTGAACATGTTGGGTTTTTAGAGGGTTTAAACCCTTACTTNAAGGACTTAACTTGCAAAATTTATTTCCGTGCAGGAGATCAGCAAACCAAAGTGTAAATAGTTTATGCAGCACCTTTCTGACATTTCAGCCAATCTTGTTACACTTTAAACCCCAGGGAAAGCATAAAATTTAAGCTAATCCAGTTTCAACCAACTTAGCCCAATAGCTTGCGCCTATACTCAGAATATCTTAGTTCAATTACCGGCAATATCATTTCTTTATTAAAATTTTTGTCGTAACTATAAATCTTATCTTATGTTTCCTGTGGGTTACATAATTTTGACAAAAAGCTTATAAACATATGATGGATAATGAAATTATTTTTGATGTTTTGATAATTGGGAGCGGTGCCGCCGGTCTGGGACTAGCTCTGGACCTACCATCAGAAACTAAAGTGGCCATCATATCAAAAAGCCAGCTTGAAGAAGGCTCTACTTTTTATGCCCAAGGGGGCATTGCTGCAGTACTGGACGAGACTGACACTATCGACTCACACATTGAAGATACTGTCAACTCTGGTGCCGGATTGTGTGACGTTGATGCAGTCCGCTCAATTGTTGAAAGCGGACGCCAATCTATTGAAAAACTTATTGATTATGGCGTTGAATTTAGTCGTGACAAAAGTACCGAAACAGGAAAGTTCACATATCACCTTACCCAGGAAGGTGGCCATACCCACCGCCGTGTCATTCATGCTGCTGACGCTACAGGCCGTGAAGTTGAGTCAACATTAGTACAACGTGTCAAAAAAAGACAAAACACAATACTGCTTGAATACCACAATGCCGTCGATTTGATATACACAACACGTGCAGATGGCTCAAAAGGACGTTGTATTGGGGCCTATGTTTTAAACATCGATGACAGAACTGTTAGAGCTTTCAGGGCACGTTCAGTAGCCCTTGCAACGGGCGGAGCATCGAAAGTGTATCTTTATACATCAAATCCTGATAGTTCAACAGGCGATGGTATTGCAATGGCACGTCGCGCTGGCTGTCGCATTGCTAATATGGAATTCACTCAGTTTCATCCAACCTGCCTTTACCACCCAGAAGCAAAGTCCTTCCTAATAACAGAAGCTGTTCGTGGTGAAGGTGGCCGTTTGCTTTTAGCTGACGGCACACGCTTTATGGAAAATTTTGATGAACGTGGTGAATTAGCGCCACGTGACATTGTCGCACGTGCTATCGACTACGAGATGAAACGAACAGGTAATGAATGTGTCTACCTGGATATTAGCCATAAACCAAAGGAATTGATTTTAGAGCTTTTTCCCAACGTATATAAACAGTGCCAAAAGTTTGGGTTTGATATTACTAAGCAGCCAATCCCTGTTGTTCCAGCAGCGCATTACACTTGTGGTGGTGTTGTGACTGATTTAAATGGCCGTACGGACATTGATGGACTTTATGCAATAGGTGAAGTTGCCTACACAGGATTACACGGCGCTAACCGTATTGCCAGCAACTCCCTTCTTGAATGCTTAGTGCTTTCGGCCGCTGCGGCAAAAGATATAGTTACGCATCTGAGTGAAATTCCAGATCCACCGGAGCTTCCACTTTGGGATAAAAGCTTGGTCCGTGACTCGGACGAAGAAGTAGTTATTTCTCATAACTGGGAAGAACTTCGAAGATTCATGTGGGATTTCGTTGGAATAGTACGAACGAACAAACGCCTTGAGCGAGCACAACACCGCATAGATCTTCTACTCAAGGAAATTGAGGACTATTACGGTAATTTCAACATCACTAATGATCTTTTAGAACTAAGAAATTTAGCTTTGGTTGCAGATCTTATCATTCGCTCTGCACGCTTACGCAAAGAGAGTCGAGGACTACATTTCACTCTAGATTACCCTGAGGCAAAAAGCTCATCTACCAGTCCGACGATACTTGAAGCGACATAACAAACCATGAATAAGAAGGGAAAACTTGTCGGTTATACTGCTTTAGTCACGGGGCTTTCCAACCCTTTGGGGTTTGAAATAGCAAAGTTTTTTGCAACCGAGGGTTGCCGATTACACATGGCTGATTACTATGAGCAACCACTCAAAGACTGTCTGAGAAAATTCACAGAGCTATACAAAGTTGATGCAGAAATTCATCAGATAGATTTGTCTGAAGCAATTAATATTTCCGTTCTCGCCTTAGAATGCCAGGAAGCAAACATAATTATAAATACATTTAAAGACCCAAAACAAGGTGACATTAGCCAACTTGAACTCGATGATTGGAAAAGCAGCTTTAACCTCACTCTCTTTCCAGCTATCAACTTGACACGAGAATTACTTGATAATCTTTACGAACAAGAGAGAGGTATCATAATTAATTTAGGTGGAGCCATTAGTGGAGTTGCTAATGAAAATTTGTGTACAATTAGCGTTAATGCGGCTCTTCAGGCTTTCTCAAATAGTCTTGATAGCAGAACTAGAGCAGTTGGCATTCGCGTGTTGAGTTTTCTACCCGAAGCAAATACATGCATTGAGGAAAATGCTAGCTCATTAAAGCGTCTAATTTTAGAAAAACTATCTTCGTCTAGTTAGACTCAGAAAAATAGTAATAGTTACTATACCCCACTTGTGGAATACAAATTCAATGTGTCCATGAAAATTTGGAAAAATAGTTTTCGTGAATAGATAAATACTTCAAGAATAATAAAAATACAGCTTGATAGAGATTCGTCATACTGTGGTAGGTCTAAGAGAACATTTACGTACAAAATATTGGCTTAAAAAATAGTGAAAGAGCCAGGGATGCTGGTAAAGTTCAATTTGGGTGCCACACAAAAATGTGTGATTTCTGATTAAACTAACTCAACTCCTTAGTTTCAAAGAAGAAACATAGACTTTTATATTTTAGGAAAACTAATAACCGCAAATAAGTCACAGAGTTCTTGCTCTTAAAGTTACTTGTTGGTTTAATGTAAAAAAGCAATCCGGCTTCTTAAGTTAGCGCAGCAATAAATAATAGAGCATTTTTTTCCAAATATGCCCCATGTATTCTAAATCTGAATTACCTGAAGGTGCAGAGCTGGTGAATGGTGTGTTTCATCAAACTATTGGACCAATCAAAACTAAATCCCGCCCTGTTTTGTTTTTAGATCGGGATGGTTGCATTGTGGTTGAAACAGACTACCTACATAAAGTTGAGGAGGTCCAACTCATAAGCGGCGCCGCCGAAGTCATTGCACTCGCCAACAGACTTGACATTGCTGTAGTAATTGTTACCAACCAGGCTGGTATTGGGCGTGGATATTTCACATGGGAAGATTTTTTCAAGGTTCAACATGAAATAAATGCTCAGTTAGCAAAGGCAGGTGCTCAATTTGATGGTATTTTTGCTTGCCCNTTTCATGCAAACGGTAAGCAACCATATCAGCACCCCAATCATCCCTCACGTAAACCCAACCCAGGAATGTTAGAAGCAGCAGCTACCTCGCTAAATCTTGATTTGGCCCGTTCGTGGATCGTTGGAGATAAAAAAAGTGATCTTAGTGCTGGCTTAAATGCAAATCTGACTGGTGGCATTCATGTAGCAAGCGGTTATGGATCAATTGCGGGTGAGAGAGAAGCCTCACTAGCCATAGCAACAAATGACTTTCAAGTTCTGGGCGCAGAATCAATCGCTGATGTGCCTAAAATAATAGATCTATTCAATTGAGTAATTAATTTACTTTTTCAATAGAAATTGATGGTTTTACCTCTATTTGTTGTATCTTATGAGGGGACGTCCACAAACATTTTACTTTTTAGCTAGGGAAACAAAGTTTCTGAGGACCATAACTTACCTCTACGGTAAAAAATCTGCCTTTCGTGAAGCCGAGATGGCTTATCGGTCCAAAATTCAATCAAAACAGGAAACACACGATAACCTGACCAAAATTTGGGTCGAGGGACCTCCACATTTTGAAACTTGGTGGTAAATTCTGAAATAAGTTTATCCAAATCGGTACGCTCAGAGAGAGTTTGTGACTGTTTTGAAGCCCACGCACCAATGCGACTAGCTCTATCTCGCGACGCAAAATATTTATCAGCTTCTTTTTTTTCAACAAACTCAATATTGCCTTCAATGCGTATCTGTCTTTTTAGTGATTTCCAGTGAAAACAAAGTGCAACTTTTGGGTTGTCACTCATATCTCTGGCCTTGCGGCTCCCAAGATTTGTATAAAAAGTAAACCCATGCAAATCTACGCCCTTCAGCAAAACCATACGCGAGGATGGTTTGCCAGCCGCATTTACTGTTGCTAAGTTCATTGCATTAGCATCATTGATTTCTGAACGGTGTGCTTCTTCTAACCAATTCTGAAATAATTTAATAGGGTCTTGCTGTGAAATGACTGTCATAGCTTCCTTGCTGTATCTGTATAACGTGTATATGGTTATAAAGTTTTTTTTAATTACCTAAGCGTCAATGCTACAGGTCATGGTCGTAAAAACAACAGTTCAATTTGAGTTAATTGTATTATTTTTTTGCTAATGCAGAAAGAATTCAAGGCAACATAAACGGACCAAAACTACGGCAGGGTCGGAAACTATTGTGACACTTGATAACAGATTGGGTTTAAATGAATATCTTATCCAGGAAAAAGATCAAAACCATAAAAAACACACCTGGAAGATTCACGAATGAGAGATCCATATAAAATTCTTGGCGTCGCGCGCAATGCAAGTGATTTAGACATAAAAAAAGCTTACCGAAAATTAGCGCAGAAACTTCACCCAGATAGTTTTCCCCACGACCCAAAAGCTGAAGATCGCTTCAAGGATTTGTCGACAGCTTACTGTATTATTTCAAATAAGGATAAACGTAGTCGTTATGATCGAGGTGAAATTGATGCTATGGGTAATGTTGTAAAAGCGAGACGTTGGCAACGACCGAATAGATACAAACAGCAAAAGCGTAGCAACAGCCCTTTTGAAGACTTTTTCAAACGTAATAAAGCAGGCTTAAAAATTAATGGTTCTGATGTTTCTTATTCGTTAAATGTAGATTTTCTGGATGTTGCACTTGGCACCAACAAAACTGTATGTATGACTAATGGTAAAAATTTAGCTATTTCAATACCAGCTGGCACCAAAAAAGGGCAGATACTGAGGCTTAAAGGCCAAGGTATGGATGGCATTGGTGGAGGTAAAAATGGTGATGCACATGTCGAAGTCATTTATCAAGATGATGAATTTTACCGTCGGGAAGGCAATAATCTTCATGTGGAAGTTGCTGTTACGTTACAAGAAGCCCTTCTTGGAGCAATCATAGAAGTGCCTACAATTCATGGTCCTGTAAAATTGAATATAAAGGCTGGTTCAAACACCGGAAATATCTTGAGATTAAAAGGCAAGGGAATTCACAACAAAAAGACAAGCGGGGATCAGTTTGTCACCCTAAAAGTAGTTTTACCCAGAGTCCCCGATAAAGAGCTGACCAAGTTTGTTACAAAATGGGCAAANAAGAACAATTATGAAGTCCGCAATAATGAACAAAAAACAAATTCTGATGGTATCAAGTAAAAGCAAGAGAAATAAAAGCTAACTATTGCCGTTAATCTAGCTATTGGGTCAACACATAATTGTCAAAATTAAAAGANTAAAATTTACTATATTAAAAGTATTAAATGTAAACAATTTCAATTCATTCTTAAAAATTTACTGTATGACTGCTTAAATAGAAAAATCAGAGAAATTTCATAAGGTTTCATTTATACCACCCAGCTTTGCGAGGGCTAAAACCAATTAGGTTAAGTAACATTGATCAATACCTCAAATGCCAGGTTCTTGAAACTTAAGTTTTACAAACCTAATTTTTTTGTTAACTAACGTTTTTATTATGTCTAGAATATATAAAACTTTATAGGCAATTCGTCTCGATTTATTAAAACAACTATATATCATGTAATATGTGATTCTTCACAAATAGAAAATGAGGGGCTATATATGTTGTCTCCAAAACCACTTATGCAAGGTAAAAAGGGTCTTATTATGGGCGTCGCCAACGAACGCTCCATTGCATGGGGTATTGCGAGCTCAGCTAGTGCGCAAGGAGCTGAACTTGCTTTTACTTATCAAGGTGAAGCTTTGTTAAAGCGTATCACACCACTTGCCGAGGAGATTGGATCAGACATCATTATTGAGTGCGACGTAACAGACACAGCTAGCCTTGACAAAACCTTTGAGATCCTGAGAGAAAAGTGGGGTAAACTTGATTTTGTGGTACATGCAATAGCCTATTCAGACAAAGAGGAATTGAAAGGAAAATATTTCGAAACTACAAAAGACAACTTCACAAAAACAATGGATATTTCCTGCTATTCTTTTACTGCTGTTTGCCAACGTGCAGTACCGCTTATGGAATCAGGTGGGTCGATCATAACATTAACATATTACGGAGCGGAAAAAGTAATTCCTCACTATAATGTGATGGGCGTTGCAAAGGCAGCTCTTGAAGCTAGTGTAAGGTATCTAGCTGAGGATTTTGGTAAGCACGGTATTCGTGTAAATGCTCTTTCAGCCGGACCTATGAAAACACTTGCGGCATCTGGTATTGGTGATTTTCGATATATACTCAAGTGGAATGAGTACAATACCCCATTGAGACGTAATGTTACACTTAGTGACGTTGGTGGAGCAGGTGTCTATTTGCTAAGTGAGCTATCCAGCGGTGTTACTGGTGAAATTCATCATGTTGACTGTGGGTACAGTACCGTGGGAATGAAGGCAGTAGACGCCCCAGATATTACAACTGTCTAGGATTACCCATGTCAGGAAATACCTTCGGCCAACTTTTCAAAGTAACTAGTTTTGGTGAAAGTCATGGAACAGCTATCGGTTGCATAGTTGATGGGGTCCCGCCACGTATGCCTCTAAGTGAATTGGATATTCAACCATATGTAAATAAACGTCGCCCGGGACAATCCAAGCACACTACCCAGCGTCGAGAGTCAGATTCAGTTCAAATTCTTTCCGGAGTTTTCGAAGGTCAAACAACTGGCACCCCAATAGCCTTGATTATAACTAATGAAGACCAGCGTTCAAAAGATTATAGTGATATTAAAAATAAGTTCCGCCCCGGCCATGCAGACTACACCTATTTTAAAAAATTTGGGTTTCGCGACTACCGTGGTGGGGGTAGATCAAGTGCACGGGAGACTGCAGTTCGTGTAGCTGCTGGAGCCATAGCTAGAAAGGTCCTAAGTGAGATACTTGGCGAACAAGTGTCGATCCAGGGAGCCATGGTACAAATGGGACCTTACTCAATTGACGCTGATCATTGGGAATGGGAGGAAGTTAACAACAACCCTTTTTTTTGCCCTGATCAGCAGGCAGCGGTCGAGTGGGAAACGTATCTAAATAAAATCAGAAAAAAGGGTTCGTCTACAGGTGGATTAATTGAAATCCACGCAAATGGTATACCAGCTGGATTAGGTGAACCCATATTTGACCGCCTTGATGCAGATATTGCCAAAGCAATAATGTGTATTCCGGCAGTCAAAGGTGTCGAGGTTGGTTCTGGGTTTGCCTCTGCTGCTTTCAGTGGACCAGAGAATACAGATGAGATACGGGTGAATGATGATGGCCAGACAGTATTTCTTTCTAACAATGCCGGTGGCATTTTAGGTGGCATATCCTCAGGGCAAGAAATTATTACACGCTTTGCCGTAAAACCAACAAGTAGCATAATTATTCCTCGGTTGACTGTGAATGAAAAAGGGGAAAATGTCGAGATAGTTACAAAAGGTCGCCACGATCCTTGCGTGGGAATACGTGCAGTACCCATTGGTGAGGCAATGATTGCTCTGGTACTAGTGGATCATCTTTTACGATTTCGCGCTCAATGTGGTCTTTAAAAAAAACTTTAAACAATTCTCACCTTTTTAAACTTGATAAACCCAACAGATTTCTAGAAATACTCCAAAACGACCGAAATAAATAAATTTTTTTTCCAAAAAAGACAAATTGACATCAGACAAATGCTATTTAATAGAAATTTTTTTCCTAATTTTTACAAAGTGCTATTAGTTTGATATTTGCAACTATTGGAACAACGGTTCTGCAAAACGGATACTAGCAGTTCTCAATTGTGATGCGAAATTCAACATGAGCTCAAACAGTTCTCTCAAGTAGTGATGTGACATCTATTTCCAATGGGCTATCTATTCATAACAATTTTTAAAAATATTAGCTTTTAATTATACAAAATTTTTTAGTTATTTATATATAATTAACAATTTATTGTTGTGTATTTATGTCAATTATGCAATTTAATGATAAAGTTTAACTTTTTAGGTAAAAATTTCATGGACGTGGTAGCACAAGAAGTGGGCATCGATAATGTCAACGTGCAAACTATAGCGAATTGGTTAAGTTCAGGCGAGGCTTTGCTCGTTGATGTTCGTGAAACGTCTGAGTTTGAAAAAGAACACATACCGGGTGCTTTGCTTGTACCACTCTCAGTCCTTAATCCACAGACCTTCCCTCATTTCCAAATAAAAAAACTAGTTCTTTACTGCACTACGGGTATCCGTTCTAATGCTGCAGCCAAAATGCTTATTAAAGCTGGACATAAACCACCAATCAGCATGGCAGGTGGTATAGAGACCTGGCGTAAGGCAGGTCTTGAAACAGAAATATTTGATGAACCCAAAAATATAAAATGATACAAGGCAACTTTTAAGTACATGGCATTGTGGATTTAAGTATCTGTCAAAAGAGGGTTTTTCATGACTAATTTTTCACGTCCCCAGGCCCTAGCTTAAGTAAATCAAATCTTTTTTAAGGCACGAACGAATTTTTTTTCACAGCCAAGTGCTTCAATCGCCATCTTTACGATATCCGGGGCATTTAAGCAAGCATCCTCATACTGTCTATCAGGAGCATCGTGGGGCAATATCTTATCGGGTAATGTCATAACCCGCACTCTAAGATTGCCATCTAGTAAGCCTCCAACTGACATAAACGATAAAACTTGTGCACCAAAACCTCCGGGTGCACCCTCCTCGATGGTAATTAGCACTTCATGATTAGCTGCTAATTTACGAATCAGATTTTTGTCAAGCGGCTTAGCAAAGCGTGCGTCAGCAACAGTTGTGGAATAACCCTTTACCGCTAATTCATCTGCCGCTTTCAGAGATTCCTGCAAACGTCCACCCAAACTAAGTATAGCTATTGAAGAGCCTTTTCGAACTATACGGCCCTTTCCAATTTTGAGAATTTCTCCTTTTAAAGGCAACTCTACACCAGTACCATTCCCCCGAGGGTAGCGTACAGCAGATGGTCCATTATCAATTGCCGCAGCAGTTGCTATCATATGCATGAGTTCTGCTTCATCAGACGGTGCCATTACAACAATATTTGGAAGACAACACAGGTAGGCTAAATCGTAAGCCCCAGCGTGCGTTGCACCATCAGCACCAACCAACCCAGCACGATCAATGGCGAAACGAACTGGTAAGTTCTGTAAAACTACATCATGTATAAGTTGATCATAGCCACGTTGTAGGAATGTGGAATAAATAGCTACAAATGGTTTATAACCCTCACTTGCTAGACCTGCAGCAAAGGTCACTGCATGTTGCTCAGCAATTCCTACATCAAAAGTACGCTTGGGATAATGTTCTCCAAAAGCGTCAATTCCAGTTCCAGATGGCATAGCAGCTGTTATTGCGGTAATCTTTTCATCTGTCTCAGCCTCAACTATTAAAGCCTTTGCAAAAACCTCGGTAAAAGATGGTGTATTTGCTTTTTTTGCTGCTAATTTTCCTGTGACGAGGTCAAATTTAGAAACTCCATGATATTTATCTGGTGACTGTTCTGCGGGTCCATAACCATGACCTTTTTGGGTAACTACATGAAGCAAAACTGGACCAGTTCCTTTTTCTTCCCGAAGATTTTTCAAAACAGGAAGTAGGTGATCAAGGTTATGTCCATCAATAGGGCCCACATAAAAAAAACCAAGTTCCTCAAAAAGCGTGCCGCCCGTGACCATACCCCTGGCATATTCTTCAGCCCTACGCGCAGCCTCTTCAATCCGGCGGGGAAATTTTTTTGACATTTCCTTGGCAAAGTGACGGATTGATCGGTAGGATTTTGATGAAATCAAACGAGACAGATAGGCACTCATTGCTCCAACTGGTGGCGCAATCGACATATCATTATCATTAAGAATAACAATTAAACGAGAGTCCATGGATCCAGAATTATTCATTGCCTCGTATGCCATACCTGCGCTCATAGAGCCATCGCCTATAACAGCAATAACATTATTATCCCCATCTTTTAAATCACGAGCAACAGACATTCCCAACGCAGCAGATATTGACGTTGATGAATGCCCTGCCCCAAAAGGGTCATAATTACTCTCGCTACGTTTAGTAAAGCCAGAGAGCCCGCCGCCCTGTCTGAGAGAGAGCATCCTCTCACGACGGCCCGTAATAATTTTGTGTGGATAACACTGGTGACCAACATCCCAAATCAAACGGTCCGTTGGAGTGTCAAACACATGATGGAGTGCTACTGCTAATTCAACAACTCCAAGGCTAGCCCCCAAATGCCCTCCAGTAATAGAAACCACACGTATAGTTTCTTGGCGGAGTTCTTTTGCCAATTGGGTTAGCTGTGCTACGGAAAAATCCCTAATATCAGCGGGCTTTGAAACCGTATCCAGCAACGGGGTGTTGTAACTATCGCTCACTTTATTTCCATCAGGCACTACGAGTAATTACAAATTGCGCCATATTTTTCAGAGGGTCTGCTTTTTTTCCAAAAAAATTAAGGTGTTCGCACGCTTCGAAAACTAATGCTTTAGCTTGATCTCGAGCCCGATCTATTCCCAACAAAGAAACAAACGTAGACTTACCAGCCTCTTTATCTTTTCCTGTCTTCTTGCCAACAGTCTTCGCATTACCCTCTTCGTCAAGCAGATCATCCGTTATCTGAAATGCTATGCCTAGGTTGTGCGCATAGGCATTTAAGACATTTTTAGCACTCTCAGACGCTTCACCAAGAATAGCTCCAACCTCACATGATACAGCAATTAGCATACCAGTCTTCATACGTTGCAAACGAGTTGTCTCCGGGGTGTTCAAAATCTCACTTTCAGCAATAATGTCAAGCATTTGCCCCCCGACCATACCTTCGTGCCCGGCTGCCTTCGCAAGAGCCATGACAAGGTCGGAGCGAATATTTGGGTCAGAATGAACACTTGCACTAGACAACACCTCAAAAGCCTTAGTCAATAGAGCATCTCCGGCAAGGATTGCCGTGGCTTCACCAAATTTATTGTGACAAGAAGGTTTGCCACGCCGAAGGTCATCGTCATCCATGGATGGTAAATCATCATGGACCAAAGAATAACAGTGCACCAACTCAATAGCCGCTGCTACTTGCAGAGCTCGTTCCTTTTTCACATTAAACATATCGGCTGTAGCCAAAGTCAAATATGGACGAACCCTCTTACCTCCATCAAGGGCAGCGTAACGCATGGCTTCTATCAACCTAGCCTCTGGTTCATCATTCATCTCTAATATACGCTCTATGGTACGGGTAATGTCATCAGCCGTATCCTCAAGGGCTTTTTCAAAAGCAATCACTTTGTCTAGTCCAACTCTGCGGAAACAAGAGCAACCTCACCGTCATCAGCAAGAACGACCTTTTCGACCCGGGTTTGGGCTTCTTGTAATTTACTTTCGCAATGAAATTTTAATTGTGCCCCGCGCTCGTACGCCTCTATAGACTTTTCAAGTTCACCAGAGCCTTCTTCCAGTTCACGCACAATTTTCTCAAGCTGCTCAAGTGCATCTTCAAAACTTAGCTTTGCAATATCTGATGGTATAGTGGTTTTTTCCATATCTTTTATTATGGCTTTTCAAAGTAACTATTTACAATTTACGCTTGGTCTATTGATTTAGCAACCGTCAATAATTTCTTTGTATCGTCTCAACAAAATACCTAAGTACCCATCAACCACACTTATTGAGAGAATCAAGAGACATAAAATCGGGTCTTTTCCCATAAGCTATGCAAATGACTAATCACATGTTCAGTAACTTCTTTAAAGCATACTTTACTGGACTATAGTATAAAATAGCTTCAAGAAATATATACAACTATACAATATTTTTTATCTAAACATTCCATTGCAGAATTTTCTGCTATCGAAAAATCAACGGTAGTTGAATGTTGTTAGAAGTTGAAAATGAAAATAAACCACTATTGCAGAAAAGCTGTATCAAACCTAAATTAATGAATGAGCTTAGAATTACAATAAAGCTTCTGGGTAAATACGGAAAGGTTCAATTTTGATTAACATAAGTAAATTCTGTATGTTTTCTGTTTTTCTTATAAGTACTTTTTTGGTAAATACACCTACCCCAGCACAACAAGTAACTAAAGTCAGTGTTGATAAAGTCAGAGTTGATACTTTAAAGCAAACACTCCCTATGATAGGCCGTTTGATTACTACAAAAGGTGGTGTCATTGCAGCACGCATTTCTGGACCTATTGCAGAAATGAAAGTAAAGGTTGGTGATCGTGTTGAACAGGGAGATGTTATTGCTCTGCTCATAGACAACAGTCTCGACTGGCGTTACCAATTAGCCAAAGCAGAAACAAATCAGGCAAAGGCTGCTATAAACAGAGCAAGATCATCATATAATCTCAGGTTACAAGAATTACAACGCTTAAAACAACTAAAAAAGTCTGCCGCCTTTTCACAAGCAAGACTTGAAGATAAAAATCTTGAAGTTGCAAAAGCAAGAAGCACTGTGGCAGAGAGTCAAGCATCTTTGATTCGAAGCGAGGCCAATCAAAAGCTTGCTGCTATAAATCTCTATAATGCAAAAATCACCGCTCCTTTTTCGGGAGTTGTAACCAAAACTCATACTGACGTTGGCGCATATGTGAACGTTGGCAGTCCTGTCATCCATCTCATTGACGACCGAAGTCTTGAAATTGAAGTCAACGTTCCAGCCAATAGAATCAGCGGTCTAAACCCAGGCGCCAACATCTCATTTCGGCTGGAGACGGAGAGTGATCAAAGCCAACACATACTGTCTGCTAGAGTTCGTGCAGTTGTGCCGGACGAAAATCCACTAACCCGCACCCGTAAAGTACGTCTCGTCACTAACCTTAGTGCTCAAGAAAACAGTTTAGTTGCCAATCAAAGTGTCGTGCTAGCTATTCCTCTTGGTGAAGAAAACAAAGTACTAACAGTCCACAAAGATGCAGTTATAAACCGGAAAGGCAAAAACATAGTCTTTGTAGTAAAAGATGGTCTGACTAGTATTCGCACAATTGAATTAGGAGAACCAATTGGCACACGCTTTATAGTTCTGAGCGGTATACAATCTGGGGATTTAGTCGTTATTAGAGGCAACGAGCGTCTGCAACAAGGGCAAAAAGTCAGTCACTAATATGAATCTTATCAAACTCGCTATTGAACGGCCCACCGCTATTATTGCTGCGGTTCTAATGATAATCATTTTTGGGCTAGTCGCTCTCAATACTATTCCCATTCAATTAACCCCCGATGTCAGAAAACCAGTAATTTCAGTAAGGACAAGTTGGGTTGGTGCAGCACCTATTGAGATCGAGCGCGAAATTATTAACCGTCAAGAAGAGGCCTTGCGTGGACTTGAGGGCTTAGACAAAATCTCAAGCCGTTCACGTGATGGTCGTGGTTCAATTTCCTTGGAGTTTTCTGTGGGCCAGAACATGGACAAAGCTTTGCTTTTGGTGGCAAATAGCCTGGATCGAGTTACAGGTTACCCAGAAGAAGCGAGCCAACCCAAGCTTGACACTGCCGGTAGCGAAGACAACCCTATTGCCTGGTTCATTCTAACAAGAACAGATAATAATGAGCGCGAAATTCATACTTATGGCGACTTTGTCGAAGATATCATTCAAGAACGGCTTGAACGCGTGCCAGGTGTTGCCCGTATCAACGTATATGGTGCCACTAAGCGCCAGTTAGAGGTCATAGTTGATCCAGCCAAGTTGGCTAACTACAGATTAACAGTGCCTGACGTCATAAGCACCTTGACTTCTGCTAATTCATCAGTCTCTGCAGGTGACATTGAAGAAGGAAAACGTCGCTATGTAGTCCGAACACAGGGAGACCTCTCTACTGCTGACCAAGTTAGTTCAATAGTTATCAGAAGCATTGCCGATCCTCAAACAGGTAGTGTCTCACGTGTAACTATTGGTGATATAGCAACTGTAAATTTCGGTTTTAAAAAAGCTACGGCAACTATACGCTATTTAGGTCAATCGGCCATTGCAATGAATGCGGTACGTGAAGCTGGCGCAAACGTTATCAACACAATGGAGGGCGTTCGCACCGCTGTAAAAGAGCTAAACTCGGCTTTTTTGCCATCAAATCAGCTTTCACTAGAACAGGTATATGATGAAACAGTTTACATCAATTCTGCTATCGAACTAGTTCACCAGAATATTTATATCGGTGGAACTCTGGCTGCTTTGATTTTATTTCTCTTCTTACGTTCTGGTTCAGCAACATTAATCGTTTCAATTGCAATACCTATTTCAGTAGTTGGTTCTTTTGTTGCCATGGCGGCCATGGGCCGTTCCATTAACGTTATATCACTGGCAGGAATCGCTTTTGCTGTAGGCATGGTCGTCGATGCTGCAATAGTCGTTCTTGAAAATATATATAGACTTAGACAAGAAGGTAAGCCTGTCTCTGTCGCGGCCTACTTAGGAGCAAAACAAGTATGGGGCGCTGTTTTTGTATCAGCTTTAACTACAGTATTAGTGTTTATGCCGGTCCTAATCATGGAGCTAGAAATAGGCCAGCTTTTTCGAGACATCGCCGTTGCTATTTCAGTAGCGGTTACCCTATCATTAATCATAGCAATTAGCCTCATTCCAACCTTATCAAACCGTTTCCTAAGAAAAGCCCCGTCAAAAAACTTCTCAAGAAAACTACCCTTGGTTGATGATTTTTCGCAAATTTTTGTTCAAAAGGCTGATACTTTTACTCGCACAGTTATAAACAAAAAGAAATTGGCGATTTCAGTTGTACTGGGCTTGTTCTTCTTTGCCATAGCGCTTTCCACTATTTTACTACCAAAGTTGGAATATTTACCAGAGGGAAACCGTAATCTTGTAATTGGTGTTTTATTGCCACCACCAGGATATAACTTAAACACGGCGACTAGCATAGCCAAGGAGGTAGAAACAGCTGTGCGCCCTTTGTGGGCTAAAGAAAAAGGATATGAGTCTGAGCCAGGACACCCCCCTAAAATTAAAAATTTCTTTTTCGTTGCACGTTCGTCAACTACCTTTGTTGGAGCAAGCAGTGTTGACCCTTCGAGGGTTACCGAATTGATACCAGTAATTAGAAAACCTGTATTTAAGGAACCTGGAACATTTGGCTACATAACCCAACCTTCCCTGTTTGGTCGGTCCATTGGTGGAGGCAGATCCATAAATGTTGATATCTCTGGGCCAGATTTAGAGAAATTACTAGAAATTGCACTAAAGGGAACTAGTATTATTTCAAAGCAGTTGCCACGTGAGGAGGGTAACCAATTACGCCCAAAACCAGGTTTGGAACTGGGTGCGCCTGAAGTTCGTATTTATCCTGACCCTGTGCGCCTAGCCGATAATGGCGTCACCGCGACTGCGTTTAGCCAAACAGTTGATACCTTTAATGACGATTTTCGTGTCGCCCAAATTACGATAGGTGGCAAACGTGTCGATCTGGCCTTAAAAGGCCCACAAAACCGTATTACAAAAACTCAAGGCATAAGCAGCCTGCCTATTGTTACAAGTTCCGGTAACATTATTCCAGTCAGTTCGCTAGCTGATGTGCGGATAACATCTGGTCCGACAGAAATTTTACATAAGGAGCGTGAGCGCACCGTTACCCTTCAAGTGCGTCCTTCACCAAACATTCCTCTCGAGCAGGCAATGGAAGTTCTCGATGAAAAAGTAATTAAAGTTCTTCTCAATGAGGATTTACCGCCAGGAGTAAACGTACGTCTATCAGGTACTGCTAACAAGTTGACAGAAGCTTGGGATCATATGGTGATTAATCTAATTGTCGCCATATTAGTAGTTTATTTGGTTATGGCAGTATTATTTGAGAGTTTTATTTATCCTTTGATAATTATTTTCTCTGTCCCATTAGCCACAGCGGGTGGTGTTGGCGGACTCGCAATTCTGAATATTTTTGCTCCACATCCTTTAGACATGCTGACTCTGCTGGGCTTCGTCATCCTTGTAGGCATTGTTGTCAACAATGCTATCCTTTTGGTTCACCAAACACTCTATCATCACCGCAAGGAAAACTTAAATTTTGAAGCGGCACTGATAGCAGCGACCCGAAACCGAATTAGACCAATCTTTATGTCCACACTCACCAGTGTTTTTGGAATGTTACCGTTGGTCCTTTTTCCGGGAGCAGGCTCTGAGTTATATAGAGGTCTAGGATCTGTTGTAGTGGGCGGATTGGCACTTTCAGCAATTCTGACACTTGCTGTTATTCCACCTTTGTTGTCGCTTGTTTCAAGTTTTGGGGAAAAAAATTATAAACTAGATAAAATAACGACTGCAGATTAATATAAACTATATATATATTCATATTTAGCTAATAAAAAACACTCAGTCTTAATGCAAGTCTAAATTAGTTGCGAACACCACATTCAACTCGTTAAAATTCAAATTGGTAACTGAACGATTAGTTTTCATCAAAGGAACAGTAAAAAAGACCCAACCCCTATGGACTTTGCCGACAAAACTATATTTTCGTTTTAAAAAATGTTATTGAAAAATCATATATTATAACTATTTTAATCCCTCTTATCGAGGGTTTTAGATATGATAGACTTAAAAAAATAGGATATCGAAAACAAGCCATCATTATAATTACTTTCTGCTCAACCTTAAGTGGCACGTCCTCATTTCATATCTCATGAAGACCAGAAACTTATGACTTCAACTCCAATTTCAAAAAAGAATAAGATGTTTATTAACAATCTTAAAACTACTTTATGATTTAAACGGTTAAGGACCAACAAATACCTAAAAGCACTCGTAATTAGACTTTAGTATATTTAATTATTATTTGGGGTTTATAGAGCTATCTGTAAATGTAAAGTCTGCTTAAAATATGGAGTAGGAAAATGAGCGAAGCAGTTGAAACTTCAATAAATATTGAGCAGATTCATGCTAATGCTAAACGCGCAAGCACTTTACTGAAAGCAATGAGCAACCAACATCGGTTGCTTATTCTATGTCAGTTGGTTCCGGGTGAAAAATGTGTTGGTGAACTTGAAAAAATTGTTGGATTAAGCCAATCAGCACTATCACAGCATCTCGCACGTCTGCGAAGAGACGAACTCGTGTCAACACGCCGCGAGGCACAAACCATTTATTATTCACTATCTGGTGAGGAAGCAAGTGCAGTAATCGAGACTATTTACAGTCTCTACTGTAGAAATAATGCTGTTTTGTCATTAGAGGATGGGGCAAATATCACAGAAATTTAAGCTTTAGTGCCAGAAAACTTCTTTTCTTGTTGTATTAATAGCTTTTTCACCGGGGTGCCAAGGTCGCGGTTTTCCCTTAGTCTTTTCAATTGATATTGGACGGTTGATAGTTATGTCCTCAGTTGGCAAACCCTGTGATTGAATTGTATCTAAATTTTTTGTTGTTTTTGAAGTCATCCAGCGCAATTCTTCTTTAATGATTTCCATATGATGACTTGGCTCTGCCCTCATAACTCCTCGAACGATCTCCTTTCTAACCGGCTGAGGCAGTTCGTTAAAATTTTCTAAAAATAAAAATTTAATTGACGGACGTATATTCTCAGACAAAAGTATACTTAGCACTAGTTTTTTTCGAATATCACTACGCATATTTCCTGCTTCAGTTAGCTCAAAAAACTGACAAACAAAAAGCCGTGGTGCAATTAAACCATCCAACAATGCCTGTAAATTCTTGCGTAGTGCAAGAGTATATTCTCTGCGGCTTTTGACAATATATTTGTTAGCTTGGCCACGAACGTTACGTATAATTTCAGGGTTAAAAGCACTTTCAGTTATAAGTGAAATACAATCAGAAATTATTGGATGCTTTGTAGACTCACGTACCACTTGAAGAACACCATTAATCAAAGGAGATTCTTTGCCCATAGGACCAAGGCGTGTAGCCGCTGCAAGTGCCATGGGCGGTTCTGGATCACGAGATGCCATCATAGAGAGAGCTAGCGGATCTTCAATTGACTGCAAATCGATATCAGTATTCATTAGGTTCTCAGGAAGTAACATCCTAGTTTCCTCACCGGGCATGCAGATTGGCTGATGTGCTTTATAGTTTTCCTTAATGTCTAGTGCAGTTTTAAGCCCGTCGTGGGTGATGCCATCAAGGTGGGTCATATTGTCGATCTCTCTCTTTTCAAACAAACTCAAGCAAGTCTTAGAAGATTGCTAATTGGAATATTATGGGGCTGCTTATATCTATTTGGTTAACGTCGACAAAAAATTTGAAATATCCGGTAGATATTAAAAAAAATTTGCGAATCTGAAGAGAATCAGTTGCTAAAAAAAACAGGCTGAACGTAATTTTTTTGGGGTAAAAATCACTAAATTGAAAAAAAATCTAAAAAAAAAATTACAATCAAAATTTCAATTAAAAAGCAAATTTTCTAGCAAATTATTTCGACAACTAAAATTCTTACTTCAATACAAGAGTGATTCAAACTATTGAAAAGAATCTATTTTTTTCATCTTTTTTCAAATTACACTCAAAAAACTAAACACTAAAACACGTTATTTTTAAAGCAGAAAACTCCTGTTTTTACCCCAAGCATAATAAACTTTGTTACTAGATGATGTGTCATGACTGTTGACACTATACAGCATATGCAATATTCCAAACTTAGTTATAGATAAAAAAGAGTCTAGCGATTCCAACGAGTCGCATAGAAATATAAGACCCTAATTACTCTCAGGAGTAACTATCAAAAGGATGTTTAAGGGGTATCTTTTTGAAGCCTGAGACTAAATAAAGAGAGACCCCCAATTAGCACGAAGGATTTCAAATTATGTCTTCCTTAAAACAGATCAAAAAAACTAAAGGCACTCATCAAAATATGAGTAGACCATTTACTATTTTTTACGTGAATTCAAAAATACCAAAAGAAATCCTCACTGACACTATCATGGCAAAGAGTAACGAAGATGCACAAGCAATGGCTACCGCAAAACACGTAGATTCATCTATACTATATGTTCGGGGTATTGGCGACAGTGAGCCAGCTGATATCAAAAAAAGAGCCTTGCCAGTCAGAAGCCCCAGTTATGAACAATTTCCTTGTGCGCGATTCATCAAAGGTGAATTTCTTCAAGCAACCTTTACAGATGACATCATACTGGAGTCCTTATCTGATACAGCCTGAATCATAATGAAATGGTATACTTATGCGAATCGGAATTGACCTTGGCGGCACCAAGATAGAAGGAATACTACTTGATAATCTTGGCGTTGAGAAAGCACGGCTCAAGGTCGCCACACCAACTGGGGACTACCTCGCTACTATTCAAGCCATAACTAATCTAGTTGCAGATATAGAAAAACTGGGTAATTTAAGAAATAACGAAACTCCAATAGGTATCGGTATTCCAGGCACTGTTTCACCTGCTACCTCATTGATTAAAAATGCTAACTCAACTTGTCTCATAGGCAAAGACCTGAACAAAGATCTCTCTAAAGCCCTTAAGCGTCCCGTTCGAATTGCCAACGATGCTAACTGCTTTACTGTATCTGAGGCTACAGACGGAGCTGGTGCTGGTGCTTTCGTTGTATTTGGCGTCATTCTTGGTACCGGAGTAGGTGGCTGTATCGCAATCGATGGTAGAGCCATAAATGGCATCAATAGAATTTCTGGCGAATGGGGCCACAACCCTTTACCTTGGGCTACTGATGAGGAACGACCAGGACCTCAGTGTTACTGTGGTCAAAAAGGGTGCATAGAAACTTTTTTGTCTGGCCCAGGTTTATCTGCTGATTTTGAGAGAGAGAGTTCACAAATTTGCACACCTAGTGAACTTGTCAAAATTAATAGTTTTGAAACTAACGAAGCACTCAACCGATTTGAGAACCGTCTAGCCCGGGCACTTGCGAGTGTAATCAATATTGTGGACCCAGATATTATTGTTCTTGGTGGCGGGTTATCTAACATAACTCAGCTATATAAAAACGTTCCAAACCTATGGGAACAATGGGTATTCTCGGACAGGGTTGACACACTCTTACTGGAAAATATTCATGGAGCCTCAAGTGGCGTTCGCGGAGCTGCATGGCTAAATTAGTTTTTCAAACTACAACAATTACTACCAGATATGCTTAATAATCTTTCTATNTTAGAAAATACTGGATTAATAACCTAAAAAGCGAACTGGAAAAGTAGCCCTCTTTATAAACGACTTTCCTCTTCTATATCTTATAAGATCTTTTATGGCGCAGAACACACGAATCTCTAAAAAGTTAAGTTAAGAGTAAAAAAAAGTCTTTTAAAGTTTTGATAAAAAAAACAGTATTAAGTTTTGGAAATCTACTTGCTATATGATGATTTCCTTTTAATTTTATGCTTATTTCTAACTATGAGCATTTCAGAAAAGTCATCCGTGATACTCTATACTTCTGGTGCATTGTTTTTTATTAGAGTATTTTTTTTGCTGAGACCTGACCAATGGATTTTTCTTTGTCAAAAAAATCTTGAGGTGAGGAAAGCCTCCATTTTCGATGGTCGATATGCAGAGCCCAAGCGTCAATGATGCCAGATTTCATTATTCTTAATTTCACATCTGTTTTTTGAAAGCTNTTAAATGGCCCTACGGCGACACGATAAAATTTTTCACCATTAACAAATGATACCAATACAGCAGGTCCAAGATCAGAATGCTTTTTTATCAAACTTTTGGCATATTCACTATTGGAAAAGCTACCGACCACATAATATAAATTTGCGTCCAATCGATTGCTCCAAACACGCTTACCTAAAACTAACTGGCGCGGGACAACTGATGACCCAGATTTTTTTTCTTTAAAATTATTTTCAAAAGACGGTGACAAGGACAAGTTTGTTTCAGTAGTTGTTGCCATTTTNTTAGCAAGTTGTATATCTACCAGTTCAAACTCCGTGAGTTCAGATGTATTCCAGGAAGGATATGCTTCAATAGCTGCAATTATTCCATTATCTTCATTGTTAGTACAAATTTCTTGACCCTGAACAATTCGTAACAAAGCACAGTCCTTTTGAGCAACAAAAGAAATACCATGATCAGTAACTGACTTCTCTGTAGTAATATAAGAGATTCCATCAATTGCCCAAGAAGCCACCTGAAAAGGTAAAGGCATTGCACAACCATTAATAAAAATCACACAAGAAATGATAGATAAATTGCGCACTATGGATTTGGGCCTGAAATACATTTTAGCTTACTTTACGGTTGATTTTTTACTTTTACAGTAACCTCATCTGATTATGATGACGCTCGTTGCTTTTGGCTAGCGATAATAGTCTTTTGTAACATTACTACTAGATTTAAAAGACAACGGGGTTTTCCTTTTCTTAAATTATCTATATATGTCGAAGTATGCATCTGATTAATAATACTGCAACACTACATGCCTTTTGCAAAAGTCTCACTGGCGCGAAGTTTATAACCGTTGATACAGAATTTATACGTGAAACTACCTATTGGCCTCTACTTTGCCTGATCCAGATAGCTGGACCCAATGATGCGAAGGCCATTGATCCACTTGCACCAAACATTGACTTAACACCGTTGATAGATCTTCTTAACGACCCTTCCATCCTCAAGGTCTTTCACGCGNCGAGACAAGACCTAGAAATATTTTATCATTTAATGGGTCGAGTTCCTGCCCCATTGTTCGATACGCAAGTTGCTGCGATGGTTTGCGGTTTTGGTGATTCCGTTGGCTACCAAAATTTAATTGCCAAGTTAACTAACGGCCAGATTGATAAATCTTTACGCTTCACGGACTGGTCCTTACGACCCTTAAGCGACCGCCAAATCTCTTATGCATTATCTGATGTCACACACCTGCGTGACGCTTACATTAAATTAAGTGACCAGTTACAGGCCAATGGGCGTGAAAAATGGCTTGATGAGGAAATGGCAATCCTTAATTCACATAAGACTTATGACCTTGACCCATACAAGGCATACCAACGTATTAAATCACGAAGTATAAAACCGCGTTACTTGGCAATATTAAGGGAAATTGCTGCCTGGCGCGAGCTTGAAGCTAAAAAACATAACAAGCCACGTAATCGCATACTTCGAGATGAGACACTCCAAGAAATTGCTCACCATGCACCAAAAACGCCAAATGATTTAGAGCGTACTCGAGGTCTAGGACGCAAATTAGCGGAGGGTCCCTCTGGTATTAAACTATTAGAAGCAATTAAAAAAGGTGCAGCAGTCCCAATTGCAGATTGCCCCAAGCCAAAACCTAAGGCTGAAATACCACGTGGTCTAGGACCTGTTATTGACCTGCTCAAAGTGCTTTTAAAGATGAAGTGCGACGATAATGACGTAGCTCAGAAATTGCTAGCTTCTACTAATGAAATTGAATTAATTGCTGCTTTTGGCGAGGATGCGGATGTACGCACAATGGCTGGCTGGCGACGCAAATTATTTGGAAATGATGCACTTAAACTTTGTAAAGGCGAATTAGGGTTCGTCATCAAAGATAGACGTTTAAGCTTAATTAACTTGCCTGAAAAACGGTAATGGTTATTGTCGACTTAACAATCCATTGATAGCTTTCGATAATGCAAAAGAAAAATTTTTAACAGGCAATTGCCTCGTTTTTGCTTTATTGCTCAGCAGTACATCTTATCTAGTTTTTCAATTACCTTGCGCACAAGGGCTAATGAGACACTACTTTTTTTTGATAAAGACAATTCATCAGCAATCGAGACAAAATCCCCTAAGGCTTTAAATGAACGTTCAATTCTAGACTGCACGTAGGCCACCAACTCACTATTGATCATCAACTGTCGATCTGAAAATTGTTTGACGAGAACTGCCGCTAGCAATTCGTCATCAGGAGGGCCAATTTTGGCCAATGTTGCAGTATTTAGTCTTGATGATAAATCTGCAAGCGTCAAACCCCAACGTGAAGGTGGGGATTTTGCTGTAATCATGATAGTTGATTTATGTTCTTTAAGTGTATTATAGAGTTGTAATAGAGCAATCTGGAGCTCATTTTTATTGCAATGTGCAAATGCTTTGTCCAAATCATCGAGCAAACACGCTTTAGCTCCATTAAGCAGGGATTGAGGCTCTTCCTTCAACAACTTTGATGGGGATAATCTTACCGCTGAAGCACGAGCCAAGAATACTTGTGCCAAGTGCGACTTGCCACAACCGGAAGGGCCATGAATAACGAATGCAGGAGAGGGCCAATGAGGCCAATAATCGATCCATGCTACAGCTTCTTGATTGCAGGAATTTACGAGGAAGTCTTGAGCCTCAAGTGCTGGACGGTGTTCAAAATCGAAAACAAGTTGTGAAGGCATTTTCGTCTATTAATGCTCGGTTGAACCATTAGCACCGTACAAGGGGCTTTCAAGATAACGCCCTATGGAAAACCGCGCAAGAACGCCTATTACAGCCGTTACCGGAACTGCCAATAAAACACCAGTAAAACCAAACAAAGAACCACCAGCTAGCAAGGAAAAAATAACCCAAATCGGATGCAATCCAACCCTTTCTCCTACCATTTTTGGTGTCAGGATGTAACTTTCAGCGGCTTGCCCCACAAGAAAAATGACCACAACTATGATGGTTGGAAGCCAGTCAGAAAACTGGGATAAAGCAAGACCAACCCCAACTACAAGTCCCACAACGGCCCCCACATAGGGAATAAATGCCAACAAACCAGCACTTAAACCTACTAATAAACCAAATTCTAGACCTACTATGGTCAACGCAGAAGAGTAGAAAATCCCCAACACTAAACACACACTTGCCTGACCTCGAACAAAAGCAGCAATAGTATCATCAATTGCTTTTAGCTGACTCCGAAAAGTTTCAGCAGAACGACGCGGTAAAAGTTCATCAAATCGCGCAACAATCTTGTCCCAATCTCTTAATAAATAAAAAGCCACAAGTGGCGTAATGACAAGCANGGACAAAACATTAAAGAAGGCAAGACCACCACTCCAGATATCCTGTAAAAAACCACCAAGCCAACCCAGAATATTTCCCGCATAGGACGTAGCCCCCTGCAGATTATCTATTTCACCACTTGAAAGCTGCTCGTTTAAAAGCTCCAGAAGAAAGTGTGTTTGTTCAAGCAAGAAATCTATTAAATCAGGGAGACGTGAGAGCAATCCAATTATTTGCCCCTGAAGAAGGGGAAACAAAAGAATCATTATAGCTGTTGTTAGCCCCAGAAAGGCTAGAATGACAACACCTGCTGAGAGTCCTCTGGACAAACCAGCGTCCTCCAAACGATCAGCAAAAGGATCAAAAAAATAGGCGACAGCCAAACCTGCAACGAAGGGTGCCAACACCCCACTCAGTAAATATAGCATAAAGGCAAAAAGAGCGAGACCACTTAGCCAAAAAGCAGCTATGCGATCCCTAGTCATGGGTTGAATAATTTTTTTTACCATAGTTTATGCCACCTCTCAAAAGTCATGTTACCCCTTGTCTTTAACAAAAATGAAAGCAAGATACGATAAACCAGATATAAGAGTTGTTACTGCCACAATGCCCATCATCACTTCAAATAATGAGCCAACATCTAAATCAAAACCCTCTGAACCCAAGACTAATGCTGCCAGAACGATCTGAGCTACTGTATTTATTTTACTAATAATCAAAGGATTCATTTCGAGCTTTACAACCATAGCCTGATAAAGAATCACTGCCCCAACAATCATCACATCACGAAAGACAACCATAATAACTAGCCAGCTCTCAAGATATCCCTGAACACCCAAAGTAATATATATGCTTACCAGTAATGCTTTATCAGCTAGTGGGTCCAGATATTTTCCAAATTCAGTAACTTGACCCCAACGTTTGGCAAGAAAACCGTCTATAGCATCACTAACACCAGCCATAACAAACAAACCAAAAGCTGCAAGAATGTAATTGTTTAGGATCAACCATACTGTTACAGGCACCGCCATTAACCGGCCNAAAGTAATTATATTGGGAATATTAAGGTCAAGGTTGTTTCCACTAAATTGATGTATTATTTTTTCAACTCCAATTCCCAACTATCTCCCTCCCTAGTGATTCTTAGGTCGGCTTGTTCCAGAGCTAGGGCAAGCTGCTCCGGTTCACCAATGTAGTGAAGGTTAACGCGAGCCTCATCCAATGAAAGAATTACTAGATCACTTCGCCGAATTACTGCAACATCTGCGAGTCGACTACGAACGTCAAGCCAATCTTTGAGGCTTCCAATTCTAATTTTAATCGCTACTACAGCCTGACGACCAAACTGTAATATATTATCGCGTTTCCAGTTATCCTCAATATGACTAGTAAGCTCTAGGGAAGCTCTTGAAAGTAGGCTATCTAAATCTTCAGTGTCGTTTGAAGCAAAACTCTTAACTACGGTTTGTTCTTGTAATATACTTCCATAACGCGTTACATATACCTCAAGATCAGGTCGCCCACGGTCCAATTTCAAAATAGCTAAAGCAACCACCGTATCTCCTGCATCATAACGTTTGGCAATGGCTGATAGACGTTGTTCATCACCAGAAACCGTTTGTTCTGGCCCAATAGTTGCTATGTCTTGTAGATCACCCTTGGGCAAAATAGCCGGAACTAACGAAAATTTCTTTGGGCGATTGTTCCAAGCGTCACGCCAGGGGTTTGGGTCATCCCATAAAAGCAAAGAACCCGCCGCTTGATATACGGGCAATACCAACACCGGCTTAGACGTAGTTTCTGCGAAAGCTATTTGCTGATCCTTTAACAGGTTACGAACATCGTCAGCCTTAAAGCTGTAGTTCAATGTCGCCAAATAACGAACATTTGAAGCCTTTTCCTCCGCAACTTCAAAGTCGGCAATAAAAGTTGCTGTATCGCTAGCACTAAAAATTGGCAACCTCTCATGGTCAGCTCTAATAGTCAGGCGTTCTAGAAGTTCCCTGAAAGCTAACCGCTCTCCTGAAGCCAACGCCTGATCCCTTGCTGCTGCTGTAGATTCTGCAGTAACATCAACTTTTATTCCCTGCACAACAAAAACATCCGACTTTGCTGCCCAACTATCTCTGCTATCAGCTAGAAAACCAAAAACAGTTATTATTGCAAGCAGAAAAAAAATTCGCATTAGTCTGCTCATCCGTGGATCGATCATTGCAAACAGCCCCAGATAAAGTATCTTATTTTTCTAACATATTGTACTAATATCTAGCACAGTTTGAACAGGGAGGAAGCCATTAACGGCCTAAATTATAAAAAAGCAGGCGTGGACATTAAAGCTGGGGAGGCTTTAGTTAAGGAGATTAAACCTCTCACAAAATCAACAACACGCTCTGGTGTGACCTCAAATATTGGTGGTTTTGGTGCGCTTTTTGACTTGAAGCAGGCGGGTTATATTGATCCTGTATTAGTAGCGAGTACTGATGGGGTAGGAACCAAACTCAAAATCGCAATCGATATAGGCAAGCATGATACAGTTGGCATTGATTTGGTTGCTATGTGTGTAAACGACCTAATTGTCCAGGGAGCTGAACCACTTTTTTTTCTGGATTATTTTGCTACATCCAAACTTGATGTAGAATCTGGAAAGGAAATAATTTCTGGGATTGCTCAAGGTTGTAAACTTGCTAGATGTGCCTTAATAGGTGGAGAGACAGCTGAAATGCCGGGCATGTATTCTGGAAGCGACTATGATCTAGCCGGTTTTTGTGTCGGAGCTGTGGAGCGAAAGAAAATACTGAGTGGCAAGAAAATCAGTGAGGGCAATATTATTCTTGGACTGGCGTCAAGCGGCCTGCATTCTAATGGTTTCTCACTTGTCAGACACATTATCAAAGATTTAGGTATTAGCTACACAGGAGACGCCCCTTTTCGACCAGGCACAACCGTAGCAGAGGCCTTATTAGAGCCAACAAAAATCTATGTAACGGGCATACTCTCCACCATTGAAGCAGGCGGGGTTCATGGCATAGCACACATTACTGGTGGTGGTCTCATCGAAAATATTCCGCGTGTGTTACCCAAGGGCCTTGGTGCAAACCTAATTGCATCAGCCTGGGAATTGCCAGAAGTCTTCAAATGGCTAGCAATTGAAGGAAAGATTAGTCAAATAGAAATGGCTCGCACCTTCAATTGTGGGATTGGCATGGTATTGATTGTTGATGAGTCATGCGCAGACAACCTTTGTCAAATACTAATGCATTGTCATGAGCAGGCAGTCCCTATTGGAAAGATAGTAAAACGTGAAGATAGCAGTGTTGAAATATTAGATATTGAACAGCAATGGCCAAACTAAAACTTTGTGTATTTATTTCAGGAAGGGGTTCCAATTTACAGTCTTTGATAGATGCCTGTACAGATAAGGACTACCCTGCTCAAATAGTCTTGGTTATTTCCAACGTAGATGGAGTCCTCGGTCTGGAGCGGGCAAAAGCTGCGGGTATTCAAACCTTGGTGTTTGAAAGAAAAAACTACAAAAACTCTAAAAGTCTAGATGCTGCAATGAATGAAGCAATTAAACCACTTGATGTTAATTTGATCTGCCTTGCTGGGTACATGCGTATCTTAAGTGACAAGTTTGTCGACCAGTGGCGTGACCGAATGATTAATATTCATCCATCGCTTTTACCCGCATTTAAGGGACTTAATGTACAGCAGCGTGCAATAGATTCTGGCGTCCGCTTCTCTGGTTGCACGGTACACTACGTACGCCGTGACATGGATACTGGACCGATTATTGTGCAGGCGGTTGTACCAGTATTAAACAATGATGACTCCGAGTCATTAGCAGCTCGTATCCTTGCACAAGAACACAAGATTTATCCCTTGGCCGTTCGCTTGATTGCCCAAGGGCTCACCACTATCATCAACGAGCGAGTTTTAGTAGACAGCAAAGCTAATCTTAGCGAAACGCAAATAAATCCGAAAGGGTAGGTGTCTATCGCCATTAAACCTCGCTCCCAACTCTAGAACATGTACTCCTGTAACTGCTCTCTTTCCTATCTGCTGTCATCCAACCAAATTAGAGAAAATAGCTAGGAACTAATCTCATTCATGCGTGTATGAAGTAGAAGACGTGCAAAAAATAAATTTTAATTTGAGAGTTATTGTGAACCCTAGCTAATAAGAATTGATACAGAACTCAGTCTTATTAGGACCCTTAGTTCTGACTATCTCTATTAATCTGAGCTTTATCCAACAATATCTGCATCTGAAAAGAAAAAGCTGATTTCTCTAGCTGCATTTTCAAGACTGTCAGAGCCATGCACAGAGTTTTCTTGAACGTTTAACGCAAACTCCTTTCGCACGGTTCCTTCTTCTGCTTGAGCAGGGTTGGTAGCCCCCATAATCTTACGATGAGCCGAAACAGCGTCGTCACCTTCTAATACTTGGGCCACAATAGGAGCTGATATCATATAATCTACAAGTTCGCCAAAGAAAGAACGTTCATTGTGAACCTCATAAAAGGTTTCAGCTTGATCACGCGAAAGTCGTATTCGGCGTTGTGCAATAATTCGCAGGCCCGCTTCTTCAAACATGGCGTTAATTTTACCGGTAATATTACGCTCGGTTGCATCCGGTTTAATAATGGACAAGGTACGTTCTATAGCCATTTACCCCCAGTCCTTTCTAAGTTGTTAATATATTGTATCAAGGCGGCGTTTTATAAACCTATACCAAAAAGATAGCAATAGTTTGAGTATAAACATTTATTCATTTTTATAAGCTTGTATCCTCAGCTGAGCACCGTGCTGACAAAGTATTCATGCTTCAAATACAGGAACTTACATACGAAATAACGGTCGTACCTCGTTTGATCAGGCTTCCATTACCTTGTCTACAGGACACAAGGCTGGTCTGGTTACCCGAAAAGGAATGGCTTGAGGTCCATGAAAAATTAGAAAATGCTATGGTAAAAAAATTTTTAAAAATTATTTTCAGATCAAGACCGATTGATTCTAGTTCAAGAAAATTAACTTGCAGTTGTTTTTTCAATCCATTCACCATGCTCGTTCTGTTTCAAGTATTTGAGATCGTGACCAGAATTTTTGTAAGTTTGCCATAGTCTCCTCGCTCTGTTAAGCTGTGCTGGATTGTTACCATCAAACAACTCAAAACAACGCTCAAAATCGCCGATATTTGAAGTATAGGCACCATCAGAAAGAAATAAATAAGTCGCCTCATTAGGATTTTCATCAACGGACGTGAGCCAAATAGGTTGATGTTCAGCATGTCCGTCCTCTTTGGTACCATGGGGTAGCCAAGCACCCTTTTGATAATTCCACAGTAGGGTATTTAATTGTTCAGCGTAGGTGGAGGAACCAACCATGACTATAGCCCGTTTTTCCAATTTCATTGTTTTTTCTAACAAAAGTGGCAAAATTTTCTCAAGGTGTGACTTTTGCAAATGATAAAAAGATATCTCAGTCATCAATCACTAGAGTTTATTTCTCGTAATTGTCAGCTACTAAGCGATCAAGCAAGCGAACTCCAAAGGCAGTTCCACCTTTAGGTACGATGGGTGTCGTTTTATTTGACCAAGTTACACCAGCTATATCCAGATGTGCCCATGGTGTTTCATCTACAAAGCGCCTTAAAAATTGTGCTGCTGTAATCGATCCAGCTCCTCGGCCTCCAGAAATATTTTTCATATCAGCAGCATCACAATTTATCAGCTTGTCATAATTGTCTCCCAACGGCATGCGCCAAACATTCTCGCCCACAGCCTCGCCAGCCTTTCTGAGCTGTTCCGATAATTTATCGTCGTTGGAAAAAAGTCCAGCCATCTCATTGCCTAGGCTGATGATGATGGCCCCGGTTAGAGTTGCTAAATCAACCATAAATCTTGGCTTGTAGTACTTTTTAGTATACCAAAGTGCATCAGCTAGAACAAGGCGACCCTCTGCATCAGTATTTAGCACTTCGATGGTTTGCCCGGACATCGAAGTTACAATATCCCCAGGACGTTGAGCTGAACCTGATGGCATATTTTCAACTAATCCAATAACACCAACAACATTTGCGTTGGCCTTACGTCCAGCTAAAGCCTTCATTAAACCTATGACTACACCAGAACCACCCATATCCCATTTCATATCCTCCATGCCTCCAGAGGGCTTAATAGAAATTCCACCTGTATCGAAGGTTACACCCTTACCTACAAAAGCAAGAGGTGGTTCTTTCTTACTCTTACCCTTCTTTCCATACCATTTCATAATGACCAGTTGTGACTCGCGAACGCTTCCTTGGCCCACGCCCAAAAGAGCACCCATTCCAAGCTTTCGCATTTTCGCTTCTCCAAGCACCTCAACCTTAACGCCAAGCTTTGTTAATGATTGGGCTTGCTTGGCAAGTGTTTGTGGGTAGAGCACATTGGCTGGCTCAGAGACTAAATCACGAGTAAAAAAAACGCCCTCAGCAACCTTGTTTTTAGGACCAAAAATTACACGTGCTTTGGCCGACCCCTTGCAAACAAACTTTAAGTATTTAATGCTTGGTTTAGCCTCCTTTTTTTCCTTGGTTCGATACTTATCAAATCGGTAGGAACGCAATTGTGCCCCAAAGGCAACCTCTGCGGCCATTTCATCAGGCCTCATTTGACAACCTTCTATATGATCAATTAGCACATGAACTGTGGGATGGCCTTTTGAAGCCAGTTCTCCGTAAATTTTTCCACCTAAATGCTGCAAAATTTTTGCATCAATGTCCTTTGACTTGCCTAGTCCAAGAACCAATATTTGATCAAGTCTAGTCCCTGTGGGTGCCAATAATGTTAAATTCTCACCATTTGAGCCACTAAAACGACTCGCTTTGATAGCGCGAACCAGACCACCACTCATTTTCTTATCTAAAATCTCTGCGCTACTACAAAGTTTTCGTTGTTTATGGGTGCAAACAACAATTACACCTGTCTCAGGAATGGAGGGATTAGAAAAAGTAATCTTCATATAGAAATTTCCTTATATTTTTCCTATAGATCTTTAATTGCAGCAAGACGATTTTCCCAAATTTCCAAATCGTCTGGATCGGCGTCTATATCATTTTCTTTTATCATTTTTTTATGAATAGAAATTTGCTCATTGATACAAGCTCTAACCTCGACAAGATGGTCGTCAGATATATCATTGATTATTACTTTTCCATCAAACAACATATCTGCACGGTCCATCATCGTTAACTTTTCCACCTTAGCTTCTACGTCACGCCATTGCTGATACCAAGCATCATAAATTGCAGACTCACCCTTAAACCCAGCCTCCTCAAGGTGTTCATCAAGGGTACCCATAATTGTCAAAAACTCATGGACTGTAAGTTGTAGGTTGCTCACTATTTTATTCCTTTACATTAAACTCATACATAAATGTAACGAGGATGGCATTAAAATAAAGCATAAGTTATCACTAATCTGAAAGCTCATTAATATTTATTATTTTTTTATCTGAGCTCATTAACCAAACAATGCCCCCTGGCAAGCCAATGAGCAAACCTAACAAACCAAATAAAATCGACAAAGCTAACGCCCCTTCACCTGGTACACTTACAAGTGCAAATGCAGCAACCATTGCTTGTTCACGGACACCCCAACCAGCAATTGAAATCGGCAAGGTCAATACAAGAAGAACAGGAGGCATCAAAACCATACAATCAAACCAAGTGATTTCTAATCCAATGGAAATTCCCAGTACAAAAACTACTAAGGCAATGTTCATATGTCCCACAAGTGACCAAGTAATGGCCTTAAAAGCATTGTTTGGCAATAAAAAAACCCTCCGTGCGTCAACTGCTAGGTGTCCCAATCCACGCACAAATTTTGAGTGGAAAAATTTTGGAGGCAGCCGGTCCAACAATATAAGAAAGAATACTCCGCTGACTCCAAATATACCAAGTCCTGCAAGTATTACCAAAATCCATATTTTATTTGGGGAACCCACACGATCAATAAAAAAAGGTGCTACAAAAATTGCCAACAAAATTAAACCAAGAATTGTTGCTACCCGCTCTAGCATCACACCGTTTATGGAACATTGAAGTGACAAACCTTCCTTATAAGCACGGTAAATACGTACAGCATCACCACCAAAGGCTGAGGGTAAAGCTTGATTAAAAAAGGTACCAACAAAATAAAGTCGGCAGCAGTTGGCAAAAGACAAAACGCCATCAATAGCCTCAAGCACAACTCGCCAACGAATCACGCTAACTACTATTTGAAGGATAGCCAGACTAAACGCCACTATCAGGAATAAAAGATTAGCATTTAGAATACGCTCACCTGCCTCCCCCAAATCAATTCCATCGATCAGAAACCAAATTAGACCGCCAGAAACTAAAAATTTTAGTGCCAACATAATATTTTTTTTAATCATTCTTGTATCGCCACTTGGTAATCAGAACATTGATTTATTAGTTACTTTAAGTGTTATTATACCTGGAGTTCTACCCGTCACCACTTTGCTCCTCAATCACCCGAAGAGCCATCAAAAGCACAAGTTAAAGCTAGTCCAAAACTCCAAAAAAATAAATTAAGAAACTTTAAGTTTTTCACTAAATTCTTTGTGTTTTTTTCACATCTAATTATAGAAAACAAAAAAAGATGAAGAGCAAATATTTAGTGTAACTGTTAAATAATTACTTCAATCTATGTAAAATTTTACTCTAACTTGTCTATTTTTTTTTTAAGACTCTTTTAAAAGGATAGATGATAATTTTATAAATCCTCAAAAGGAGTAGAGTAGTGACATTAAATATTACCATCAGCATGATGGAACAAGTAGGCGACCTTGCCAAAAGTGCAGGTGAGGAAATTATGAAAGTCTATAATACTGACTTCAAAGTCAAAACTAAAGCCGATGGCTCTCCGGTTACGGATGCAGATAAAATTGCGGAAAACCACATAATAAGTGGTATTCGCGAAGGCATTACGGCAAGTTTTCCAATTATTGGCGAGGAGTCTTTCAATATAAAAGAATCAACTGAAATTGGCAACGAACCTTTCTGGCTTGTTGATGCTCTCGATGGTACAAGCAGCTTCATCGAAAAAAACAAACAATTTACTGTCAATATCGCCCTTATCGATGCTAGAAGGCCAGTCTTGGGAGTAATTCATGCCCCCGCTTTAGGCGAAACCTATTGGGGTGGCCCAAGTGGTGCTTTTGCAGAGTTTTTAGGTAAACCAGCAAAAATCATCAATTGCCGAAAGCCTGATGATGAAGGTCTTGCTGTCATTGCCAGCCGAAACCACCGATCTCCTGAACTAGAGGACTTTATCAAAACACTCAAAGTTGCCAGCTCCACAAGTGTTGGAAGCTCGCTAAAATTTTGTCTTGTTGCTACTGGTAATTCTGACATATACCCACGCCTAGGTCGCACGATGGAATGGGACATTGCTGCAGGCCATGCCATTGTCAAAGCTGCAGGTGGGAGTGTTAAAAAAATGGATGGTTGCGATATGACTTATGGTAAAACAGGTCTAGAAAACCCTAATTTTATTGTTCGTGGCTTGGAAAGTTAGCCCTAGACCCTAAATTTGTTGCAAGTAATCATCATTGAATTAATAAAATTGGTTTACTCGANAGGCTGATACAGTACAGGCAATCATAAATGGTAACCATGGTTGCAATTCAAATGGTTGCAATTGTTAGCTAGAATAATCTTCCTAATTACAGTTGATATTATGTTCAAAAAAGGCAACCGACTTGATAGAAAAACAACACAATAATAACATAAACAATAAAAATTATATTGCTAGAGCAGCGCAGACAATACAAGCTGGTGGATTAGTAGCTTTCCCGACTGAAACTGTTTATGGGCTTGGTGCTGATGCCACAAATGATGATGCTGTCGCTTGTATTTTTAAAGTTAAAAAACGGCCTTACTTTAACCCCTTGATTATTCATTTTTCAGATCAGTCCTCGCTTGCTGACATAGTAGAGTTAAATGAAAAGGCTAGGAAGCTTGCCTTGGCTTTTTGGCCAGGCGCACTAACCATGGTGCTTCCAAGAAAAAATGATTGCCCTGTTTCACTGCTGACAAGTGCAGGTTTGGGGACATTAGCTGTTCGTATTCCCAATCACCCCATTGCTAATGCCTTAATAACAACTGCAATGACCCCAATTGCAGCGCCAAGTGCCAACCGCTCAGGCGAGGTTAGCCCATCTGCTGCAGAACACGTTCGACAGAGCCTTGGCAAAAAAGTGGATGTTATCCTTGATGGAGGACCTTGCAAAGTCGGTGTTGAGTCTACTGTGATAGATTTAACCAGTTCTAATCCGACCTTGTTACGACCAGGTGGTATTATTCGAGAAGACATGGAAAAAATAATCGGGCCCATTGCCATCTCTGACGGCAAAAAAAATAAAATTAAGTCACCTGGAATGCTGGATCGGCACTATGCTCCATCTATTCCTTTGCGTCTTAATGCAACAAAAGCTTATCCTGGCGAGGCATTTCTTGCTTTTGGATCGGAAGCCAACTCACACCATGTCAATCTGAGCAGTATAGGAGACCTTGATGAGGCAGCATCAAACCTTTTTGCAATGCTCAGAATGCTTGACCAACCAAATTACGAAGGTATAGCTGTCATGCAAATCCCCTCTGTAGGTATAGGAGTTGCAATCAATGACCGGCTAAAACGTGCAGCAACCTTACCATGACCAAAAAAACTAATTCACTGCTGAAAATTCAGAACCTCGTTGGACCATCGGGCTGGGTACAAGATAAAGCAAAAATGGCACCCTATCTGCGCGAGTGGCGAGGACGTTATAAGGGATCAGCTGCAGCAGTTATTATACCCGGCTCAACAGAAGAAGTTGCCCAAGTCTTAAAAATATGTAATGGGTCAGGAATAGGTGTTGTCCCTCAAGGTGGAAATACAGGATTAGTTGGGGGTAGCGTACCAAACTTTCCCAACGGAGACGGAGTAATTGTATCAACCCAAAGACTTAATACCATCCGCAACATAAATTCTTTAAATCAAACTATGACCGTCGAAGCTGGGGTAATACTTGCTCAAATCCAGCGAGAGGCTGAAAAATCTGGATTGCTTTTTCCGCTTAGTCTAGCTGCTGAAGGCTCGTGTTGCATTGGTGGAAATATTGCAACCAACGCTGGTGGTGTTCAGGTTTTGCGCTACGGCAACACACGNAACCTAGTTCTTGGTCTTGAAGTGGTGCTGGCTGATGGCCGCGTCTGGGATGGATTACGGAACTTGCGAAAAGACAACACAGGATATGACCTTAAACATTTGTTTATGGGTGCGGAGGGGAGCCTAGGCATAATAACCGCCGCTGTACTTAAGCTTCATTCACAGCCTCAATCCGTAGAGACGACGTTGTGCGGTAGTAAAGATATTAAGGGCTTGCTAGAAATTCTTCAGCGCTTTAACGCAAATGCAGGCAATGCTTTGACTGCTTTTGAAGTTATGAATCGATTTTGCTTAGAAATTTCAGAAAAATATTCGTCCAGCATCAAAGACCCTTTCCAAAAACCCTACAACCAGTATGCCTTGATTGAATTGAGTGGCCCAATTGGCATAAAAAAAACATTAAAAGCCATTTTAGAAAAAGCACTCAAGGATGGTGTTATAGAAGAAGCATTGATAGCCAAAAATCGCACTCAGTCAAACCAATTTTGGGCTATTCGTAAGGCTATTCCAGAAGCCCAAAAACATGAGGGTGGTTCGATTAAACATGATGTTTCCGTCCCAATTTCTTGTCTTGAAGAATTTCTCACGAAAGCCAATAATTTGGTTAAAGCCAAATTACCTGGTGTGCGCATTTGTGCTTTTGGTCATGCGGGAGACGGAAATATACATTATAATTTAAGTCAGCCTGTTGATGCTAATAAAGCGGACTACATGAAAAATCTCAACTCAATTAATAGGGCCATCCACGATTTAGTCATGAGCATAGGCGGAAGTTTTGGTGCTGAACACGGTATTGGACAATTGAAACGTAATGATATGAAACGGTATAAATCAGATGTCGAGTTAGACCTGATGCGTACACTCAAGAAAGCCCTTGACCCATCCAATACAATGAACCCAGGGAAAGTTATTTAAAAATCATATCATATAAAAATTAAGCTCATGTGTGAACACAACATAATATCGGTATGATTATTTAAGCTCGAAAAACGATCCTTGATCCAAATATTACATACTATTGTATTTTGTTGTTATATTTCTTGAACAACACAAATTTTTGCACAATTTATTGAGACTTAACAAAACCAAAATGGCGATTTGAAAACTCTTATTAAAGCCGACTGATATTTACACCTTTTAACATAAAGGTGCCATAATAGTGTTAAACCTTGATTTTTTTGTGTTTTTCGTGCAATTGTAGCTTAAATTAGGGTGATATTCCATAAATGAACGGTTTTACTAAATACGTCTTCAAGCAGTTGCTTGTGGGCATGATACTAGTTACGTCGGGTCTGACCTGCGTCATTTGGCTAACGCAATCTTTGAGGTTCGTTGAGATGATAGTTAACCGTGGCCTTACTTCTGGCGTATTTGTCTATTTGACCATGTTATTATTGCCAAATTTCTTGACGATTGTTATGCCTATCGCCCTTTTTATCGTTACCATTTTTGTATATTCAAAGATGATAACTGATAGAGAAATCGTCGTAATGCGTGCAGCTGGACTAAGCCAAAGTGCACTCGCCAAACCCGGCTTAATTCTGGCCTTCATCGTCGTTATTTTTGGTTATCTAATAAATATTTATCTTCTTCCCCATTCACAGCGTATGTTTAAAAATTTACAATGGGACATTCGCTACAGTTACACACATCTAATGCTTCAAGAGGGAGTGTTTAATCCTGCTTCGAAAGACATAACAGTTTATATACGTGAACGCACCTCTGATGGCCAGTTACTTGGAATTTTAGTCCATGACAACCGCAACCCCAAAAAACCCTACACTTTACTTGCAGAACGTGGGGCAATGCTAGAAGGCAAAGAAGGATCAAGAGTTGTCATGTACAATGGCAATCGTCAGGAAGTAGATCCAGAAACGCATCAGTTTTCGATCTTGTATTTTGATCGCTACATTTTTGAGTTGGAAAAAAATATAGAAACTGTTGACAATCGCTTTAGAGAAGCACGAGAGAGAACTGTTTACGAATTGTTTAATCTTGAGGAGGACACAAATATAGACCCAAAAGATTTTGGCAAGTTTACTGTAGAAGGTCATAAAAGACTTATTTCGCCAATATCTGCCCTTGGATATGCAATGATTGCCATTTCTATTCTCCTTTCAGGTAATTACTCGAGACGCTCACAATCCAAGCAAATTGTTTTAGCTGCTGTCATTTCTGCAGGTTTACTTGGAGCAATGATGGCCCTTGAAAATGCAGCAGCCAAAAATCTCTCTTTAGTACCAGGCCTTTACATCCTCGGATTATCGCCCATTCCCATTGGCTACTACTATATGCTAAGAACGTCTGGTTTGCGCGAGACCAGCAATATCCGCTTTAGAGGGAGTTAAAAAAATTCATATTTCCTCTACCATGTCATTTTACATCGGCAAAAAGTTTATTTTAAGCTTTGTAGTCATATTCTCAATTTTATTGATGCTAATTTTAATGGTAGATGCCATTGAATTGCTCAGAAGAGCTGCTTCAAAACCTCAAATTGGGTTCCCCTTGGTTGTTGAAATGGCGATATTAAAACTACCTCATATGGGTCAACAATTGTTTCCTTTTGCAGTTTTATTTGGTTGCATGTCAGCTTTTTGGGGATTGACACGCAATCATGAACTTGTCGTGTCACGCGCTGCTGGTGTGTCTGCCTGGCAATTTATGTTGCCTGTCCTTGTTTTAGCTTTCTTGTTGGGAATTTGCAAAATCACGATTTTTAATCCCCTTGCATCGGTTATGCTCCTTCAATTTGAAAGAATTGAAGCTGCTGCCTTTAAGGGACAAGAAAGTTTCCTAGAAATCTCTAAGGCAGGGCTTTGGCTACGCCAATCAAACGGTACAGATCAGTCTGTTGTACACGCAAAAAACGTATTGCAGCACGGAAGTGAGGTGGAATTAAGCAAAGTAAATGTTTTTATTTATAACGGTGCTGATAAATTTAATTATCGACTAGATGCGAAAAAAGCAATTCTGGAAGATGGCTTCTGGCACATGAGTGATGTTTGGGTTCACAAACCTGAAAATCCATCACAACACGAAAATGAATTCTGGCTGGAAACAGACCTGACGCTTGGATCAATCCAGGACAGTTTTGCACCACCTGAAACCATGTCTTTTTGGGACTTGCCTGCTTTTATTGAGGCTCTAGAAAGTGCTGGTTTTTCAGCTATTCGTCACCGATTACATTGGCATACTCTGCTTGCAGCACCGCTTTTAATGTGTGCAATGGTTCTAATAGCTGCTACCTTTACCCTGCGTCATACAAGACGTACTGGAACTGTCTTCGTTATTTCCGGTGGTGTTTTGACTGGATTTATACTTTACTTTTTTTCAGATATTGTTTTTGCGTTTGGATTGTCGGACTCAATCCCAGTAACACTTGCGGCATGGACACCCTCAGGTGTAGCTACTTTACTTGGACTAGCTACATTACTCCATCTTGAGGATGGGTAGAATTGTATGGGCACTTTATTTATAAATTTGAAAAAAATTATATTCCTTTTAGTCGCATTGGCTGTGCTTCTTGAGGTGACCAAAGGAGCAAAAGCAGAAGGAAATTATTCATCCACTTCAGAGAATTCTACTGATGAAGTTCGTTTTAGAGCTGACGAAATGGATTATGACCGGGACCTTGGCATTACAACTGCACGAGGTAATGTTCAATTTACAAATCAGGATCGCATCCTTAAGGCCGACGTTATTGTTTACAATAAAAAACGAAATTTTGTTAATGCATCAGGTAATATCTCTTTACTGGAACCGACAGGTGAAGTCTTATTTGCAGAATTCATGGAACTTTCAGGTGACCTTAAAGAAGGGGTCATTTCTGACCTTAAAGCTATCCTGAAAGATGGCTCGTTGATTGCAGCAAATGGTGGACGTCGTATAAACGGGAATCTTTTAGAGTTGCAAAATGCCGTCTATTCACCATGTAAACTATGTGAAGAAGAACCAGATCGAGCGCCTTTATGGCAGGTCAAAGCTGTTAGAATTGTTCATGACAAAGACGGTCAGACTATTGAATATAAAGATGCATGGCTTGAAATTGCCGGATTTCCAGTAATGTACACTCCGTATCTTTCTCATCCTGATCCCACAGTAAAAAGAAAAAGTGGATTTCTTACACCTTCTTTTGGTTCATCAACGTCAACCGGAACGTTTGCCAGAACACCCTATTATTATAACATTTCCCCTAACTCTGATGCCACAATATCGCCCATGTTCACAGCGGATGAAAATGTCATTATCGCAGGCGAGTACCGTCAAAAACTCCAAGCAGGTAATCTTGAAACTCGCGCCAGTATTAAACGAAACACTCCCAAAGACGAGCGAAGATACGTCGCAGAAAGTGGTGTTTCAGGCATCAGAGGGCATCTTTCTACAAAAGGCCGGTTTGACTATGATAAGACCTGGCGCTGGGGGTTTGATGTCAACCGACAATCTGATGCAACTTATATGTCACGCTTTGGTTTTGGTGGTGATAACACACTGCCAAAGATTACGAATGCTCTCGCAAGCAGTGCCTTTGTTGAGGGGTTTAAGGGTCGTAATTATGTCCATGCAGAGTCTATCAGTTTTCAAAATACGCTAACTGGTCAAGAAGAAAAAACAATTCCGGTAATTCTTCCACTTGTTGACGTCAATCATGTTAGCGAGCCTAACAAGTATGGTGCCAGCAGATCCCTTGACATTAATTTACTTGCTTTGAGTCGCCGAGAAGGAACCGATACCCGCAGACTATCTATTCATAACGGTTGGAACCTTCCTTATGTGGCTCCAAAGGGGGATGTTTATACACTATCTGCTGAATTAATTGGTGATTTTTACAATACAAATAACCTTGAAGTTACTGGTCAAGAAAATATATCGAATTTTGCGCATAGATTAGTACCACAGGTAGCTCTTGATTGGAGATACCCATTTGTAAGTAGTGATGCTAACGTCCACAAAATGTTTGAGCCCATTGCTACTTTTGTTATAAGCCCATACGGCGGAAACTCTGCAAATATTCCAAATGAGGACTCTCAAAACGTTGCATTCGACGACACAAATCTTTTTAGTAAAAACCGTTTTTCTGGCCTTGATCGCATTGAAGGCGGCCCAAGAATAAATTATGGTTTCAAGTGGGGGGCATTTGGTAAGGGAGGTGGTTCAACCAGTCTCCTTCTGGGTCAAAGTTACCGATACAAAAAAGACGATACATTTGTTGTCGGATCAGGTCTTGAGGATAATTTCTCAGATATTGTTGGCAGATTACAAGCCTCTCCAGGACCAAAATTTAATGTGTTTTACAGAACTCGTTTGAAAAAAGATAACTTGGAAACACAGCGAAATGAGCTAGATTTAAGAATGGGGGTACCTGCACTTCGTCTCGACACGCGCTATGCCTCTTTTGACCGTCAAGAAGGGAGTGAATTTGCTGCTCGAGAAGAAATAACTGGATTACTTTCTTCTCAAATAACAGATACTTGGAGGTCAAGCTTGGGCGGGTCTAAAGACCTAGCTGAGGGTGACACTCGGTCTATGAACTTAAACCTTACTTATGAGGATGAATGTTTTCTATTCTCAGGTGCCATCAAAAGAACTTTTTTTCAAAATGAAGACTTACAGCCTGAAAATTCCATGGTTTTTCGTTTTCTATTCAAAACTTTGGGTGAAGTATCACAAGGATTAAAGGTTCTTAATACCAACTAAATAAATTATAGAAACTTTGCTTATGTCAAAAAATAGACCCCAACCCCAAAAATATTTTTTTTATGCCCTTGCAATTGCATTAAGTCTTTTTTTATATCCTGTACACGCCTCAAGCCAAGGTCTCAGCATTGCAGCCATCGTAAATGATGATGTTATCTCTGTTTATGACTTGGAGGAACGCGTCAAGCTACTAATTATAACGTCTAACCAGAGAGACTCAGTTCAATTACGTAAACGTCTCTCCCGACAAATACTAAACCGCCTAATTGATGAAAAGCTTAAATTGCAAGATGCAAAAAAACATGGGATTCAAGTTGAAAAAAGCAAACTAGAACAAGAATTTGCGAACATTGAAAAACAAAATAAAATGCCAAGCGGTGAACTAACAAAGTTCCTAGAATCGAAGGGTATTAGTCGTCTCGCACTACTAGATCAAATTGAGGCCTCGATAGCCTGGATAGAAACCGTAAACAAAAAATTTCGATATCGCATTACGATAAGTGAAGAAGAAATTGATGAGGTAATTGATAATATAAGAGAAAGCAAAGGAAAGCCAGAATATCTCACTTCAGAAATTTTTTTGCCTTTCAGCAACCCCAATCAGGCCGGCGAAGCTCTGAGTAATGCTAATCGTATCATTGAACAAATTGCAAATAATGGTGATTTTAGGACATTAGCAAGAAACTATTCACAAAGTGCTTCAGCTGCTGTTGGGGGAGATCTTGGTTGGGTACGACAAGGACAATTGGCAAAAGATCTTGACTCTGCACTCACGCAACTCAAAAAAGGCAGGGTCTCAAAACCCATTCGTTCATTTGGGGGATATTATGTAATCTTAAAACGTGATGAAAGGACAGGACGAGGTCTACCGCCATCAAAAGAAAAAGTTGAGCTTCGGCAGGTTTTCTTGCCAATTCAAACCACAGATATCAACAGCTTGATGATGCGTGCAAAATCAATGGCAGCTAGAGCCACAGACTGCTCGGCAATGGAAAAGCTTGAAGCTGAGACTAAATCACCATTATCGGGTGGCCTTGGGGTCATTGAAACGTCCTCCTTACCAGCAAATATACAAAATTCCATCAAAAATTTGCCACTTGGCAAGCCTAGTGAGCCAACTACCGCAGAGGGAGGTGTTATGTTTCTCATGGTATGTGAACGCACCGGTTCATCAGTACTGGAGAATATTCGTCCAAAAATCAAACAAGACTTGCTTAATCAACGGCTTGATATCACGGCAAGGGGGTATCTTCGCGACTTGCGTCTTGCCGCCTTTCTGGATGTCCGCATATGAACCAATCTCCCTCTCTAAATAATGAAAACAAAACCGTATTAGCCCTTACAATGGGGGAACCAGCAGGTGTCGGCGGCGAAATTACCTTGAAAGCTTGGTTGGCAAAGGATACTCCAGTCTTCTTTGTTATTGATGATGCAAAGCGTTTACAACAGCTTGCTCAAAAACTTAAACTTGATATTCCCATTAAGAAAATCAATTACCCTTCAGAGGCCGTGGGTGTATTTGATGTCGCCCTGCCTGTCTTACATCACCCCATCGAAATTCCAGTTGTCTATGGCGAACCCTCATTAAAGAATGCCAATGCTGTTATAAAATCAATAAATATTGCAGTTAAACTAGTTCGTTCTGGCCAAGCCTCGGCTATTGTTACGAACCCCATCAATAAAAAAATACTCTACGATGCAGGCTTTAAATTTCCCGGTCATACTGAGTATCTATCTGATCTTGCAGGTATAAAAACCACTCCTGTTATGATGCTTGCGTCACCAAAATTAAGAGTCGTCCCATTAACAACACATTTAAGTATGAGTAGTGCCGTGAAAGCTATATCAAAAGACATCATAGTCAACACCTCCAAGGTAACGGTGCTAGCTTTAAAAAAATATTTTTCTATTGCAAAACCCCGTCTTGCCATAGCTGGACTCAATCCCCACGCAGGTGAAGGTGGGGCATTAGGTAATGAAGAAATCAATAACATAGAGCCAGCGATTACCAAACTTTGTAAATTAGGGATCAACGTTAGTGGTCCCTGGTCTCCTGATACTATGTTTTACGAACGTGCTCGAAATTCATATGATGTGGCTATCTGCATGTATCACGACCAAGCCCTTATTCCAATAAAGACCCTTGATTTTGATGAAGCAGTCAACACAACAATTGGCTTACCTTTCGTGAGAACGTCACCAGATCACGGAACTGCACTAAATATTGCAGGTACTGGCGTAGCCTCTGAAAGAAACCTGCTGGCTGCACTAAAAATGGCTTCGAAGATGTCCGAAACACAGCATAATCAATGAACTTCAAACCGCCCCCGCTGCGTGACGTCATTAAACGCTTTGATTTAAGAACTCAGAAGAAACTTGGCCAACATTTTCTTCTTGACCAAAACCTTACTAAGAGAGTAGCCCGTGCTGCAGGCAACATAAATACTTGCACCGTGATCGAGGTTGGACCTGGTCCAGGTGGATTAACCCGAGCTTTATTAGAAAATGGCGCCAAAAAAGTAATTGCGATTGAGCATGACCCTCGCTGTGTTGAGGCGATTGAAGAACTTGCAATTAATTACAACGGTCGACTAAAAATTATAGAGTTTAATGCCTTGAAACTTAGTTTGTTTGATCTTTGTCAGGGGCCAAAAAAAATTGTCGCCAACCTACCGTACAACATAGCTACACCCCTACTAATTGGTTGGCTAAAACACATAAATCATTTTGAGAGCTTAACTCTAATGTTCCAAAAAGAGGTTGCTGATCGTCTAACTGCGAGCCCAGGCAACAAAACATATGGGCGCCTATCTGTTCTAGCCCAGTGGCTGTGCCACACAAATCACGAATTCGATGTTTCTCGAACTGCCTTTACACCACCACCTAAAGTCGACAGCACTTTGGTTACATTGATACCTCGAGGACTTACTTTTACCAGCACAGATTGGAATAATTTTGAAAAAGTCACAGCCGCAGCATTTGGCCACCGCCGCAAAATGCTTAGGACAAATCTAAAACACTTGGATGTAGATTTTAAAAATTTAGACATTGACCCAACAGTTCGGGCTGAAAATCTTAGCGTAAGTCAGTTCTGCGCCATTGCTCGCTCCATTGAATAATTCTTTTTGAGACATTATTTTCGAGACTTACCTGCTACTTATGTCCGTAATAAAATCATGCAAACTAATCTGGCGTTCAGTTCTCTGACGTTCGGCAACAAGAATAGACTCAACTTTGGAAATACTCTCAGCTAAATCTTTGTTCACTACTATATAGTCGTACTCAGGATAATGGCTCATTTCAGATACTGCTTCAGCCATGCGCTTCTTAACTACCTCTGAACTATCTTGGGCACGACTGTGAAGTCGGCGCTCAAGCTCCTCCATACTCGGAGGCAAGATGAAAATACGCACCATATCCTGATCTGCATTCTCACTAAGTTGTTGGGTTCCCTGCCAATCTACATCGAAAATAACATCTTGGCCCTGCGATAAGGACAACTCAACTGGCCTGCGCGGACTACCATAAAAATGATCAAACACTCTGGCGTGCTCAAGCATTTGACCTTTGGCAACCATTGTCTCAAAAACCTTCTTTTGAACGAAATAATAATCCTGACCCTCTATCTCGCCGGGCCTCGGCTGTCGAGTAGTGGCGGAGACTGACATGGTTAAGTTTTTATCCCGTTCTATCAGAGCTCGTGATATTGTCGATTTACCAGCACCCGAGGGAGAGGAAAGTATAACCATAAGACCGCGACGCTTAAGGGTATAATCAGTATTCATAATTTCGTTTACACAATCATATATGATTAAAATTTTTATTTTTGAAACTTAATTACTTAATATTCAAGTGTTGCAAGTGAAAATACTTGGGTTAAAAATTTGGTTAAACATTTCACAACTAATGTTTAGTCTAACAAAATTTTGGGATTAGCTACACAGCCAACAATAAACAGGTTTAATATCAAANCCCTATGGCTAATAAAAGTCTATTCAAGCCGCAAACTCTTAAAAAAAACTAAACTGAACAAACAAAAGAGCATACAAATTTTAAATATTTTTAATTAATGAAAAATAAAAAACTCACCACAAAAAATTTAATCGAAGATTGAGACTATTTTCTTAATATATTCAAATTCATAAATTGAAGTGAGAGCAATGATAGAGACAAAATAGCGGCAAAAAAAATAGCTTCGTAAAGTCCCATACCCCCGTAACCATTTTTGATTGCCAACCACCAACCTAGCGGCACCATCACTATTAAAAAAGAAAAAATTTGAATTAAAGCTGGGGCCCATATCCCACCAGCGCCTCGTAAAGCGTTGATCATAACTACTTGTCCACCATCTACAATAATTACAAAGCCACAAAAGATGATCAGGGGTGTAGACTCAAAAATGACCGCACTATCGTTAGTATATACACTTGCGAACATATTGGGAAACAGCCCAAAACCAACACCAATTAGTCCCATAAAGATGGTATTTACTCCCAAACCTACCCAACCCGCTAATTTCAAGTCATCCATGTCACCACTACCCTTCGCAATGCCAACGCGAACAACAGTAGCTGATGCAACACCCAAAGAAACCATGAAAGCCATAGCTATCAAATTATGAGCGATGGTGTAAGCAGCTAGGGTGATCTCTCCAAGCCAACCCGCAAATAGACCAATACATGCAAAACCGATGGTTTCTCCACCAATACTGAATGCAGAAGAATATCCTACCCTACGTTGNTCTGCCCACTTCCGCCAACCGTCAACTGGTATTANACTAATTCCAAATTTCTTACGACAAGACATTTTCAGAATATATGTGACAATTACTATGGCAAGCAAACAACGAGTTGTTGTTGTCGCTATAGCTGATCCCTCAGCCCCCATAGCAGAAACGCCCATGTTGCCGTATACAAAAACCCAATTCAAACCAATATTTATTAAATTGGCAATAATAATAAAAACCATGGCTGGTTTAGGTTTTTTAATGCCCTCAAGAAACAGCGATGAGGTTATTGTAACTAAATAGGCAGGCAACCCAAGGCCAAGAATAAACATAACTTGACCCCCATGACTTGCCATTTCTACACTTTGGCCACCCATTTGAAGTAATTTTTCGCCAAAGCAGGAAATAAGGCAACCAAACATCCCCAAAACAATTGCGTAGGGTATTGAACGACTCCAAACTGCGCCGCACTCCTTAAAATCNCCCCTGCCATAAGCTGCAGCACTCATTACTACAGTACCCATTACCAAACCAAGCATAATTAAATATACTGGAACGAAGGGCACCAAGCCTATTGAAAGAAAGGCTAACTCCGTAGTTGAAAATCGCCCGACCATGACTGTGTCCACCAAAGCCATGGCCATCACACTTGAGCGTGCTACAATCACAGGCCAAGACAGGCGCAGTACTTCTGAGACGTGCCTTCTTATACGTTTTTTCAACCCTTTTTGTTGATAGATTAACAATTAATTTTAGCTCGAGAATGATTGTGTTAATGATAGGAAGAAATTTAACTCCAAGGCTATACTTCTCTATATTTAAAATAAACTACCATTTAGGTAGCAACTAAGGTGATGACTTATATTTTCTAATGATCGCAATTGTTTATATCATATCTGCATGTCTTAGAATCTGATATTTAATAGGTTGATTGATTTTTCTCAGATTGCATTAGAACCTTTTCAAGTCCTGAAGCCTTCATCATCTGTTGGCAATCATTTGAGACTAAAGCAAATTTCTCTCATAGAAATTTATATCAAATTAAGTTGAACAACAGTTCTCTCTAGTCACTCTATATTTTCGATTTTTTAATAATGGAACTTGTGATGTGTTTCTGACAAATAAGAAAATTAATTGTTAATTAAATTTTAGGCAAAAAAATAGATTAATTTTAAAAATTTAATTTTAATTTTCTTAAATTTGTCGATTAAGCAAGTGTAACTGAAATGTCATGTTATTAAACAAACTTAAAAAATTTCCATTTCAATCATTGAATTTCTATTAAGGTTGTGTTCTTAGATGTTGGATAAAAAAATATNAGACGATCTGAAGCAGATGTAACAAATGCATCATTCGTAGAACCAACAGAGAGTAATCTCTATGAAAATCTAGTTAGAGAACTTGAGGAGCAGATTGATAGTGGAAATTTCGAAGAAATTGATAAAATATGCTCTAAGCTGACTGAAAATTGGCCTGATGATCCTTTAGGTTGGAAGATGCTTGGAATATTTTCTGGAATAGAAAATAACTTCAATCAGGCCAAATTTGCATTCCAAAAGTACATCTCTCTAATGATTTCGCTAGGTAAGACTAAAGAAGCTGAGAAAGCTCTTATCAATTTTTATCATACTAGGCGATCAGATGATTTTACATTAAAGGCAATAATCAGACAGGCAATTGGCCAACTTTTTACCTTTAATAAATGGATGGAAGGTGGAGAAACTGAATTACAGAAACAAGGGATACTATGGGTGCGTTTGGAACATGACTCAAAACAATTATCCTATTTGTTAAAGAAAGGAAATATTACTTCAGATCTTGCTGACCCTCAGAAAGAATTGCATAAACTTTACAACCATAGCCACAAACTAATTAATCACGAAAACCCCCTTCAATGGGTTATGACCGATCTTTCTAAGAATGAGGATATATGTGCCAGTTTCAACCAGATACTGCATTATTACAGTTGCACATCTCTAACTGATAGCGCTTTAAACTCAAAACACAACTGGCAAAAAATCCAAGATGATTTTCTTAGTAAGGATGTTCCTATAGTTTGTATTGATGATTTCCTATCAGATGATGCCCTCGAGCAAATGTATGAATTCTGCTTATCATCAACTGTTTGGAAAAGACAGTTTCCAGACGCATATTTGGGGGCTACTATTGATGGTGGTTTTGTTAGTGAACTCCATTTGAAAATCATTCATGAGCTTAATGAGGCCATGCCTCTCATTTTTAAGCCACTTCAGCTAGTAAACTCTGTTGCATTTAAATATCACCCTAACTTTGACACGGGTCAAACTTTGCATGCCGATGATGCTTGTGTTGGGATCAATCTTTGGACGACACCCGATAGTGCAAATTTGGATCCAAAAAGTGGTGGGATAGTAATTTATGATGTCTTAAAGCCAAATGACTGGAATATAAATAACTCGTCAGAAATAGCCCAAGCCTACCTTGAAGGCGTCAACGGTACTCCCACTCATATACCATATATGCGCAACAGGGCTATTTTATTCAACCCATCTTTTTTCCATAAATCAGAAAAAATCAAATTTGATGACGAATATAAAAATTGGCGAACTAACATCACTTTTTTTTATGATAAAGCAATTAAACAACAATAACTGCACAATAAATTTATTGTTTCAACTACGCTGTATTTGAAAGAAATATATTTGAAAAATGTTAGTTTGAGTGGAAAAAATAATTGTAAAATCAGAACGACATTAAATTACTTTTCAATGCCGTTCTTACACAAATTTACCGATAAAAAAACTATTTTTCTATTTTGAACATCTTCTAATTTAACACAAAAGATGGTGGGCACGACTGGGATTGAACCAGTGACCCCTGCAATGTCAATGCAGTGCTCTCCCGCTGAGCTACGCACCCAACTTTTTTGTCAATAATATTGCATAATTTGGGTTTTTAATCTGATCTGAGACCTTTGGCAAGAATTACTATATTTGCTCACATAAATTTCCATTTAACAGGTTTTCCGTGTAACAATTACTGCCAGCTGATCGGAGCACTTTTAAAACAAATGACCAATACCCCCAAAAATAATCAAAGTAGTTCTTTTGAGATTCTTCGACCTGATAAATGGTCCTCACCTGTTATTTTTGCTTCTCCTCATAGCGGGCAAGATTATCCAGAGGCCTTCATAAAAGAATCCCGCCTAACTCCTCTGAGTTTACGCCGCTCAGAGGACGCATTCGTTGATGAGATATTTATCTCAGCACCAATTTTCGGTGCACCTTTGCTCCGTGCTCTTTTCCCACGAGTTTATGTTGATGCCAACCGGGAGCCATTTGAACTTGATCCTGAGATGTTTGACACCCCTTTGCCCCACTACGTTAATACCACATCACCCCGAGTAACTGCTGGCTTGGGCACAATGGCCCGGGTCGTCACGAGTGGTAATGAAGTCTATTCAAAAAAGCTAAACTTTGAAGATGCACGAAAAATAATTCACAAAACTTATTTTCCTTATCACTGTGCCCTTAAAGGTTTACTTGATGAGGCTAAGGAGCGCTTTGGCTGTTATCTTTTAGTCGATTGTCACTCTATGCCATCAATTGGTGGTCCTATGGATCGTGACCCCGGATTCAACCGTGTTGACTTTATATTAGGTGATAGACACGGCACTTCATGTTCAGAGACAATCACAAACAAGGTCGAGCAATGCCTCAGAGGCCTTAAATATGTAGTGACTCGCAACAATCCCTACGCAGGTGGATATACTACTGCTCATTATGGTCAACCAAATGAAAATCATCATGCGTTACAAATAGAAATTAACAGATCTTTATACATGAACGAATTACTAATCGACTACTCAGCAGGGTTCTTACCATTAAAAAAGAACATGGAAAAACTTATTCAATTTATTACGAGAATTAGCCCCGAAAGCCTCAAGTTAAAATGAGTCCCATTATTATTCGTGATGCTTGTGAAGACGATTGTACAGCAATTCAAGCTATTTACAGCAAACACGTCCTGCACGGCCTTGCCAGTTGGGAGGAAGTTCCACCTGAAGTTGTTGAAATTAGCAACCGAATGAAAAACCTTATGCAAGCAGGATATCCATATAGAGTTGTTGAACTAAACGGAGAAGTAAAAGGCTTTGCATATGCCGGCAGTTATAGGCCTAGACGAGCCTATCGCCATACAGTTGAGAACAGCATTTATATTGCGAGCTCTTGCACCGGAATGGGACTTGGTAGCTCATTATTGGAAGATTTAATCAAGCAATGCACAAACCGAGGCTACAGGCAAATGGTTGCAGTCATCGGTGATAGCGAAAATATTGCATCAATCAAGCTTCATACTGCTCATGGTTTTAAGCATTGTGGCACACTTCGGTCTTTAGGCTTTAAGCATGGCAAATGGTTAAATCAAATACTCATGCAAAAATCACTTGGGAAGAGTGATACGTCTCCACCATAAATGGTACGGCATTTGCCACTCAAAGGCTAATAAAATGGATTACTACTTCAACCAATTTTTAAATTGAAAACACATTAAGCTGAAGCAATTAAGTCAATAAAGGTTATAGTTAGAAGTGTTTAAAAGCCTAATTATTTTTGAATAGCAATGACCAACTCAGATACCTTTTTTTTTCTTTTTGTGACACTTACAATTATAATCAATTATTCAATCCCTGTTCAGGCGTTGGAAAAAGGACGTTGCCCAACACCTGATGCAGTAGTTTCTGTAAGTATAAAAAACATACCTTCTAAGGTGATATATAAGAATGGTCACAGTCGAAGTGATATTGAACGCCAACAACTTAAACGTGGACGACATGTAAGTAAGGGGAAATGGAAAATTCTTGGTTTGACCCAAACAGAGTTCAAATACACCCTTAAGACCTCAGCTAAAATCAAGAAAATTACAGGTGGAAACTATTGCGCATATCCTGCTTCGTATGATCTAGAAATAGGTTATACAGACTTTGTAGTTTATATTGATAGAAAATATCGTCCGGGCACTTGTGAATATCAAGCCATCTTAAAGCACGAAAATTCCCATATCGCAATCTACAAGAATTACCTCAAACGCTATCTACCATACATAAAAAGACGAGTACGCACTGCAGCCCTGAGTGTGCAGCCAGTCGTTATCTCAACACCAGATCAAGGGACCAAATTTATTCAGGAACAAGTACAACGACAAATCCGTCCCTTGATTGAAAGACTGAACCGTGAAGCAGACTATTCTAATGCCCGAATTGATACTCCAGAAAGCTACCGCAAAATACAATTGCTGTGCGAGAACTGGTAACATTAAACTACATGAACCATAGCGTCTCATTTATTTGTAATACACCGGCTTATAAATTGCCATCGGTAAAATTTTACAAAGATCGTAGCGACATTAAACAATATTTTTAGTGATCAGAGCCGCGCTTAAAGTTAAAAACAGCACCATCCTTAATTCCCGAGGGCCAGCGCGTGGTGACAGTCTTGAGACGTGTGTAAAACCGCACTCCCTCCATACCGTGAATATGGTGGTCTCCAAACAAAGACCGCTTCCAGCCCCCAAAACTGTGGTAGGCTACAGGTGCCGGAATTGGAACATTGACACCCAACATGCCTATTTTTGCACGACTAGCAAAATCTCGTGCTGCATCACCGTCACGGGTAAAAATAGCAGCACCATTTCCAAATTCATTGTCATTAACCAGCTCTATTGCCTCCTCATAATCTTTAGCTCTAACAATACTTAAAACTGGACCAAATATTTCATCCTTATAAATTGACATGTCTGTAGTGACATTGTCGAACAAACAGCCACCAATGAAATAACCGTGTTCAAGACCTTTTACAGCAATATCTCGTCCATCAACAATTAGGTCAGCACCAGCTTGAACTCCAGACTCCACATAGTTCTTAATCCGATCAAGTGCTTCTCTAGAAATAACTGGGCCCATTTCTGTATTTAGATCAAAATATGGGCCGACTTTCAAATTACCAATTTTAGGCTTCAACCTTTTAATAAGTTCATCAGCTGCAGCAGCTCCAACGACAACGGCAACAGAAATTGCCATGCAACGTTCCCCTGCCGAACCAAATCCTGCACCTAACAAAGCATCGGCTGTTTGAGCCATATCGGCATCAGGCAAAACAACTAAGTGGTTCTTAGCGCCACAAAGCGCCTGAACACGTTTACCGTTAGCGCAACCAGTTCTGTATACATACTCGCCAATTTTGGTAGAACCAACAAAGCTTATCGCAGAGACATTTTTATCAGTTATTAGTGTATCAACAGCAACCTTATTTCCGTTAACTACATTCAGANCCCCGTCTGGCAAGCCTGCTTCACTAGCCAATTCTGCAATACGCATAGCTACTGAAGGATTGCGTTCAGATGGTTTCAAAACAAAAGTATTACCACAAGCGATCGCTACTGGGTACATCCATAGGGGTACCATTGCAGGAAAATTGAATGGTGTAATACCAGCCACAACACCAACTGGCTGACGAATTGTGTAGCTATCAACATTCATTCCCACATTTTCNGAGTATTCCCCTTTAAGAGCTTGGGAAATTCCACATGCAAATTCAACAACTTCTATGCCCCGCCCCAACTCACCTTTGGCATCCTGAAGAGTCTTTCCGTGTTCCGCACATAATATATCAGCTAAATCATCTAAATTCTTTATCAGTTGCTCACGAAGCTTAAATAAGAACTGTGTGCGCTTAGCAGGTGGCGTTGCCGCCCAGTCAGGGAATGCAGAAGCTGATGAGGCAATTGCAGCTTGAACTTCATTGACACTCGCCAGATGGACTTGTGCTGAAACTTCACCATTAGCTGGGTTAAACACAGCTTCTGTTTGGCCAGATTTAGACTTGGTCAAACTTCCATCAATGAAATGCCCCAAAACCTCTACCATTTTAATGATTTCTTTCTAGTTCCATTATTTATTGATCTTTAATTATTAAGAACTTCACGCAGAATGCTGACTATGTTGTCAATATCTTTTCTTTTTGCAATCAAAGGAGGAGCTATCAAGGCAGTATCACCAGTAAATTTTATATGTAGTCCAGCAGCAAAAAGTGCCTTCAACGCTTTAGTCCCAGCAATACCGGGAGCACCTTCAACAATAAGATCAACTGCGGCAAAAAGACCGTAACCACGAATGTCAGTAATGGCATCTATGCCTTCTAGATCAAAAATTCTATCAAGGAAATACTCCGATAAATCAGCGCCTCGTTGAAAAAGATTTTCTTTCTCATAGATGTCAAGGGTAGCAAGACTTGCTGCGCAAGAGGCAGGATTGCCAGAATAGGTATACCCATGAAAAAAATCAATTACACCGTCAGGCGCCACCTCATTAATAGTATTGTAAATTTCATCTTTTACCACTACTGCGCCCATGGGCAATACACCGTTTGTTAAGCCCTTAGCTATTGTCATCATATCGGGTGTGACACCAAAAGTTTGTGAAGCGAAGGGTTTACCAGTCCGGCCAAATCCGGTTATAACTTCATCAAACACCAACAAGATTCCATGAGCGTCACAAATTTCACGCAACCTTTCCAAATACCCAATCGGTGGAACAAGGCACCCAGTTGATCCAGCGATAGGTTCAACAAAACACGCTGCTATATTACTTCCGCCTAAGAGCTCACAAAAGCGTTGCAAGTCCTCCGCTAATTCTGAGCCCAGCGGCGGCTGACCACGGACAAAACGAACTTCTGGCAACCATGTGTGACGCATATGTACAACGCCAGGCATAAGTGAACCAAAAGTTTGACGATTTTTCATCAGACCAGAAAGAGACGTACCCCCGATGTTGGAGCCATGGTAAGCACGTTCACGAGAAACAAAGCGAGTGCGACTACCTTCACCACGAGCATGGTGATAGGCCATGGTAATTTTTAGTGCTGAGTCGATACTTCCTGATCCTGAATTAGTAAAAAAAACGTTATTCATATTTTCAGGTGTTAATGCAGAAAGACGACTTGCCAACTCGAAGGATGGAGGAGATCCAATCTGAAAATGCGGACTATAATCCAACTCCAACAACTGCTCCGCAACTGCAGCAGCTATTTCTTTGCGACCATGACCTGCGGCACAGCAAAACAAACCTGAAGATCCATCAATGATATTATCTCCATTATGATTGGTGTAGTTGATACCCTCTCCCTTGACGACCAATCTTGGGTCAGATTTAAAATCTCTATTTGCCGTAAACGGCATCCATTGGTTGTCCAGAGTATTTGCAGTATATTGCATTAAGTCTACTCCTCAGTATATCAAACGGTTGGCTTAGTTTACCTTTCGCAAAGTTCTACTTGAATAGAACAAAACATCATTACAAGATTTTTTTTCAGTATTTATTTAAAGATAAACATCAAAAATCAAATTAAGTTAGTGTGGGGGGTGAAGAATTTCTGGATTGTGGAAAATTTTAAATTCAATTTATCCTCTTATCTTTTCATCATTTTTTATTAAACGTCTATTCATAATCTCAATGTTTTGCCATTGTTAAATTAATTGAGCACTTAAATCTTAAACCATTATCTCTTGGTGTACCAAAGCTACTTCGTTTTACTCAGTACGAATCAGTTGCTCATCGCACATTTCATCATTTCTATATTCACTATAACCACAATTTCCTCTAGCTTACCTAAGATGCCAATGACCTTGACAATTGAGATTTTAAAACAACAATCTTTTTCAATTAATTTTCAATCACACCAACGTCAAGATATATGATTTTGATGCACAATAATATCGTCTTTAACAAGCGAAGTTCTAACTTATACTTGCCTTTGCATCAACCAACAGGCACATAAGGGAAATGTGTATAATTTACTCGAAAATTTCGAGGCATTTATAGCCGGATTGTTTCTAGGAGAACCCAAAAGTCGTGTCTAAAACGCCAGACAACGCTAATGACAATTTATCTGATATTCGCACCCCAAGGTTAAGGGTAGTCGAATACGCCCTTCTGCTTAAGCCACGAGTTATGTCATTAGTTGTCTTCACAGCTTGGACAGGTATGATGTTAGCACCAGGCAATATAGATCCATTAACTGCTCTTATAGCTATCCTCTGTATTGCACTCGCTGCCGGAGCGTCAGGAGCGATTAACATGTGGTATGATCGGGATATAGACAATATCATGAGTAGGACACAAAATCGGCCTCTGCCTGCAGGTACCCTCAAACCGTTAGAAGCACTTGGATTTGGTGTTTCTTTATCTGTTGTTTCAGTATCAGTAATGGCTATTTTTGTGAATATAAGCGCTGCTGCTTGGCTTATCACTACAATTATTTATTATGTTTTAATATATACTATTTGGCTTAAACGCCGCACTCCACAGAATATTGTAATTGGTGGGGCCGCAGGGGCATTTCCACCATTGATAGGGTGGATTGCAGTAACTGGTACAGCAGAACCGAACGCTTGGGTGCTGTTCATGATAATTTTCCTGTGGACGCCACCGCATACATGGGCTCTGGCCTTGTATAGAAGCAGTGACTACGAAGCCGCAAATATTCCTATGATGCCCGTTGTTGTAGGCCACAGGAAAACAGCCATGCAAATGTTAATCTATACTGCCGTTTTAGTTCCAGTGACGCTACTTCCAACTCTTCTTGACATTTCTGGCCGAGTGTACATGACAGCAGCAATAATATTGGGTATCGGTTTTCTACGCCATGCGATTGTTGTTTTCAACGATGATGATGTTCAAAAGGCCCGTAACATGTTTTTCTTCTCTATCTTCTACTTGTTTATGATTTTTGTCTTTTTGCTTGTGGATAAAACTCTAATCACCTTTTTTCCGGGTACCTTTTTATGAAAGAGAGTGCATATTTAAAACTAGAAAGACTTTTCCATCGCATTGGAATTGTGCGTGACATCAACGAGGTGTTGCATTGGGACAATGCCACACAAATACCAATTGGCGGTGGCCCTGGACGTAGCAATCAATTAGCAGAGCTGAGCGCCATAAATCATTCCCTGCTTTGCCAAAGCAAAACAAGTGACCTCTTAGACGAAGCCGAAAAAGATTTCACTCTAGGGACTTGGCAATTAGCTAACCTTAACGCCATGCGTCGTAAATGGAGACATGCAAATGCATTAAGTGAAGATTTGGTTGTGGCTCTGTCAAAAGCATCTTCAAAATGCGAAACAGTATGGCGTTCTGCCCGCGCCGAGGACAACTTCGCCTCAGTTTTACCTTTTATGGAAAAACTGCTTTCACTAATTCGCGAGTGCGCCCAAGCAAAATCCGAGAAGTTGTGTGTTAGCACATATGACGCCTTGCTCGACCAGTTCGAGCCAGGTGGGAAAAGTGCTGACATTGACTTACGCTTTGCAGAACTAGAGGCATTTATACCAGAATTTCTTGGGCAAGTTTTAGAAAAACAGAAACTAAACCCAATACATAATAAGCCAAAAGGACCATTTGATAAAGAAGCACAAAAAGCATTGTGCAAAGAACTAATGACTGCCATAGGTTTTGATTTTGATCATGGAAGATTGGATGTGAGTCTGCACCCTTTTTGTGGTGGCACACCAGACGATGTACGAATAACGACTCGTTTTGACAAAGATGATTTCACCAGTGGACTTATGGGGGCACTTCATGAGACTGGTCATGGACTATACGAACGGGGCTTACCTAAAGAATGGCGGTATCAACCAGTTGGTGAGGCTTTGGGCATGGCAATTCATGAAAGCCAGTCCTTGCTTATCGAAATGCAAGTGAGCCGCTCTTTACCTTTTTTACAATTTGCGGCACCGTTGATTCGTAAAGCTTTTGGAGGAAACGGTCCAATTTGGGATGCGCAATCACTATACCAGAATTTAATTAAGGTTGAACCCGATTTCATACGTGTCGACGCTGATGAGGTAACATATCCCATGCACGTCATTTTAAGATATCGCTTAGAAAAACAAATGCTCACAGGTAATCTAGCTCTATCCGATTTACCAGCTGCGTGGAATGACGGACTAGAAAACTTGCTGGGCATTCGACCTTCCAACGATAGAGTTGGATGCCTGCAAGATATCCACTGGTACGATGGTGCCTGGGGGTACTTTCCTACATACACGCTAGGTGCATTAACCGCAGCTCAGTTATTTACGGCAGCAAAGCATTCAGACCCCACAATAAACTCGGGTATTGCTGAAGGAGATTTTACCAATTTGATCTCATGGCTTAGAAAGAACGTCCACTGCTTGGGAGGATTAATGAGTTCCGAGCAAGTAATTAAAAAAGCTAGTGGTCGTCCGTTAGACTCAAAAGCCTTTATTACTCATTTAAAAGCCCGGTACCTCCATTAACAAACCGTATCTAATTACTTGCAACATAGAAAAATCAAAGTGAAGAAGAATATGTGTAAATATATTATTAAAAATTAGAAAATGGCCTAATCTGAACGATGCTCACTTCACTGATAAATATATTGGCTTTGGATCAAGCTTACTTCAATGATTTGACTTTAAAGATGAACAAAAATCACCATTTTTTTCTTAAAGCATGCCAATGTGACTTGAGAGGAGACTATCCGTCTTGAATCAAATCGCGTCCGGGTATAGGTTGATTTTTCTATTATGGAGTTTCCTTTTTGAAATATATTAGCACCCGGGGTCAGGCCCCTACCCTCAATTTTGACGACGCTCTACTAAGCGGTCTTGCTCGTGATGGCGGGTTATATGTTCCCATAGAATGGCCAGTATTTAGTGCCAGGGACATAAGTAATTTGAAAGGGCTTAGCTACAGCGAAACTGCTTTTCAGATTATTCGCCCCTTTACCGGAAACATGATACCCGAGCATGACCTCGCTAAACTTATCAACAAATCATATGCACACTTTAATAACCCAGATGTTGCACCCCTGAAACAACTTGGAGATAGTGAGTGGTTAATGGAACTTTTCCATGGACCTACGTTAGCTTTCAAAGATTACGCAATGCAGTTCTTGGGACGAATTTTTGATTATGTTCTTACTAAACGTGGTGAGAGAGTAACAATTATTGGGGCAACCTCAGGGGATACTGGCTCAGCAGCTATTGAGTCTTGTAGGGGTCGTGACACCATAGAAATATTTATATTGCATCCCGAAGGCAGGGTTTCTGAAGTGCAACGCCGCCAAATGACAACCGTGAGAGAAGCAAATATTCACAATATTGCTATCAAGGGCACTTTTGACGATTGCCAGAACTTGGTCAAAGCGATGTTCAACGATATACAGTTTCGCGATAGTTGCAATTTATCAGCTGTAAACTCAATCAATTGGGTACGTGTCATGGCTCAGGTTGTTTATTATTTTTACGGAGCCTTAAAATTGTGCTCGCCAGAAGACCCCATATCCTTCTCAGTGCCAACAGGGAATTTTGGTAACGTCTTCGCTGGTTACGGAGCGAAACGAATGGGCTTAAACATTGAAAAATTGATAATTGGTTCAAACAGAAACGATATATTATACCGTTTTTTTAATGATGGTAGAATGTTGTCAGCCACCGTTGAGCCAACAATTAGCCCTAGCATGGATATCCAAATTTCCAGTAATTTCGAACGCCTTTTGTTTGAATTGTATGGCCGTGACGGCAAGATTACTCAGACAATGATGAAATCATTCAGTAAAAACGGCTCCTATGAGGTAGGAAGAAAACAACTTGAAGAAGCACTGAATCTATTCGCTGCACAACGTTTCACGGATGATGAAACACTTGCAATCATGACTCAAATACTAAATGAGAATAAAGAAATTCTGGACCCTCACTCCGCTATTGGCGTTGCAGCTGGACGTGCTAAGCGTATGAATCATGAGACACCACATATTTCTCTTGCGACAGCGCATCCGGCTAAATTCCCAGACGCCGTCAAGCAGGCTTGTGGGGAACACCCCAGTTTACCTCATTACCTCTCCAACCTTTACGAACTACCCGAAAACTTTACTGTACTAGACAATGATCGAACTCAGGTTCAGGACTACATCAATAATCACAGAATGGATGGCGTTCATTAAATGAACATTAGATCAACGACATTGAAAAATGGCCTACGAGTCGTTAGCGACCCTATGACAACTGTTGAGACTGTATCTCTTGGCGTTTGGGTTGAAGTTGGAGCACGTTATGAAAATTCCAAAATTAATGGCATCTCACACCTACTCGAACACATGGCCTTCAAAGGTACAAAGCGAAGGTCAGCTCTTGCTATAGCAGAGGAAATTGAAGCAGTTGGCGGATATATAAACGCATATACTACCCGAGAAAGCACGGCATATTATGTTCGAATGCTGAAAGAGGATGTGGCATTGGGGGTAGAGCTGATCGCAGATATCCTTCAGAACTCAACCATGGAGATTGATGAGCTGGAGCGTGAGCGCACGGTAATTCTCCAAGAAATCTTCCAAGCTAATGACAACCCTGATGATGTCATTTTTGACAATTTTCAAGAAACAGCTTACCCAGAGCAGGCCTTGGGTCTGCAGGTGCTAGGCAACGCTAAGACAGTAGGTTCCTTGAAGCGAGAAATCATCATGGACTTTATGAAAAAACACTATAACTCAAATACAATGGTTCTTTCTGCGGCTGGAAGGGTAAATCACGATGAGCTTGTAAAGCTTGCACAGAATAACTTTAGTAACTTGCCTACAGGAGGGAAGACTCCAGAACAGCCAGCTAACTATACTGGCGGTCAAAGTATAGTAGGACGTAAACTAGAGCAGGCACACATTATCNTTGGTTTTGAAGGCGTCAGTTATAAAGATCCAGATTTTCATACTGTAGCTGTTCTTTCCACTCTTCTTGGTGGCGGCATGTCGTCACGCTTATTTCAAGAAATACGAGAAAAGCATGGTCTTGCATACTCCATTTATTCTTTTGTACCGAGCTATTCGGACAGTGGGCTTTTTGGTATTTACTCAGGAACCGGCGAAGAAGAAACAAACAAATTGATTCCACTTGTATGCGATGAAATAAAAAAAATTTGCGATAATGTTAAAGCTGATGAGCTAATTCGGGCAAAGGCCCAGATCAAAGCTTCAGTTTTAATGGCACTTGAGAGCTCATCAACACGTTGCGAGCAATTGGCACGACAGATGATGATTTTTGGAAGACCCGTTCCAATAGAGGAGTTTGTTGCTAATATTCAAGCAGTAAACCACAACACAATTCTCAATACAGCACAGCGAGTGTTCTCAAGTGCTCCAACGATTGCTGCTTTAGGGCCTATTTCAAAAATGGAGGCTCTTGAAAATATAGTTCAACGCCTAAATTAGATACTCAAATGAAAACACTTCTGAAACAAGCGCCATACAATACTGTGTCAGAAAAGGGTTTTTTTTAAATACGATCAACCGCCCATCCAAATCTTCAAATTTACAGCCAAAAAACTTATTTATGTACTGCAACACTCCTTAAACTCTGTAACTATCAATCTAAGTATGACCTACATTATCTGACAATTTGAGCGGGTCAATGCCCATCTTGTTCAAAGCTTGAGCCCATTTAGACTCAAGATCCTTATTAAAAACTAAATCTTCATCTGCTTCCGTATTTAACCAGCCATTATTAAGAATTTCTGTATCTAACTGACCCGGTCCCCATCCAGCATACCCCAATGCCAACAAGTAGCGACGGGGCCCACAGTTGCCCGCAATATCGCTCAAAATGTCAAGCGTTGCAGTTAATGCTAACTCTTCGTCTACGATCATAGATGCATCCCGAATATAGTCTTGACTGTGTAAGACAAATCCACGGGATACTTCTACTGGACCACCCAATTGAACATCTATTTTTTGTGTGCCCTCGTATTTTGAAACCCCCAGTTGCTCAAGAAGGCTTGAAAAAGTAATAGCATTGTATGGTTTGTTAATTATTAGGCCCATAGCACCATCTTCAGAATGAGCACAAACAAAAATTACTGAACGCTCAAAACGAGGGTCCCCCATACCTGGCATAGCAATTAACAGTTGACCAGATAGTGAACTCCTTAAATCCTTGTAGTAGGCCATTTAGACTGTCCTTAAAATCAACTTGCTAATAGGTTCATATTTTCAGCAACCCAACAGTATCAAACTACTGTATACTTTTTGATGCTAAAAGATCTTGTAGCAAAAGAAACCCTATTTTCAAGGACTAAAATCCTTGTTGAAACTGAAACAAATGAGTTGATCTTTCTCTATGTAAAATAACAAAAAAGATTATTATTGGATTGTTATGGAAAAGCCCTTAAGACTCTCAAAATTAGTAAAGCTTACTTTGGCTATATTACTATTAACTTTTTTTGACGATTCACAAACTGATGCTAAAAATGCCTCGTCAAATATAATAGATAATGACCACACACAACTGCGTCTTCTCTCCAGCATTACTGCCGTTGGGAAGTCAGAGACGCTGATGCTTGGTTTGCATTTTACTATGAAGCCCGGTTGGAAAGTTTATTGGCGCAGCCCCGGCGATGCAGGTTACCCCCCTTCCATAGATTGGAGAGGTTCAACTAATCTCGGCGATTTTGAAATGTTGTGGCCCATTCCACAACGGTTCTCAATATTAGGTCTAGAGACACTTGGTTACAAGAATGAAGTCTTATTTCCTATTAAAATTAGACTGAAATCGCCGGGCAAATCTTTGCTCGCTGTTGCTAACATAGATTATCTTACGTGCAATGAAATTTGTGTGCCTTACAAGGCAAAATTAGCCCTAGACTTAAAAGCCGGTCCGGCTCTCCCTAGCGACTTTGTACATATTATAAATCGTTTCGTTGCTCTTGTACCAGGAGATGGAGCTACCCACGGTGTCTCCATTGATACCGTAGAATCTATAGGCAAGGGGAAACAGGTCTACCTTCGTGTAAAGGCCAGTTCAAGAACACCTTTTACATATCCAGATGTCTTTTTTGAAGGTCCTGATGTTCTGGTTTATGATAAGCCAAGCGCTGTGTTTCAAAGCCAAAACAAAGAAGTCATACTTACCTCAAAAGTCCACGGAACCGAGGATTTGGAGCCGCCAAATAAACTAGCAAACCTTATATTTGGCGTCACGGTAAGAGACGGGGATCGATCAGCAGAACGCACATTAAGCATCAGACAAGTCTCTTCTAAAGACCCGAGTATCTCTTTTGGTTACATCATAGTCTTGGCTTTGTTAGGAGGCTTAATATTAAATCTTATGCCCTGTGTCCTGCCTGTTCTGTCTTTAAAACTACTCAGTATTATTGGCCATGGAGGTGGTAAAAAACATCAAGTTCAATTAAGTTTTATAGCTTCTGCAGGTGGAATTATCTTTTCTTTTATCTTACTTGCTGCGACTCTTGCAGTCATGAAAAGTGCTGATATGACAATAGGCTGGGGTATCCAGTTCCAGCAATCTTGGTTTTTAATTGCTATGATATTAACTATTACACTTTTCGCCTGCAATCTCTGGGGCCTTTTTGAGTTTCGCCTGCCTTATTGGATTAGTCGCCTTGGTGAAAATACAGCCCACATTCAAGGGCTAAGCGGAAATTTTCTCACGGGCTGTTTTGCAACCCTGCTGGCGACGCCGTGCTCGGCTCCTTTTCTCGGTACCGCTGTTGGCTTTGCATTGGCTCGGGATACAATTGATATTTTTGCTGTCTTTACAGCCCTTGGTTTTGGTTTAGCCCTTCCTTATTTATTAGTTGCCTCAATACCTTCACTTGCCACCCGTTTACCAAAGCCAGGCAGGTGGATGATCACTCTACGGCAAGCAATGGGCTTCGCACTTGCCGGAAGTACAATTTGGCTGTTGAGCATTCTTTCTAATGCTATGGGTCAAAACATTGGCCTACTGGTTGGCAGTTTGACCTTGTCTTTGATCGGCATATTGTTTCTTGCAAAACGACTGAATAAAATGCAGAAGATTGGTGTTTGCGGAGTTGCAGTAGTAGTACTCCTTGCCTTTAGCGTCCCATCTTTAATGACATATCAAGCACCAGAGAATATAACATCAAACAAAGACCCACGGTTCAAAAATATTTGGCAACCTCTTGATGTCAAAGCAATCCCCAAGTTAGTTGCCGATGGAAAAACTGTATTTGTCGATGTTACCGCTGATTGGTGCTTAACCTGCCAAATCAATAAAGTATTTGTAATTTCTCAAGATAACATTTTGCAACGCTTGGAACAAAAGAATGTAATAGCAATGCAAGCTGACTGGACCCTACCCGATGATGCGGTTACCGCTTATTTGGTGAGCTTTGGGCGTTATGGCATACCTTTTAATGCGGTCTATAGTTCAAAAACACCTAGGGGCATGGTCTTACCAGAGTTACTAAAACAAGATGCTGTCATCGAAGCCCTCGACATGGGTCGTTAAGATTTTCAGATACTTGATTTCAACTAAGGTTGAACTATGTTGTTCTTGCAAGTGTGCAATTTTATTTTTTACGAGGAAATACCATGACTATTAAACCCGGAGAATGTATCCCTTCAGCAACCCTTCATGTAATAGGTGTTAACGGTCCCACAACAGCCAACACAGTCGACCTTTTCAAAGGAAAGAAAGTAGCTATGTTTGGAGTGCCTGGCGCCTTCACACCAACTTGTTCAACAAAACATGTCCCAAGTTATCTAAATAACGTGGCAGCATTAAAAGAAAAAGGTATTGACTCTATCATTTGCCTATCCGTAAACGATGCTTTTGTTATGGGAGCATGGGGAAAGGAACATAATGTTGGGGATACGATCATTATGGCAGGTGACGGCAATGCAACTTTCAGCAAAGCAATTGGATTAGACGTTGATTTGACAGATCACGGCATGGGCATACGATGTCAACGCTTTTCAATGATAGTCGACGACGGGGTGGTAAGCATACTAAATCACGAATCACCAGGTGAGTATAGAATTTCCAGTGCCGAGTTCATGCTAGAGCAACTATAACAAAAAAGCCGTAGCAATTAGACTACAGCCTTTGTTGGCTAGCCTCAAAATCAGAAACTCATGTTTCAGTAATGGCGAGAAACATTTGATTTTGATCTTTAGTGTCTAAAAATTGATTATCTGCCACAGCTCCTAGAGTTATAAGGATAGTAAATTATAATTCACCCTTATATAGTGTTATCCCCTGCCTCGCCAGCTCGTCAGCTCGCTCATTTTCAATGATACCGGCATGGCCTTTTACCCAATGCCATTCGACTTTGTGACGTTGTATAGCGACCTCGAGGCGTTTCCAGAGATCCGCATTCCTGACAGGTTTTTTAGAGGAGGTGCGCCACCCATTCTTTTTCCAATTGTGAATCCACTTGGTAATACCATCGCGCAAATAAGTACTGTCTGTAAAAAGATCAACTTCCATACTGCGTTTTAGGTGCTCCAATGCCATGATAGCAGCCATTAATTCCATACGATTGTTTGTGGTCTCGAATTCACCCTCATAAAGTTCTTTTTCTTGACCGTTCCAAAGCAGTAGCGCACCCCATCCACCAGGCCCTGGATTACCTGAGCATGCACCATCTGTATAGATTTTAACTCTCTGATTCATGCCGGATCTAGACCATAAGAACTTGGATTGGTAACGCCTTGGTGAAATTTCAGTCTTTCTAGATATTCCAAAGGATTTTTGATCGTAACAACCGCATCTTTCGGAGTGTACAAACAATCATACAAACGTGTTAGCAAAAAACGAAGGGCACTGCCACGAGCTAGTAAGGGTAAAATTGCCAACTCTTCACTAGAAAAGTCTCTGATTTTACAATATGCACTAAGCATCCGTCGTGCTTTAGTAGTGTTAAAACTACCATTTGCCTCAAAACACCAAGCATTAAGACATATAGCCACGTCGTACACAAAAATATCATTGCAAGCAAAATAAAAATCAATAAGCCCAGAGAGGTTATTACCTTTAAAAAAAACATTATCAGGAAACAAATCAGCGTGAATTACTCCAGATGGTAAACCTGAACTGGGTTTGGGCCATCGCTCCTCTAATACTTCAATTTCCTGCGCTAAAATATCAAATAGCCCTGGTTTTACTTTATCTGCCTGTGCACCAGATGCATCCAGTAGTCCTCGCCACGAGTCTACTGAGAGAGCGTTGGGGCGTTTTATTTCAAAATCAACGCCAGCTAGATGCAATCTAGCTAGTGCTCGGCCCAACTCAGCGCAATGATTTGGCGAAGGGCGCCGTGGCCACATACCTTCTAAAAAGCTGATTATTGCTGCGTTTCGACCACACAATTGGTTTAATGCTTGACCATTAATATTCTCAATCGGTGTAGGGCAAGGAACACCTCGTTCAGCTAGATACCTCATTAGACTTAAAAAAAAAGGAAGATCGTTTGCAGCAACGCGCTTTTCATAGAGTGTAAGTATATAGGAACCTTTGTCTGTTGTTAGCAGATAATTGGAATTTTCAGTTCCCTCTGCAATTCCCTTGAACGAGGTAACTTTACCAATTGAGTAACCTGCAACAAAGGTGACTAATTCCTCATCTGTGACTTCAGTATAGACCGCCATAACAAACCTCAAGTTTTCTTGCCCTTTACTTACGAAACAAGGTAGCCTCTGGGAAGAACTGCCTACATTTAAAAACTACAACTTGAATCAATTAGAGTACAGCGCGATATGTGTAGTAAGAAATTATTATTTTACAATACGTGTTTGATAGCTCTTTTCATCATAGCTTTACCAGAAGATGCACACACAGCACGTGCAAAGGAGAAATTGCCTACAAGTAATTTTAAAACATTTGACCTTTCTGCCTTTAATGCGACTGTGGAACAAGTGCAGAGTGCCCTAAAGAACGCTGGTCTCTACAAGGGCATTGTTGATGGTCGCTTCAATCATGATACTGAAAGGGCAATTCTTGAGTATCAAAACCGTGAGGGCTTGGTGCTCAACCCCATAGCCAGTAAGGAGCTAGTAAAACATATTCAATCAAGAAAAAAAGTTCGATCCCTCCTCAACCAATTACAAACCCAACGTTTAAACGCTATGGAAGAAGCACGTGAAGCCTTACTTTCACAACTTGAAATCCGAAATCTTATCTTCAGTTCAGCTAACAATGATGCACATGAACCAAAAAAGAATACAGCACAATGTTTTATAAACCCAACAACTAAGTGCCTTCTTGACGGTGCATCTGTAAGTGCCTCTAAAATATTTAAGAATGAACTTCGTGATTGGGTTTTATCCGAAATTTTAGTTACTCAAGCTAATGCAGGATTGAACACTGAGGCATCCAAAACAATTCGCCAAATTATTGATCCAAGGATTATTTTGGTTGCCTTGCGCGATATTTCAAAGGCTAGAGCCTTAGCAGGAAAATCATCCGAGGCCTTAAATGCGGCATCTCTTATACCAGACAGTAAAAAACGTTTGGAAGCCTTAGTCGCTATAGCTTCCATTCAGGCTAAACAGAAAGACATGGATGGAGCTGTAACAACATCCCTTCTACTACTGAACGAGCTAGACCAAATTGACTCTCCCCTAAAGCAAGTCTCACTCGCCAGCGAAGCTGTTATCGTTTTATCAAAATCAGGTGAAATTGCACGTGCAAATGAAGAGCTAGCTAAAATAAAAATCATCATTAATTCAAATATTACACTGGAACAACGCAGACCCGCACTGCGCCACATAGCGAATATCTTAGCTAAAACTGGCAAACCAAAAAAGGCTTTAGCTCTTATTATGAATGAACCAGATGTTGCCGAACACACTTCAATACTGGTTTCAACTGCAAAAGTCTTGGCCAAAGCAGGTTACATACAACAGGCTATCCAGACAGCAAAAAGAATTAAAGCAATTCGCTATCGCTCAGTTGTTTTAAGCCAAATTGCCATAGTGCAAGCAGAATATGGTGATGCTCCAGGTGGAGGTGAAACACTTGAGTTGGCTTTTGAAGCTGCTAAAAAAACAACCCCTCCATTTGCCCAGGCCTTCGCATATGAACAAATTTGCCTTGCACTCCTTGAGATCAGGAAGCTTGGGGGCCCAGATAATTTTGATCTAGCCGTTCAAACTGCAGGCTTAATTAGAGACAAAAAACTTCATGCTCACACCCTTTGGTCTCTAGCCACGGAACGATTAACGACCGGTGACCATAGATCAGCTGCAAAAATAAAAAAAATGGCTGATGAGGCAACAAAACAAATCAAGAGTCTTTACACCCGTGTCTGGCTCTTAAGTGAGATTGCTTTAGAGCATTTTATTGCCAAAAGAAAAGTTCTTGCTTGGAATTTTTACAAGCGGGCGTTAGCTATTGCTAGGGATTTGGATGGCGCTTTGGGACGTTCTCGAGCACTAGTCAGATTGGCATCAGTTCTTAACAAAATACAACACATTCCAAATAACTGATGATGGGAATGATTAGGCTTTTAACAAATTTGAAATATTCAAATCGGTAGAAGAAAATAAAGTTTTTGCTGTAGTGCTCACAACAGCATATGATTTTAACAAATTCGTTTAAAATAAAATTTTTTTTAGACATGCTCGGATCTGTCGTTTGAAAAAAGTAAAGAATAAATAGCTGGTTTTTGAAGGCTTTTTAACTGATATAAAATAATAATGATCAACAAACAAAAAATAATTATACAACGAAAAATAGTGTACAAAAAATTTGTGATGTTGTGCTGGGCGTTTTTACTCTCCAGTTGCGACTTGTACATGGGAGGTATCACAAACACTGATGTTAAAATGGACTGTCCACCAGTTTCAATAGTTCCCGAGGCTTCATCAATAACTCGTTACATAAAAGGAAACAAGAGGAGCGTCCTGGACGTAGATTTTACGGGTTTAATAACTGGAATAAAAGGCAAATGTTCTTATGATCTTAACTCCGAAACTGGCGTGAATACTGTAGAAATTAACGTGATCACTAAATTTAAAATGGAGCGCGGGGCAGCAAATAATTCACATCAGGCTGATTTTCAATATTTTGTTTCCATAATCAACAGTGAAGGAAAGATTCTTGGAAAGGAAGTTTTCGATTTTTCGGCAAAATTCTCAAAAGAACGTTCTTGGGCTAAAAATAAAGACTCACCAGTTAAATTGATTGTACCTTTTGGAGATGAAAGAGGAGACAAAAGCTTTACTGTTTTTGTGGGTTTTCAATTAAGCAAAGAAGAATTGGAATTTAATCGCAATGAAGGAAAACTAAAATAAAGTCAACAAAATTATGTAGCCATATTTACCTTGAAACAAAACAAATACTCACAAGATGGAAATTGGAGTTTTGAAAATGACGGCAACTGTTTATTCTGTTACATATTTATGTATCAGTATAATGGGTAGACAAGAACAACTTTTATGAGCATACGTATAGGTATAAATGGCTTTGGCCGCATGGGTCGGTTGTCTCTACGAGCCGGTTGGGGTCGTGAAAAGTTTGAGTGGATTCGCATTAATGAAATGAATATGGATGCGGCAGGAGCTGCTCATCTTCTCAATTTTGATTCCATTCAAGGTCGTTGGATTGAAGAGGCTATTTTCAAAGACAACAAAATTGTTATCAACGATCACAAAATATCATACGACACTTTTGCCAACATTGAGGATGTCAATTGGGGAGACTGCGATGTTGTTTTGGAGTGTACTGGCAAATTTCGCACGCTAGAGAAGCTAAACCACTACTTTGATCAAGGAGTTAAAAAAGTTATTGTTTCTGCTCCAGTAAGAGATGGAGCACTCAATGTTGTATATGGTGTAAATGATAAAGATTATGATCCCTCTATTCACCATCTTTTGACTGCAGCAAGTTGCACAACCAACTGCCTTGCCCCAATAGTAAAAGTAATTCACGAAAATATTGGAATAAAACATGGCGTTTACACGACCATTCACTGCGTCACCAACACGCAAGTTGTCGTCGATTATCCCAACAAGGATTTACGTCGAGCACGTTCAAGTTTGATGAATCTGATTCCAACAACCACCGGATCAGCCAAAGCAATTACCCTGATTTACCCTGAGCTTATGGGCAAACTCAACGGCCATGCAGTTAGAGTTCCACTTGCCAATGCGTCATTAACAGATTGTGTTTTTGAAGTCGAACGGCACGTTACAGTTGATGAAGTAAATAATCTATTCCGTAATGCAGCTAATGGCATTCTTACTGGGATTTTGGGTGTAGAAGATAGACCTTTGGTGTCTACAGATTTTGTCAATGATGCTAGATCTTCCATAATAGATACTTCCTCTACTATGGTATCTGACGGCAGTCAGGTAAAGATACTTGCTTGGTATGACAATGAGTGGGGTTACGTTAATCGCATAATCGATTTGGCGGCAAAAATATCCAAAACTCTCTGAAATCAATACACCATGGAAAAAAACTACAAAAAATATACCTTAGTTACTGTTTCATATTGGGGGTTTACCCTAACAGACGGTGCTTTACGGATGTTAGTGTTACTGCATTTTCACAGTCTCGGTTACAGTCCTTTTGAAATAGCTCTTTTGTTTCTGTTTTATGAACTATTTGGGATTTTCACAAATTTAATAGGTGGTTGGATAGCTACAAGAATTGGCTTGAAGGTTACGTTATTTTTAGGACTCACATTGCAAGTGATTGCTCTTTGTCTACTTGCACTTTTCGATCCAGCATGGCCAATTACACTTGGTGTCATCTACGTGATGGCCGTGCAAGCTATTTCAGGTATTGCCAAAGATTTAACAAAACTTAGTTCCAAAAGCGCGGTTAAACTTATTGTACCTGGCAATAAACAGACCGTTCTTTTCAAGTTCGTGTCAGCTCTAACAGGTTCTAAGAATGCACTAAAAGGAGTAGGATTTTTTATGGGTGGTGCTCTACTTGTCTGGCTAGGGTTTTCTTGGGCTTTGATTTCTATGGCTAGTGGATTGATGATAGTTTTGTTAACTACAGTAATCAGCCTTCACGGCGATCTGGGACAATTAGGCAATAAAGTTAGATTTAGGCACATATTCTCAAAAAGTGCAGAGATCAATTGGCTCTCTGGTGCTCGTTTTTTCTTGTTTGGTTCCAGAGACATATGGTTTGCAGTTGGTTTGCCATTATTTCTTGCTGTCACAATGAACTGGGATCACATGCAAATAGGAGGCTATATGGCGATCTGGGTAATTGCGTATGGTTTGGTGCAAGTTGCAACACCTAAGTTATTGAAAAAATCTGATGTACTACCTGACGGGCAATTATCAAGACGCTGGATTATAGTGCTCATCCTAGTCACATTATCAATATGCACCGCTGTTCACATCGACATATTTCCCGGTTTAAGTGTCGTAATAGGCTTACTAATTTTTGGTTTTGTTTTTGCAATTAATTCAGCCATTCATTCTTATTTAGTACTAGCCTACAGCGAAGCAGACCGTGTTTCCCTAGACGTTGGTTTTTATTACATGGCAAATGCAGGAGGACGACTCATTGGCACCTTACTCTCGGGTCTAGTCTATCAATTGGGCGGTTTTGTGTTATGTTTGTTAATATCTACAGCTTTTCTAATCAGCTCATGGCTCTTCAGTATTACTTTGCCAAACGCACCAGAAAAATTAAAAGAGATTTCTGCAAGGTAAAATCTTGCGCCAACAGTTTCTCCCAATTCTAAGAGTCATTTGAGATTATTGTTAAACTGTTCTTGTTTATAAATTACGGAGTTTTGGTAAGAAAACACCTCCTTTAACCGTATTTGATTCCCATTGAATTTTCTGGTAAATCCCTAAAAGCACAAAAAATTTGGTAATGCAGAGCATATAAAATCTTTTGAAGAATTATATTATTTAAAAATTTTTGCGTGGAGAACTTAATGGTATTTTAGTAGCATGAATGAACTAGAATTTTCTTACCGAGCAATCTTAAATTCAGCTTAACATGGACAAACCCAGATACCTTACCAAGCTCACAAATAGGAAGTGGATGACTGAGCGACTAAGGAAAAATAAAGATAAACCTCTTACTCAAGCACGGGGAGACCATGACCTTAATCCAGGCACTCGAAGCAAAGGCCCGTTTATTCCAGCTGCCGTACTAATCCCTCTTGTCCTCCATGAAGGCAATACTACTGTTCTTCTGACCCGACGCACAGAAAATTTGGCGAAACACCCTGGGCAAATAAGTTTTCCTGGTGGTCACATGGAAGATTTTGATGGAACTCCTGAGGAAACAGCCCTTCGTGAGACTGAAGAAGAGATAGGACTCAATAGATGCCATGTTGATATTATCGGAAGGCTTAATAATTACGAAACTAGAACCGGATTTAGGGTGACACCTATAGTAGCTTTCGTTACTCCACCTTTTAATTTAACACAAGATTTTGATGAAGTTGCAGAGTTCTTTGAGGTGCCCACGTCATTTTTATTAGATCCAGTTAATCATCGACGTCACAATCATATTTATGAGGGAACGTTAAGGGAGTTTTACACCATTTCCTATAATCAGTACTCAATTTGGGGCGTCACAGCAGGTATTTTAGTCAATTTTTCTGAGGCATTGGAAAGCTCATGACACGTGTTTTTTTTATGTACATTATTCCAATTATTTTACCCAGTCTCTTATTCTTTTTCTGGGCTACTTTTATCCGTAAAGATTATGTTTTAGCTCGAACTGGGCCTTGGTTTCGTCTGCTTATTGCAGGACTAGGCCTAATGGTTTTGAGCTTGACAACTGCAGCAATTTTAGGTGGGTCAGCACCAGGAGGTCAATACAAGGCCCCCTACTTAATGGACGGCAAAATTATACCAGGTAAAGTTACTCCTAAAAATCAGTTACGAAAATGAACAGTGTACAAACAAGAGCAGTTAGCAAACTTGAGCCACAATCTTGGATGACAACACCAGAAACTCAGACTCTTTTCAGAGCTTTGGAAGCAGGGGGAAAACAAGCACGTTTTATTGGTGGGTGCATCAGGAATGCAATCTGTAATAAACCAGTTAAAGATATCGATATTGCCACTCCTGAGCCCCCGCAAAAAGTAATGGAACTTCTCAAAGCTGCAAACATTATTGCTATTCCTACCGCACTGAAATATGGGACGGTAACCGCAATAATAAATTCCCTGCGTTACGAGATAACAACTCTCCGCATTGATACAGAAAATCATGGACGCCAAGCTACCGTTGCTTTCACCGATGATTGGGTCACGGATGCTCTTCGTCGGGATTTTACTATCAACACTATGTCCAGCACAATTGATGGCGATTTGTTTGATCCTCTCTCAGGGTTAGATGATTTAAACCATCACAGAGTCCGCTTTGTTGGAAGTGCCAGAGAACGTATTGAGGAGGATCTTTTACGTTTGTTACGATTTTTTAGGTTTCATGCAACTTTTGGAGGAAACAAACTTGATCAAGATGCGATCTCAGCTTGTCGCGATTTAGCTCCAAGAATTATTGAACTATCATCAGAAAGAATACAAAGTGAGTTATTCAAAATATTTGAAGCCCCTGACCCCGCTAAAACATTGTCTCTGATGAATAGTGAGCTGATTCTCAAACACGTTCTTCCGGAAGCGAGAGACTTTGGACGCTTAAGGACATTAGCTTGGATTGAAACCAAATTCTCCAATAATGACTCTATCAGGCCAGATAAACTGAGACGACTGGCAGCTGTGTTGAATTCGGATCAGAACGGACACTTGAGCTTGGCAAAAAGGCTTCGATTATCAAACAAACAGAGTTTACAACTGGCTAGAATGACAAAACCCGCTAAATTACCAGTTCCTGAGTCAAATCCATTAGAGCAACATCAAATCCTTTATGATCTTGGAATTGATAATTTCTGTGACCTAATTTTACTTAGCTGGGCACATGAAGAAAATATTGACCCACATCTTTCTTCAGAGAGAAGCAAGCATTGGTTAGACATGATCAATGAGGCGAGCACTTGGCATAAACCAGAATTTCCTATTAAAGGTAGCGATGCAAAAAAACTAGGACTCATTCAGGGTCCCGATTTTGGAAAGGCTATAAAAAAAGTGGAAAGTTGGTGGCGAGATGGTGATTTCCAAGCTAATAAAAGACAATGCATTAAACAGTTAAAGCAAGTAATCAACAGTAGACTTTGACTAACTACTTTTTGATCGGGTGCCATTAAGCCAAGTGAATCAATTATCTAGTATGCTTGGAATCAACTTATAAAAAATTCAAATCACAGCATAAGGTATATCTCAGTAACGTGTTCTAATTTTATCCAACGCAGAATTCATTAAAATCACAGGCACAATACCGCTAGCAACAATGAACAGAGCTGGAAGTGCTGCCTCCTCAAGCAATTCATCTTTTGCAAATTGATATACGTAAGTTGCTAGTGTCTCATAATTAAATGGACGTAAAAGTAATGTCATTGGCAATTCTTTCATCACATCAACAAAGACCAAAAGTCCACCAGTCACACAGGATAATCTCAATAGTGGAAACATTACTTTTCTTATACTTTGAAATAGTCCCTGCCCAAGAATGCGGCTTGCCTCCACCATATTGTTTGGAACTCTGCCAAGTCCAGCTGTGATAGCACCATAGCCAATAGCCTGAAATCTCACTACTGATGCAAAAATGATCAATCCAACACCACTTGTTAGCCAACCTTGATAAGAAATTCCAGAAATTTGCATCAGTACGGATGCAATCCATGAGTCTACCATTCCCCCAGCTGTAACCACTCCAACCGCTAATATGGTACCGGGAAACGCATAACCAAATGATGACAGGGCAGACAACCAACGCATTATTTTTCCCTTGTCAAAAGAGGAAACTAGGCCCATGAAAGTTGCGCTAAAAACAACTAATATTGATGCAACGACACCAAGAAAAAAAGAATTTGAGGCAGCCGACAGAATTTCTTTACTAACTGAGGTTGAATAGCCCTGCAAAACAAAGTTTAATAAAACACAAACTGGTATCAGAAATCCTACAACTATAGGAATGCTACAAATTAGAGTAAGCAGGGTTCCTTTTGCTAAAGAGACCGATTGTGGTGACAAGGATATTGAACGACGAGTTGTATCCATATACCTTCTACGCGCCCGAGCAACTCGTTCAACAAGAACCAGAGCTATTATAAAAAGAAATGAAAAGGCTGCTATTTGCGACGCCGCCGTTAAATTATTCATCCCCAACCATACATTAAATATACCAAGTGTCAGGGTCTCAATACTGAAGTATTCTACGGTACCAAAGTCTGAAATAGTCTCCATCATTACTAAGGCTAAGCCCGCAACTATAGCTGGCCTAGCTAATGGAAAAGCCACGCCCCAAAACATATTAGAACCATTCATTCGCCCAACTTCAAACAGTGAAACTGGTGTAAGTAAATACGCTGTCCTAGTAATCACATATACATAGGGATAAAGTACTGCACCCATAACTAAAATTGCTCCACCCATAGATCTTATTTCTGGAAACCAATAGTCGCGTGCACTTTCCCAACCGAAGAAATCACGCAGTAATACCTGAAGTGGTCCTGCATATTCCAGAAAGTCTGTATATGTGTAAGCAATTAAATATGCAGGAATCGTAGCTGGTAGTATAAGTGCCCATTGCATAACACGTCTTCCAGGGAACTGATAACGCACGACAATCCAAGCTGTAGTGACCCCAAAGAATAATGTTACGAGCCCGACACCACCCATTAAAACTAGCGTATTGGTTACATAGCGTGGCAACACAGTTTGAGCTAAATGCATCCACAACCCATCGCTATCACCAGTTGCAGTAATAGTGATTGCTACAACGGGGGCTAAAAAAATTATAACTAGGAATACAGTTCCTAGCTTCCAAGGACTCAACAATCGTGTAAATCCATTTTTTAAAAGCAAGGTTTTTTTTGCTATTACCATCCAACCCTATCAATAATTTTCTGAGCGTCTGGGGCTAGCTCAGCGATTCTGCTAATTGGCATCAGGTCCTCCTTGAAGTTTCCCCATGACTGCAATTCGTCAGGCACTTGAACATTGGGATTGACTGGATACTCAAAGTTAACAGAACCATAAAGATTTTGTGCTTCATCAGAAGTCAAAAACTCAAGAAAACGAACAGCTTCCTTTTTATTTTTTGAATGCTTTGCTACTCCGCCACCTGAAATATTTATATGAGCACCTCGACCCTTTTGATTGGGAAACACTAGTCGAACAGACTCAGCCCATTTACGTTGTTCTTCTTTATTTGAATGCTTTAGTTTTCCAAAATAATAGTTATTTATAATAGCTATATCACAAATACCCTCAAAGATAGCCTTTACTTGTGCTCTATCATTACCTTGCGGACGTCTTGCAAGGTTTTTCATTAGTCCAAATGCCCAATTTTCAGCTAGTTGTGTACCTCCAGCATTTATTAATGAGGCAACTAGTGCCCGATTGTACACATGACTTCCAGGCCGCACGCAAATCCTGCCTTTCCACTTTGGATCCACCAAATCTTCATAATTTTTTATTTTATCTGTTTCCTTTGACTTTAGAGATAATACTATAACTCGTGCCCGTTTTGAGAAAGAAAACCATTTGTTATTTGGATCACGTAAATGAGCCGGTATATTTTTTACGAGAACTTCAGAATCAACCGTGGCCAATAACCCTTTATCTACATACACATTTAGCCTAGCCATATCTACTGTTAGGATGACATCAGCAGGACTTCTTAAACCCTCCGATTGGAGTCTTTGTGCCAAACCTTTTGACGCGTAAACGATGTTTACTTTGACCCCTGTCTTTGCCTGATATGCTTCTATAAATGGATTTATTAAAAAGGGTTGACGATGGGAATAAATGTTTAATTCCGATGCACTCACAGATGCACCAACACTAAGTAGCCCTAAAAAAAAGACAAGCCCTACAGTAGTAGACTGACCAAATCGCTTAATGGTGTTTCTCAATGACATTTTCTTTATCACCTTTTCCAATATCCAAAAAAAAGACTTCACAAACTCCACTATTGGTGTGAAGTAAATTGTATTTAAATCGTGTACCTGACACGCTCCTTTACCAAGACCAAACTGAAGTGGAGGTTTAATATCTGCACAACGCAGACTTCCACCCATCCGATCCCAAATCGCGAGTACCACCCCAAAATTACAATCGTAATGCATTGGTTCTGACGAGTGGTGTATCTGATGCTGGGCTGGAGAAATGAGGTACTTTTCTACCAACTTTCCATAACTAATCCAAACGTGCGAGTGACGAAGATTTGCACCTGCGGCATTAAAAAGAAACAAACCTGCATTCACACCCATAATTGTAGTAAGCTCTGCTCTTTCGCCAAAAAAATAGAAAAATAAAGCAGTAGAAATTGCCTGAACAAATATACTGCGTAAACCAAACAAAATACCCTCGACTGGATGTGTTCGATAAACTGTAAAAGGGGTCAAAACCTCTGCGCTATGGTGGACTTTGTGAAAGCACCACAAAATAGGGAACCGATGAAGGCAACGATGAACTAAATATTTTGTAAGATCATCTAATAAAAAGATTGAGAACGTAAAAATTGTAGCTATTACCCATTTAGGAATATTTGGCCATAAAATATTACGGCCATCAAACCAAACGTGCATGATTTCGAAAAAGAATACAGCCACCGCTAATTTAGATAATAATAATGGGGCTATACCCATCATGAGAGCTCTGTTGACTATCATAACTAAATAATCGCTACGTGCGGATTTTGATAACCAGATGGATTTTTTGAAAAGCTCTGATGAAATTTCACGATAGGTGTACTTTAAGAATAAACGTTGAAATGCAAACGCAAAAAAAAAGGCCGCAAGTAAATAACCCAAAAAAATACGTTTTTGTGGATTAATAAACGGGTCTAGAATTGAGTTTAGATACTCAAAAAGAATTGTTTCCATTTAGGCTACCAAAAAAACCCGGTGAGAGAAGACAATTCTTCTCTCACCGGTTTATTGAGAGGAAAAGAGTAGTACTAGTCGTTTTCTGCACTTGCACCTTCACCGAGAGACTCGGTTAACGAAGCCATGTTACTTAACATGTCATTATTGCGTGCTTTGATCCCAAACTCTGAGACTAAAAGTTTTTGCAACTTCAACATGTGCATCATGTAACCACCCCAGGTCTCACCCTGGTCACGCACGTAATTTCCCTTGCTGTCAATATCAACAACTTGGCTGAGATTCGGCATCAAAGGTCCAAAACCAATTAATCGGTTCATTTTTTTTGCCGTCTCTCCCAAATCACTTTTACCTGTTTGCAAAGCTAGACTGAAACCTTTTAATTCACCCCAGTGTTTAATGTATTTACCCAGGGCCTTTGAGGTATCACCATTAGACTCAATGACTGTCTTAAGTGCAACCATGTCCTTATAGCAGGATCCAGCATACTTAAAGGTTGCCTCTGCAAGCACTTGTTGCCAATTTTTTTCAATTACAGCCGCATGACCTCGTAGTATTTTTCGCTGACTATCGTTCAACTTTTTTCCATGTGCGCTAGTTATTAGCTTACGTCCATCAAGAAAAGCTTTGGTTATCGTATGAAGATATGTAGTGTTTTTACCCTTATCATAAGCCTTGGAATCAAATCCTGCTGCGTAATATGCTGGGCCAAAAGTAAATTCAGTTTTTAAATCTACTTTTCCATCCTTATTGAAATCCGCATAGCCAACAGCATCCTCAGGCTTCTTGGACTTGCTGCCTTGTTTCGCAATTTCATAAACATTTCTTGGTGATAATGTTAATGTATGAGCTGGCGTCCCAAAGTAACCGAATGCCTCATCCCAAGAGTGCTCTTTTCCAGTATATGCTGCACCTTTCTTGTATGGTTTATCATTTGGTTTATTATCTGCCGATAGCTTTTCATCTAAATAATTGTCAACAGCTTGATTGTAAGAGACAGCTCCCATTATAAATTTGGATATCAACTGTCCGTAGTTGTAGCCATTTTCTGCATCAACACCCTTGTTAGATGATGAGGCTTTATCAATCCAAAATTTAACAAGTTCTGTGCCGGTCATGGCATTTGGCATTCCAGCAATCACGCCTTTATATGTTTTACCTGATAAGTTCTTGCCCTTACTGATTTCATCCACATTGGACTGCTTTATCACAAAAGGACCCTTAGTCTTGGGCGCCAAGATAGCACGACCTGCATCTTTCTCACTGAAGTAAGAAAGCATTTTTTTCTTGAGAGCAGGGTTTTCTTTGCCATTTCCTGACCCGGCTAATTTTTTTAACGAGTCATGAAGCACGTGACGTGCGATTTGACCTGTGTAAGAAACCGATGTTTTTTTATCACCAGCATAACTTTTTTCTGTAACTGGAAATCCAGTGTAAACGTGCCCGTCTGCTATTGCATTACCCGAAATGAAGAATGCAGTGGAGATTGACATAGCAGCCAGAGTTTTGTTGAATTTTATTAAGTTCATTTTAATTAGCTCACTTAATCTTGCCTGGGGTTTTTGACGATTTCTCAATCTTATTAAACAAAAACTGCGCTTAATAGGGTAGTTGATAAGTTGAGAATGATTATTATTATCTTTATAGTACTAGGATAGAACAGTCGTCAATAGTGATATTAGTAATTATTATCAGTTATTGATTGCTCTGGATTGACAACAACGGAAATAAGTAGGGTTTAATCAAAAAATTGAAAGAGTTAAAAAAGGCTACACACAACTTTTAAATGCCAATTACTATTACTTAATTAGTGGGCAAATTAAGTTGTCGCAGGCCCTCACCAAGAACCATTGCTGCGGCAATAGCAACATTTAAAGACCTCGCATTTTTAGCCATGGGTATACAAATACGATCATCTACAACTTCAAAAACATCATCTGGGACGCCAGCACTTTCCCGACCAACCATTAAAATATCACTATTTCTGAAGGAAAAACTTGTGTAAGTTGTTTTAGCTTTAGTTGATAGAAGAATTAAACGGCTTTCTTTCAAAGCAACAAAATTTCTAAAAATTTCCCACGAGTCGTGTTGGGTAACATCAGCATTATCAAGATAGTTCATACCTGCTCGTCTTAAACGCCGATCAGAGAAAATAAAACCACACGGATTAATTATATCAACCGATATTGCCATACAAGCTGCCATACGAATTAATGTACCTGTATTTTGGGGAATATCGGGCTGATACAAGGCTAAACGCATAATTTTTACTTAATTAGTTACCTATCTTAACTTAAAATGTGATATTGAATTTTTTTTATCTTAACCCTTTGCATGCTGTGTTGTTTGGATTATATCCAATTCTGAGAGTTGATTATATCCAACTCTGAGAATTATTGAAACATTTAGGAAATGTAGAGTAATTTTGCGCGCCAATTGAAATTGTCCTTTAAAGGATCCCACGAGGAAAAAATGAATGATCAACCTGACAATAAAAAAAATGGTACAAGTGAAAGCTCCGACCGTCGTGACTTTCTTCAAATAGCCACATATACGGTTGGAGGCGTTGGCGCAGGGTTGGCTGTTTGGCCCTTGATAGACAGCATTAACCCACCTGCTGATGTATTGTCCCTAGCTTCAAGTGAAATTGACATCTCATCTATCAAAATTGGTCAAAGCGTTACTGTCATGTGGCGGGGTCGTCCTGTTTTCATTCGCCACCGTACAGAAAGTGAGATAAATGAAGCCAAGGCCGTTCCAATAGAATCTTTACCAGATCCTGCAAGTGACGAAGAACGTACTCAAAGAGCTGAGTGGTTAATTTTGGTTGGAGTATGCACACATTTGGGTTGTATACCCAACGGCCAGCGCGAAACTGATCCAAAAGGCGATTTTAATGGTTGGTTTTGCCCTTGTCATGGCTCACACTATGACTCAGCTGGTCGTATACGTAAGGGGCCTGCACCAACCAACCTTGAGGTACCACCCTACCAATTCCTTGATGACACGACCGTGAAAATTGGCTAAGGAAAAATTAAATGAACTTTTATAAAAATGTTATTCTGCCTGTTCATAATTGGGTAGATTACCGCTTGCCCATATTTTCATATGTGCGGGAAAACCTTGTTGATTACCCTACCCCAAAAAACCTGAATTATTGGTGGAACTTTGGCGCTCTACTTGGAATAACCCTAGTGATCATGATCATTACTGGTATATTTTTGGCATTTAATTACACACCTCATACCGAACTTGCCTTTGCGAGTGTTGAACACTTAATGCGTGATGTTAATTATGGCTGGCTAATACGTTTCATACATTCCAACGGTGCCTCCATGTTTTTTATTCTTGTATACATTCACATGTTTCGCGGTCTGTATTTTGGCTCTTTCAAGGCCCCAAGGGAACTTTTGTGGATTATAGGTGTCGCAATCTATTTGGCAATGATGGCCACGGCCTTTATGGGATACGTACTTCCTTGGGGACAAATGAGCTACTGGGGCGCAACTGTCATAACTAGCCTTTTTTCAGCAATACCAATCGTAGGAGAGACAATCGTCACTTGGATCTGGGGTGGTTTTGTGATTAGTGACAATACACTAATGCGTTTCTTTGTCGTTCATTATTTGATGCCCATGGTCATAGTTCTACTGGTTTTTATCCATTTATGGGCCTTACACCGTCATCACTCTAACAATCCCTTGGGAGTGGATATGAAATCCCCGGCTGACAGTGTTCCATTTCACCCGTACTACACAATTAAGGATTTATTGGGGCTTGGAGTTTTTCTGACTTTCTTCTTGGCCTTTGTTTTCTTTGCTCCTGATTATTTTGGCCACCCAGATAACTACATCGAAGCTAATCCTTTAGTGACCCCAGCACACATTGTACCAGAATGGTATTTCCTACCATTCTACGCAATCCTTCGTTCAATTGATGATAAACTCCTGGGCGTCATCGCTATGTTCTCAGCTGTCGCAATACTGTTTGTGCTTCCTTGGCTGGACCGTGGACGCGTACGTAGCGCTAAATTTCGTCCAATTTACAGACAATTTTTCTGGTTATTTGTCGCTGATTGTTTTTTACTCGGGTATATTGGTGCACAGAACGCCGTCGAGCCTTATGTTACTATTGGACGCGTAGCAGCTACATACTATTTTGTGCACTTCCTGATTATACTACCACTAGTAGCTAAATTCGAACGGCCACTAGAGCCCCCTGAGAGTATAAATGCTGGGGTTCTCGAAGCAAAATCAAAGAATAAAGTTACTAAAGCCCCCCAACTTCAAGGGGCAGAGTAAGAAAATGAAACTTCCTACCAAAACAAATATGGTATGTTTATTCTTGACACTTTTCATCTTGGGAGGGTCAAAAATAGATCCCGCTTATGGGGCAGACGACAGCATCAAACTTGAAAAACAGAATTGGTCATTCAATGGTATATTCGGAACATTTGATCGTGGAGCATTACGGCGCGGATATCAGATTTATTCTGAAGTGTGTGCAAGCTGCCACTCATTAGAATATCTTTCTTATCGAAATCTTGAAGAAATTGGGTTTACCGCGGAGGAAGTTAAAGAAATTGCGGCAGAATATGAAGTTCAAGATGGCCCTGACGATGAGGGTGAGATGTATCTCCGTCCCGCTCGACATTCAGACAAGTTTGTTTCTCCATATGCTAATGAAAAAGCTGCCCGAGCAGCAAATAATGGCGCCTATCCACCTGATCTCTCCCTGATGGCAAAAGCTCGAAAAAACGGTCCTGATTACATATACGGTCTATTGACCCGCTACAGAGACGAGGCACCTGATGGCACAGACATTGCCGATGGAATGAATTACAATGAGGTTTATCCTGGTTACCAAATTGCTATGGTAGCCCCGCTTGAAGATGAAACGGTCGAATATGCGGATGGCACCAAAGCAACATTGCAACAACACGCAAAGGATATAACAACTTTTTTAACGTGGACAGCAAGTCCAGAGATGGAAGAACGAAAAAGTCTTGGAATTAAAGTTATTCTATTTCTAGTTGTCTGGACTGCTATGTTGATAGCACTTAAAAAGAAAATTTGGTCCAGATTAGATTGACATAGAAAAAAAATTTTCTCTTGTCACAGAAACATATGTATAAAACACACAACATCAGAGAAATTTTTTTCTTTTAAGAGTGCAGCAATACGCATCTTGTTAACTTCGTCTGCTCTTTTCACGACAAAGCAAACAAATACTACTTTAGTTGTGTTTATAATTAGCATCATTGGGTTTCTATGCAATTGTCACGTGATCATCGGAATGTTTGTGTATTAGCACTTTGTCAGGCACTCTATTATGTGGGTCAATCAATCATGTTTATTCTTGGGGGTTTGGTGGGTGCTGAACTTGCGGAAAACAAAGCTCTATCGACCTTGCCCATAACAGTAATCATTATTGCAACAGCACTAAGCACAATACCAGCATCGCTGATAATGAGACGAATTGGCCGTAAATTTGGATTTATGCTAGGTGCAACTATTGCCATAATTGGGAGTTGTATCGCTTCCTTTGGAATCTACCAATCAAGCTTTTGGCTATTTGTTATTGGGACTATGACCATCGGTGTGAATGGCGGTTTTGCTCAGTACTTCCGTTTCGCTGCCGCTGATGTCGCCGAAGCAGACTTTAAGAGCAAAGCAATATCATTAGTCATATCTGGTGGTATCATCGCTGCTTTTATTGGGCCGATTTTAGTCAATTATACTTTTGATATTCACGTAGTGCCATTCTTTGGATCTTTCATCAGTATTTTATTTTTAGCTAGCTTTGCCATTCTAACACTTTGCTTTCTAGATATACCTCGCCCAAACTTGAAAGACCGTGCAACTAGTGGACGGCCTCTGTGGATTATTGCCCAAAATCCAGAATTATTGGGAGCCATATTTGTCGGCATGGTTGGCTATGGTATGATGAGCCTGCTGATGACTGCCACGCCTCTGGCTATGGTAGCCCATGGATATATGGTACATGATGCTTCTTTTGTTATTCAATGGCACTTAGTAGCTATGTTTGGACCCGCTCTCTTTACTGGGAGCTTGATTAATCGTTGTGGAGTTATGAGAGTTATGATGATTGGAGCGATATTGCTATTCCTCTCTATATTAACCGCACTAACAGGGGAAACTGTAACACATTTCTGGACCGCACTTTTTGCACTAGGATTAGGTTGGAACTTCACGTTCATTGGTGCCTCTTATTTGCTAACAGAAACTTATCTCCCCAAAGAACGAGCTAAGGTACAAGCTCTCAACGATTTCATGGTTTTTGGATTTGTTGCCCTATGTTCGCTGACTTCAGGAACCTTATTTCACTATTTTGACTGGCATACCATCAATCAAGTTGCAATTCCGGTTATAATATTTGCATCTTTAGTAATAGCTGGATTGATGTGGCGAAGAAATAAGCTAGCACATTGAAAAAATTAGCTAATTGGAACAATACAAGCACGCTGCATAGCACAACTGCTTTTATCTAGATAAATTAACCTTTAAAAGGGCAATTCTCCAGCAAGGATATAATTAATTTAAAATAAATAAATTAGCCCAATTAAACACGAAACATCCATTTTATCTATCTCGGGGCGGCAGCAATGTTTCCCCCATCAACAGTAGTCAAGGAAGCAGTTGTTTTTTCAGCTAATGCTAAATCGATAAATGCTTGTGCAACATCTGCAGCCAAAACTTCCTGACCCAATAAATTACCACGCATGTAATCTCTCTGACCAATGCCTCTCGCTTTTGATCTATCTCTAATCAAGGACTCATTCAGCAAGCCAGAACGAACTCTGTCTGCGTTTACTGCATTTGATCGGATCCCATCAGCACCATAATCAATGGCATACTGACGCATAAGAGACAAGGTTGCAGCCTTAGGCAGACCATAAGGACCAAATTCAGGACCAGGGTTTACAGCCTGCTTTGAAACATTAAACAACAAACAACCACCATTCTTTTGAGCTCTCATGATTGATGTGGCCTTGCGGGCAAGATTTTGATGCCCCCAGAAATTTAATTCAAAACTCTCACGCAGTATTTCATCTGATACATCACCTATACGTCCCTGCTGAGCTGATCCAGCATTAGAAACAACAATATCTAGGCCCCCAAAATGGGCAACCACTTTGTCCATAGCACTATTAACTGACTTTTTTGATGTGACATCACAGACTAGGCCTAGGCATCCCAATTGATTTGCCACCGTCTGTACTGCTTTGGGATTACAATCAAGTATCGCCACCTCGCTACCTTGTCTAGAAAAGGCCCTAGCTGTAGCAGCGCCAATGCCTGACCCACCTCCAGAAACAACACAAATTTTGGACATTAATAGATTTGTACTTTTTTTACCAATCTTGGCCTGCTCAAGAGACCAATATTCAATATCAAAAACATCATTTTCAGGAATTGCCTGATAAGAACTGATAGACTCACAATCGGTGATAACATCTACATTGGTCTCTGCTAGATCAGCTACGATTTCAGCGGATTTTGAATTCTCGTCAAGTCCGAATAGACCCAGCCCCGGAACCAAAATGATGCGTGGCAACAAATCTAATTTCGTCTTTGAATAACCAACCCGCTTATTCTGGCGCTCAAAATAGTTGTTATAGGATTTTTGATAAGAATCTAAAGCTCTTTTGGCTGCCTTGGTAAAACTTTTTAAATCACTTGCATCCGGAGCAGGAACAATCAAAGGTTTAGGCTTTGTGCGAATAACATGATCTGGAGTTACTGTAGATTTTTGACTATATCTTCTCACCTCCCTACCATCAACGAAGCTTCTCACCTTAGCATTTGTTCGAAAGTTCATAATCACCCGCTTTCCAGCAGCAGTAATCAAACCGCGCAGAATTGGCGCAACATCAGCCACTCGAGCAACCCTCTTCGGTAGGTTTGCCTTTACAAAAACATGTTTCTTTTTTCTTTTTAAACGTTTTTCAGCCAGAGTAACCTGATGAATCATTCGATCGTAAGACTCTTTTGCAGTAGAGCCAAAAGTAAAAATACCGTGCTTAAATAAGATTAACCCCTCAATATTTTTATCCTTCTGATACACTTCAAATGCTTTCTTTGCTAGATCAAAACCCGGCAAAATGTATGGAACGTAACCCATCTTTGAGCCAAAAACCTTACGGCACAATGCGTCACCATCTGGTTGGTCTGTCAGGGCAAGAACGGCATTGGAATGTGTATGGTCAACAAACTTATGAGGTAAAAACGCATGCAGTAGAGTTTCTACAGAAGGATTGGGTGATGAACTATCTAGTAAGTTGGCTCGTTGTACATTAACCATATCTTCATCACTTAGTTTACTCAAAGAGATTAGCCTGCGGAGATTATCCAGCCGGACTGCAGGTAGGCCTTGTGGTTCGATAGAACCCATATCCCAGCCACTTCCCTTAACGCATAGCACTTCAGTATATTTACCCATTATATCTTTCATCTTTGTTTTAACAGAAGTGTTGCCACCACCATGTAAGACCAAACGAGTTTCGTTACCCAATAATCGCGATGTGTAAACTCGAAGGGCCAGATCGCGGTTTATGCCTTGGTTTGAATAGTGGCGAATGATCGCCTGGGCTTGTTTATTTGACCAAAGATTTTTCATGCGGTTTCCATTTAATTATATCAAATACGATTTAGGCCCTGTTCTGGGTACAATGTCGCCAATCCTTTCTTAGATGCTTCAGTAACACCACGCTCAGTAATTAGCCCAGTAATCAAACAAGCAGGCGTCACATCAAAGGCATAATTTATGGCTTGAGTATTTTGTGGCGAAATGGCAATGGCTGAAATTGAGCCACTATCTGTTAAACCAGTTAGTTTCTTAACTTCGTCTGGATCTCTCTCTTCTATTATAATGTCGCGCACACCATCCGTGATAGTCCAATCAATAGTAGGTCCAGGTAATCCAACATAAAAAGGGACATTATTATCTGCAGCTGCCAGAGCCTTCAAATAAGTACCAGTTTTGTTGCATACATCTCCAGCGGCAGTTGTTCGATCTGTTCCAACAATACACAGATCTACCTTACCATGTTGCATCAAATGGCCTCCCACATTATCTACGATGAGTGTGTGGGGAACCCCATGCTGATCCAATTCCCAACAAGTTAAATTAGCCCCCTGATTACGAGGACGGGTCTCATCTACCCACACATGAACGGGTATTCCTGCATCATGAGCTTTATAAATGGGTGATAACGCCGTACCCCAGTCAACAGTCGCTAACCAGCCTGCGTTACAATGAGTCAGAACATTAATATATTTAGGTCGTTTCTTCTCAATCCACAAATTTTCGATTATTACCTTGCCATGCTCCCCCAATGCAGAGCATTGCTCAACATCTTCATCCGCAATCTCAGCTGCGCGGGCATAAGCAGCTTTCTTGCGCCCACTCTCCGGCAAAGGACCAAGAATAGCCTTCAGATCATCTAGAGCCCATCGCAAGTTAACCGCTGTTGGACGCGCGTTGTAAAGAGCTGCGTAGGCATCATCCAATGCAGCGTTCGATGCATTCTCGCCCATGGCTAACGCCATACCGTACGCCGCTGTTGCGCCAATTAGTGGCGCTCCTCGAACCTGCATATTCGATATAGCTTTTACAGTATCACCTAAAGTATCTAAACCAACAGTTATAAATTCATGAGGCAAGCGGGTCTGGTCAATGATATTTACAGTCGAACAATTAGAATCAAGCCAAATAGTACGTGTGGGCTTTCCATCTACAAGCATTACCTAACCTCTCAGTACTCGACCAGCAACGGCATCAAGTTTTTTTACCATTTCAGGGTCACGAGCTTCAGATGATGTGATGATGGAAAAGTCAAGAGCAGTATGACACCCATCCGTGCATGAGGAAACACGGCTACTTAAATTTGGCGTTACTTGTTTTATTAATGCACGTCCTTTATCCGCATTATCTGTGAGCACCTTTAAAATGGCATCAACAGTTACTTCATCATGCGCCGGGTGCCAGCAGTCAAAATCAGTAACCATTGCAACAGTTGCATAACACATCTCTGCCTCACGAGCTAATTTAGCTTCTGGCATATTAGTCATTCCTATGACATCGCATCCCCAAGAACGATAAAGTTCAGATTCCGCCTTCGTAGAAAACTGTGGTCCTTCCATAGCAATATACGTACCCCCACGCTGGTAAGGAATGCCTAAGGTCTTAATGGCCTCCTCCAAAGCATCACCAAGCCGAGAACAAACAGGATGACCTAGACTCACATGTGCAACTAAGCCAGTAGAAAAAAAGCTCTTAGCCCTCGCAAAAGTACGATCAATGAATTGATCCACAATAACAAAATGTCCCGGCAAAAGGTTTTCCTTTAATGAGCCACAAGCACTAACAGAAATAATTTCTGTTACTCCTGACCGTTTAAGAGCATCAATATTAGCCCGATAATTCAGCTCTGATGGTGGAATACGGTGTCCCCGACCATGACGCGGCAAAAAGACCAACTGCTGCCCATTGAGTTTGCCAAAAAGTAATTCATCTGATGGAAGACCAAAAGATGAATTCACTTTCTGCCAGCTTGTGTTTTCCAATCCGTCAATATCATAAATTCCACTGCCGCCAATGACGCCAATGACAGGTGGTGTGCTAGGCAATGTCATAAAACCTCCTTGGTCAGTTTGAACCTTTAATTAATTAACAGTAACAGCCTAAAGAACACAAAGGCAATGGAGGTTGAGACTCAAACATTAAACCTAAATAGCATAATGTCACCATCTTGGGTTTGGTAATCTCGGCCTTCCTGTCGCATCTTTCCAGCTTCCTTAGCACCTTGTTCACCATTGTAGTCAATAAAATCCTCATAAGCTATTGTTTCAGCTTTAATAAAACCCTTCTCAAAATCTGTATGGATCACCCCCGCAGCCTGTGAAGCCGTCGCATTTTTACTAATTGTCCATGCGTGAGCCTCTTTTGGACCGACTGTAAAAAAGGTAATCAAATCCAAGAGTTCATATCCAGCACGAATTACCCGTGTCAACCCAGTTTCTTTCAACCCTAGCGTTTCGAGAAATTCGGTTTTTTCTGAGTCCTCCTCCAGAACTGCTATTTCTTCCTCAATCTTTGCTGAAATCACAACTGAAACTGCACCTTGTTTGATAGCCATATTATTGACTGCTTCGGATAAAATATTCCCTCCAGCAGCACTACTTTCTTCAACATTACAGACATAAAGAACTGGCTTGGCACTTAGTAATTGAAGCATTTCAAAGGTTTTTTTGTCATCTTTCATAATTTTTAAGGTTCGGGCTGGCTGCCCTTTTTGTAAAGAAAACAAGACTTGCTCTATAATCTTTAGTTGCAAAACTGCAGTCTTATCATTACCGCGCGCCTTTTTGCTGAGGGTCTCAACACGCTTCTCCAGCATTTCCAAATCTGCGAGCATTAACTCAGTTTCTACTGTTTCAGCATCACGTACTGGATCAACCACACCTTCAACGTGAGTGACGTTTTCATCAACAAAACAACGAAGCACGTGAACTACTGCATCAACCTCACGAATGTTTGCAAGGAATTGATTACCCAACCCCTCCCCTTTGGATGCTCCGCGCACTAAACCTGCTATGTCAACAAATTCAAGCTGAGTTGGTATAATTTTAGCAGATTGACCAATTGCAGCTATTTTTTCAAGGCGTGAGTCAGGAACTCCAACCCGGCCGGTGTTAGGCTCAATGGTGCAAAAAGGGAAATTCGCTGACTCTGCTTTTGCAGTTGATGTCAGGGCATTGAAAAGTGTCGATTTACCAACATTGGGTAAACCAATTATACCACAATTAAAACCCATTATCTTTGTCCATCTACTTAACCTGCGGCACCATTCTGTCTAACCCTACCCTATTCAAAAAGCTTGCATTGTCACCGATCAAAGCAAGTTCGATATGGACAGCAACAGAAGCAAGCAAAGGTTTAAGCCACTCAAAATCCGCCTTAGTAAAATCCTTAAGGACATGTGACTTGACCAATAATTTATTGCCGGGGTGACCAATGCCTAGTCGCAAACGTCTATAACCATCTCCAATGTGATTGTGAATAGACCGCAGACCATTATGCCCAGCGTGACCACCTCCTGTCTTGAGGCGCAACTTGCCGGCATCTAAATCAAGTTCGTCGTGAAATACAAAAATATTCTCAGGCCGTATTTTGTAAAAAACAGAAGCTGCAAAAACGCTACGTCCAGAGTCGTTCATAAAAGTTGAGGGTTTCAAAACAAGGACCTTTTCCGAACCAATATTTCCTTCACTAATTTGGCCATTAAACTTGTTACGATACACCTTAAGTGAATGGTGTCGGACAACCTCATCCACGGCCATAAAACCGATGTTGTGACGATTTTTAGAGTAAACCCTGCCCGGGTTACCCAAACCAACGAGCAACAACATAATAATCTGTTCCTGACGTATTAGTTTTCAGAGTTCCCCTCATCAGTATCGCTTTTATGACCACCTTCGCCCTCAGCATCTTCAACACCCTCAATTTCTTCACCCTCAACGTCATCCACTTCTTCAGGCTCAATGTTTACTGTAGGAGCAGCTATAGTGGCCACAGTGAAATCACGATCCTTGATAGTCAATTCGACATCATCTGGAAGCTGTATTGAACTGATATGAACGCTATCACCAACTTCAAGTCCACTAAGATCTACTACAAGGCTTTCTGGAATATTATCTGGAGAACAAAGTAGCTCGACTGCATGGCGAACAACATTAAGCACACCACCAACACGCAACCCCGGACAAGCATCTTCGTTTTCAAAAATAACAGTAACTTCAACTTTTAAGCGCGTCTTTGAGCTAAATCGCATAAAATCAACATGTAACGGTTGGTCTGTAACTGGGTCTAACTGTAAATCACGTGGTAACACACGATTTTTGTTTCCTCCTGCATCCAATTCAAAAACACGTGAGAAGAAGCCAGGACCTCTTATCTGTTTCATTAATTCTACTGGATCAAGGGAAATCATAATGGGGGCTATTTTATTACCATATATAACAGCTGGCACTCGGCCTGCCCTACGTATGGCACGGGCTGCCCCCTTACCTGCCCGATCACGAATCTCGACATTCATAGTTGCGGATTGAGCCATTAGCGTTCTCCTAAAATTAAGTTCTTTTAATTTATGCTCTGTAAATTATCAGCCTCCAGGGGTGCTGACGATTTTGATTGCCTGAACTAATAGACATCAAGGAATGATTAAGTCTTTTATATTGATGCAAGCCAACAGTCAAACACAGAAAGAAGAAACATTTATGTTAACTCCAAATAACTTGATCGTATTTCATGCTAAATTGTAATGTTTAAGCGATATAGTATCACTCTTGACTATCTATGTTTCTCTTGATGGAGTTACACCATGTTTTTTCGTCAACTGTATGATCTACAAACAAGTACTTATACCTATCTCCTAGCAGACGAGGTCTCTCGTGAGGCTGTGTTGATTGACCCCGTGTATGAGCAAGCTATGCGCGACGAGGCCTTACTAAACGAAATGGGCATAAAGCTTCTGTATACCCTTGAAACCCATGTGCACGCAGACCACATAACTTCTGCTTGGATTTTGCACAAACGAACAGGTAGTAAGATTGCCGTCTCGGCCAACGCTGGGATCAAGGGCATGCACAAGGCACTTGCTCACGGGGACAAAATTAAATTTGGAAAACACTTCCTTTCAGTCAAGTCTACCCCTGGCCATACTGAAGGTTGTGTTACCTATGTTCTAAGATCAAAAAAAATGGTATTTACTGGAGATTGTCTTCTAATCCGGGGTTGCGGTCGCACAGACTTCCAAGGCGGTGATGCAGCGCAATTGTATCGTTCAATTCATGATCACATTTTTACCCTACCAGAAGATTTCCTAATATATCCTGGCCATGACTACAAGGGTCTTACTTCAACAAGTGTGTTGGAGGAAAAATTTTTCAACCCACGTCTTGGGGGTCAGTTGAGCGAACAAGATTTCATAGGATTCATGAGCAATTTAGGCTTAGATCATCCGAAGAAAATTGATACTGCCATACCAGCCAACCTCAAATGTGGCCGGCCTAAAGAGGATATTATTAACATTGACCAGCCAACTTGGGCTGAGTTGTCTCTCACTTTTGCTGGATTTTGGGAGGTGGAGCCACACTGGCTTGTTGAACATCCAGACGTAGCACAAATCATTGACGTACGAGAAGAGGACGAATTCAACGGAACTTTAGGTCACATTGTAGGCGCTAGACAAATTGCACTCAGTCAACTTAAAAACCGTGTTGATGAACTTAACTACCAGCAACCTATTATCACCATTTGCCGAGCAGGAGGCAGATCAGCACAAGCAACTGTAATCCTTCATAAAGCTGGCTTTCAGAAAGTAGCTAATTTAGCAGGAGGAATGTTACGCTGGCGAGAATATAAATATCCGATTAATGTCGTACCCAATGAATAGATTTTTAATCAAATAAACTCGAAACAGAACTTTCATCGCTGATTCGTCGAATCGCCTCTGCAATTAGTGGGGCAATAGTCAACTGATTTATATTGTGTGAAACTCTTATCGCCTCGGTAGCTTGTATTGAGTCTGTTATCACAAGTGTCTCCATTGGTGAAGAAGTCACTCTTGCAACAGCACCGCCAGATAGCACGCCGTGCGTAACATATGATGAGACAGAAGCCGCATCTTTTTCCTTAAGTGCTACTGAGGCATTGCAAAGTGTTCCAGCCGAATCGACAATATCGTCAACAAGAATGCAACGACGGCCTTCAACTTTACCTATTATATGCATGACCTCAGATACACCTGCTTGCTCACGACGTTTGTCAATGATAGCAAGATCTGCGTTCAATCGCTTGGCCAATCCTCGGGCGCGAACTACACCTCCTACATCAGGAGAAACTATGACTAATTCTTCGCCATTCATTGTATCCTGAATGTGCCCAGTCAATACTGGTGCAGCATACAGGTTATCTACAGGAATATCGAAAAAACCCTGTATTTGGCCTGCATGCAAATCCATGGTTAACACCCTGTCCGCACCAGCTGTGGAAATCATGTTAGCCACTAATTTAGCTGAAATCGGTGTACGAGGCCCAGACTTGCGGTCTTGACGTGCATAACCAAAATAAGGAATTACTGCGGTAATGCGCCTAGCAGAACCACGCCTTAGTGCGTCTATCGTCACCAGCAACTCCATCAAATTGTCGTTAGCTGGGTAAGAGGTAGACTGAACAACAAAAACGTCCTCTCCGCGGACATTTTCTTGGATTTCAACGAAAACTTCCATGTCAGAGAACCTTCTGACACTAGCCTTTGTCATGGACAAATTTAAATAAGCGGATATAGCTTCGGCAAGGGGCCTGTTAGAGTTGCAGGCGATAATTTTCATCTTGGCAGTTCCCCAGGACCCTATATGTATTAGATCAATATAATCCAATTTTTCTTTGACTTCGCAACCGCTCCACACGGTATTGGTGAATCAAATCACAAGATTTAATTATAATTATTCCTAACAGCGTACTAGCATTCTGTAAACGAGAATTCTAGCAAACGAATAATTTGGTATAAAAAAATTTAGCTTCATTGCAACGGTGGGGCAGTATTATTGGGGATTTGCTCTAAATCCGGTGTCAATTTCGGCTGAGCAACTAAAACTTTTTTTGGTTGATTTGTACTCGGATTTTCAAACCCGATAATACGCTTAATCCCGATTAACGCTGCATTAGCTATCTTGCTCGCCTCATCAGCCCAAAGTTCATCCAATTTACCCTTGGGGATGTCATTTACCTGAGTCGCCCTACCCACTTCAAAGCCATCTAAAGTATGGACACTCCAAGTAACCTGCACTTCTTCCAAAGCATGTCCTTTTGGCTTTAAAGAGACAAGACCAGTAAGTGTCAGGCTCGCCTGTCGGGTATCCTCAACTATTTTTACATTTGAACTTCGAAGCCCACTTACTATGGCCTCACGCAACGCTACATTACCATCACCAGGTGCGCCAGTAACCCCTCTAATTAAAACACCTTCGTCAAACAAAACGTTCTGGATTGGCTTGTCTTCATTAGCAAGCAGTACAGCTATAGATTTTGCGGCACCTTCTCCAACAGCACTTATTATTTTAGGATCTCCGTACTCCCACTTCCAACGAGCTCCTCGAACACCTTGCGTATGTGTGCCGAGAATTTTGCCAGCCCTGTCATAAAGAGTCCAATAGATCAACATCACAAATGGGACTTTTTTATCCTCCCAATTAGCTCTAGCTAAACCTTTGAGTACGAAGCGACTTGCAATATCGGGGTCGACTGATGCTGTAATACCGTTCTTAAGAAGACCGTTTGAAATTGAGCTAGATAACAATTTAGCCATGGGCAGGGCAGGGCCTTGAACAAGTTCTACGCGGACTTCAGTTAAACTGCTGTCATTTAAAGACTGATTTCCAAAAGGCAGTTCTATTGGGGAACAAGCCCCTAACAGCACCAAGTAAAAATACAGACGAGTCATATAAAGTAGCTTCTCCTTATTCATATTCAACGACAGGGCGACAAAAATCCATCTTGGCTGTAATGAACCACGATCTCCACTTAGGGTCATTGATTGAAACTACGGTACAATATTTTTTCTGGATTTCATATAATATCAGCATAGTGCACAACTACCTTTTACGCACTAAGTCAAAGCAAAATTTGTTCAATCCTCGATCATGATTGCAGACAATAAACGCCCGTATGAGGAGGTATTTTCGAGGTTACAGCGACGATAGCTGTAAAATAGATCTGGTTCAGAAAAAGTATCCATCCCAAGTCCTTCAACAGAGGCCAGACCCATACCAAGCAAACAGTTTTCTACATAACCGGTTAAATCAAATTTAAAATAATTTGCTCTTTTAGCGGGCTTAAAAAATCTTATATTTTCAGAACTTTCACCCAAAAAACTCTCTTGAAATTCTGGCCCGACTTCGTAAGAATCTTGAGCGATGCACGGGCCAATGGCAGCACTTATGTTAGAAACATGAGCTCCAAGATCTAACATTTCCTCGAGGCAATGTTTAAGTATACCTGCACGTGCGCCGCGCCAACCTGCATGGGCAGCGCCAACAACCTTTGCACTACTATCCGCAAATAGTACAGGAGCACAGTCAGCTGTTAGCACGCCCAAGACAACATTCTTGCTGTCACTTGCCATAGCGTCAGCTTCAGGAGATTGTTCTCGTTGCCATGGTTTTGTTACTCGAACAGCTATTGAAGAGTGAATCTGATATGTTGTAACAAGATTGCGGTCAACAGCTCCTAAACTCTTAAGCGCAATTTTACGATTATTTTCGACATTTTCAAAAGTATCGTTAGAACCAAAACCACAATTCAAGCCACTTAATCCCACATCTGTACTAATCCCGCCTAACCTACTAAAAAAACCATGGCGAATCCCACTTAACTTAGAAAGATTTGAAGCTTTAAACATATTCTTTTTATGCATCTTTTAGTAAGCCGACAAAAGTGACTACAAATTAAAACCTGGGGGGATTGGTGCGCCCTGTTGAACTATGGCCATAACTTTGAAAAGCTCCCCCATTTCCTCCGCATTCGTCAAACGTTTTAGGGCGCAATTTATATCTTCAGCTTGCTTGGGACTAGCCTCCTTTAGCAGACTATCAGCCCGCTCATTAATGCCCAAAGCACTTAAAAAATTACCCTGGTCAATGGGTCCAATCGCTCGTGCACCTGAAGCGAAGACACGTTGCGCAAGTGCCGCAAAATCTACATGAGCAGTCAAGTCAGCCTCACCCGGATCAATCAGAGGATCATGGTATTTATGATTTTTTAGGGCTTGCAAAGTTTCACCAGAAGTACTTTGTACGTGACCATAATCAATAAAAAGGGCAGCGCCCCCAAACTCTGCAATACGCTGCGAGATATCAGCTGTCAAATCCAGCGCTGTCGGACAAACTTCAACCATCACATTGGACTCAGCATTAATGAGTCCGGGTGGTATTTCTGGTTCATCAAAAGGAGGAAGAAGGACAAAACAAAGCCCATCAGAATCGGGTTTGACGTCAACTACCCGTGGACACCAGTAATCCCCAGCTTTAAAATATTGTTCTATTGGGAGAGCATCAAAAAATTCATTAGCTATTATAATTGATGTACCTTCACTCACATCAGCAAACGCACTATGCCAAAAAGGTGTTTCACACAGAGCTGCCTCACTTAAGGTTTGCTCCTGAATAGCTCTCAAAACAGGGCTCACCTCAACCATGTGAACCTCAATAGCTTCTGCAAATCCCTCTACCAGAGGAGCAGCACGCATCATGTCAGACATTAGAGTGCCACGACCCGGGCCGAGTTCAACAAGATTAACAGAACTGGGAGATCCAGCCATCATCCAAGATACACCAGCCCAAAGACCAAGAAGTTCTCCAAACATTTGTGATGTCTCAGGAGCAGTTATGAAATCACCATTAACGCCAAAAGGATCGCGACGCATATAATAGCCGTGCTCAGGATGAGTAAGAGCTTGCTCCATATATTCAGCAATACTCAACGGACCATTATTAATTATTCTCTCTATTAAAATTTCTTCAAGAGTCATAAGTCATCAAATCTTCTTTCCAGTGCCTAAAATTAGATAGAGTCCAAAAACAACCATGGGTAGTGACAAAAATTGCCCCATGGTCAACCCTGCACCTATCGTACCCAGATGAGCATCAGGCTCGCGAAAAACCTCTACAAATAAACGCGCTATTGCATACCCCAATAAAAAAACACCTAAAAGAGCACCAGGGCGTTTGCTAATGACCTTAGTTTTAGAAAGCACCGCTAAAACAATAAACAGAACAATTCCCTCCAGAACGGCTTCATAAAGCTGGCTCGGGTGACGGGGCTCAGGACCACCTCGTGGAAAGACCATAGCCCAGGGCACATCACTAACTCGACCAAACAATTCACCGTTAATAAAGTTAGCCAATCTTCCAAGCATAAGTCCAACTGGTGCAGCACATGCAACTATGTCTGCAAATCTAAGTGGGGAAATACCACGACGCTTTACAAAAAAAAGACCAATAAAAATTACCCCAATAAGGCCTCCATGAAAAGACATGCCTCCCTTCCATATATGAAATACCAACATCGGGTTAGACATGTAATAATCCAGGTTATAAAAAAGTGCATAGCCAATTCGCCCACCTAGAACTATTCCAAGCGTTGCCCAAACCAAAAAATCATCAACATCTTTTTGACTAGCGACATCAGGTGAGCGAGCAGCAAGGCGTAGCATATAACGCCAAGCAAAAAGCAACCCAAAAATGTAGGCCATAGAATACCAACGTATAGCTACGGGACCTACTTGAAAAATAATTGGATCAATAGTTGGGTAAGGAAGCGCAAAGAAACTCATTTGTAAGACCGATATTGATCATCTTTCAAGAGATAGTCACCAACATAGGCTTTGATACCATCTTCGAGCGACATGAACGGTTTGTCGAAGCCAGCAGAGAAAAGTTTCTTCATATCTGCCTGTGTAAAATACTGATATTTGTCACGTATCTCTTCCGGTGTAGGTATAAATTTAATATTAACCTCCTTGTTCATGGCACTAAAAACTGCTGTGACCAAGTCCTGAAAAGATCGAGCTTTGCCCGTGCCACAATTGAATAGACCACATACATGCGAATTTTGAAGCAACCAAAGAACTACATTGACGCAATCATCAACCCAGATAAAATCTCGCAATTGACCGCCATCAGCATAATTTGGATGATGTGACTTGAAAAGTGTTGCAGTCTTTCCCTCACTAATTTGATTAAACACCTTGAGAGCGACGCTTTGCATTGCGCCTTTATGATATTCATTGGGACCATAAACATTAAAAAACTTTAGCCCTGCCCATTGCGGTGGTTGCATCTCATTGTCCTCAATCATTCGCATGACTCGTCGATCAAACAAGTGCTTGCTCCATCCATATTTGTTAAGCGGCTTAAGCATAGCAAGAGCACCACGAGTTTGATCATCAATGAAATTCTGAGAGCCATCACCATAGGTAGCAGCCGATGATGCATAAATAAACGGTACAGTATGGGATGAGCACCATACCCAAAGTTTATACGATAACGTAAAATTACTGGTAAAGATCAAATCAGCATTAGTTTCTGTAGTAGAGGATATTGCACCCATATGAATAACACCCTTGACACCAAGTGCATTGCTACCAAGGTAATCAAACAATTGCTCAGGTTGAACAATGTCGATCAAATCAAGTTTAGCAATATTTTTCCATTTGTCCTCGTTACCAAGCCTATCACAAATAACAACCTTGCCTAGACCCCGAGCTTCTATGGCGGCAGCAATATTAGAGCCGATAAAACCAGCTCCACCTGTTATCAAGTACATAAAAATTTCCTTCTAATCTAATTAGAATTTGTTTATAAGGCCGCTTTAGGGATGGGGCAAGAAGCGTCCTTAAGTTGCAACTGGACTAAAAAAGAGCCAATATACACATTATTATTGTTTAGGAATGAGTAGTTATGCAATCATCCAATAAATTTTTTGACGATTTAGCAAAGGTTGTTACTGGGGCTGCCTCAACTTTCACAGGAGTTAAATCTGAACTCGAGACCTTTATCCGTCAAAACTTGCAGCGACTGCTCAAGGATGCAGACCTAGTTAAACGTGAAGAGTTTGAAGTAATCAAATCGATTGCAATCAAGGCCCGAACAGAGCAAGAAAAACTAGAAGTCCGCATAAAAGATCTTGAAAAAGAAATTAATACTGCAAAAAAAAATGATAAAACAAAAACCATAAAAAAGACCAAAACAAAGAAATCTCGTCATTAATGCTCACGTCAGCAGTGGATAAACATGTGTTATCCACAAAAAAAACCCTAAAAAACATTTCTCTACTTGCACCTAAACTCACCACTTGGTAAGGCTACAGGTAGTGGCAAATACAAATTGACATACAACATAAGGTAGTCATTTGATTATGAGTTACTAGTTAAAGTTTTAATCTTTGCAGCTAAGGAATAGATAGCTTTGACCATTATCCGTCTTTCATCCAAAAAAATCATTCAACATCCATTGGATGTAATCGAGCAAATTGTTGATGAGAATAAATGGATATCTGACCGTCGAAATGATCAGGAAATTGCTGTTCAGGCGCCCGGAAAATGGGCTGACTATTCTATGTTCTTCGCTTGGAATGATACTGCAGACGCTGTCCATTTTACTTGCGCCTTTGATTTGCGAGTGCCAAGTGAAAGCCGTGATAACATTCACGAACTTCTTATTTTAATTAATGAGAAACTTTGGCTAGGTCATTTTGGTTTATGGGATCAAGAAGGTCTGCCTATGTATCGTCATGCTCTTCTCCTTAGAGGCACTAGGGGGCCCAGCCTTGGTCAAATGGAGGACATGGTCGACACAGCAATTACTGAGTGCGAGCGTTTCTATCCTGCTTTTCAACAAGTACTATTTGGAGGGAAAAGCGCAACGGAATCGATAGAAGTAGCAATGGTTGATACAATTGGTGAAGCATAATATCATGGCAACAAAATTACTTTTAGTTGGCTGCGGAAAGATGGGAGGCGCACTTTTAGATGGGTGGCTTAAACAAGGTGTCATTTCTAGTAATATTACTGTAATTGAACCCAATAATGATACGGCAACTGCTCTTCGCACCCAATACAAAGTTGCAACTAAGGCTTCCCCAGATGATTTTGACTTAGATAAAAAACCCAACGTCATCATTTTTGCTGTTAAACCACAAATCATGGATGTTGTCGCACCGTCTTATGCTCGTTTTGCTGAAACTGAGGTCGTTTACCTATCGATTGCCGCAGGCAAAACTATTTCTTACTATGAGAATGTACTAGGAAGAAACGCATCAATCGTGCGCGCTATGCCAAATACACCTGCTGCTGTAAGTCGCGGTATTACCGTTTACTGCACTAATACCCAAGCAAACAGTGAACAGATCTCTCTGTGCGAGCATCTACTGAGCAGTATTGGCGAGGTCGCAAGGACTGAAAATGAGGGCCACATAGATATTGTTACTGCATTATCAGGTGGTGGACCTGCATATGTTTTTTTACTTGCAGAATGCTTAAGCAAGGCGGGAATCAAAGCAGGTTTACCGGAGGAATTGTCCAAACTTATAGCACGGGTAACTGTAGCTGGTTCCGGTGAACTCTTGCATCGCTCTGGTAAAGACCCAGCAATCCTGCGTCAGGATGTCACTAGCCCTGGCGGTACCACAGCCGAGGCTCTGAGAATCCTGATGGCTGACAATGGATGGCAACCACTTTTAGACGAAGCTATTGCTGCCGCGACATTAAAATCACGCGAACTTGCCAAATAATTATTTTTGAAAAATTCTTGAAACCAATCTAAAAAATAAAATTTAAAATTACTAGATCCATAGAAAATTTACATTTTCTTTTGACTATCACAAAAAGACTGTTTCAAATAGATGCATGGATAGCTCTGAGATCACATACAATGATTTTGAACGTGTTGACATCCGCGTTGGAACAATACTTAGTGTTGAACCGTATCCTGAGGCTAAAAAACCCTGTTTCAAAATTTTTATTGATCTTGGACCTGAAATAGGGGAGAAAAAAACATCCGCTCAGGTTACCAAACACTATACTCCTGAATCGCTCATAGGCGAACAAGTAGCGTGCGTTGTTAATTTTCCTGCACGCCAAATTGGTAAATTCATGTCAGAAGTATTATTACTAGGTTTTCCTGATGAACGAAGTGAGGTCGTTCTGATAGGTCCCAAGCAAAAAATACCAAATGGAGGCAAACTATTTTAACTAAAATGGCAAAATTACACGAGCGCGAAGTCCACCGACAGGGCTTGTGCCTAGTTTTATATCTCCGCCGTGGCCACGCACAACATCACGGGCAATAGATAAACCAAGCCCAACACCTCCAGTTTCCATGTTTCTTGACTCATCAATTCTAAAAAAGGGCTTAAAGACGTCCTCACGGATTCCTTCGGGAATTCCGGGGCCATCGTCGTCTATGATAATATCTACAAAATCTTCACGTTTTCCAACCCTCAAAGAAACGTGCTCTGCATAACGAACTGCATTATCAATTAGATTGATAATAGCACGCTTAAAAACCTTGGGTCGGACAGGCACGTTAATCTCACCTTCAACATGCAGATCAATAATACTCCCCTTTCGCCGTGCCTGAGTTGCGATAATATCCAACAGATTACCTAGATTAGTTAATATTTGTTTTTCACCCCCCTCACCCTTAGCAAAATCAAGATAACCACAGAGCATAGTTTCCATTTCTGAAAGATCTTCCTTTAAATTTATAAGTTCGGAAGTTTCTGTTGCCATTTCGAGCTGCAACTTCATACGAGTTAAAGGTGTACGCAAATCATGAGAAACACCTGCAAGCATCTCTGTACGCTGGGTAATATGGCGCTGAATACGCTCTTTCATGGCGATAAATGCAATGGCGGCCTGGCGTACCTCAGTCGCTCCCTCTGGTTTAAACTTACGTGCATCACGACCCTTGCCAAAATCATCTGCGGCCTCAGCAAGACGACGAATTGGTTTTACTTGGTTTCGCATAAAAATAGTAGCTACCGCTAACAAGGCTAGTGAGGAGCCCACCATCCAAAGTACAAAAATATATGTCGTTGTACTAAAAAGCCTTTTACGTGCTGTAACTATATGCAGAACACCATTTGGAAGTTGTACGTCAATAACAACATGTCTATCTATTTTTTCAGAGTTTATCGCAAAAGGATACCAAATTGCTTCTTGTAGCGCTTTGGTCAAAGTTTGCTCCATTTTTCCGGGTGCTATAATTTGCTGACTGGATAATATCTTTCCTTCAATATAGGACAAAGATAAGCCCATATGGTTAGCGGGCATATCTAAGATCTGATCAGACTTATTGTTACTTTTTTCACGCCTCATTAATTCAAGAACCGCAGCAATATCACCCGCAACCCCGCGTGACAAAGTAAGTGAGACTTTGCGCCAGTGGCTCTCATAAAAAATATAACCTGCGATGACTTGCAACAATACCAACGGCATAATGATGATCATTAATGATCTGCCCAGCAGGCTTTTGGGTAAAAAACTTTTAGGAAAGAGTTTCAACATAGTTACCCTTTAATCAGGATGTAGCACATAGCCTTTACCCCGTACTGTTTTCAGGTAAATCGGAATTTTTGGGTCTGGCTCTATCTTGCGGCGCAATCGAGTTACCTGCACATCAATAGCTCTTACTCCACCACTAGCCCCTGTAATTTTTGTTAAAACTTCACGGCTCAAAACAATGCCNGGGCTTGAGGCTAGTGCCTTTAGCAAGGCTGCCTCAACATCTGTTAAACGTACATGAACCCCATTTCGCATGATTTTCTCCCGTTTTGAAAAATAGACCGCATCACCTATCTGAATTTCTTCAGGAACAGTAGATTTTGGTGGCATGCGACGCAAAATGCTGTTGATACGCAGTAAAAGCTCCCTTGGCTCAAAAGGCTTGGTGAGGTAATCATCAACACCACCTTCGAGTCCATCAATGCGATCTTCTGGTTCGATCATAGCAGTCAACATTAAAATAGGCACCATGCTTGACTTGCGAATATCGGCTACAAGACTCAGGCCACTCTCTCCCGGCATCATACGATCAAGAACAAGGAGGTCAAAAGTCATACCCTTTAGGCGTTCACGCGCATCACCAGCATCGCAGGCAACAGAGACCCAGAAGCCATTTTTATTTAGAAACTGACGCAACAATTCACGCAAACGATTATCATCATCAATAACCAAAATATGAGGCAGATCACCATCCATAACTCAACAATACCCAAATACCCTAGATTTATTCTTGTCAATCTTAGAGGTTATTAATGACTCGTCCACGATCTTTTTCATTAATAATGCCCCGCAGTACATTCTTGAATGCACTCTCAACATTTTCTCCTGCCAGCTCAAAGGCAGCACGAATTCGCTTGGCCTGAAGTCTGGTCAGCAAAATTTCAATCTCGCTCCCCTTTTTCAATAAGTATAGTAAACGTCGACGGCCATCTTTATGGTCAAGACGTTTTTCTATAAAACCCTCTTCAACCAGTTGGCGAAGCACTCGTGCCAAGCTTTGTTTTGTGATCTGCAAAATATCGAGAAGTTTACTAACAGTCATACCAGGATTTCGACCAACAAAATATATAACCCTATGGTGAGCACGACCAAAACCATACCTGGAGAGTATTTCGTCAGGCTCAGCTGTGAAATCCCTGTAGGCCAGAAATAACAACTCAATGGACTGGCGTAGATTCTCAAGTTCATTTTCATTCAAAGAGAGAGCATCACTTGGATTACATTTAGCGATCACAGATTTGTACGCCTTTTCCAGATATAAGTCAGTCTTATTGACATATATGTCCTATTGTTGAAGAATAGCGCAACTTTTTTTTGCTTTTTAGTTCCCTTAAGAAAGATAATTTCATGACAGCACCCTCTTTTGATGACCGCGATGGTCTGATTTGGCTAAATGGCGATTTAGTTGATTGGCGCGATGCTAAAATCCATATACTTAGCCATGCACTCCACTATGCCTCATCAGTGTTTGAGGGTGTTCGCACCTATGGTGGTAATATTTTTAAACTGACAGAGCATTCTCAACGTTTACTTGACTCAGCTAAATTATTAGGTTTCAAAATACCATATTCATTAGATGAAATAAACGAAGCTTGTATCAAGACTTGTAAAGCTAATAAAATTATAGATGGATACATACGCCCACTCGCATGGCGTGGAAGTGAAATGATGGCTATCAGCGCACAGGCTACTACCATCCACCTTTCAGTTGCGACTTGGAAATGGCCTTCATATTTTACCCCAGAATCACGAATGAAGGGCATACGTCTAAAAACTGGGCCATGGAAACGCCCTTCGGCTGAAACGGAACCAGTTCATGCCAAAGCGGCCGGTTTATACATGATTTGCACTTTATCAAAACATGCGGTTGAAGCGGATGGTTATGATGATGCCCTTATGCTCGACTGGCGAGGTCAAGTTGCAGAAACGACAGGCGCCAACATTTTTCTGTTCATGGGCGATGGTAAATTACACACCCCAACTCCAGATTGTTTTCTTAACGGTATTACACGGCAAACTGTTATCGAACTGGCCAAGGCCCGAGACATAGAGGTTCTTGAGCGCGCCATCATGCCTGAGGAATTAGCTGATGCAAAAGAAGTATTCATTACTGGTACCGCTGCAGAAGTAACGCCTGTAGGTGAAATCGACGAACATAAATACATACCTGGCGAAGTTTGCAAAACACTAATGGAAGACTATGATCAAATTGTAGGTAAAGCTTAAGCAACCGGGAATTGCATTATAACAAGTTTTACTTGTCTTTTTTTAAGTTGTTTAGCCATCGGCTATGGGCTTGTTTATCTTTATCTTTTGCCTCAACCCATTGTGAATTTTCTGCAGTACTTTCTAATTTCCAAAAAGGCGCTTCGGTTTTGAGATAGTCAATCATAAAGCGACACGCTTCAAATGCTGCATCCCGGTGAGCTGATGAAACAGCGACAAGGACAATTTGATCACCTGGTTTCAAAAGACCGTAGCGGTGTATAATTAGAGTTTTTTCCAGAAGCCATCTGCGGTGAGCCTCAGCCTCAATCTTAGACAGGCACTTTTCTGTCATTCCCGGATAATGTTCTAGACTCAAATTATTTATTTGTTTGTTGCCAATCATGTCACGAACTAATCCTCTAAAGGCACAAACACCACCGACACTGTGATTACCTTTACTCAAGGCAGAAACTTCAAAACCATAATCAAAATCTTTTTGTTGTACTTTTATCAACTGCTATCCTCCTGTCACCGGGGGAAAAAAGGCAACTTCATCATTTTCACTAATAGCACAGTCTAATTTTACGTGTTCTCTGTTGACCGCAGCCTTAATAACAGAGAGGTCTGCAAAAGCATCCGAATAGCCACCCCCTTTAGACTGTAGAAACTTCGCAAGTTGCTCAATGTTCGTAACATGCTGAGGAAGAGAAAAATCTTCATTACTTATACCAACTTTTTCGCGAACCCAGGAAAAGTAAAAAATTTTCACATAGCCTCCTAGAAATATTTCTATGTATACATTTCTCTGTAGGGTAAAAAGTCAACAAGGTCACCACATTCAATTTGTTTTACCCCTTCTTTTATTTCGACGAGGCCTTGTGAACCAACCATTGATGTCAGCACACCTGAACCTTTAGCTGGAAACAAATGAGCACTGAGATTTCCCTTTTCATCAAATTTTAGATGTGTGCGAAGCCATTCCACTCGCTCACCACGCGGTTTAAAACTAAAAGCAGCGACAACACTATATATATTTGGGCTAATATCACCAGTAGCACCAGACAAACGCAACACTAGAATACGAGCAATTCGCATAAAGGTAACCATCGCTGCTACTGGGTTTCCCGGCAAGCCTATGAAAAATTTAGTTGCAACAGTACCAATAGCAATAGGCCGTCCCGGCTTAATTGCCAAACGCCAGAAATCAATAGCACCTAGTGACTCAACAGCTTGCCTAACACGATCTTCATCCCCAATTGAAACACCCCCTGATGTAATAATTAAATCATGACGCTCAGCCGCTCTAGCAAGGGTATCAGATATCAACTTTTGATTATCTGCAATAATTCCTAGATCTGTAACTTGACAACCAAGCTCAGTAAGCAAACCGATAATGGTGTAACGGTTAGAATCATAGATACAACCCTCGGACAGATCAGAGGACGGGTCACAGATTTCATCACCAGTTGAAAATACTGCAACACAAAGTGGTTTATATACTGAAAGCTCGGTAAGCCCGATCGAGGCCGCTAGACCAATTTCCTGTGGTCTAATACGTTTACCCTGTTTTAAAATTATTGCGTCCTTGCAAACATCCTCACCCATGAAACGACGGTTAGATCCTAGTTGGAGACCTTGTGGTAAAATAATCTGATCATCCTCTACACGAACATGCTCTTGCATAAATACTGTATCAGTACCATCAGGCATAGCGGCACCCGTGAAAATTCGGTAAGCACTTCTTTTTTTTGCTACAGTATTTAGAGGATGTCCAGCAACTATACGTCCTGCCAAGGGCAATCGAGTATCCCCTTTAATAGATAAGTCAGCATGGCATACTGCATAGCCATCTACGGCCGAATTATCATGGGGCGGAACATTACATGTAGCAAGCACATCCTCTGCTAAAAATTTAGACAATGCTCCCGCTAGCCCAACTTTCTCGACACCTACTGTAGGCCTAACAAGCTTTTCCAGTTTTTCTAGAGCACTTTCAAGTGACAATAACTTTTTACCAGAAGAAAAGCAGCCACTTTTAGGATCAACCATTTTTCAAACTCTCTTCAGCCCACAATGCTCTATGATAAAGTTAGCAATTACACTCGTTTTATTCAAATCAATCACCGGTATATGAAGCTTCCGAATGGCTTTGTCGCTTGCAACAGCAACAATATTATCATCCTCATTGCATCGCATTGGTTTGCCTATCGACTCCCTATAAATTTCAAGCTTATCATGCTTGTGTTCTTTAAAACCTTCAACAAGCAACAGATCAACTGGGGTCACACGCTCTATCAAATCTTCCATACTAGGCTCTTTATCTCCTCGAAGTTCGTGCATCAAAGCCCAACGAGTAGACGAAGAGATTATCACCTCACTAGCACCAGCTTGCCGATGCCTAAAAGAATCTTTACCTTCATGGTCAAGATCAAAGCTATGATGGCTATGCTTCATAGTTGAAACGGTTAAACCACACCCAATGAGTTCTGGTAGTAACTTCACCATCAAAGTGGTTTTGCCACTACCACTCCAACCAGTAATACCAAAAACTTTCATAGCTTGGTATCCGCAATATGCTGGATACCGGCTTTCATATAGTCATATCCTGTACCCACAGTAAGTATTGCTGCCAACCATAGACCTACAATACCTATCTCAAGTGTCGTTACAGACCCAAAGTCTGGCCCAGCTGAGCCTACTAAAAGAAAACCCAACGCCAACATTTGTAATGTAGTTTTCCATTTGGCTAAAATAGTAACTGGAACCTTTACTTGAACCTCAGCAAGAAATTCCCTCAAACCAGACACTAGAATTTCTCTAAACAAGATCACACTGGCTGGTAAAACTGAGAGACCGGTAATCCCGTCTGTAGCTACCAGCATCATTAATACACCCGCAACCAGTAACTTATCAGCTAAAGGGTCCAGAAAACGCCCCATTGCTGACTGCTGCTCCCATGCACGAGCTAAATAACCATCAAAAAAATCTGTGATACAGGCATAGGTATAAACACAGAAAGATAACCAATTTCCAAGTGGTGAAGGCAAAAACATTAAGCCGACAATTACAGGAATAGCTCCAATTCGAGAAAAAGTTAGGATGTTAGGCAGATTTAACCACATAAAACTTCCACGACAAATTTATCATTACCAAATTAAGCTCAACTATCTGAATGGAACCAATCATAAATTTTTTTTGCCATTGCTCCGCTTACACCCTCAACTGCTTCCAAATCAGACAACCCACTCCCCTCAACTGCAGAAGCGGATCCAAAGTGGTGAAGTAATGCCTTTTTTCGTTTTGGTCCTATTCCTGGAACTCCATCAAGACTGGATTTAGACAACGTCTTTGATCTTTTGTTACGATGGAAGCCAATTGCAAAGCGATGTGCTTCATCACGCAAACGTTGAAGAAAGTACAATACTGGGCTCCGAGCAGACAAAGAAATTGGCTCTCGGCCAGGTAAAAAAATTCTCTCACGCCCAGCATTTCGATCAGGCCCTTTGGAAATGGCTGCAACTACTACATCATCGATCCCCAACTTTTCAAAGACTTTAAGCGTTATGCCCAGATGCCCGGCTCCTCCATCAATCAATACCAAATCCGGCCATTGGCCACGGACACGCTCTGGATCTTCTTTAAGAGCTCTAGAAAAACGCCGGGTCAGGACTTCTGTCATCATGGCATAATCATCACCAGGTATGATATTTGTATTTTTTATATTGAATTTTCGGTAAGAATTTTTCAACAAACCATCGTTTCCAGCCACAATCATTCCACCAATTGGCTTCGTACCAGAAATATGACTATTATCGTATACTTCAATCCTTTGTGGGGCTTTTTCTAAGTCTAGGACCTCAGCCAGGCCTTCAAGTAAACGTTGTTGGGAGGCACTCTCTGAAATCTTTCTGCCTAGGGCCTGCCGAGCGTTATGAAGCGCATGGTTTACCAAATTTGTCTTATTGCCACGCTTGGGGCAAGAAATATCAACTTTACTTCCAGATGAAGCGCTTAAGGCATCTGACATGAGTGACTGGCTGGGCAAACGGTGAGATAGTATTATACTCTTAGGTACCTCCTTGTTTGTATAAAATTGTCCAATGAAAGCTTCCAATACTGAGGGTGCATCCTCATCGTCTGCATGAGAGGGATAATAGGATCTATTTCCAAAATTCCTTCCACCACGAAAGAAAAAAACCTCAATACAGGTTTGCCCACCTGCTTGATGAGCAGCGATGACATCCGCATCGCCAACACTAAATAAATTTATGCCTTGATGGGCTTGTACTCGAGTAAGGGCTTGAATCCGATCCCGATAATCAGCAGCAATCTCAAATTCCATATTGTCACTAGCTTCCTGCATGCGCCTAGCTAAGCCTTGTTGAATACTTTGACTCTTACCTGACAAGAAGGTTTGCGCTTCAGACACCAACTTACCATACTCAGCCTCACCAATACGGCCTACACAAGGAGCCGAGCAGCGCTTGATTTGAAAAAGTAGACAAGGCCGAGTACGATTGTTGAAAACATTATCTGAACATGTACGTAAAAGAAACGCTCTCTGTAAAATGTTTAGTGTCTCATTGACAGCCCAAACAGAGGCAAAAGGGCCAAAATAACTACCCTCAAGATTTTCAGCTCCTCGGTGTTTTAAAACTTGTGGGAATGGATGTCCACTAGTTAGCAAGATTTTTGGAAAAGATTTATCATCACGGAGTAAAATATTATAACGCGGTTTGTAGCGCTTTATTAAATTTGCCTCTAGCAATAGAGCCTCTGCCTCCGTATGAGTATTAACGAATTCCATACTTTGTGTTTCGAATATCATACGTCTTAATCGGATCGGTTGGCGATTCGGGTTAGTATAGCTCGCAACCCTTTTTTTCAAGTTTTTTGCCTTGCCAACATACAAAACATCTCCATTGCGGTTGATCATACGATAAACACCGGGCGTGTTAACTAAGTTGCGCAGGTAAGTTTCAATAATAACCGCTCCGCTAGGTTTGGATACTTTTTCCTTGTCGGTTACTTGTGTGTTGTATGTTGTCGACTTTTTTTTTGCCATAAGAACTATTTGAACGAAACTTTAATCTACGTCAACGAACAGGATCACAAAAATTCTGGCTATATTTCTGATTTTAACAGAACTATCCACTATTACTGTTGATAACTTTGTGGATATCCCTTGTTGTTGGGAAAAGAGTGAGAAATCCCAAGGGAAAAGCTACTTTGCCTAAAAATTAAGCATTGATATAAGCTATTGTTTTTAATCACAAAATTAAGTCATGTTATGAATCGTTCAAAGAGTAATATTGCTAATTTGTTTATAGTATTGAAACAGTATGCTTTTAACACCTGTGCACAACTCTACTTGCTGAGAAATAATTAATCTATTTATTGCAATGGCTTGCAAGACTTTCTAGAGGCAATAAAATAATAATTATAGCTTCTTGGTATCGATTTAAAATGAGGCACCTGCCGTTAAATTTCTGGGTTCAATCTCTCAATCTCAACGCCAACACTCTCAGCATCATCAAATATATCAAGCTTCTCAATTCTAACTCTTGCTGAACGGACCCTATCATCAGCTAAACACATGGCAGCAACGTCATCAGCTAAAGTTTCAACAAGGTTGACATGTTCTCGTGATGCAAGAGAACGTATCCCCTTAGTCAAACCTTCATAACAGACTACATTTGAAAGTTCATCATCAATTTGCGGATTCGTCTCACCCTCACGGACTGCGAGATCGATGTTAACGCGTATTCTTTGCGAAGCTACACGCTCGTGTTGATGGATCCCAATGGAGCAATTTAGGACAAGGTTACGTACAAAAACGTGACGAATGGCCACCCGAGCATCAGCAATTCTACGTAACTGGGCACGCCCTACTTGACTTATGGTCATGAGATAATCTCACCTTTTTCAATATTTTTAATTATTCAATTACACCACCGCTTAGTGGCGCTTGTGAATAGCCGAGATGTTGGCCACCATCAAGAACTATCAGTTGTCCAGTCATAGAAGGGGCGTTAATTATAAATCTAATAGCATCGACTATTTCAAGAGGATTTACGCTCCTACCTAACGGAATTGATGACCATTGTTTAATAAATTCTTCTTCCGTTTGTCTGAAATTAGCCAACACAGGCCCTGGACCAATAGCATTTACACGAATGCTTGGAGCCAGAGACAAGGCTAATGTCTGGGTGAGCGTCCACAGCCCAGCCTTACTTACAGTATAGGAAAGGAAATGTGGGGTTAGGTTTTGAACACGTTGATCAACAATATTAATAACATTACCCTCAAACCCCTCGGGCAACTGATCGCACAATGCCTGAATTAATACAAAAGGAGATCGCAAATTAATCTGCATGTGCGCATCCCAAGATTTGCGGCTAGCTGTTTGAGCTGAATCCTCCTCAAATAGTGAAGCGTTATTTATTAAACATGAAATTGGTCCAGCAATTTTAACAGCCGATGGAATTAGAAGTCCTACCTGCTCCTCTTTACTCAAATCTGCATGGATTTTGAAAGCAATCCCGCCATTACCACGTATTAACTTAACGAGACACTCTGCCTCTTCCCTAGAAGCACCATAATGTACTACAACCCGCCAGCCATCAGCCGCCATTCCAAGAGCAATAGCTTTGCCAATACGCTTTGCTGCTCCAGTAATCAATACAGTTTTTTTATGTGTTTCTTTCATTTAGTCACATCTTGATCTCTAATTAACTAAAAGCTACAACTAGAGAAGAAATACCATAAGCCTGTGCTGTTATATAGGCCACATATATAACCAGTAACTGAATTGCTACCAAGCGACTTATTTGCCAACCGCCAATAAAAAAGGGTAGCATCAATAGAGTTACAAGAAGCATGAACCACAAGTCAAAATTAAGAAGCTGTTGTGGAGCCTCGAGCGGTGCTACCATGGCAATCCCGCCAACAACAATTAAAATATTAAATAAGTTAGAACCAACAACATTTCCTAGTGCCAAATCTACATGCCCACGCATAGCAGCTACAACAGAAGCTGCCAGTTCTGGCAGGGATGTTCCGATAGCGAATACTGTCAACCCTATCACCTCATCGGAAACGCCAAATGCTTGCGCCATTTGAACACCCCCATCAACAATCAAATCAGCTCCAAAAATAACCCCAACCAAACCACCCAACAAGGCAAAGCATATTTGCCATAGGGATTTTAGCCCTTCAAAATTTTCAATTTCCCCTGCATGGACCTCGGTACTAACACCACCCTTGCGAAAATCATTGAAATAAGAGTAAATGAGAAAAATTAACATTATCAACAAAAATAGACCACCTTGAACACGATCAACAGGGCCAAGCCAGCAAAACCATATTAATAATGTGCTACAGGCAAGCAGAACCATGGTATTTCTAAAAAGCAAAAAAGGTTTGACATGAATTGGATTCAGAAAAGCAGCAACCCCAACAATTAGAAGCATATTCGCCAAATTTGAGCCTACAACGTTGCCAAGCGCCATGGCAGACGTCCCAATTAAGGCTGCATCCATGCTAACCAAAAATTCCGGCAAAGAAGTTCCAAATGAGATTATAGTAACGCCAATTACTAAAGGCGAAACATTTAGCCTTTGAGCAAGACCAACTGCACCACGGACTAAAATGTCAGCACTAACCGTGAGAAAAATAAAACCAAAGAAAACATATAAGTACATCATTAAATCATGGGCCCACAAGCGGTTGTAACTCCGTCAGAATATCCTCATAAAGGTCTTTCTTAAAAGGGACCACCAAATTAACTAACTCTTCAAAACTGACCCATTTCCACTCACTAAATTCCGGTATTTTATGGGATCTTATATTGATGTCACTATCTTCGCCCAAAAACTGCAATGCAAACCACATCTGCCGTTGACCACGATATTTGCCGCCCCATAATTTGCCTACTAACTCATTAGGCAGGTCGTAAGTCCTCCAATGATTACTTTTGGCGATAATTCTAACTTTATCTACTCCCGTTTCCTCATACAATTCGCGCAAAACTGCTTGCAGAGGATCCTCTCCCTCATCAATGCCGCCTTGGGGCATCTGCCAGTAATTACCTGGGTTATCAGCTCGTTTGGCGACAAAAACCCTTCTCATATTATTTACTAGCATAGCCCCAACACAAGGACGATAGGGCAGGTCAACCTTATGAATATCTATCATTTTTTTACTTGTTTGTTAGCAAGCGCAGACAAAGGAGCAAGCACGAATTTTTTTTCAGAAAGGCCAGCTATCCAAGCACCAATGCGTTCAATTGAAGTCGGGTAAGCCTCGGCTATGGCGACTACAGCAGTTTTATTTACCAGAATCGTCTCCAACTCCGCCAATTGGTTATCTACTTCAGTCTTTGTTGGGATTGAATCAATAACAAGATCAGTAACTGCCCAAGGCAAGCCTATTTCAGTTGCGATTTTGGGCGCAAGCGTTTCTGAATTAACAACCCCTTCGAGTAACATAAGTCCCCGCTCTTTGAGCGCCTCAAGAAATAATCTCAAATGTTTTTCAGATGTATTAAATTTTGAACCCATTATTGTCATCACCCCAACGTATCCAGTCGTAAGCCCTAAAATACTTTTTAGACGGTTGCGATTTTCTTCCGGCGCATTAGCGGTCATAAGACTTAGTGGACCGGGATCGTCATAGGGAAAAGTTCCAGGTTCTAGTGGTACCATTAGCATAACTTCATGACCAGCAGCACGTGCTTTTTTCATCCAATCTGATAGATTGGGTGCATAAGGGTCAAAGGCAAGTGTAACGCTTCCCGGCAATAAATTTATTGCAGCGTTAGTAGCGGATATACTTTGTCCAAGCCCCATTACAACAATAGAGACACGTGGATTGGGACTCTGATTTACGAAAGGCTTCGCATAAACTATCCACGCCTCACGCCCATCTTCAGCTATTACTGGCAACAAGCCATGCGGGCTTTCTTCACTTAAATCTGGATAATTTGACTCTCCCAAGGGGCTATCAGTAATATTAGGGGGAGGAATAGAGGCAAAGGCTGTAGGTTCAATAACAGGTGCCAACGTCTGGGTAGGTAAGGAATTAGTGCCAACCGCATCTGGCCTTGCAATCAAAGCATTCAACCCCCCCGGCTGTCTTATTTTTGGAGCAATTTCTACTGCTACTTTGGGTATCCCAGTATTTTCTTCATTGGATCTATCACCAACGTCGTCTGAAATAAAATACCAAATTAATGCGCCAACTATAATAAGAGCAAGTATAGCTCCACCGTAAATAAGGATTAAATTTTTCTTTGAGTTTGACTCTTCATCTTCATCTTCATCTTCATCTTCATCTTCATCTTCATCTTCATCTTCATCGTCGCTAAAGCTTGGATCGTTGGTATTCTTGCTCTCTCGGTCACTCTCCAAATTTCCATCTAAACCTGTCGGCTCAACTTGTCCCCCTTCAACATCCGACTTCTCTTCAGCTTGCTTTTCTGATGAGGATTTATTTGAAACAGCAGAATCACTAGAATCTGTATCTGTAGTCTCAACAGACACGCTATCTGCGCGAGTTTCTTCGTTCAAAAATTCTTTTTCTTCACCTGGGCCCACACGAAGGCCTCCTTCCATCTCAGGGGTATCGACATCTACATTGTCAACATCATCGTAGTGATCATCTATATTTTTTTCTAGTCTTTGATGCACTTGAAGGTAGTTACTTTTACCACCTTATTTTCAAAAACCATCACTATTCCAAAACAATCTTACCAGAAAATAAATCTATCCCACGTATCAAATCTAGGGCCCGATCTAATTGATAGTCCCTTTCTTTATTGTCTGTAGACTTTTCCTCCTTCGTTGTATTAACAATACCCTGAGATGGGTTATCGGTACTATTTTCAAGTGCCCCTCTCAAATCCGCCTCACGTGTCCTTGGTCTACTGGCCACTACTTCAACGTTTGCTAACTCAACGACGATGTCTGGTTCTATACCAACCGCTTGAATAGAGCGGCCCGAGGGTGTGAAGTAACGCGCTGTCGTCAAACGCATTGCTCCTTGGGAAGAAAGGGGGACAATAGTCTGCACAGACCCTTTACCAAATGATTTTGTACCTAATAAAATAGCTCTTTTATGATCTTGGAGTGCCCCGGCGACAATTTCAGAAGCAGATGCTGAACCTCCATTTATCAAAACTACAAGAGGTAGTCCATCCGTTAAATCACCCTTGCGAGCATTAAAACGCGATGTGTCCTTTGCCAGCCTTGAACGGGTTGAAACAATTTCTCCTTGTTCAAGAAACATGTCAGAAATCTTAACTGCTTGGTCCAAAAGGCCACCTGGATTATTGCGAAGATCAATAATTACCCCCTTTAACTTACCTCCCACTTCTTCCTTAAACTTTTCAATTGCCTTACGGACTTCATCACTAGCTTGAGAACTAAACGAGGTAATGCGCAGATAGCCAACAAAACCATCCATGTGGGACCGCACAGATCGAATTTTTACAATCGCCCGGGTAATTGTGACATCAAAATCGTCAACCCCTTTACGTCGGACCCTTAATTTAATTCTTGTACCAACCTTGCCTCGCATTTTTTCAACAGCTTGCGCTAGTGATAATCCATGTACACGTTCTCCATCCAATTGAGTTATCAAGTCACCCGCCTTAATTCCAGAACGGTGAGCAGGTGTTTCATCGATAGGAGAAACCACCTTAACCAAACCATTTTCCATAGTTACTTCAATACCAATACCCCCAAACTTTCCACGAGTTTGAACCTGCATAGCTTTGTACCTTTTAGCGTTCATGAAACTTGAGTGAGGGTCTAGGGAGGATAACATTCCAGCAATTGCAGCTTCGATAAGTTGTTCGTCAGTCAGTTTTTCCACATAATCAGTACGCACTTTTTCAAAGACATCCCCAAACAAATTAAGCAACCTGTACGTTTCTTCATTATTAACAGGTTTTCCCTGTGCATAAGCGCCCATTGACAACATCAGTAAAAAAACTGAGATAGCAAAAGACACAAAGGCAGAAAAGTGAGGCAATCTGTTTATCATCCGTTTACCTTTATTTTGTTTACGGCCAGCCACGGCAATGGGTTAATAGGTTGCCCCTTACGTCGCAATTCAACATACAAAACCGGTGGGCCATTATCAGGGTTTCCCATTATACCAGCAGGTTCACCGGATAACACCTGTTGCCCAATTGTGCTATCAATGCGTTCCAAACCAGCCAAAAGACTAAGATATCCCCCGTCGTGTTCAATAATCAATAGTTGCCCATATCCCTTAAAAGCACCTGCAAATACAACGGTTCCATCTTGCGGAACAACAACCTGCGCACCTATTCCAGTCTCAATTGAAATTCCCTTTCGGGTCAATCCAGTTTTCATTGCCTGACCATAACGTCCTATCAAGCGCCCAACAGCGGGATAAGGTAATTTTCTTTCAAATTTAAAAGTGCTCTCTAGGGAAGCTTCTCTAGCTTCTTCATTATTTTTCTTTTGTCTTTTCAACCGATCAAGCTCTATTCTTGAGATGAGATCACGAAGATTCGTTGCCTTCTCAATCAGATTACGCATTCTTTCTTTTAGTTTCCGGGCCTCACTATCAGTCTTTCTTTTCAGTTTCCTTTTATCAGCCAAAAGACGCTCCAAATTTTGGCGCTCCTCTCTTAGTTCCAACCGGACAGATGAGAGATTTCTGCGTTTTTCAACACTCTGGTTTCGAAATTCCACCAACTCTAAAATGCTTTTCTTCAGAATTATTGCATTTTTCTCAATTGCTGGAGCAGCAGCACGCAGTAAAATAGCAACACGTACTGTCTCAGAGGGACTAATTGGTGCCACAATCATCGCTTCTGGTGGATGGCGTGCCATTCTTTGCAGAGCCATCAACACATAACTATGTTGTTTACGCTTTAGAGCGAGTAGCTTGAGTTTATCTCTCTCCTTGTTGCGTAGTTGCTGAATAGACTCGTTAAGATTAAAGGCGATAGTTTCCTGCTCTTGAATAGTTGCTACTAAATTAACGCTTTTTATCTTCAAATTCTTCAGTTCTTTTCCAAGGTCTGAGGAGATTTTGCTCAGGTCTTCGTGTTGTTTTTCACCAGCGCTAATTGCACTCTCAATTTTTTTCAACTGACTGTCAGTAGTTTCTGACGCCGCCAATGACATTACTGGAAATGTGGCAGAACATAAGAT
>PBDF01000005.1 GCA_002717285.1 Magnetovibrio sp.
TCAAGTTTATTAGTTTCTTTATTGATGTGTGGTGTAATAAAATTCAATAGATTAGTGGCAAAAAGATTACTCGCTTCTTTTGGCAACCGACCAGGAAAATTGTCAAAACCAATAATCTTTACTCCATATTTTTCAACTATTTGATTCTGCTCAGAAATTGGACAATTTCCACCAGCTCCAACAGCCAAATCAACAATAACTGAACCAGGCCTCATAGTTTTAACCATATCCTCTGTAATTAGCACCGGTGCAGGACGACCGGGGATTAGTGCTGTTGTTATGACTATGTCTTGTTTTTTGATGTGTTCAGATACAATTTGTTTCTGCTTTTTAAAATATTCAGGAGGCATTTGCTTGGCGTAGCCACTCTCCGTTTGTGCGTCTTTTTCCATCTCTGAATCAATTTCCAAGAACTTTGCGCCCAAACTTTCTATTTGTTCTTTTGTTGCTGGACGAACATCTGTAGCTGAAACAATGGCACCAAGTCGCTTGGCCGTCGCGATTGCTTGTAATCCAGCAACGCCAACACCCATGATAAAGGCTCTAGCTGGTGCAATAGTTCCTGCAGCAGTCATCATCATTGGAAAAACACTACCAAATACACCAGCCGCATCGAGTACTGCCTTATATCCTGCAAGGTTGGATTGTGATGATATGATGTCCATACTTTGCGCACGTGTAATACGTGGCATAAGCTCCAAATCAAACGTGGTAATACCAGCCTTTGCGAGAGCCTGCAGTTCCTTTTTTTTTGAAATAGCGCCAACACCGGCAATCAATAGCGTGCCTTTTTTTATTAAAGAAAGTTCGCTCTGAGTACCGGAAGTAGTTGGACAATTAATCTTCAAAATCAGATCAACATTCTTGAGGGCACCAGCACTATTTTTCGATATTGAGGCTCCAGCTTTCCTATAGTCGTCGTCGCTAAAGGATGAGGAGCTACCAGCATCCTTTTCAATAATTACTGAAAAGCCAAGGCTAACAAGTTTTTTGACGACATCAGGAGAAACTGCAACGCGTGTCTCACCTTGACCCTCCTTTGGGATGCCAATCTTCATGTTAACAATTTCCTTTATTATAAAAATTACAGAAAACAGACGCAATGCGTATTTAACTTTTAATATCTAACATAACAAGTGTTGCATTACAAAAAAGTGAAAAAATGGAACTTTCCACATTGTGGAATTTATAAATAAAGTTCTTTTAATTTTTTGTCCCAAATAAAATTAAATTTTCTTGAAGTATTTTGAATTCGATACCCATTAAGTAACAAGGTTCATCACAAAGCTATCATGCTGATAACATTGAGTGACCACTTTCTGAAGAAGAGTTTTTAAAATTCAGATAATTGAGTGACCTGTCACACATTACGCTAATGATTAAAACTAATCTTGTGAGGTAAAGACAATAATACCACGTAGCTTTTTGCTATCTAAATATTAACTTAATTGATTACTTAAAGACGTCACATCAATTGATAAATAAAGGTATTCTAAAATTCAAACTTTAAATGTTTATGATTGATTCAACCTGAAAATTGCTCCAATTCGTCAACAAATTCAGAGATCATACCGAGACCCCGATCCCAAAATTTGGGATCAGAAGCATCCAACCCAAACGGTGCAAGCAGTTCATTGTGACGTCGGGTTCCACCAAAGCTCAGCATATTTATGTATTTTTTCTGAAAACCTCGGTGACCACCTTTGAAGACCTCATATAAAGAATTTACAAGACAGTCGCCAAAAGCATAGGCATACACATAAAATGGCGCATGAATAAAGTGGGAGATGTAAGCCCAATATGAACGGTATTCATCATCAAATTTTACATTGTTTCCCAAGCTCTCTTTTTGAACTTCCATCCAAATATCACAAATACGTTCTGAGGAAAGCTCACCTGATGAACGTTCCTCATGCAAGCGTGTCTCAAAAATATGAAAAGCAATCTGTCTGACTACCGTATTCAACATATCCTCAACTTTACCTGCTAACAAAATGCGTCTACGTTCGGGATTATCCTCACCATCGAGCAAGGAACGAAAAGTGAGCATCTCACCAAAAACAGATGCGGTTTCAGCAGTCGTTAATGGTGTTTCCGACATGAGCAAGCCTTGAGGAGCCGCCAATACTTGATGAATACCGTGACCTAGCTCATGCGCTAATGTCATTACATCACGAACTTTGCCTTGAAAATTCATCAAAATATATGGATGAACTGAAGGCACTGTGGAGTGAGAAAAGGCCCCTGAACTTTTGCCAGTACGCAAACTAGCATCAATCCAGTTATTTTCAAAAAACTGTTCCGCAATTTCAGCCATTTTTTGATCAAAACCACCGTAAGCATTGAGAACAGTTTTGCGTGCTTCGTCCCAACTGTAATTGCAATCATCATCATACGGCAAAGGAGCATTACGATCCCAATAGTTTATAGCATCAACCCCAAACCATTGTGATTTAAGACGATAGTAGCGGTGAGATAAATTTGGATAAGCGCTTTTTACAGAGGAAACCAAAGCATCAACTACGTTATCTTCCACCTGATTAGATAGATTACGTTCTGAAATGGGCTTAGAATAAGAGCGCCAAGCGTCTTCCGTAGCTTTATCCTTTGCCATTGTATTTATGATCAGGGCAAATAGTTTAATATTTTCTTCAAGTACTTTTCCAAGAATTTTTGCGGCCTTCTTTCGCAAGTTTGCATTCGAATCTGATAAAAGATTAAGAACATCAGATAGGCAAAGTTCCTTACCATCAACCAAAAAGCGGAGGCCGGCCTCAGTTTCATCAAAAAGTCTGATCCAGGCTGCGCGACCGGTGACGGATTTTTCATGAAGTAACTTCTCAAGTTCATCTGAAAGCTGAAAGTCACGAAAGACCCGAGTATTTCTAATCCAAGATGCGTAATGAGATGCACTCTTACTCTCAAGTTGCCTCTTAAGAACTTCCTCATCCAATCGATTGAGTTCTAACTGAAAAAAAAGTGTCTTTCCTGATATATTGGTGACCCGTTCTTGTGTAGTTTGATAGAATTGTCCACACTCACCATCACTTACGTCTGCAGCGTACAATAACTGCGCAAAGCTCATGGTCTTACCAAGGATTTCTGCGATTACTTCAAAATCCACAATTGCTTGACCCAAGTCTTCTCCACTTAAATTGGCAAGATTACCTTTGTAACGTAATGCAAAATCTTGTGAAAGTTTGTCGGCGCATTTTAAATCATCTTCAAATTTCTTACTGTCTGGTGCATGATAAAGATCAGTTAAATCCCACTCGGGGAGGTTGTCATTAGGCATTTAATTCTCCATACTTTAAAGTCATATAAGACTGATCACATAAAAGAGCAAGCTTTGCAGAGGAACCGATGAAACTATCTGTCACAGCAGAAAAACAACCTTGGCCCAACCTGGTCGCAATGTTTTTCGATCGGGTAAAACATAATGGAGACAAACCTTTTCTGTGGAGTAAAAAAGAAAGTAAATATGAGTCACTTTCGTGGAATGATACAGCTAACCAAGTTTGTCAGTTAGCAATTGACCTAAGATCTTTGGGCGTTACGAAAGGCTCACGTGTACTGTTAGTTTCAGAGAACAGGCCTGAATGGCTTATAGCAGACATTGCCATCATGGCAATTGGGGCCATAACAGTACCCGCTTACACTACCAATACCGAAGCGGATCATTGCCATATTATAGAAGACAGTGGCTCTATGTTAGCTATTGTATCAAACAGCAAGCTTACTGAAAAGGTGATACCAGCATCAAAAAGATCAGGCCTAATAAATGATATTATTACTATGGAGCCGATCAATATAATCGAAGATCCAAGCATAAAACTTCACTCTTGGACTGAGATTGTCAATAGGGTAACAACAATTGATTACAGTATAGTAGCAGAGGCTGGACTCATAGAGCGTGATCAAACAGCCTGCATCATTTACACGTCGGGTACTGGCGGTTTACCAAAAGGTGTTATGCTACATCACGGTGCTATTTTACACAATTGTAATGGTGCGAACGATGCGCTTTTGGAGCTCGGTCTTGGTGATGAAGTATTTTTATCTTTTTTACCACTTTCTCACTCATATGAGCACACGGCTGGCCAATTTTTCCCCATTTCTATAGGAGCTCAAATTTATTATTCAGAGGCTGAGTCTCTCGCAACAAATATGCTCGAAGCGAGACCTACAATAATGACTGCAGTTCCCCGCCTGTATGAAACTCTTCACTCACGAATCACTTCAAATGTAAAAAAACAAGGTGGATTGAAAGAACAACTATTTAACAAGACTTTAGCTCTTGGCCGTAAAAGAATTGAATTTGGTGGCCTTAACATGGTTGAGGGCTTTCTCGACATATTGCTTACTTTTTTGGTTAGAAAAAAGGTTCAACAAAAGTTTGGAGGCCGCTTAAAAGCATTGGTTTCAGGTGGTGCACCACTTAATACGGAAGTTGGTTTATTTTTTCTCTCCCTAGGGTTGAGAATTTTACAAGGATATGGTCTAACAGAGTCCGCCCCTGTTATTAGTGTTAATCGCCCCTCAAACATTAAAATTGATACAGTTGGGGCACCAATGACTGATGTTTCCATTAAAATTGCTGAAGATGGGGAAATTCTGGTTAAGGGCGAATTAGTCATGCAAGGCTACTGGATGAATGAGAAGGCAACAGCTGACAGCATTCAGGATGGTTGGTTACACACCGGCGATATTGGTCACTTAGATAACATGGGACGCCTCAGGATTACTGATCGGAAAAAAGATATAATTGTAAATTCGGGTGGTGATAATATTGCCCCACAACGTATTGAGGGCATCTTGACAGTTGCTCCTGAGATTGCCCAGGCAATGGTTTATGGTGACAAGCGACCTCACTTAACTGCTGTAATTGTTCCTGCACAAGATTGGGTTGAACATTGGGCAAAAGAAAACAACAAACCTACCGATCTGCAAACCCTATCGGAGGATGAAAATTTTTACAAAGATCTAGCCAATGTAATAGACTCCATCAACTCAAACCTCTCAAATATTGAGAAAGTTAGACGTTTCATTATTGCCACATCAGATTTTAGCGTCGCTAATACGATGTTAACACCGTCAATGAAAATTCGACGTCATAAAATCATTGAAATCTACGGCCAACGTCTAAGGGAGCTCTATGGTAAAAATTAGTCCTTCTTGGAATTTCACAATCAAGTATCGCTACAGATAAAATTGTATTTTTGTGAGAATTTGCTCGTGAGCCAAGATAACATTGAAGACCTCAGGGGGTTCATTGCCCTCTAATACCAGCAATGGCTATCCCACTCAGAATAAGGCCTAAAGCAACCATTTCTTGAACAGATACGTGTTCATTTAAAAAAATCGCACCCCAAATTACACCCAGTCCGGGAATTATATAATTGTTGAATGAAATAAAAGTTGCGCCACGAATTCTTAGTAAATAAAAATATAGAAAAGTAGCCAACGCTGTTGGGAAAAGGCCTAGATAAGCCGCAGCCACCAATGACTTAATACTTGGCACAAGCAACCAAGGTTGATCGCAAGTTAAAGAGAGAATAACCATTTGTAACGCCCCTGTGAGCATCACCCCTGAACCACTTACAGCAGGATGTAATCTTATCATGTTTTTAGCTATAGTTGTTGCTATTGCGTAGGAAAATGCTCCACAAGCAACAGCGCTTTGGCGTAGCGCATCTCCCCCCATGTATTTAAGTGTTTCTGGCCCAACTAATACAATCACACCGCCAAAGCCAACAAGGATACCAACAAGTTTTTGCCCCGTAAGACGCTCATCTGAGCTAAAGACATGTACTAGCAGTACTGTTGACAGAGGCATCACAGCCATCAAAATAGCAGCAAGGCCACTATCAATTNCCTGTTCACCCCAACCGATAAGCGTAAAGGGTAGACCATTTCCAAAAAAACCTACTAAAAACGCCAGAACCCAGTATTTACTGTCCCGTGGAATAGGCATTTGATTAAATAGTGCATATCCGTAAAGCACAATTGCTGCCAAAGTAATTCGCAAAGCTGCCAAAGTCATAGGTGGTAGAGTCTCAACGCCAATCTTGATGACGGCAAAAGAGGAGCTCCAGATAGACGCCAAGACAAGTAACAATAGCACGGGACGTACAGCAGGAAATGTAATCATGGTAGCCCTAGTAGTAGATTAGAGTTGAGGATTGGCAAAAACTTAAATGCAGTGGAATGACTTGTACCACTCGACAAAAAGTGGAATGCCAACATTAATACTGGTTGTAGGTTTGTAACCAAAATCATTTTTCATGGCATCTATGTTGGCAGATGTTTCCCACACATCCCCAGCCTGCATGGGCTGAAAATCAATTTCTGCTTTCTTACCCAGAGCCCTCTCAATTTCACTTATGAATTTCATAAGGCTCTCACTTTTATTATTGCCAATGTTATAAAGACGATGAGGTGGAACGACGTCCTCAGTTGGCGGCTTATTCATGCAAGATAAAATACCCATCACTATATCGTCAATATAAGTAAAATCACGGCGCATCTTCCCATGATTAAATACTGGGATTGTCTCACCCGCCAAAATTTTTTTCGTAAATGAGTAATAAGCCATGTCAGGCCGACCCCAAGGTCCATAAACGGTAAAAAAACGCAGTCCTGTAAGCGGGATACAATACAATTCTGCGTAGGCGTGGCTCAACAATTCCATAGACTTTTTGGTTGCAGCATATAGAGATACAGGAAAATCTGTTGTATTTTCAGTAGAAAACGGCGTCTGGGTTGAGTTTCCATATACCGAAGATGATGAAGCGTAAATGAAGTGCTTAAGTGTTTCTAGGTTACGAGAAGCTTCGAGTAAGACCAAATGACCTTCAATATTACTATGTGTGTAGACATATGGGTTGACAAGTGAATAGCGCACTCCAGGTTGGGCGGCCAAATGTATAATTTCACTGATGTCTGGGTTTGTGCGGAAAAGAGCATTAATAGAGTCCTTGTCAGCAACATCAATTTGGTCAAAACTAAATCCGGTTCGTTGGAGTAGATCGCTCAGGCGGGTCTGCTTAAGTGAAACATCATAGTAATCGTTGAGATTGTCCACACCAATTACTTGCCGCCCTTTTCCAAGTAATGCTTTGGTAATGGAATATCCGATGAAACCTGCTGCACCAGTAACTAGTACGCTCATAAATAAAACCTATAAAACAAAATTAAAAAATTATTAAAGCACGTGCCATAATAGCGGTGGCGCAGCTAGTGAACCTTGGCTATTCGCAAAACATTAGTCGCGTTAGGTGTGCCAAAAGGCACACCAGCAGTAACGACTATAGAGTCATCATCAGAGGCAAATTCTTGATTTATTGCTGCCTCTGCAGCAACTTCAACCATTTCATTAAACCTTTTTAAATCCGGTGTTACTACTGAATGAATTCCCCAAACTAGTGCCAACCTTCTTGCTATTGACTTTTTTGGTGTAAGGCCAAGTATTGGTACAGTTGGTCGTTCACGAGCAGCCCTCATGGTTGTCGAACCTGAAGTACTAAATGTCACAATTGCAGCGGCAAAAACAGTCTGCGCTATCTGACGCGCAGCGGCCGTGATTGCATCTGCTGCAGTATTTTCAGGTTCACGTCTTCTGTAATCAGTAATCTCACGATAGTGTGAGTCAATTTCGACCCTTTTGACAATGCGATCCATCATAGAAACTGTCTCTATGGGAAATTCTCCAATTGCAGTTTCGGCAGAAAGCATTACTGCATCTGCTCCGTCGTAAACAGCTGTCGCTACATCAGAGGATTCCGCTCTAGTAGGCGTTGTAGAATGTATCATCGATTCCAGCATTTGTGTAGCTACCACTACCGGTTTCCCAGCACGACGGCATCTATTTAAAACTTTTTTTTGTATTGCTGGAACATCTTCGGGTGCTAATTCAACACCTAGATCTCCACGCGCCACCATTACTGCATCGGCAAGGTCAACTATACCCTCAAGATCGTCAATTGCAGAGGGCTTCTCCAGTTTAGCTAAAACACCTGCACGTCCATCGACAAGGTCCAACGCTTCAATCACATCACTTGAGCGCTGAATGAAAGATAGAGCAATCCAATCCACTCCAAGCTCAAGGCCGAAAGCCAGATCTTTCCGATCTTTTTCAGTAATTGGAGATAGATCCAGAGTTGCGCTAGGTACATTGACACCCTTGTAATCAGAAATTTCGCCACCGATAATAACTAGGGTATCAGCAAAGTCGACACCGCATTTCTGCACCCTAAGTTCTATTTTTCCATCNTCTAACAGTAATTTCATTTCTGGTTTAAGTGCTGAGAAAATCTCTGGATGCGGCAAAGTTGCACTTGATGCGCTGCCAATAGACTCAGAGAGCTCAAGCCTAAAAAATTCACCAGTTTTTAGATTAACTCTGCCATTTTTGAATTTGCCTAGTCGTAGCTTTGGACCTTGTAAATCAAGCAAAACGCCAATTGGCCGGTTAAATTTTTTTTCAACTTTTCGAATTAAATTATATCGAATTTGGTGCTCCTCGTNAGAACCGTGCGAAAAGTTCAGGCGGAATACATCAACACCAGCACAAAACAAATCAGCGATGGATTTCTCGTCCGAAGTTGCCGGACCAAGGGTTGCTATTATCTTTGAATTACGACTTCGTCTCATAAGTGATACTTTCTATTGGCTACACAAATTATACTCTTTTAATAAACAAACAATATTAACGTTTTATTTCACGACAATAGCCCGAAAATCGTTGACATTAGTTAAAGTTGGGCCGCTTATGACCAAATCATCTAGTGCGGAAAAAAAGCTGTAAGCATCATTTGTAGCTAAAAATTTTTCTGGGTCCAAACCTTGTGCTGACGCTCTTTCTAAAGTATCTGGTCCAATGATACATCCTGCATTATCTTCACTTCCGTCAATTCCGTCTGTATCGCATGCAATTGCAGAAACTCCTGGCTCACCATCAAGAGCAACAGCAAGCGCTAGCAAGAATTCAGCATTGCGCCCACCACGTCCCCTACCACGCACCGTCACCGTTGTCTCCCCCCCTGACAATAAAACGCATGGACGTTCTGCTGGCTGTCCGTAACGAACAACCTGCAGGGCAATTGCAGCCATTACTTTAGCGACTTCACAAGCCTCTCCTTCAATGCGGTCACTCAAAATAATCGCATTAAAACCAGCATTCCTTGCTTCCCTTGCAGCTGCCTCAAGGGATATTTGAGGGGTTGCTATCAGATGCGTTTCATTACCCTTGAGACGCTCATCTCCAGGCTTAGGTGTTTCAAGAAAAGGGTTTTCTAAAGCCCTTAAAATTGCTGGACCAGCATCAATATCATAATTTTCAATTATAGCTCTGGCGTCAGCAAGGGTGGTTGGATCAGCCACAGTTGGCCCAGAACCAATGACCGCAAGATCATCACCGGGAACATCTGAAATAATTAAAGTCAGTACTTTGGCAGGATACGCAGCCATAGCAAGTCTTCCTCCCTTGATAGACGAAAGGTGCTTTCTGACACAATTCATTTCAGAAATACTAGCCCCAGATTTAAGTAATTTACTGTTTATTTTTTGCTTGTCCTTCAGACTGACACCCTTTGCTGGCAAGCTAAGTAATGCCGAACCACCACCTGAAATAAGACACAGAGCTAAGTCATCAGAGCCAAGCTCCTGAAGCATCGAAAGTATGCGCTGAGCTGCATCACGACCTTTTAAATCGGGTACAGGATGTGCTGCCTCAACGATTTCTATAAACTTGCAATCTAAACCGTGCCCATAACGCGTAACAACCAGACCAGTCAAAGCTATCTGCCACGCATCTTCAACAGCCTTTGCCATACTAGCCGCAGCCTTACCAGCACCAACGACAATTGTTTTTCCTCTNGGCGGCTTAGGCAAATAACTAGACAGCGTCAATGCGGGGTTCGATGCAGCCACAGACGTATCAAATAACTGACGCAAGAACCCTTTAATCATCAAGCACATAATTAGTTCCAGCTTCTAAACCAAATTTTTTATAGCTTACAATCGCTTTCTTTTCCTCTATATACACTTTTACATTTCACTCTTCTATTCTGACTAATATTGTGTTTAGCATCATAGAGGAAAATCAGGAAAGCCCATCGATGATCAAAAAAGTTCTTTCCAACGCCATTCTCTCTATTTTTATGGACAAAAAAGCTAAAATGAATTTCTTTGCCTTTTTAAAGAATCGTATGGCAAAAACCAATAATGAAGGCACGCAATCTACAATCGCTACAAATAAATCCTCACAAAAATCCTCTAAAGGTTTAAATGCCGAGAAAAATCGTCAATTACTTATCAAAAAAGCTTTAGTTGCCCATGAAGAAAATTCCCACGTTTTAGCCAATTTAAATGAAGACCAAAAACAAAAGTTGCGCCAACTAGCTATTCAAATTTTTCTAAATCCTGTTAAAGGTAACAAATCAAAGTATTTAGGCATAGAAAAAACAAACGCTAAAAACACTAGAGATACAGAAACAACAGAAGTATTGACCGAAACAGAAAATGAAAAACGCAAAAATCTTATCAAGTATGCGTTAGCCTCCCACAAGAAGTACTCAAAGGCACTAGACAATTTAAGTGAACTTCAAAAAAAAAATTAAAACAACTAGCTATGCAAATCCTGTTCGATAAAACAAAAAAGTGAAAGTAGCCAAAATTATTACCATAATTCCCAAGATTTCCAGTTCGATCCCTGCTAAAAATACTAAAATTAATTTATTTTATTAAAGAGGATATCAAAGTTGTATACGTTATTTTCTAAAGCTTTTAATACACCCCTTCTTTTTCTAATACTGATAATTACACATATGACAAACAGCCAAGCTGAAACAACATCAAATCTTGAAAATACCATTTACATGGATACAAAACATGGACGAGTTGTCATGGAAACGCGGCCTGATTTAGCACCGAACCATGTTAGCAGAATTAAAGAACTGGTTCGTAAAGGGTTTTATGACGGCATCGTCTTTCACAGAGTAATTGGTGGCTTTATGGCGCAAACTGGTGACCCCACCGGCACAGGTAGAGGCGGTAGCGGTCAAAATATCAATGCTGAATTCTCTGATGAACCTCACGTTCGTGGCACTTTATCTATGGCAAGAGCTAACGACATAAATAGTGCAGACTCGCAATTTTTCATTGTTTTCTCACGCGCGGCTCACTTAGATGGGAAATATACTGTTTGGGGCAAGGTAACAAAAGGAATGAGTGTGGTTGGAAAAATAAAGAGAGGCAACCCACAAAATGGCATGGTGAATGAGCCAGACAAAATCATACGCATGCAAATAGCTACTGATGTAAAAGAATAATTCCTTAGTCTTTCAACAAAAAAACTATTTTGTGATCACTCGNTCTACTCAAAGAATCAACTTTCAATCCTTACCGGTATTGTTTTGTTGATGTGCAGCTCGCGTTGTGGAAAAGGAAAATCAATTCCATTCTCTTGAAATAGATCCCATACACGAAGAAGAACGTCGTGCCTAACGTTGGACAAACCGCTACGCGGATCACGAAGCCATATCCTTAGTTCTATATTAACTGAATTGTCGCCAAAACCCTTCAAATGGCAGACTGGGGCAGGATCTTCCAGAACTCTTTCCTGTTCTTCTGCAGCTTGAACAGCCAACTCAATAGCCTTTCTTAGGTCAGATGCATAAGATATTCCAATAGGTAGTCTTTGGCGTATCAACTGATCCGTATAAGACCAATTTTCAACCCGCTGAGAAATCAACTCCTCGTTCGGTATTAAGTGCTCTGTTCCATCACGTGTAATTACTGAGACATAACGCGCGCTTAAGGAGTTAATCCACCCATAGGTTTCACCGATTGCAATCACATCCCCCGGCTTCACAGACTTATCAAGCAGTAAAATAACTCCACTTATTAAGTTGGAAACTACCTTCTGCAAACCAAAGCCAATACCTAAGCCAACTGCACCTGAGAATACTGCAAAGGCAGTCAAATCTATGCCAACCGTATTCATTGCTAGTACAAAAGCAATTACATAAAGGGCTATTTTTAACAACTTGCTGAATAATACCTGAACTGATGGAGTTAGGCCTTTCATACCTGCAATACGGCGATCTATCAGTGATGAGGTGAAGCTCGCAAGCCAAAACAATGCAGCAAGTGCCAAAAGTGCTTTGCCTAGTCCCAGAACAGATATTCGTGTCTCACCAAAACTAACAGCCATATTATCAAGAACGGACAGTGTTGGATCCAACACACCAACAATATCCAGAGCTGCTAATGACCAAGCGGAAACCGCTATAGCTCTGGACCAGCTTGGTTCTGCGACCAAAGAGCTTGCCAGACGAATTATGATCCAAGCAGTCAATAAACTAACAGCACTCTCCAAAAGATGTGATGGCCAGCCCGTATTCTTTGCTACAAGGACTGAAACCGACTGCAAGATTATCCACAACACAGGTAGTGTGAGAGGTTTCACAGCACGTATTATATTTTGGAGGTATCGCTCATAACCAAGCGGAATACTTATCTGGTCTATCAAGTTCTCAAGCCGAGGACTCAAAGAGCGAACGACTAAAAAGATTACACCAATCGCAAGTAATTGCAAAAGAGGCGCCACAACAAAAACATTAGCCATTACCCAAGAAAAAAGTTTCTCTACCAAAGCCTTAACTTCAGTCAAAACTGGATAGTTATCAATAAGAGCGTCCATGTAGTCACTTTGCTAAATATTACTTTATTTCAAAACTAAGTGGCAGCAGCCTAATGGGCAAGGATGATTTACCTAGGAAAGCTAAAAAATGTCTTATAATCACTGATTATACTAATATTTTTTTGTGATGGATTTTTTGGTATTAGACATGCCAAGGCTAATGATGCAGATGCTAATCCTGCCCCAACTAAAAATACAATTGAGGGTGATATCAACCAGAGAAACCCGAGAGTAACAGGAACCAAGACAGCAGCAATGTGATTAATAGAAAAGGCCACCCCTGCTTGTGCTGCAATATCAGCAGGATCTGCAATCTTTTGGAAGTATGTTTTGATAGCAATCGCCATAGAAAAAAAGATGTGATCAACGAGGTATAATAGAACTGCTACCCATGCCGTATTGACAAAGGCGTATGCTGTAAACACACCAATTAATCCGATGTATTCAAATGTCAGAGCCCGTCGCTCACCACAAACTGCAATGAATTTACCTATTTTGGGTGCGATAAAAATGTTTATTGTTGTGTTGACAAGGAGCAACAATGTAATATCAGAGACACTAAAATCAAATTTTTCAACCATCAAGAAGTTAGCAAAAACTACAAATATTTGTCTGCGTGCACCAGATAAAAAGGTGATTAAATAATACAACCAATACCTCTTACGCAGGAACACCTTACGGTGCTGTCTTACCTTTTCTGGAAATTTTGGAAAAGCTTTCCAGCAAATCAGAGTAATCATAATGGTCAAACTTCCACCAAGAAAGTAAACCCATTCCATATCAAGGCCAACCAAATCAACACTCAACCAAATGAGACAAAGTGAAACTAGGCCTGAGAATGAGCCAACAGCAACCAACTGTCCTAGGAACAGTGGTGACTCTTCCTTCGATACCAACTGCAAAGCAAGAGATTGGCGAACAGTTTCATAATAATGGAAACCAACAGACATCAGTATCGTTGTTGCGTAAAGGCCAACTGCTGTTGGTAGCATACCTGTAATTGCGGTACCAATGCCAAGAAACAACAAGGCGACCAAACCGAGAGTTTGTTCTCGCATTAAAAGCAACAAGAAGACTACTGCAAACGCTAAAAATCCTGGAATTTCTCGCAAACTTTGCAAGATACCAATTTCTTTTCCAGTAAAAAATACTCGCTCAACAGCAAAGTTGTTAATCAATGCCATCCAAGTTGAAAAAGATAGTGGCATCGCTATGGCCATAAGTATCATAAAGACTCTGGGTGAGCGCCATTCGACTGTTATATATTTGTGCACATCCATAGTTGCCGTCACTTGGTCAGATATTATCAGCTGGACAGAGCTTTTTCTATCGCTTCAAGAGCGGAGTTAGCATTTTTTGCATCTGGGCCACCCGCTTGAGCCATATCTGGTCTTCCCCCGCCACCTTTACCCCCCACAGCTACAGCCCCCATGCATACAAGATCTATAGCATTTATTTTGTGGGTTAAATCATCAGTTACTGCAACAACGAGAGAAACCTTTCCATTAATTACTGAAGTCAAAGCGACAACACCGGTTCCTATTTGCTCTTTAACTTCATCCGCCAAACCCTTTAAATCCTTAGCAGGCATGTCCTTAATTAGCCGTGATACAAATGGTATGCCATGAATCTTTTTAACTGCTGGTTTAGCTTCTGAAGTATTACCACCCGTAGCAGCGAGTTTCTTACGCAAATCAACAACTTCACGTTCCATTTTCTTTTTTTCGTTGATTAAATCCTGAACTCTAGTTCTTACTTCACCAGATGAGGACTTTAAAACACTTGCAATCTCGAGCAGAGCGTCATCCTGGCCATTAAGATAATCGAGCGCAAATTTACCAGTAAGTGCTTCAATTCGTCTTACACCAGCGGCAACCGCACTTTCACCAAGAATTTTGAATAAACCTATATCACCTGTACGCTCAACATGTGTACCACCACAGAGCTCCTTCGAATAACCATCTCCCATGGAAACGACCCTAACTTCATTACCATATTTTTCACCAAACAAAGCCATGGCACCGGCATCAATCGCCTCATCAGGGGTCATAAGCAGAGTAGTAACGCTAGAATTAGCTCGAATTTCAGCATTAACCTCGGCTTCTACATAAGCTATTTCGTCAGCAGTAATCGGCTTTGGGTGTGATATGTCAAACCGCAGTCTATCTGGCGATACTAATGACCCTTTTTGAGTAACATGGTCACCAAGCTTACGGCGCAAAGCAGCATGAAGTAGATGAGTTGCTGAGTGATTATCACGCAAACCTGACCGGCGCTGATGGTTTACTTCTAAAGTTACCTCATTACCAACCTCAAAAGTACCACCGCTAATCATTCCAGTATGTATATGTNGGTCTCCAAGCTTCTTTTGCGCACAATCTACACTCAAAAGAGCATCGCCACATCTTATCTCACCACTATCTCCAATCTGACCTCCAGATTCGCCATAAAAAGGTGTTNGATTAACAACAACTGAAGCCTTCTCATCAACGGTAGCTGTATTTACTTGCTCACCATTGACAATGATAGCAAGTATCCGGCCTTCTGCACTTTCTGTCTCATAACCTAAGAATTCCGTGGCTCCCTGTTTCTCCCTAATTGGAAACCAAACTTCCTCCATTAACGAGTCTCCGGAACCAGACCACGCTGCTCGTGCTTCGGAGCGTTGACGTTCCATAGCTGTACAAAAACCATCCTCATCAACACTCATTGCCTTATTCCGTAATGCATCTTGTGTTAAGTCCAAAGGAAAACCAAAGGTGTCATATAATTTGAAAGCCGTTTCCCCATCTAGTTCATCTCCTTCTTGTAGATCAGCCGTTGCTTCATCAAGCAACTTCAGCCCTCTATCTAGAGTTGCCTTGAATCTTGTTTCTTCAAGCTTCAAAGTCTCTTTTATCAGGGCTTCTGCTCGCACTAATTCTGGAAACGCTTGGCCCATTTGAGAAATTAAGGTCGGCACCAATTTGAAAATCATAGGGTCGATTGTGCCAATAAGGTGAGCATGACGCATTGCCCGGCGCATGATTCGACGAAGCACATAGCCTCTACCCTCATTAGAAGGCATTACACCATCAGCTATTAGAAAAGAAGTGGCGCGTAGGTGATCAGCGATGACACGATGGGACGTCTTATGCTCACCATTCGCGTCTGTATGAGAAACCGCTGCAGAAGTTTGAATAAGGGCCTGCATCATATCAGTATCATAATTGTTATGAGTACCTTGAATCACCGCTGAAATTCGCTCAAGCCCCATCCCAGTATCTATGGAGGGCTTAGGTAGTTCGACCCTTATTTCAGATGTTTGTTGTTCATATTGCATGAACACTAGATTCCAAATTTCAATGAATCTATCGCCATCCTCGTCTTGGCCACCCGGAGGACCACCTGCGATCTGTTCACCGTGATCATAAAATATTTCAGAACACGGGCCACATGGACCTGTATCACCCATAGCCCAAAAATTATCAGAAGTAGGAATTCGAATAATGCGACTTTCAGTAAAGCCGGCAATTTTCCTCCATAGTTCAAAAGCTACGTCATCGTCCGCATAGACTGTCGCCAAAAGTTTATCCTTTGGAAGACCTAATTCTCGGGTNATAAAATTCCAAGCTAACTCTATAGCTTCGTCTTTGAAATAATCACCAAAAGAGAAATTACCTAACATCTCAAAAAAAGTATGATGGCGAGCTGTGTAGCCTACATTTTCTAGGTCATTATGCTTTCCCCCTGCTCTTACACACTTTTGTGATGTTACGGCTTTGGAGTAGTTCCGTGTTTCAATTCCTGTAAAAACATTTTTGAACTGAACCATTCCTGCATTTGTAAACATCAGCGATGGGTCATTCACAGGCACTAAAGGGCCCGAGTCGACTGCATAGTGACCATTGGCAACAAAATAGTCTATAAACGCCTTGCGAATATCATTGACGGTTCTCATAACTGCAAATGTACGATCTTGCTAGAGCTTGTCAAGAAGCCCTGAACAGTAAAAGACACAGGCTTCACTCTAGAAGCCTATGTTTTTAATATTAAAAGAAAACAGTTAATTGAAAGCGTCCCTTGATGAACGAGATATTTATTACCAAAAAAGGGCTGGTTCTTTACTTTCAAAAACTTTCTTCAAGTGATTTATCTACTACTTTCTCAGATATATTATTACCTTCAGATACAAGACTTTCGTTCAAGTCTTCTTGCAGATCCTCATTAATCAGGCCAGACTGCCTTCGAATTTCTTCTTCAATGGAAGTCGCAACTTCTGGATTTTCTTTCATATAATTCTTTGCATTTTCTCGACCCTGTCCAATACGTTCTGATCCGTATGAAAACCAAGAGCCAGATTTTTCTATAATGCCTGCTTTTACACCAAGATCAACCAATTCACCAATTTTCGAAAACCCTTCGCCGTACATTATATCAAATTCAACCGTCTTAAAGGGAGGGGCCAGCTTATTCTTTACAACCTTGATACGAGTCTGGTTTCCTATAATTTCATCTCGATCCTTAATCACTCCAATACGACGTATTTCCATACGAATAGAAGAGTAAAATTTTAAAGCATTACCACCCGTAGTAGTTTCTGGATTGCCAAACATAACTCCTATCTTTAACCTAATCTGATTAATAAATATAACCATGGTATTGGATTTGGAAACAGAGCCCGTGAGCTTTCGTAAAGCTTGGCTCATCAACCGTGCTTGTAAACCCACATGATGGTCTCCCATTTCACCCTCGAGTTCGGCCCGAGGCACTAAAGCTGCGACAGAGTCGACCACCAGCACATCTACAGCGCCTGAACGCACTAAAGTATCTGTAATTTCAAGAGCCTGTTCGCCACCATCCGGCTGAGAAAGAAGCAGTTCGTCAATATTGACCCCAAGCTTCTCTGCATATACAGGGTCAAGCGCATGTTCTGCATCAACAAAGGCACAAGTACCGCCAAGCTTCTGAGCTTCAGCAATCGCATGTAGAGCCAAGGTTGTTTTACCGGAGCTTTCCGGTCCGTAAACTTCAATAACTCGACCACGAGGCAACCCACCGATACCTAAAGCAAGATCCAGACTGATAGAACCTGATGAGATTACCTCCGTTTCTACTATCTCACGCTGTCCCATACGCATCACAGATCCCTTGCCAAAGGCACGTTCAATCTGCCCTAGTGCAGCGTCGAGCGCTTTATCTTTGTTCATACTTTCTTTTTCCACAAGTTTTAGTGCAGGACTTGCCATTAGTTTAACTCCCTTATTTCACAAGGCTTAAATGGATGCAATTACTACCTAATGTACATGATTTGTTCTCATGCGCAAGTCTTTTTTTTAACTAATTGAATTTGATATATAATTTAATATATGTTCTTTATATGTTTCAAGTAGTTTTAGTAAAATAAAATTTATAAATCATAAACTTATATTGGTGTATTTGGTGGCGACTCGTAAAAAAAAATGTCATTAAAAACGAAAAAAGTATCGCATTATTGAATGTCAACCTTAAAGTCCAATAAGATAAAACGAAAATATAAATATATCTTTGTTTATAATTAAACGACAAAGTTATTTTTCCATCTAATCCTGCATAACATCTTTAACTTTCCCAGCCAGATCTTTCAGGCTAAAGGGTTTGGTCAGGAAGTGAATTCCCGGATCACGCTCCACATTGTCGGCAAAAACTTCCTCTGAGTAGCCAGACATAAGGATAATCTTTATATCTGGCATTTCATGACGTACCAGCTGGACTAGAGTGTGCCCGTCCATACCGGGCATCACCACGTCAGAAATTATCAAATCAATTTTTTGATCTGAACCATTATTAATAACCTCGAGAGCTTCCTCACCATTACTTGCCTCAAGCACATTGTATCCTTTGTTTTTAAGAGCTCGAGCACCAAACATACGAACGGCGTCTTCATCTTCCACCAAAAGGACAGTCCCCTCTCCAGTCAAATCACCCTCGTTGTTTTTAGCACTTTGTAATGTTGGTGAGTTGATCGGGTTAACATTACCCACTTCAGATTTGAAAGAAGGTGTGTGCTCACTCTCAATTGTAACTTCCTCATCCCCCTCATACCTGGGTAGGTAGATAGTAAAAGTCGTTCCGTCACCTGGAGCACTATCCGCAAAAATATATCCACCTGTTTGATGAATGATGCCGTATACAGTAGAGAGGCCAAGACCAGTCCCAGCACCGACCTCCTTAGTTGAAAAAAACGGTTCAAAAATTCGAGAAAGATCTTCTTTTGCAATACCCGTTCCAGTATCCTCAACTTCAATTTGGACATAGTCTCCAGCTTTCATGACATCATGCCCTCGTTGTACAGAATGTCTTACACTTGTGTTGAAGGTACGGATAGAAACACTTCCGCCACCCGGCATTGCGTCCCTTGCATTAACAGCAAGATTAATAATAACCTGATCAAATTGTCCACGATCAACTCTGAGTAGCCAGAGGTCCCGGTCATGATGAATATCTAGCTCTATATTTTCACCGATCAGTCTGCCAAGTAAATTTGAGAGATCAGCCAGTGCCTCAGTAATATCTATCACTACTGGTTCCAATTCTTGCTGGCGTGAAAATGCAAGCAACTGGCGCACAAGATTAGTTGCTCTATTAGCATTTTGTTTAATCTGCTGAATATCAGAAAACGAGGGATCATCTGGCCCATGACGAGATAACAATAGATCAGAAAAACCAATCATAGCAGTCAGCAGATTATTAAAGTCATGTGCAACCCCCCCAGCGAGTTGGCCTATTGCTTGCATTTTTTGCGACTGAGCAAACTGCACCTCCAAGTTTTTTTGTTCTGTAGTGTCAATAAAATGCAATACAAGTCCAGAAACTTCACCACTATCATCCTCAAGACGACTGGCATAGAGCGAGGCCACCAATTCACGTTCACCAATAGCTGGCATGCGTATTTCAAGGTGGGAAGCTGGCATAATACCCATCACAACTTTTGATAACTGTGCTGCCACATCCCCACGATCTTCCTTACTTATTTGTTCACTAAATGGTCTGCCGATTACTGTATCTTGATGTATACCTCGCAACTTTAAAAAAGCCCTGTTAGCCTCAGTTACATTCCCCTGCAAATCAAGCAAGACAATACCTACAGGGGCCTCATCAAAAAGCCAACGTAACTTGTGTGCATTACCCGATCCCCCAGATGTAGGGAGCCCCTGAATACCCGCCTCACCGCGCCAGGTAAGATCTCTGAGCAAAACTGAGCGACTATAGTTCATGTAATCATTTTCATCTATATGTTCAGATTGAACGAGACAGGCCTTGAAAAGACTTCCACCGGGTCCACGCAAGGTAACATCACCGTTAACTCCAGTCTCAGGTCCCCCGAGAGCAGCATCAGGACTACCCGCAACAACAAAATCAGCAAAGCGCAAACCACGAGTACGTAATTCCTCAAAAGAAACACCCAGCCACTCAACAAACTTGTTATTGGCATAAATAATGTTACCGTCTGAGTCAGCTGAGAAAAATCCAGCCGGCAAGTTATCAAGAAAATCAGAAAATGTTTTTTCTTCTAAACGTCGTGCCTCATCTATCTCATGCTGGGCTGTAATATCTTGTGCCCGCCACAAGACAAAATTGGAACGCTCGCCTAACACAGGAAAAGGCTGGATCGATATATGCAGCCAATCTTTTTTGCCCCTCTCTCCCCTGATTGAGAGCTCGGCATGGCCACTAACCCCTGTATTAGCCATCTGCTGTAAACGAGCCAACTCACCTAATGCCGCCTCGTTAAAATCAAAAAAATTGCGAAGGGCTTTGAACGAAGTAAGACCTTTAACTCCGTTAGGCGTTGGAAACATTTTTTTAAATGCCTGATTGGTAAAAATAAATGGTTCCTCAATATCTATAGGTGCCTTTGTAATAAATACTGGTTGGGTATTACTCTCAATAGCGCAAGCAAGGATTTTTCGAAGTGATGAACTTCGAAAGGACCTATAGAACACAATTAAAGAGCCAAACAGCACTGCTCCCACAAGAATTGCTAAAGCAATCGTATTGGCATCAACTGCATTGGGTATCCCAAATACAACAAGAACTAAAACACAAACAAGGCAAAATCCTAGCAGGACTGGTCTTTGCATAATTACAGTTCCCTTCTCGGGTTGTATCTTTTTTTAAGTTCAGAAATTATTACCTCGATCTTTAATCACATTAATTGACTTGTTGTTCAGATCCAGATTGCAATGGTGGCAACTCACCACGCATACGCATAACGTAACCAATCACTTCGGCAACTGCCATGTAGTGCTCTGCAGGCACCTCCTCATCGATCTCAACAGAGGCAAAAAGAGCACGAGCTAATGGTGGGTTTTCAACAATGGGTATATCGTTTTCTTTGCCACAATTACGAATTCTTGAAGCTAACTCATCAACACCTTTAGCAACAAGAACCGGTGCTTGCATTTCCTCCATTTTATACTTCAAAGCTACTGCATAATGTGTAGGGTTAGTTACAATGACATCAGCATCTGGAACTGAAGCCATCATTCTTTTCTGTGCTCGCTCGGACCTAATCTGACGAATTCTAGCTTTGACATGCGGGTCACCTTCCGACTGTTTATTTTCATCCTTAATCTCTTGCTTGCTCATTTTCATTTGCTTGATACTTTTAGCCTTTTGATAAGCATAATCGAGGGCAGAAATTGCTGTCATGACACCCACCGCAGCCAAAGCAAACCATACCGAAATAGTAAGTAAACGGTCTAGCATATCACTAACAGAGCGATCTATAAACAAACTCATATCTGTCAAAAATGGTGCGGAAACAGTCAGCCCAACAATAGCGACTAGGGATAATTTCATAATACCTTTTATGAATTCAATTATTGATTGAAGAGAGAACATACGCTTGAGCCCATTCCAAAGGCTAATTTTTTTAAGTTCCGGAACAATCTTCTTCGGCGCCCATACAAATCCAATTTGAGCAACATTAGAAACAAATGCTAGTAACAAAAGAAGTAACAAAACGGGCGCTACTGCAATTGCTGTTTCAAGTATTGCTTCAGCAAATAAAAATTGTAAGTGTTTTAAATCTAGAGAGATTGTCTCTGGAGATTCAATAAACTTGAAGCTGATATGACGTATATCAGTTGCAACACCCGGCGCCAGCACAAGTAAAGCAAATGCACCACCTAGCAAGGACATCCAGCTCTTAATTTCTTGGGATTGGGGGACTTCCCCGTCCCTCCTTGACTTTGCCTTGCGTTTTTCAGTGGGGTCTTCTGTTTTTTGTGAGCTTTCTTCTTCCGCCATTTATTTAAGGCCCCAAGAAAACAATAATTGACTCTTCAAAGCTTCTCATAAAGTACATCATTAACGCCGATAAAATAATGGCGAGGAAACCAATCTGACCCACAATTTGTGCAGGCAAGGCAACAATAAAAACTGGAAGTACTGGCATTAAACGCCCAAGAATACCAAGTCCAATATAATAAACAAGAGCAACAAGCATAAACGGAGAGGCTAATTGAACCCCAAGCTTAAAACTATCTGCAACACGGCGTGCTAACACCTCTGAAAAGTCACCTACCAATAATGGCTGACCAACCTGAAAAAGACTATAACTCTCGACAACACCCCTAATCAAAAGATGATGAAGATCAGTAATAACAATTAAAACCATGCCCAGCAAACTTAGAAAAGTTGAAATCAATGAGCTTTGTTGTTCTGCTATGGGATCACGAATCAAGGCATTTGCAAGAGAAGCAAACAATGCAACCAAAGTTCCCGCAGTCTGAAGAGCACCAAACAGTATTCGCGCCGCCATACCTATAAAAATTCCTATTATTACCTCACTCAGCAATAACAACATCAAGTCAACTTGAGACCCAGGCATTTCTGGTAAGCCACTCTTCAATAAAGGGGTCAAAATAAATGATAAGGCAAGTGCTATAACTAGACGAATGTTAGCTGGAACATAACCTGAGCCGACCCCTGGCATAAGCATAAAAGCTGTGCCGATACGTGCAAAGATAATAAAAAAAGCAAAAAGATTGAGCTGAATTATGTTTGAAAGCATTTTTTACTACCCAACATTCGAAACTCTGTCGAAAAGGGCATTGGCAAATTCAATTATTGTGGTAATCATGAATGGCAAAAAAACAACAATTGAGATGAATATGGCTATTATTTTAGGAACGAAAGTTAATGTCATTTCCTGAATTGTCGTTAGGGCCTGAAACAGCGCTATAACAATTCCTACAAGCAGCCCTACCAACATGATGGGACCTGAAATTTTAAGAATCACGACAAGAGCATCTCGCCCAATTTCAAGGACAGTTAATTCGTCCATGATTTTGACCTATACTGGCATACGAAGGATTTCCCTGTAGCCTTCGATGATTTTGTCACGGATGACCGTAACTGCCTGCAAAGTTGCCTCTGCCTCGGCTACTGCTGTGACCACCTTACTCATATCTGCATTATCAGCAATAGCTGCTACAGAAATAGCTTCACTTTGTCTTTGTACACTGACAGCCTGTTGTACTGCTCCTTTAAGTAAATTAGCAAATGGACTGGACTGAGTGTCACCAGTCTTGAGACCAGCATCTATACTTTGTGGCGCTTTAGCATAAGCTAGAGCGGCATTAGCGGCTGTTTGTGCGGGAACGATTGCCATATTTTGCTCCTGTTATCTTAAAATAGCGTTTTATCGACGCAGAACGTCGATGGTGCTACTGAGCATAGCTTTCGACGATTTTATTACGTTAAGATTAGCCTCATAAGAACGTTGCGCTTCTCGCATATCCATCATTTCTATTAAGGTATTAACATTTGGCGTCTGTACGTAACCGTCTTGATCCGCAGCTGGGTGATTGGGATCAAATTTTTTTACAAATTCCGACTTATCTTCAACAACCCTATTTGTACGAACTGTATCGATGCCCATTGCCCTATCTAGACTATTTTTAAAGGTAATTACCTTGCGTCGATATGGAAGTTCACCAGGTGCAGAGGGCAAAGATCCTGCGTTTGCAATATTTTCTGAGATGACACGTAAACGTGTACCCTGTGCACGCATCCCAGCAGAGGAAATCCGAATAGTTTTAAAAATATCGTCCATTTTTTACTTTGTCCCAAAACCTATCTGTAAGCTTTTACTACTTGCCTATAGCCATTTTAATCAAGGTCAAATGCTTTTTATAAAGTTGCGTCATTAAATTGTGATTAACCTGAGTTTCATTAATCTTAGCCATTTGCTCCTCCAAAACCACAGCGTTTCCATTAGGCATAGTCTCAAATGGCCTTCGCTCAACAAAAGATGCAAAATCACGTATACGCTTACGCCTGCCCCCCAGGTGATTTGCGTCAGTTGCGACCATATTTAATTGATTTGCTTCTTTACGAACCAATTCCTGAAAGTCATAGGGCTTTAGATCACTGGCACGATATTTTGGCGTATCAGAATTGGCTATATTTTGTGCCAAAATTTCTTGACGCTGGCCAAGCCAATTGAGCTTTTTCTTGACCATGCCAAAAAGTGACATTTTGTTGAAGTCCATTGTTAAAGCGCCTTTTAATTTTTTTATACCCGTTCCCAATCGAAGCTAACCCTTTAGCTGTGTTAATTATGGCAACTTAAGACTTAACATTGGGTAAATATTTAATGTGAACCATAAAATTAAAAACTTTTATTTTTTTCCTACTCCATAATTTTACCTTAACGATATCTTAGATATGTTGGACTACCATAAAGTTTGGGAATGTTTGGGTTTAAACTGTTTGCATTAATTAATTGCAAGCTGCACTTGGTGGTTTGAATATTTTGACGAAAAAAGAGCACAATGATACTGAGGCCCTAGCGAAGGCGTTACCTGATGAAAATGGAAACAATTTGAATCGCAAGGACCACAGGCGTGCTGATACAATTGCTGTTGCCCTTGAATATAACCCTGAAAGCAAGTTTGCACCAAAAATTGTTGCTGGTGGTCGCGGCAAAATAGCAGAGCAAATTCTCAGGATTGCTTTTGATCGTGACATTAAAGTTCGTGAAGATGCAGATCTTGCTGAAATGCTCAGCGTTATCGATATTGACAGTGAAATACCGCTGAAAGCCTTTGCTGCTGTCGCTGAAATCTTGACATATGTTTACCAAGCCAATGGTGACGCACCAATTTACATGGAAGACGTAATGCAAGAAAGTCCATTGAATCATCAACAGAAACAAGAAAATAGCAATGACGACAAAACTGAGGAAACAACATGAGTGCAAAAAATAAAGGAAAGATACTAAAAGAAGCTGAGAAAATTACTTCTTTAATTGCCACAGCAAGATGTTTGATGTCCCAAAATAAGAGCATTGACCTTTCAAAATTAGAACAAAAAGTCAGTAGCCTTTGAAAAAAAGCTGAGATAACTGATTTAAAACAAAGCAAGGAAGTTCAGGGTATTCTCAGTACCATAGTTGAAGACCTCAACCGCTTAGATAATGAAATAACTACCCTGTACAACAAACTCAGGCAAACCTCCACAGAGGAAAATACTAAACGCGCCATTAATGCCTATGGCCTTGAAGAAAACGAAAGTTAACCGCCTATGGATGGTATTGATCTCAACTTAACTGACTACGTAAAATTTGTTTTTGCTTTTATCTTCGTATTAGCGTTAATTGCGCTTGCTGCAGTTACAGCCAGACGTTTTGGATTTGGGCTTCCCAGTAATCCAAGAAATTCTACAAAACGACGCTTAGGTATACAAGAAAGCTTAAATATTGATGGCAAACGTCGCATGGTTCTGGTTCGCCGTGATGAAAAGGAACACTTGTTGTTGTTGGGAGCAACATCAGAGTTAGTGATTGAAAGCTCCATCACATCTTCAAAAAGTATATTAGCCTCTACCCAAGACGAAAGTGACGACGTAACAGGCTCCAATATTGGGGAAGCGTATAATGTAAGCGAACCCAACCATAAAACTCCCCTGCCAAAAAACTTTAAACGGCAAGGCACAAATCGAGAAAGGAAAGACTAAAATGAGCCGATGTAATCTTTTTATTTTACCTTCCTTGGCCATCGGTCTCTTCACTACCATATTTGTTGGCCTCTCTAATGATGCAACGGCACAGTCCTTATCGCTTGATCTTGGTCAAGGTGGATCCACAACTAGCACAATCGTCCAGTTAATTGCCCTCATAACAGTACTTTCTCTTGCTCCATCTCTTCTGATAATGGTGACATCATTTACACGCATTGTGATAGTGCTCTCTTTCCTGCGCACAGCACTTGGCACTCAACAAACTCCACCAAACCAGGTTTTAATTTCCCTAGCCTTATTCATTACAATTTTCATAATGATGCCGGTTTTTCAAGAGTCTTACGATAAAGGAATTCAACCTCTAATAAATGAGGAAATTGACGAGTTCGAAGCCTTCGATCGGTCCGTGCAACCAGTACAAAAATTTATGATGACATATGTACGCGAACGTGACCTTGCATTATTTGCAGATATTGCCGAAGTTCCTGATCAAGAGGTGCGTGAAAGTTTTCCATTGCGCATCTTAATACCAGCCTTCATGCTTAGTGAATTAAGGCGGGCTTTTGAAATTGGCTTCTTAATATTCGTTCCTTTTTTGATTATCGACATGGTTGTAGCATCAGTATTAATGAGCATGGGCATGATGATGTTACCACCAATCATAATCGCCCTACCCTTTAAAATCATCTTTTTTGTATTAGTTGACGGTTGGTATATGGTTGTTGGATCGCTGGTCAGAAGTTTCGGAATATAATTCGGAATATAAGATGTGTAGTATAAAAAAACACCCTCAAAAGAAACCGAAGGCAAAAGCGAAGCAAGACAAACCAAAAACAACAACAAGCTTAAACCTGATCAAAGCTCAGCAACATCATATGGCAGGCAGACACTCTCTAGCTGAAAAAGTTTATCATGAAATATTACAAATTGAGCCTAAAAACCCTGATGCACTGCATTTGCTGGGCGTATTGAACCATCAGTCTGGAAAAATTGACAAGGCAGCTGAATTAATATCAAAAGCCTTAAAAGCTCACCCCAACTTTCCCGAAGCCCTGAATAATCTTGGCAACGTGTATATAGATTTGGATCAATTTCAAGATGCAATTGAAACATACATTTCAGCCCTTGCCATTAAGCCTGATTATCAACTAGCCAAGAACAATCTTTGCAAAGCCTATTATGAACTCGGAAACTATTTTTTTAAACTTAGAAGAAATGAAGAAGCCTCAACGAACTACCAAAAAGCGCTTGCTATCAAGCCAGACTTTGCAAAGGCAAACTATAATCTTGGCGTAGTACTTAGTGCCCAAGGAAATTTGGAAGAAGCTGAAAAAAGCTACAATGCATCCCTTTCTAGCGATCCGAGCCACGCAGAGTCATACTCAAATCTTGGCAATGTGCTATTCAAATTCAGGAGATATGACGAAGCAGTAGAAAACTACAACAAAGCGCTTTCATTCAAGCCCGACTTTGCAGAGGCTCACTTCAATCTTGGCATCGCATATCGCGAATTGGGAATGCTAAAAAAGGCTAAGGCCAGCTATTATGAAGCACTTGCTATCAATCCCGATTACGAGGAAGTGTGGAACAACCTGAAATATATTACCAAGGCTTTGCATTCCCAGACAAATGTTGATCTGCCTGAAATAAGAGGATCTGCTAGAGTCATAAACGAACTTGCTTTTCAACAATTCTATCTTGATTGTTTCAAACCTCACTTGGCCGATGAAAGCCTAAATAAAGCAATTGCTACTTTACCTGACAAGAAAGACCAAACAATTTTTATAAATCCCCTGATAGTGGAGCAGACCAACACGGCACAGCTCGCAACGGAAGTAGTTGCACTACTTCATTTTGGTCGTAGCGGAACTGGACTATTGCATAGCCTAGTTGACAATCACCCGGAAATTTCAACCTTGCCAAGTATTTATCTTTCTGGCTACTTCAACAGAGGAGTCTGGGAAAGACTCTCAAAAGATGGCTGGAGAGAACTGCCAAAAAATTTCACAAATGAATTTGCCGTACTATTTGATTCTCGCAATCCAAAACCTGTACCTAGCAGGTTTGGAGAGGACCACTCAAATATTGGAGAGAAAGAGGGGATGACGACACTCGGTGAAAATCGCAATGAATATCTCTCTGTGGACCCTGATGATTTCTGTAGTGCGGCAATAAATATCATGGAAGGAATGCAAAGCATCGACCCCATGTCGTTTTTACTAGTAGCCCACGCTGCTTTTGAAAAAGCAACTAGAGGAAAGAACAAACAAACAGCCAAAAAACATTTATGTTTTTATCACATTCACAACCCAGATCACTACGCTCAGGCTAATTTTATCCGTTACAACAATGAAGCAAGGATTTTAATGTTAGTCAGAGAGCCAGTTGAAAACTGTCAATCCTGGATCAGAGGTTTTATTAGTGATAACAATTATGAACAAAGTGTGTTTCGCATTCTAACTTTGCTATTTGATATTGATCAGGTTTTTTTTCGAATGGTGGATTCTGTCGGAGTACGTATTGAAGACCTGAAATCCCGTCCGGAAAACACTTTAAATGCTCTCTGCAATTGGCTTGGTACTGAATTCCACCCAACTCTCTATGAAATGACGGCACAAGGTAAAAAATGGTGGGGTGACCCATCAAGCCCCAATTACAAAGAAGATAGAGCCATGTCTGCTTTTGGCGCTGTGACCAAAGATCACACAACATTGCAAATACTCAGCGAAAGTGATCAATTTATTTTAAAAACGCTTTTTAATCCCTTTAGTGTTCGTTTTGGATACCAAAATAGTAACCAATTACAATTTAAAAGTGACCTTATAGAAATTAAGCCTTTATTGAAGGGAATGTTTGATTTTGAGAAGGAAATGATGGAGAAGTTAGGATTGAAGCCAAATCAATTAGAAAATCAAGAGGCCTACAAAATTTTTCACGCAGGCCTATTGGATCGCTGGAATGTATTAAACGAATTTGGCGAATATCCAAACATGCTTGAACCACTGGTCGTAAACTAAATTTATAGAAAACTAAAGTGGAGTGTCTCCTCTTTTTTGGTCAAAGCGACCGTCGATACCTGTTTCATTACAATGTTTGAAGACAAACTCCAATTGTCATTATAAATTTTATGATAATCTTCCTCAAATTCGTATTTCAGGCTAGATATTTTGATAACGTGAGTTTTTTGAAATAGGAAAAGACATAATAACACTCATAGCAACTGATACACTTGTATCTGACCACAGGGTCATTTAATACCTTTACCCTTAAGTTGTAAAAGATAACTATGGACAAAAGGCATGGAAACTGCGCAGCAAACTGTTTTAAAAGATTTAGTGCTCATCGGCGGAGGCCATGCCCATGTTGCCGTGATCAAGAGCTTTGGTATGAAACCAATTCCAGGAGTTCGTCTTACAGTCATCACTAAGGACGTACATACTCCTTACTCAGGCATGCTGCCAGGCTTGATCGCAGGCCATTATGATTTTGATGAGGCACATATAGATCTTCGACCTCTATCAAAATTTGCTCAAGCAAGGCTTTTCCACAACGAAGCTATAAAAATTGACCATGAGAATAAAACTGTCATCTGCAATGGCCGCCCACCAGTGCCTTATGATTTATTGTCGATTAATATTGGGTCGACCCCACGTATTGATTTAGTGAAAGGCGCCGCAAATTTTGCCACTCCGGTAAAGCCCATCAGCCGATTTGTTCATCGCTGGGAAAATTTACTGAAACGCATAATTGATAAACCAGGTTCACACCAAATAGGGGTTGTTGGAGCTGGTGCAGCCGGGGTTGAACTCATACTAGCTATCCAGTTTCGCTTACAAAATACCTTGCGTGATCTTGGACGTAGTTCAGACGACCTAGCCTTTCATTTAATAAGTAAGTCCGAACAAATTTTGCCAGGATTTCATCCTAGCGTAAGAGAGCGGTTTGAACAGATTTTAAATTCCCGTGGTGTGATTGTACATCAAGGCCTTGAGGCAAAAAAAGTAGATGATGGGACCTTGATTCTATCTAATTCTACCCAACTTGAACTGGATGAAATCCTCTTTGTCACAGCTGCTAAGGGGGCATCTTGGCTAGAAAAGTCAGGGTTTGAAGTGGATGAAAATGGATTCGTTAAAGTCGAAGACACACTACAAGTACGGAATCATCCTAATATATTTGCCTGTGGAGATATTGCAAATGTGGTCAAACATCCTCGGCCTAAAGCGGGTGTCTTCGCAGTACGTCAAGGCGTCGCTCTAACCAAAAACCTTCGCAGGGTATTATTGGGCAAACGCACAAAACCTTTTAGGCCTCAAAAGTCGGTCCTCGCTCTCATTTCTTCAGGTAATAAATTTTGTGTTGCTAACAGAGGAAGTTTCACTTTGAGCGGCAACTGGTTGTGGACTTGGAAGAACTGGATTGATCAACGTTTTATAAAAAAATTTAGTGTGCTTCCAAAAATGTCTACACACGACACAAACAAAATAAACTCAGCGCTGGCAAACTCGGACACCTTAAAAGAAATATCTGCTATTGCAATGCGCTGCGGGGGGTGCGGAGCTAAAGTTGGAGCTAACGTGTTAACCAGGGCGCTTTCTGAGCTTGAGCCCACACCACGAAATGACATTTTGATTGGACTACAAGACCCTGATGACGCTGCTGTTGTTGAAGTTCCAAACAGTAAGGTGATCGTCCACACGGTAGATTATTTCAGGTCTTTCATAGATGACCCATATTTGTTTGGTAAAATTTCTGCTAATCACAGCTTAAGTGATATTTTTGCTATGGGGGCAGAAGCGCAGTCTGCACTAGCAATTGCCACAGTTCCATACGGTATAGAGACAAAAACTGAAGAAACATTGCGCCAGTTAATGGCTGGTGCGATGGAAATACTGAACGATGCAAATGCTTCCTTAGTGGGCGGTCATACCAGCGAGGGGGCCGAGCTTGCCCTTGGCTTTTCAGTTAATGGGTTAGTTAGTAAAAATAAAATCTTACGTAAAGCTGGAATGCAACCTGGGGACGTCCTGATATTAACCAAATCACTCGGTACGGGGACGCTTTTTGCCGCTGACATGCAACAAAAAGCCAAAGGAAGATGGATTGATGATGCACTAAGTTCAATGACTCAATCTAACCGGCTAGCAGCAGAATGTCTATTTAAACATGGGGCAACAGCGTGCACAGATATCACGGGATTCGGTTTACTGGGCCATATGGTTGAAATGATAAAGCCTTCTGGTGTAGATGTCGAAGTTGACCTGAACGCTCTGCCAATCATGGACGGAGCACTAGAAACAGTTCGTATGGGAATCCTCAGCACTTTGCAACCCGCTAACGTCCGCTTACGCCGAGCTATCAAAAACATTGATGAAGCAGCCAAAAGCGAGCTTTATCCACTTGTCTTCGACCCACAAACGTCTGGCGGTTTACTTGCCAGTCTTCCAGCTAAAAATACAAATCTTTGCATTGGTCAACTAAAGGACCAAGGCTACTCCAAATCGGTGGTAATAGGAAAGGTCAAGCAAGCTAGTCACGAACTTGAGCCTGTGACGCTACGCGCTTAATTAAGTCATTCCACTTTGAAGCCTCACATTTTTTTGAAAATTTTGGGCGCAGCTTATTACAAGCTTTTTCCAACCGCTTTAAAAAAACTAAATCATTCTCAGCCTTCATGAACATCTCCGCCAGAGCATCTTCATTACCCACAGGGTACAGACCAGGGTAATTCCTGCCAAGCAAACCAGTATTACCAGGTATATCAGATGCTATTATGGGCACCCCTGCAACGATGGCCTCAGAAATCACATTGGCCCCTCCCTCTTGTGCGGATGTTAGCGCCAGAAGACAGGTCTTAGCCAACTCACGACGGACGCGCCAACCTGGAACATCGCCAAGCCATTTATATCTACTATTAATTAATTGCTCTTTAATTGCAGCAAGAGCCCAATCTTCATTGTGTGCTTTACCAAGATGAAATAAACGTACACGAGATTTTTCAGGTAGCAACCTAACTGCTAAGGCTGCACGTAAAGGGTCTTTCTCCTGTCGAAGGTGCCCAATTACGCAAATATCAAAATGACGCCTAGACGGTCTTCGGAAGGACGGTAACGGGCTAGCTGACTGATAGATTACATTTAGCTTTTTAAAAAGGTGCCTGGGTAATTTCTCACCTACTTGGTCATGTAGACAAACAAGAGCATCCGCAAGCTCCATGGAATTAAGGGTAGTTTCAGGTTCACTTTCAAGAAATGTATTTATATCCGTTCCGCCCAGGGCTACCACAAGCGGGCCTTTCGGGTAAAATGATCTATAGAGATTTATTGCTTGTGCAGCACGCCAAGCATGTAGGGCAATCATTACGTCACACGGAGAACCATCATAATTTGTAGTTATTTTAACCTTGTGACCTTGTTCCCGCAAAAACCCTGCCCAACGCTTGGCACTTGTGCGATTTCCGTTTCTTGAGTATTTCTTTGCCGGTGTAATCAAGCTAATTTTCATGTTGATAGATTCCTCAGGAGCCAAAGTATGACCTCAAAAATTAGTACGACACATCTAACTAGCATGTTGCAAGATGCTAGATTGCGTACTCTAGAATTAGTTGCCGGTCTCGACGAAGAACAACTTATGGGGCCTCAAATTGCAACCGTAAACCCCATTCGTTGGGAAATAGGCCATGTAGCCTATTTTTACGAATACTTTATTTTACGTCAAATGTACGGTTATGATAGCCTTCTTGGATCCAAAGCCGATAAACTTTACGACTCAATAAGCATTACTCATAACGCCCGTTGGGACCTTCCATTATTATCGACAAAAAATACAATTCTCTACATACAAGACGTTTTAGATAAGTTATGTGAACACCTTGAACACAATAATGAAGACAGTATGGCCAGCAAGCAAGATAGCTTTATGTTTCAGTTTGGTGTGTTTCATGAAGATATGCATACGGAAGCTTTTACTTGGGCACGTCAAACACTAGCATATCCAACTCCTAAGTTTGCAATCACAAGAGATGTGACAATTGAACGTTCAGCCGGACCACTCACAGGTTATGTTGATGTCCCTGGTGGCGCTTTCCAACTAGGTGGTGATCCTGATGCCACCTTTTTGTTTGACAATGAAAAACTTGCACACAAGGTTATCGTTGCGCCATTTTCCATAGCTAAGGCACCTGTTACCAATAAAGAATTTAGTGTTTTTGTAGATGATGGGGGGTATAAAAATAAGGCCCTATGGGATGAAGCCGCATGGGCGGATCTGCAAACAAAAGGCCAACAACACCCCGGCTTTTGGGTTAAACAAACTAGCTATAACTGGGCGATACAGCGCTTTGATCAACTCATTCCGTTACCTCTTAACGAACCTGTCAGTCACTTAAGCTGGTACGAGGCCAACGCTTATTGTAAATGGGCTGGTGTACGTCTTCCCACAGAGGTCGAATGGGAAGTAGCTGCCCTTGGCGAGTATACTGAACATGGAACACTTGCAAGTACGAAAAGAAAATACCCTTGGGGTAATACTCCACCAGATTCATCTCTGGCCAACTTAGACGGCAGTGCAATGGGTTGTATAGACGTCGCTGCACTTCCCGGTGGAGACAGCGCATTCGGTTGTAGGCAAATGCTTGGAAATATCTGGGAATGGACTGCTGATATTTTCAACCCCTATCCAGGCTTTACGCCCGGTGTCTATAAAGAATACTCACAAACAATGTTTGGATCAGCACGGGTGCTTAGAGGTGGTGCTTGGATTACCCGTAGCAGAATGATGCATGGAACCTACCGCAATTATTTTGAACCCCATCGTTGGAACATTTTTAGCGGTTTTAGAACCTGTCAAGGCGTAAGTCAGACACATGAATGATAGCAACACATTTAAAGACTCATTACCAAATAATAGTGAAATGCTGTCAGAAGCTTTGGAGGGCCTGAAGGCAAACCCAAAGACACTTCCATGTAAATATTTTTATGATAAAAGAGGATCCGACTTATTTCAGAAAATATGTAAATTACCTGAGTATTACCCAACCCGTACTGAAACTTTCTTACTTAAATCAATTGCTAAGGAAATTTCTGAGATAATTGGCCCTGCTTGCCAAATGATTGAATATGGGTCGGGCTCTTCAGAGAAAATGCACATTCTCTTAAAGGCCCTAATTGAACCAGAGTCTTTTACTGCGGTCGATATATCAAAAGAGCATTTATTATCCGTTACCAAAGCTCTGGCAAAAGAATTTCCCCAACTAAAGGTACATGCAGTACCTGCAGATTTCATCTACCCTTTTAAGGTTCCCAAAATGATTGGTAGTGGACTACGTATCGGTTTCTTTCCGGGCTCGACCATTGGCAATTTTACCCATGAGGGTGCCATAGATTTTTTACGCGGAACAAGAAAGGTTGTAGGTTTAAATGGAGCGATGATTGTCGGCGTAGACCTAAAAAAAGATGAACGTATTCTTCATGCTGCCTATAATGACTCCGAGGGGGTTACTGCAGCCTTTAATATGAACTTGCTGTTACGTCTAAATAACGAATTAGGTGCAAATTTTAATTTAGATAAATTTTGTCATGAAGCTTTTTACAATGCTGAAGCAGGTCGGGTTGAAATGCACTTGAGAAGCCTCTCAAATCAATCAGTATGCCTTGGATCTGAAGAGTTTTTTTTCAAGCAAAATGAAACAATACATACAGAAAATTCTTATAAATATTTAATTCATGAATTTTCTGAGTTGGCTGAACATGCCGGATACAAGACACTCAAATATTGGAGTGATAAAAATAACTTATTTGGGATCTTTTTTTTAAAAGGAGTCAGTTAATCTCACTTAACTTTCGTGCTTTTAATCTATCTTGGTAGATGCTCAGAAAAGTTTGAAAATTTTTCACATCTTTTACCTTGCCAGCAATAGACTTATAGCTGATCAAACCAAATGTATCAGGACTTGCAATCAAGCGAAAGGCATCACGAAAAGGACTATCATCCATAGCCTCACCATAATCCAAACGAAGCCGATCAATACCACGTTCATTCCCACTTAAAGTCATAGCAATACCCATATTAAGAATTGTTTGTGCCTGCAATTCATCCAAAGGTTGATTGGCCTTTGCCTCATAAGTTCGTAAAATACTATTAAGTGTTTTTGACGCTTGAACCCAGTTTTGATCGTTCCAGTACATCTCCAAACGTAGTAAATCAGCCTCCATGGTCTTGTCTTCTTTCAATAAAGCAAGAGCATCTTCAATGCGTCCCTGCCCCATTAATGAACGCGAACGCAGGTGACGACGTTGGTCTGATAGGTCCACAGGAATACCCTCAGTTGAGGAGTTATCTAGAATTTTTGTCGAATCCTCAAATTTTTGAGCAAAAATGTAAATCAAAGCTAATTGTGCACCAACACGTGCTTTTTCAACTCCATCTAGGCGAAATTCCACCTGATCTTGTAAGAGTTCAGAAGCTCGATCAAGAAGGTCAACATCAACCAATCGATCAGCTAGATGGCGAACCATCTCTGCACCTTTTCGACCAGGCGGGGTCAATTCCTTAAATTCGTCATAAAGTGCTATAGCCGTAATTGGAGACATCTCATCTGCTTTGTTTTCCAAGTAAAGACTAGCAAAAAAATCTATCATTTTTTGGGTTACTTCTGCCGCCTCCTTATAATCTCTAAAATGGGTTGCAGCCTGACGCAAGGTTCGTAAGCCATTGCGATAATCACCAACGTTGATGTACAAATCTCCCAGGCGACGCAATAACTCAAATTCAAACCGGTCGCCTCGCCAGGAAAAGCGAAGCTTCTCTAAATCCTGAATGGCACTAGATTCGTCAATTAGCTCTTGTTCCAGAAGCAAGTCTGCTATGGCGACAGCAGCCTTTGCTCGGCTGGGACGATGAGGACCTTCCTGAACTTCCTGCCATTTTTTGACAGCGCCCTCAAAGTCTGCAGACAGTTCCAAAATACGACCTTCTACATACTGAAGTTTACTCATTTCCTCAGGATTTGGACCAACCTCAATAGTTTTTTTCAGGAATTTTTTAGCCCTGCTGATGTCACCCAGCTCAACCGCCGCCTCGGCAACTAGCGTACCAAGCTGGATATTTAGAGCAGGAGGATATGGCCGAATGACAACAGCTGCTCTTCGCAAATTAGACGCTGCACCAAAAAGATCCCCATCGTACGCTTGAAGTGCTGCGCGCCAGAAACGTGCCTCATCATTACCATCAAGGCTTTTATGCTCTAGCTCTTCTCTGGCATCATTATAACGCCCCATAAGAACATTGATTGCACCCCTGAGGCCACGAAACTCAATACTGTTTGCGATTTGCGGACGTTCTTCTTCAATAATTTTCATGATGCCCAATGCTTCTGCCCCAAATCCATTGGAAAAATAAAGTTTTGCTAAATCCATACGTATTGCTTCTCTCTCACCCGACAATGCTGTAGCAGCTTCTATCTGATATTTTTGCTTTTCCTCCTCAAACGTATTTAAACTGGCATTTCTCCACTTCTTGAGATCAAACATACGAGTCAAAGCACGAAATGTAGGAAATTTATCTTCATCTTTTTCGTTGGATTGAACGCCCGGTATATTAGCTACAAGTTGAGCCTTTGGCATCTTAGATATTTTAAGGCCAGAGGAGCTTGTCATCGAAACTCCTTGGCGTAGTGTTCGCACACGCACGTCATCAGCACGCGGTTGCAAAACCAACCCTTGAGAACTAGGTAAAATACTTATCTGTGGGTAATTGTATTGTTTTGCAATACCATGCCCAAGAGGAACAACGGGCACAACAAGCAAATTATCTCCAATCACTGGATCAGTTAGTTTTATTACTCCTCCTGGCTCCGTAATTTGAAGAAAAATTCGAGCGCCAACAGGTGAATTAGGTTGTGGGGCTACTTCAATAATCGAGGCTGGGGCAAGAGGCTGTTTACGGAATTCCAAAACCCATGTAAATCCATCACGTTTTATAGTTGGATTTATGCCAGATATTGTTGAGACTCTCAGCAAACTAGCTTTGTTATGTGGGACTTGTTCGATAGATCGAAAAATATTACCAGCAGTACTTTTTAGAGCATCCAAGTCCATATTGATTTTTTTATCAAATACAATCCAAAGGTAGCTGTAACGCCTAAAAACAGCAGCAGCTACTGGCTCATCCCAATCAAAACGAACACTAATTGAGTCCGAACCAGTTGGATTAACCGTACTTTCTCTTTTAACACTATCAGAGAATTCTTCAACGGTCCTAGCCTGCGAAATCCTGCTTGCCATTTCTTTTTTAATCTCGGTAAGGCCATTACTTTTGCGACTAGGAGGCGTCAATGCCATTGGCTTGCCAGTTTGAGAAGACACCGTTGCTTGTGAGGGGTCCAACTTAACTGGCTTCCCGATTGAGGCCACAGGAATCTTTTCAGTAACTTCCTTGGCTGTCTTAAAATTGGATCTTTTATCTGAGTTTCTTCTGTTTTTTTGAAGTGTCTTCCCCTCTAATTTGGTTGGTTTTCGGGAAGAAAATTTACTAACAGGCTTTATGACATCGACGACCACCTTAGGCCCAGAATAAAAATGCCTAGTTCGTGAAGATTCAGGAATTTCCATTCTTACTAAAACGCCATTAAGAGTATTTTTAGAAGTTATAGATGAAATTAATTTAGGCAAACGATCTTGCAAACTAGCAATATCAATGTGAGCAGGACTTTCAAATGTAATACTTGTCTGTTCTGCTGTTTGCTCTAGTTGGTATGGGACCCTGCTTGGCCAATCAAAAACGATGCGTGTATAATCATCATGAATTCCACTTCGAACTTTAATTTTAGGGCCACGAGCTGGTGCTATAAAAGGTTCTTCTTCCATAGCTTCTTGATTTGGGTTAGCGGCCTTTTTTGTCAATATGGCATCAGTAATATCAACCACTACCGTCGTTCCCATATCGAAGCCATAGACATCGAAATCTTCTTTCATTGTAGATGCAACACTACGCCCATCAGCTCCAGGTGTGGCGCCACTCAGATACTTTGACAGGTTTTGAACTACGCCCGAAAGAGAGGGCTCTATAGGAGAACTAAAGCTAACAACAAGCTGATCACCAACGGTTTCAATTTCATATGGCACAAGGGTTGGCCAATTGAATACAATGCGACCATAACCATCGTGGGTTGCAGCACGTACCTTGACCGTCTCAGCCTTTACTTGGCTCAAAGAACAAAGAAAAACTATACAAATCAGCAAAAAGACTCTCAAGTCTATGTTTGATAAATTATCCCGCATCAAAAACCCCTGACTGTGGGGTAAACAACTATATCAATACGTCGCCCCATCACGCGCCGCTCTTCGTCTGGTAAATCAGGAAGTTCCATGAACCGGCCAGATGCATACCCGAAAGAGATAATATCTTCTTTATAGCCCGAGCGTTTGAGGGCGTTAGCTACTGCTGTTGCTCGACCCATAGATAGTTCCCAATTTGAAGTGTATTGACTTCCTTTTAATGGCTTGGGGTCAGTATGACCGTTAGTTCCAATTTGATTTCCAATGTTGCGAAGCACTCCTCCCAAATTAGAAAGTGCTTTTCTAGCATCTAATGAGAGCACGGCATCGTCAGAAAAAAAAAGTCGGTCTCCCGGGAGACCAATAACTAGACGGTCCTCAAGACGCATTAATTGAGCATTTTTCAGCAATTCATCACTTGCCATTGTCTTTTCCAAAACAGAGGCCAAATAATCAAGATTAATGGCTGTTCTCATGCTTAGAGTTGAAATATCAAAGCGGGATGTCGCCTCAGTCTGCGCCTTTCGTTCAGATGGTTTTAGACTTTGAGACAAAGCCGAAACGACATTATTCCACGCATCAACCTTGACAACTGACATTGAGAACAACAATACGAAAAACGTCAACATGAGTGAGACTAAATCTGTAAATATCAGCATCCAACTCTGATCAGTTTTAGCGTCAGTTGACTGATCACCTGTCTCTTCCTGATTTATAAGATCACCACTCATTTGGTCTCTTCTTTGTATGGCTGAACAAATTTGAGATAAGTATCCTCACTACTTCGAACGTAGAACCAAATACTAACCTTTTTTGGATCGCCTGGATTAATACCAACAGAAACACTGTCAGGCGGTACCCCTCGCGACAACATGGACCTTGCAAACTCTCCTGCCCGAGACATTTCAAGAGTTTGGTCTTCCGGCATAATATTATCCTTTAGATAAGGACTGCCAATGATAAACTCCATATCAAAGCGAAAGCCTGGAGGGCGAGCGCTTAAAGTAGCAACGATACGGTCCAAGAATGGATTATTAATTTCTTGTACTTGGGGCTTATTCTTTTCGAACAAGACATCAGAATCCAACTCTACTCGCATAAGGCGCCCAGGCTTAATGATTTCTGAAGATGTAACCTGGATTACCGTCGAAAAAATATTGGTTATTTCCCTCTGAAACTGCTGGCCCTGATCAGCCTCTCCTTTACTATTACTTACAAATGTCAGCTGCGTGCTCGTGGGCTTAATACTTGCAAAGGTGGTAGCAATGCTTTTCAAAGCCGCCTTCGATTTAGCGATTTTGACTTGGGAAATACTGACCATTATAATAAAAAAAGCGAGGACAAGGAGCATCAAGGCCAGAAACAGTGCAACACTACTGTTCACTTGCTCATCTTGATCTTCTAGGGGATCGTCAAACTCCTTTTGCAAGGGCAACAGGTCCTATTTGAAACAAGCTAAATATGTATTCGTTTCCAAAATAGATATGTTCTTGCTCGTGGTTTTTAGAAAAAGAAATTGTTTATCTATTTTAGTTTTAGAATCTCTTCTATTAGAAATTTTTATTGACATCCGATATTTACATAAATCGAAAAAAAAGCAGAAAGAGCCGAAAACAATATTTTTCTTACTATTCAGAAATTGGACTGCATTGCCAATGCATTGCCTAATAGAATTTTGAAAACAAAAATTCTCAAAAAAAATGTTCTTTGCCACCATTAATTTTTCCAATGTCTTGATCATCAAAAAGGTTTTCATAACTTACTTGCAAAAAAGTTAATATTAAGCAAAGTTGCTCTCTAACAATTATATTTCACATTTTGAGAACAATTACTTAAACATATTAAGGACCTGCATTTCGTGTCTTTTTTATTAACCACCCACTTTTAAAGCCTCACTTGGTAATTTCCTCAATCTTGATAATTCAACAGTTATTTCAGTAGCTCTTGCAGGGTTCATCTTCGCCATGATGGGGGCAAGTCTGCGAGCACCCATACTCTCTGTCACCATAAGCAGAGTGTCCATGTCTAATTCTTCAAAGATACGCGCAGCATTTTTAGGTTTCATATTTTCATAAATCTTAACTAAACCCTCAATTTTTTTAATTTGGTCAGCATCATACGCTTTTACCAACTTCTCTATTGTATCCTGAAAATTTTGTAGTTCAGCAATCTTCCTATCAATCCTCTCCTCAGCTGCCTGAAGTAGACCCTCACGCATTGACATTTCTTTTTCTTGAGCCTCCAGTTCTTCTCGACGCTCAGCAAGGCGTTGAAGCAAGTCAATTTCAGCCTGGGTAAGCAAAGCTGGATCATGTTTAGCTAAGTTTAGGGTTGCGTCTGGGGTATCTGCCTCGACGGGGGCCTGTTCAACCTCGACTTCCTCTATCGGAGTAGCCCCATCAACCTCAGCACTTTCAGTTTCTACTGCATTATTTTCTGTATCTTTCTCTACCTGAGCTCTTGCATTTGTAACATACAAAGCACTCTCAATTTTGGTATTGCCATGCAAAACATTAACTACATCTTCCCAAATGTTGCCAACACGTACACTCAACATAAGTACTGTGATAAAAATCAACCCTGAAAGAAAACGAATTTTCATAATATGTTTTACCCTCTAATCGAATACTATTGTGCCTGTCGTAGAGCCTTTATAAGGTCTTTTTCAGCTTGCGATTGTTTTTCACGGCTTACCTGTTTTATGTTTTTATAAATTTTTTTGGCCATTCTTTTATTTTTTTCGAAAGTCTCGTCATGGGTAACTATTTGGTCAGAGTTAGCATTAACTATCCCCGATACTGCTTTTTGATCTGTTTTATTTACCTCAGTTGTTTTGGGCCTTTTTCTGCGCACACCTTCTTCAAGGCGATCAGCAGTAAGTGAGCCCCTATCGATCATTAAAGCCAAATCATCGCGTAATAATTCTGCCTGAGTAAGGCTCTTTTGCATTTCAGCAGTACTAGCTTTCAGACGTTGAACACCCTTTTCGGCTCGAATAGTAGACTGACTGAAAGTCATGGCCAGACGCTCAAGTTCTTCTTTGTGTTGCCGCAGATTACCTAGTTTACGGTTTAATATGACAGCATAACCAATTGTTGTAACCAACAATATGGCAAACGCAATATCTATACCCAATGAAAACATAACACTTAGTCCTCTTCGCCAGTCATTAACCGCTCTTCAATCTTTACAGCTTTTTTTTCACCTTTGCGGCCCATCGTGCCAGAATACAGTTCAACATCACCAATTCGACATTTGACCTTTGAAGTTGGTGTCGCATTCAAAATCAGTTGTGACCCAACCTCGAGGGAAAAAACCTCATTAAGTTTCAAGGAAAATTCATCAAGAACTACTTCAAGATCGACGTTAGTCAGCCAGCATTCTTCAGCCAAATGGGTTTGCCACAAGGAGTTTCGACTGGAGCTTTCACCTATGAACATCTGGAGCAGTAACTCACGAACTGGCTCCAGCGTGGCATATGGGAGAAGCATTTCCATTCGACCACCTCGATCTCCCATTTCAACGCGTAACTTCACTACGATAGCCGCATCAGACGGCCTTGAAATTGTTGCAAACCTTGGGTTAGTTTCCAACCTTTCAAATTGAAAAGTGACTGGGCTGAGGGGCTCAAAGGAAATAGTCAAATCAGACAAGGTAACATGAACCATGCGCTCCACCAACGAGCGTTCGATAGCTGTGTAGGGACGTCCTTCGTGCGCCGCTGTTGTGCCACGACGCTCCCCAAGCAATACGTCAACCATAGAGTAAGTTAGAGCCGAATCTACAGTAATCAAACCAAAATTGTCCCATTCTTCAGCCTTAAAAACACTGATCATAGCCGGCAAAGGGATTGCATTTAGATAGTCACCGACTCGGGTTGAGGAAATAGCTTCCATGGAAACTTCGACATTATCAGCAGTAAAATTACGAAGAGATGTCGACATAAGACTAACCAAACGGTCAAAAACAACTTCAAGCATGGGAAGACGTTCATAGGATATGGCATTATTGAGCATTGCCTTAACACCTGTGCTCTCAATCTCCTGATCTAATTTTTCAGCGCTTCCAAGTAGAGAGTCAATTTCGGCTTGACTCAAAACACGAGACGTTTGTCCTCCACTTGCTTTCTGAGCATTTGCAGCGTCCGGGGACACCATAGATTCCCATTCAGCTGCCAAATCATCCTGTTCGTCGCCACCACCACCGTCAATGTCGTTTTCTGCCTCTGCTATCATTTCTGTGCTTCCATCATCATTTCACCAGCAAGCTCACCATATACATTATTGAACAAGCATTTCCTTAAAAAGGACGTCATTAACCTTTATTGGAGCTACTGACGCTATTACACGCCTCAACAATTCTTCTCGCAACCTGTACATGCCAGCTGACCCCTTTAAGTCCTCGACCCTGAGCTCTCTCAGGTAAATCTGAAAATTACCAATCACTCTAGGTAACAAGCTCTCTATCTTTGGTATATCCTCCTGTTTTTCAAGTTCAAGAGTGATCTTAACCTTTAAAAAAGTAGCTTCTCGACCCTCAGCACTGAGGGTGACCATAAGTTCCTCCATATCATAAAAAACTGCATCTTTAAGCAAAGCATCTTCTTCTGCCTGACTTTCATCGCCGTTCAGCAAAGGATCTAACAAGCCAGTAAAATAAGCCGCAACTGCGCCTCCAACAATAAGAAGGAGAACTAAACCAAGAATGATGAGGAGCTTCTTCTTACCTCCTCCCTTAGTTTTATCAGATACTTCACCTCCTTCATCATCATCATCATCATCTTCACCATCGCCATCGGCTTCGGCTTCGGCATCTTCCTCACTATCTTCATCTGTTTCGTCATCTAGATCTTCATCGGCCATTGGTTTTCTCTTCTTAGTAACAAAAACAAACCAAACAGTACGCTGATTCTTAACTTTGGTGTGAATTAATGTAGAGCCTGATGGTTAACAAGTAATTGAGAACAGGACAGGAAAATATGCACATCGACTTGCTTTTTATTTCCTTAAAACAAGAAATTTAGTCACATAGATTGGGCAAAACCTGCCGGGCAAAAGGCAAGGATCGCATCAAGCAGAAACACAATGCTATAAAAATGTGACTCTAGTGTACTGAAATAAATAACAATTTTAGTTTGGCATACCATGTGCATAGTAATACTGAAAAAATTAATTATTTAGCAGGATTGAAGTAAATGGAAACATCATCACTTATAGCGGTCTCAAAACAGGCTGTAATTCGCAGATCAATGAGCGTAATTGCTAATAATATAGCAAATATGAACACTACTGGATACAAGGGCGAAAAAATGATGTTTGTCGAACACTTGGTTAGAAGTCCCGGAGGGACAAGAATTGGCGGTGATAAATTAGCATTTGTTCGGGATATTGCCACTGCAAGAGATTTATCTGAAGGAACATTCGAAAAAACGGAAAACCCTTTTGATCTAGCAATTCATGGCGATGGATTCTTTGTTATCGGTACACCAACTGGGGAGCGTTATACAAGAAATGGTAATTTTCAAATTGGAAATGACGGACAACTAGTAACCAGAAATGGTGACCCCGTTCTATCTGATAATGGCGCTCCATTCTTCTTAAGTCCCGAAGATAACCACATAGAAATTGATAGTAGCGGCACACTTTCCACGGAAAACGGTGAACTTGGAAAAATTGCAGTTGTTAACTTTGCTGATAAACGTGACTTGCAGCTCGTAGCTGGTGGATTGTATTCCACTACACAACAAGCCACTCCGGTTGAAGAAGCTAGAGTCGTTCAAGGAATGCTCGAAGGCTCAAACGTTCAACCAATCATTGAAATGACCCGAATGATTGAAGTGCATAGGGCTTATGAGGGTACGAAAATATTTATTCAAAAAGAGGACGAACGTCTAAAAAATATGGTTAAGGAATATGCTCGAGTCGGATAAATCAAGGCTGAAGTTTAATTGGCCAACAAACACAAAAAGATTTAACCCGACAAAATAGAAAAGGAAAAAGAAAATGAGATCATTAAATATTGCTGCGACAGGTATGCTAGCACAACAGAGGAATGTCGAAGTTGTGTCAAACAACCTTGCCAATATGAATACGACTGGATTTATGCGGAGAAGAACTGAATTTCACGACTTGCTATATCAAAACCTAAGAAGAGCAGGCTCTACGTCTTCAGATGCTGGCACAATTGTTCCATCTGGAGTAGCAATAGGCTTGGGAGTCAAGCTAGCAGCAGTTTACCGCATTCATGAACAAGGCAACCTTAGTGCTACGGACAACACATTTGATCTTGCGCTTCAGGGTAAAGGCTTCTTTCAAATAGAATTACCAAGTGGCGAAACTAGCTACACTCGAGATGGCACCTTTCAATTGAATGCATCTGGCGAAATAGTAACTCATGACGGATACAAGCTACTTCCTGGTATAACCGTTCCAAGTAATGCAATCGATGTGACAATAAATGCTAGCGGCGAAGTCCTTGCCAAGATTGAGGGCCAAGTTGAATTGTCTAATGTTGGACAAATACAAACAGCGGTTTTCCCAAATGATGCAGGTCTTCAAGCCATGGGAAACAATTTATATATGGAAACACCAGCCTCAGGAACTCCAACAACAGGAGCACCAGCCTCAACCGGCTTTGGCTCAATATTGCAAGGTTTCCTTGAAACCTCCAACGTCAATGCAGTTGAAGAAATATCAAACTTAATTTCAGCCCAGCGTGCATATGAAATGAATTCTAAAGTTATTCAAACTTCTGATGAAATGATGGGCACCGTTGCCAACATGAGGTGAGGATTTAGACTATGAACAATTATCAAAATAGAGTTTACAATCTTCCCAGCTTAATACTTGCTATCTTGCTGGTGCTGGCTTTCCCCTTTTCAGCCCTATGCAGTGAAAAAATAAATTCACCGAGAGGAGAAATACTTAAGCACGTTGTCTTACGACAAAATGTTATGGTGGATAACCACCTAATTCTTCTTGGTGATCTCTTCAAAGGCGCAGGGAATAAAGCTTCCATTGCAGTAGCTTACGCTCCAGAACCCGGGCAAAAAGCTTTTTTTGATGCAAATTGGCTTTACCGTGTAGCCCATGGCCACGGTCTAAAATGGCGCCCAATAAGTATTAAACAAAGTATTGAAGTAAACCGTAAAACAGTAACCATTGAACGTGATGAAATTGAAGATCATTTATTTGCTGCTCTGATTGATAAGGGCGCCGATCCCGAAATGACACTAAAACTAAGCAACCGATCAATTCAGTTACATGTACCTTCAAGGTCTGATGCAATTATTAAAGTTACAAATACTATTTACGATCAGCGTACAAAGAGGTTTTCCGCAAATATCTCAACACCAGGTTCCAAGGCAATTCGTGTCACCGGGCGTCTGCAAAAGATGCTTAATATTCCTGTTTTAAACCGGCGAATACCTAAAAATGAGATCATTAAATCCGAGGATATAACCTGGGTCAAATCTCCATCTAGTAGAGTGCAAAACAACATAGTTCTATATGAGGACGATCTTGTTGGCAAAACCCCGAAAAGAGGCCTCCGAGCCGGCACACTTATTCGCAGTTCTGAAGTTCAACGTCCTATTTTAGTTGAAAAAGGGTCATTGGTAACAATAGTACTTAAAACCCCTTTAATGGTCCTTACTTCACAAGGACGAGCTGTTGAGCCTGGGGCAAATGGCGATGTAATTCGCATCACCAACACCCAAAGCAATAAGGTGGTTCAAGCAGTAGTTACTGCAATGGGTGTAGCTTCAATTACACCAGCGAGCCAAATTAGTATGAATTAGGAAAAATCTGATGAAAAATCTCACATTATACAGTACTGTCAAACTCGCCGTTGCAATAGCTGTTACTGCCAGCCTAACATCATGTACGGACACGGTTGGTCGTTTGTCAGAAGTTGGCAATGGCCCTAAACTTACCAAAATTACCAATCCTACAGCAACACCAGAATACCGCCCAGTAAGCATGCCTATGCCGACGCCTGAAATCGCAGAAGAAAATCCTAATTCATTGTGGCGGGCTGGCGCACGTGCTTTTTTCAAGGATCATAGGGCAAAAGAAATTGGTGAAATACTTACTGTCACGATGAACTTTACGGATAGTGCTACTTTAGACAACACTACAACCCGAAAACGCGCTGACACAGAAGACACTGATGTAACCAATCTACTTGGACTTGAGAACGAGTTTACAAAAAAATTACCACAGGGCCTTACCAACAGTTCTGTCATGAGTTTTGGGAACGCCCACGATACAAAGGGTACTGGGAACATTACTCGTAAGGAAGCCATTGCACTATCCATGGCTGCCGTTGTCACACAGATCCTACCCAATGGTAATCTGGTAATCATTGGTCGCCAAGAAATGTTGGTAAATAAAGAAATTCGGGAGCTTATGGTTAGTGGTGTTGTAAGACCCGGCGATATTGAATCAGACAACACAATTGCCCATACTTCAATTGCTGAAATGCGCGTTGCCTATGGTGGACGCGGAACGCTGAGTGAGCTTCAGAAACCCCGCTGGGGAACTCAGATTTGGGATATAGTCTTTCCATTTTAATAACCATCATTTAAACAAAAAGAGTTCAACATTAATATTCACGGTGAGTTTTTTCCATTCGTTCGTGGCGCTCTTGAGCCTCTAAAGATAAAGTTGCAATAGGCCGGGCCTCAAGACGTGACAAGCTAATAGGTTCACTAGTTTCCTCGCAATAACCAAATTCACCATTAGTTATACGTTCCAAGGCTTCGTCAATTTTAGTGATCAATTTGCGAGCACGGGCACGTGTTCGGAGCTCAAGAGATCGATCTGTCTCAATTGAGGCACGATCTGAAATATCAGGTTCCTGAATTCCACCTTGTTGAAGACTTTGAAGTGTTTCATTTGAGTCATTAAGGAGCTCACTCCGCCAGGTTAATAACTTCTGTCTAAAATATTCTGACATGACTGGATTCATAAAATCTTCTTTCGTAGAAGGTTTATAATCGGGCGAGAGAGTAACGTTCATCGGTTTTTTCATAATGTTTCACGATCTCGGTAAACTTTTACTAGGTTTTGGCGCGGAATATAGTGACGACGGCACTTAGCCGCAAGTGGGCATTTTAAATGTTATAAATAAAGTTTATCAGTAGCTAAATTGACGATGTCAAATTATGACAAAAACCATAGTTTCTAACGAGTCAATTTAGCAATTTCGACTTCAGCCCGAAGTTCTATTTCATCGATAATCTCATTAAGCTTATCATCGTCTAACTGCCGACGGTTTGATCGAATTTTCTGTGCAATAGAGCCTAACTTGTCAATATCAATTTCACCAAGGAGCAAATCGCAACGAACCTCTTCCAGTTGGTCCAACAAATCCCCACCATACTGGCTTCCTATACGCCTACTGCGTCTCTGGTTCTGACTTTCCGCCTCCTGAATCGCCAGTATAGAGTCAACAGAGCTAACATTAGCCGCCTCTGTTGCCACAGAGGTATTATCACTTGCTAATGATCCTTTCAAATGTCTGGCAAATTCGGCCCCGTGCCCTGTTTCCACCTTTTGACGCGAGGCTGAAGATGCCGACTTACCTGATTTTACCTTTGATACCTTCATATCTTATTTGTGCAGTTTTTATAGCAATACGTAAATAGCTCTCAAATAACTTAGCTGAATATGTTAATAGTGCAACAGCAAGCCTAAACAATTTGTTAAGCACATGTCTTGTCAACAATCTAGGCTTTCAAGACCCTCGCAACAACAGCTTTTTTACCCGGCAATATCTGCTCCATTACAACCAAAACGGTAAAAAAAGCTACTGCCTGAATTACCTTCTAAAATAAAATATCAATATAAATCAACGTTTTACATACCTTTGAATGTTGGCATCTATTTTGCTTAAATATTAAAGGAACAGTTTGTTTGCAATATTTGTGTCTGAGATTCAAGGCCCCGGAGAAAAAAAGTAATGACAATTTATTCAAATTTTTCAGTACCTACCCTTGGCATGATGGCTCAAAGTACTGCTCTGAGTAACATTGGTAATAATATCGCTAATGCTACAACTGGAGGTTTCAAAAGGACAGACACTAACTTTTCCACTCTTCTAAGCAGTTCTTTGGACAAACAATCTGACCTCAGCGGCATTGCTCCAAAGAACTTAAACCGAATCACTCAATCAGGTAATATTGTAGCAAGCGATCGAGATCTAGATGTAGCAATTAATGGCCGGGGGTTTTTTATTTTAAACTCCAAAGTGGACGGTAGTGGACAGGAATATTACGGTCGAGATGGATCATTTGATATTGCCGCAGTAAATGACATCACCGTAGCTGGAATTGGAGGCACGAATATTACAACCAAGGATGGTTACCTTGTTGACAAAAATGGATATTTTCTTCAGGGGTGGACACCTGACCCAACAACTGGCCTATTTAACAGCACAGCCTTATCTTCTTTAAGAGTTGATGATTATGCCTTTGCAACAACGAGCAGGCCAACAACAAATGCATATCTAAATCTGAACCTACCCTCAACTGATAAACCAGGCCTGTCCGAAGTCAGAGAATTTACCCTATCAGGCACTATAGAGGCTAATGACATATTTAGTATTACCGTCGAAGGTACTACTGTTAACTATACAGTAGCTGCCACTGACACCAGTTTAAATGATATTCGCACGGGTATTATCTCAGCGGTAAATGCAGACACAACCATTAGTGCCTTAGCGACAGCCTCCGCGAGTTCGACAGACTCAAAACTTATCATTAGTGGGGTGACCCAAGGCACAGCACTTGATGTCTCTGCCACTACAACAAACGTCAGCGGTGGCACAAATGACAACCAGATATCAGGAGCAGTAATCCAAAATCCGACGGCCCATGACGCAAGAATTTACAGCATGGGGGTAATTGACTCTAACGGCGTTACCAGAACAGCACAGCTAAACTTTTCAAAAACAGCAACTAACACATGGCAATTTTCCACAAGTATTAGCAAAACCCCAGTAGCTCAAGTAGACACCATTACTCTTGCGGGAACGATTGAAGCTGGAGATGTTTACAACATTGTTGTCGATAATAAAACATTCAGCCAGACTGCCATTGCTACTGATACTCTTGCGACCATTCGTGATGCCCTTGTGACCAGCATTAATGGATCTGCTGAGACAAATGTCACGGCAGCTGCAAGCGGGACAGACGCCTTAACCTTGACAGCCGATACCGCAGGAACGTCTTTTAGTGCCATTCCATCTACAACAAACAGGACACCAGTTGCACAAATAGACAATGTTACTTTAAGCAACACCTACGCAATAGGTGACCAAGTTTCAATTGACATTAATGGAATTGGCGCTGTTACCTATACTGTAGCTGCCAACGACTTAACAGCAAATGGTGATGGAACCGGTGGTGCAGTTACGGGTAGTTCTGCGGCAGCTTATAATAACATCACAAAGAACTTTAAAGCCGCAATTGTTGCTGACGCACCCACAGCTGCTTTGGTTACTGCAGCAGATACTGGTAGTGGCTCAGGACTCATAACATTAACATCAGTGACGCCAGGCACAGGCTTCACCCTTGCAAGTAGCGTGACCTCGGCAGCTGGCCTTTTGAGCGCTACCACCTCAACGCCAAATACTTCAGCTAATAGTGATAACGCAATAACAAGTGTTAATACCACAGCTAATGTACTAAGTTCAGAATTAACTACTACCGATATTGGAACTATTACCTTTAACGCTGACGGAACACTTGCCACACCAGCAACAGGGTTATTTAACCTGACATTAAACTTCCCAGAGAATGGAAGTATAGCAGCCACGACCGAGTCGGTTGCTCTTGACATAAGCAAGTTTGTCCAATTTGATGGCGACTTTCAAACCTTTAGTTTTACCAAAAACGGCTACGCTCAGGCTTCTACGCAAAGCATTAAATTTAAAGAAAATGGGGACGTTGTTGCTGGCTTCGACGATGCAACATTTCGCTCAGTCTATAGGATACCTCTTGCACAGTTCTTCAATGCAAATGCACTACAGGAACACAATGGTAATATATATCAAGCAACTGAGGACTCAGGCAGCGCCTTCATTATTGATGTCAATAGTAGCGATTATGCATCGTTTTCAACCAATGCACATGAACTCTCAAACGTAAATCTGACAGGTGAGTTTACCAAAATGATGATGACGCAAACTGCATACAACTCATCATCAACTGTTTTCAAAACTGTTGATGAAATGGTCGCTACAGCAAGGGATCTTAAACGTTAGAGAGCATTTAATTAACTCGGCAATTTCTTCCAATTATTCGTTTTATAAGGGTATTTTTGTCCCCAAAAGTCGGGACGTAAAAAAAAATATTATTTAAAATCAATCTATTAGAAAATTTAAATATATGGCACGGAATTCGCATTAATTAAGTAAGAAACGCAGAATATACACTTTGCAAATGCCTACTAAATTTGTACGGAAAGAAAAATGATTAAAAAAACAGACGCATTTCATAGATTTCCAAGTCTGATAAAGCTTTTAGAGATTACCAATTTTTTTTCTTCAACAAAAAAACTTTTGCTGATACTTACCTTGAGTCTATTTGCAATAAACATTTTTAATTCCTCGGCACATACTGCGTCACGCATAAAAGATATAACTGATTTCGAAGGCGTGCGAGATAACATGTTGGTTGGTTATGGCTTAGTTGTTGGCTTAAGCGGTACCGGTGACTCCATGAAAAACGGACATTTTACGAAGCAAAGCTTAAAAGCAATGCTTAACCGACTTGGCGTAAAACCAACAGATGCCGGTCTAGATTCTAAAAACGTTGCTGCAGTAATGGTAACAGCAAAACTCCCTCCTTTCTCTCGTAAAGGCTCCCGAATTGACGTAACCGTCAGCTCTTTGGGAGACTCTTCAAGTTTGTTGGGAGGCACTCTACTAGTCACGCCCATCCTTGGTGCAGATGGCGAAGTTTATGCCGTTGCACAAGGGCAATTAGCAGTTGGTGGTTTCTCAGCAGCAGGTAATGCAGAAACGATTACCAAAGGAGTTCCAACCAGCGCACGCATAGCCAACGGGGGTATTGTTGAACGCGAAGTCAAGTTTGAGTTGGCAAATCTTAAGAATGTCAAAATGACTCTTCGCAATCCAGATTTCACAACGGCACGTCGCATTGCCATGGCAATAAATGCATTTCTTGGGACGTCAGCAGCAACTGTAATAGACACTACCACCGTCCAAATACTGGTTCCTCGTGATTATCAAGGAAACGTTGTCAATTTACTGACCGATGTTGAACAACTCCGCATCGTGCCAGATCAATTGGCACGAGTGATTATTGATGAACAATCGGGCATCATAGTTATGGGTGAAAATGTTCGCATCAGCACAGTCGCTATTGCTCAGGGCAACTTGACCATCAGAATTAGTGAAGCTCAGCAAGTCTCGCAGCCTGGCCCTTTCGCAGAAGTCGGTACCACACAGACAACAGAACGAACTGATGTTGGCGTTGATCAAGGGGCTGATAATCGATTGGCTGTTGTTAATGAAAGCATCACCTTACAAGAGATGGTAAACGGTTTAAACGCTCTTGGAATTGGTCCCCGCGATATGATTACCATACTCCAGGCAATTAAAGCTGCCGGTGCCATGCAAGCCTCAATTGAGGTAATGTAATGAACATCCCATCAACATCCAACACGCTCTCTCTAGAAGCTACAATGATTCCTACTAATTCTAAAATCACGCCTGTCGCTAGAGGTAACATTAATCAGTTACGTAAAACTGCGCAAGAATTTGAGGCTTCTTTTCTCAGCCAAATGTTAAAGCCAATGTTCGCAAACCTCGGAGCTGAGGGACCTTTTGGAGGTGGCACAGGTGAAGAGATGTGGCGCTCACTACAGGTAGATGAATACGGCAAAGTTATTGCCAAAAAAGGCGGTATTGGCCTTGCTGACAATATTTTTCATGAAATGCTCAAACTTCAGGAGGTCAAATAATTATGGACTCAACAGGCAGAGTAAATGACTTGATTGAAATTACCGAACGCCTTGCCAGGCTTTTGAAAAAGGAAAATGAGGCACTCATCAACAATAATGCCAACGAGGCAACCCAATACCTTGATGAAAAAGGCAATTTGAGTCGCATCTACGAAACCCGTATACAATGCTTAATTGATGACCCCTCTATCCTCGACAATGCTACCCCAGAACTTCGCAAAAAACTTCGTGAATTAGGTGAAACAGTAAACACAATGATTCAAGAAAATGCCCAACTTTTGAAAATTACCATTGAGGCAAATCGCAGAGTAGTCGCGATGGTTGCAGATGCCGTCAAAACTCAACAACCTGGACCAGGAACTTATTCTGCAAAAGGTACTGCCGATAAAAATGACGTCCACTCGGCTCCACGTAATCTCGCACTATCACTTGATCGATCCCTCTAGGAGAGCTGGAAAACATAATGGGTGGAACAATAACTGGCGCACTAAGAACTGCACAAAGCGGACTTCTAACTAATCAATCAGCATTAGAGGCCGTCGCCAACAATATCGCAAACGTTAATACTGAGGGATACTCACGTAAAGATATTAAAATGGAAGCGAGGGTCGTCTCTGGAAGAGGTGCTGGAGTCCAACTTGCTGAAGTAAGGCGTGTCATTGACGAAGGTCTACTAAAAAACCTGCGCAGTGAGAGTTGTACCTACGAAATGTTTGCATCACAACGCATCTATTATGAGCGTATGCAAGAAATGTTTGGAGCACCGGGAGATAATAAATCAATCGGCCATATGATTGGTGAATTTACTGAGTCTTTAGAAACACTTGCCCTGTCACCTGAGAAGTCTCTAGATCAAGCAGAAGCAGTTCGGCGTGCAGAGGACGTAACTCAAAAATTACAAGAAATGTCTGCGACAATTCAGGACCTACGCTTACAGGCAGACCAAGCAATTAGTGATGCTGCTACACAAATTACAGCACTTGCAGCAGAAATTGGTGACTTCAATGATAAAATAGTTCGCTATTCATCGTCTGGTAAAGACGTAACAGACCTGAAAGATCTGCGTGATGCGTCCATAGATGAACTGTCAAAGCTAATTGATACGGCATATTTTTACCGCTCTGATGGCGATGTAGTAATATTTACATCAGCAGGCCGAACTTTGGTTGACAACCTTCCAAGTACAGTAACTCATTCCGCTGCAAGTGCTATCACACCCACCACAACCCATGCAGAGGGGGATATCGCAGGTCTGTTTGTTGGCACAGCAATCGCAGGCAATGACATTACCGATGAAGTTCGTGGTGGTCTAATCAAAGGTATGTTAGATCTTCGTGACACCGTATTACCTAATTTACAAAGCCAACTTGACGAAATGGCTGCCGAAATTCGCGATGCCTTTAACCAAGTTCACAACAGGGGAACAGCTTTTCCTGGATCACAAACCATGTCTGGCACCCGTGCACTAGTATCACCATCAACTCAGACAATTAAATTGGACCCAACAGGTAGCGTTGATGACGTTAGTATCATTTTATTCGATAATACTGGAGACCAGTCAGCGATAACCACCTTAAACACAATTATGCAGGTCAATTATGGCGGTTCGGGCACGGATGATGATGCAAAAGCTAGCCGAGGAAGTTGGACAATCAATGAAGTTTCCGCCCACATTCAAGCTTGGCTGAGAGCCAATGGGGCATCCTCGGCTACAGTTTCAGCTGCAACTGGGAAGATGGAAATAGATCTTAATTCAACAACACTGAATTTAGCCTTTCGTGATGAAACCGCTACTGCCAATGGTAGTAGTGCTGGTGACGCAGAGATTGCCTTTGATGCTAATGCTGATGGTGTGATCGACGAGACAGTTACTGGGTTCTCTAATTTTTTTGGTCTAAATGATTTTTTTGTCGATAACCAAAATGAGAATGTACATGAAAGTGATGTTGTCGCTACCACATTCACAGCAACAGCAGCAACTCTGAGCTTTCGTGACTCAACTGGTTTATTGGGCTCAACTGTCTCCATTACAGCAGGGGATAGCCTGACAGAAGTCGCCACAAAAATTAACACATCAGCCACAGGTGTAACTGCAACAATTATCCCAGATGGCTCCGGCCAACGCCTAAGAATATCCCACGATAGTGGAATGGACATGACTGTCACTCAAGCTAATACAAACACATTACTTACGAACATTGGCATGCACCTGGCAGATGTTCGAATCTCTGGAACACTAGCCGTTAGGAGTGATATATCTACAACTCCATCAAATATATCAACTGCAGCAGTTCAATGGGATTCTAACCGGGGAGCATCAGGTGAATACTTGCTGAGTGTTGGTGACGATACAACAATCACTGAAATAGTTTCTCTTTTTAAGACCAATAATCAATTCAACACATCAGGTGGATTAGGTTCACTCAACACATCGTTCGAAAGTTATGCCTCAGCGATCGTTGCAACAAACTCTAGTTTAGCTGACAACAACAAGCTCGACGCTAGTTTTCAAGAGACATTACGAGATAGTCTACAACTAAAATCCGATTCTGTAAGGGGGGTAAATTTAGATGAGGAAATGTCTAATTTAATCCTTTTTGAACAAGCCTATTCAGCCGCTGCGAGGCTTATTTCAGTAATCCAGAATATGTTTGATGCCCTTGATAGAGTCATTCGATAGGAGCATAGGGGTCTGACCATGTCACGTATAACTACACTTTCAGCAAATAATCAGCTCTTAAAATATATGCAGCGCGGGCAAACCCTGATGCAAGAAAAGCAGGTACAGTTGGCGACTGAGAAGAAATCAACCGATTATACTGGTATAGCAAAAAATAGTGAACGCTTGATAAATAGCGAAACTACAAGGAATTTACTGGAAAACTACAATTTGACTAATGGCCTAATGGATATGCGTCTACAAGTAACAGGGACAGTCTTGGATGGCATAGATGAAGAGCTGAGCAGCTTCAGAAGAGAATTGATTACTTTCAGAGGAGGTAGTCAGACAAGACTTGAAGATGTAAAAAACATACAAGACAATGCTTTTAGAGCTCTTCAAAGTCTGGAGTCCTATTTAAATACAGATATAAATGGAGAATACTTATTTAGTGGCGGACGGGTGTCTACTAAACCCGTTGATCTAGGCTTAACCACCTTGAGTGATCTGCAGTCTAAATATGATGGAGCCAACATAGTTTATCCCACCTACCGAGATAACCATGTACATCATAAAATGACTGCCTCTACTGGGTTTCCGTCGAATCCAACAGGAGCAGGATATACCAATCTTTCTTTTAATAGTACCGCTAACACAATCACCACCGGAAATCTAGCAACACAGGTCAATACTGTTACCCTTACTGGATCTGTCAAGGCCGGAGACGTCTATAGCGTTAATGTGAACGGTACAGACGTGTCATATACTGTTACCGGATCTGAAGCAAATATTGATGCAATCCGTGACAATTTATTTGCTGCCATTAATGCAAATGCAACGATTAGTGCTTCCATAACTGCAGCCGCTGGAAATTCAGGCGAGATCACACTTACATCGGACACAGCCGGTACAGCTTTTACATCCACATCGACATCAACCAATTTAACTGCTGTAGCACAAATTGATAACGTTACTTTGGCCAACACTTTCGCTGCAGGTGACTCGATCTCTGTAAATATAAACGGGCTTGGCGCAGTTGTTTATAGTGTTGTCTCTAATGACTTGACGGCCAATGGTGATGGTACCGGCGGTGCGGTAGCAGGTAACTCAGCAACTGCACTCAATAATATTACTACAAAAGTTGCCGCCGCAATCAACGCCGACTCGGCAAGTTCGGAAATTGTTACAGCAGCAGCTAGTGGAGGCGGTGGTGGCATTATCACTCTTACCGCAGATACAGCAGGAACTTCATTTACAACCGTCACATCCGCGACTACTGCGGGCAACGGTACGGCTACTGGAACGACAGCCACAGATAATAAGCCCGCAAATACAGATAACAAGGCAGTAACGGTGATCACGACGGCTAATGCTAATGCCTTCGCAAATTTATCAGTTGGTTCGACAATTACTATTTCCGGGGCTAATACATCGGCTAATGATGGTACTTACACTATTGCTTCAAACACAGGCGGGGTCATAACTACAAGTGAAAGTGTTGCATCAACAGATGCAAGTGATACGTCCCCGACTCTGACTAGTAATATATCTTATTATAGTGGCGACGAAATAACGCAATCACACAACGTTAATAAAACCAGATCTTTTAATATTGATTTAACGGCTATTGACCCAGCTTTCGAGAAAGCAATTCGTGGTTTATTTCATATTGCTCAGGGTGTTTTTAATACTGGGGGTGGCCTTGATCAAAATACATCAAGAACAACAGAGGCAATTTATTTAATTGAAAGTGCCCTGGATCGTAACCCAGGCGGTACTGAACCTTTTGGCTCAGAATTAAAAAGCAATATAGAACAGGTGAGCAGAGACATAGGGTTTGATCGAATCCTTATAGATCAGACAACTAAGACAAATAATTCTCTCATCAATTTTTACAATGGTATAATTTCAAGTTACGAGGACGCTGATCCACTAGAGGTCTACTCACAACTTTTAGATCAACAAAATACATTGGAAGCATCATATCAGGCTTTAGCTCGTGTCCGACAACTCAGTCTCTCAAATTTCCTTTAATAAACAATTTTTTGAAAATATGGTTGTTAATTTACAAGTAAATTATGAGATTACAGAAATCATCTTTTTACAAAACTATTTTTGTTATGTTTCTTTAATCACTACTCGTGTAAGATAATTTCACCAATCTCAAAAAAAACTGTTTCAAATCTACCTAACTTTTAACCCATTTTTTTATCTAAATCATTGAATTTAAACACATAATTAAAAAAACTATTTTTTTGAAAAAAAAGGGTGTTTTTTTGTAATAAATGTGGTACTGTTAAACGTTAATTATTGTTATTTTAAATTTCTAGAACAGAAAATTATGGTGCATCAGAATGATGGACATTAAAGATATTAATTACGGAAGTTCACCTAGCATTACAACAATGGTGGGTCGTGCAGCTATTGAGAAGAATCAAGAGCAAAAGATTCTTATGGAACAGCCAATTCGCGAAGAAATTCGTGATGAAGTGCCTGGTAAAAAAATAATAAAAGGTAGCGATACACAAGAGCTTTCCAAAGATTCAAACAGCTCTGCTACTGGTGTTGCAAATTCACAACAGACGTCTACCTCAGGTAAACTTGTAGACGTAAAAGTTTGAGCCCTCTTTGCAAAAGTATTTACCCCGTTTTAGCTCAAATACGTATTAAGCGTCTTTTATTTTATCACCCAGCACTTTTTAAGTTCTAAATTGTATTATCGTGTAGCTTTAGTGGGCATCTCAACATTAGGTTTAAAACTTAAAATTTGTCCAGCAGCTTTTTACAAATTGTAAATACAAAAAGTCTAACATCTGCAACGATTTTTCTTTGTTAATGTTGCTTGCAAAAGTTTGGTGCATCTATAAGCTCATAACCTATAAAAGTATGGCGGTTTAAACTGGTGAAATATAGATAAACGTAATACCTACAGAAATCGAGTAAGTTAATGAAAATTTTGGCGCTGTATGCAAATACTGGAGGCTATGGCCGTATCCCAACAGGGTTGGCCATTATAATAACTGTTTTAGCTAAGGCCGGACATAAAATTGAATTATTTGATACAACATTCCTAGAAGCTAGCAACCACGATAATGATTTGCGAGAGGAAGCTGGAATAGTTATTCCTGTTCCTCTGGATCATATGTATGAGGGAATGTCTCAAAAACAAATTGATAAAAAATTTATTGAACAACTTAATCTATTTTCTCCCGAACTGCTAATAGCAAGCATTGTTGAAGATAATTACCCGTATGCACATCATTTTCTCGAAATAGCAAAAAAAAATAACCCAAATTTACCAGTAATGGTTGGAGGTCCCACCCCTTCAGCTGCTCCGCATGTGATGATTGAAAACCCCAACATCGACTATCTTATTCAAGGAGAAGGCGAAGCTGCAGCTGTCGAAATATGTGAATACCTGGAACAAGGTATAAGTCCACAAGCCGTAGCCAATTTATGGTATAAAGAAAATGGTAAAGTTCGAAACAACCCCATTAGACCCTTTATTGAAATGGATGATTTGCCCATCCAAAACCTAGAAATCTGGGATCAAAGGCATTTTTACAAGCCATATGATGGAAAACTCTATTGGACAGGATATTTTGAAATGTCGCGTGGCTGTCCTTTTCTATGCACTTATTGTGTAAATGGAACAATTCAAAAAAGTTTGCGCGCTGCCGGAAAGTTCTTCAGACGCAAACATCCTGAGGTAGCCGTTCGTGAAATTAAACATCATGTTGAAAATATGAATTTAGAACGTATCGTTTTTTGTGATGACAATTTCCTTTTAATGCCGGGAAAATTAGCTCATGAATGGGGTGAGCTGTTTTCCAAAGTCTGGATTAAAGAAATAAACTTGCCTTTCTGGATTGCGACCTCTGCGGAATTTATCACAAAGGAAGCAGCCCAAATGCTTCAAAAGTCAGGCTGCGACGGTGTCGGCCTAGGAGTTGAAGCTGGAGGGGAATGGTTTCGTCGCCACATTCTAAAACGAAATGTAGATAATGAACGCCTTGCCCATAGCTTCTCCAATCTACGAGAGGCAGGTATCCGGAGCACAGCAAATGTCATGATGGGGTACCCTGGAGAATCTGAGGAAGATATTTTTGACACAGTACGCTTAATCCAGAAAATCAATCCCGACAGCTACGATGTTTCTATTGTTGCTCCGTATATAGGAACTGGGATTCATACAGTAGCTGCGCAGTTAGGTTTTATTGAATTGCGAACAGATCCGGGGTTTAGAGGCATGGCAACTGAAATTTCATTCCGAGATCATTCTACCATTCATAACCCAATGATTTCTCCAGAGAGAATCATTGAACTACATCGCACATTCTCCGACTACGTTAACGGAAAGAAAGCAATACCAGATAACTACATTAAAGCATCCCTGAAATCCACTAACTGGGCCCCACCCAAAAATGATTTTAGATGGAAGGTCGCCGAAGCGATTAAAGTAGCCTAGGCCGATAGAAAAAATTTCACCCCAATGGTATTTTCCAAAGATAATTTCATAACCCTTCTAAATAGTATTTTAAAAAAAACCAGCATAATCATTGCCCAACCCAGAGCCCAACTAACCAAAAAAAACCAACAAGGTTTAAAGAATGGAAGATTTTATCAATTCAAGTAGTTTGCCTATCCCAAAGCATGTTTTTATAATTGGAGAAATAGGTATAAATCACAACGGTGATATTGAGATCGCAAAAAAGCTTATTGATATGGCTAAAAGTGCAGGTTGCGATGCCGTCAAATTCCAAAAGCGAACAGTTGAAATTGTCTACACACCAAAACTATTAAACTCCCCACGAGAAAGCCCATGGGGTACAACACTAAGGGCACAAAAAGAAGGCCTAGAATTTGGAACTACTGAGTACAATGAAATTGATCGTTATTGTAATGAAAAAGGAATTGAGTGGTTTGCCTCGGCTTGGGACCTACCTTCACAAGAGTTTCTGAGAAACTACAATTGCAAATATAATAAAATCGCCTCAGCTATGACCACCCACAAGGAATTCATAGAAACGGTAGCGAAAGAGGGAAAGCCCACGTTTATCTCTGTCGGAATGTGTACATATAGTGACATTAAATTTGTAGTGGATAAGTTTCGTAAATACAACTGCCCTTTCACCCTGATGCATACAGTATCAGAGTACCCTGTTCCAGAGGAACGCCTCAATTTACTTGGTATAATTGATTTGAGAGAACGTTTTAAATGCCCAGTTGGCTACAGTGGTCATGAGGCATCCGTCTCTCCTTCACTAATTGCAGCCACTATTGGCGCTACCGCAATTGAGCGCCACATAACTCTTGAAAGAGCTATGTATGGATCTGATCAAGCGGCATCTCTCGAAGGCCCAGGGCTCAGGCAGTTAGTCGCTCAGGTCCGCAAAATACCAATTGCCATGGGTGTTAAGGAAAAGCAAATAACCGATGGGGAACTAATTGCAGCTAAAAAATTACGTTACTGGGATTAGCATTGAAAGATAAAAAAACGTATTGCTTTGATATTGATGGTACACTGTGTAACAACACAGAGGGTGCATACGCAGAAGCGCAACCATTTAATGACCGCATTGCTGTCGTCAACAAATTGTATGAAGATGGCAATCAGATACTTTTACTTACTGCACGTGGTGCAACAACTGGAATTGATTGGCGAGAGCTTACAGAAAAACAAATGTCAGAATGGGGCGTTCTTTATCACAAACTTTATCTGAATAAACCAACAGCCCACATTTACATTGATGATAAAGCCTACAATTCTGAAACTTGGAATTGGAACGCAACTGTTTGTCCCTCCCGAGAGCCAGATCATAGGTCTATAATGGAAAAAAGCACATACCTTGATGTGACGTACAACAAAGAACGCACTCCCTTTGGTACCTACCCTCAAAAATTAGCAAACTGGATCTCTAAAAACCATCTTGGGGAAAAGGGTCGTCTCCTTGACATTGGATGTGGCCGAGGTGAATTCTTATCCGCCTTTGATGAAATTGGATTTACAGTTGCTGGAACAGATATTTCGCCTAGTGCACCTTCCTTATCTCCAGATTTTGACGTCCGTATTGCTAATCTAAACAATCAACCAATGCCCTTTGAAAAAACCAGTTTTGATGTTGTGTTTTCCAAGTCTGTAATTGAGCATATGCACACACCAACGATTTTACTGCAAAAAGCTTTTGATGCTCTGGCACCCGGAGGTGTAGCGATAATTATGACACCAAGCTGGACCCACACTCATTGGGGGCCGTTCTATTGTGACCATACTCACGTCACACCTTTTACAGCTGTCTCTCTCAAGGACGCTATGGCTCTTGTTGGCTTTGATAGCATTCAGGTCAAACACTTCATTCAACTCCCAATTGTTTGGAAGTACCCTTTCCTAAAACCATTAGTCTATTTACTCAGAAAGCTTTCTCTTCCTTTTCGCCCTCACATGAATGCTCCATGGCCAGAAAGTTTAAATAAATTTATTCGCTTTTCAAACGAAGTGATGCTGCTAGCTATTGCCCATAAGCCTATGCCAAGCAAAGATGTAAGCTGACTATGAATATTTGTGCAATCATTCCAGCTCGTGGTGGCTCAAAAGGAGTGCCAAAAAAAAACATTCGCCCCTTATGCGGCCATCCAATAATTGCTTTCTCTATCATTACAGCCTTATCTTGCAATGAAATTGATCGCATTGTTGTATCAACAGACAATGATGAAATAGCCAAAATTGCAAAAGCATATGGAGCAGAAGTTCCTTTTATACGGCCGTCTGAGCTCTCTGGTGATGAATCTCCTGCAATAGATTACATTGCACATGCTTTTAAACAATTGGAGTTACTTGAAAATTATAAACCAGACATTATGGTCATGTTGCTACCCACAACTCCCATTCGCGAAATCCATTTAGTTGAGCAGGCTATCAATTTACTAAAAAATACACCAGATGCTACTGGTCTGCGCTCTGTACACGAGTTACCCGAACCTCCTCAAAAAATGATGGCTATTGAGGACGGCTATTTGACTGGATTCTTCCCTGATGATCCAAGACCAGAATATTTCAACTTACCTCGCCAATTATTTCCTAAGGCATATCACCCAAATGGCTACGTTGAGCTTGTGCGACGCAATACTTTACTAAAAGAAGGAAGTTTGTATGGACCGAAAATTTTGGGTTTCATAACCCCATTTTCTATAGAAATAGATACACCTGAAGATTTTAATTATTTGGATTATTATGCAGACCACCATCCACAATCACTCATCAAGACACTTAATTATGCCAATAAAATTTTGGGTCAAAAATAAATCATGGTCACTTTTAATTTTTCACAATGTCCTGTTAGTGTTCCGCTTGTGAAAACGAGTTACAGGTGCATTAAGACACCACTTCCAGTTCCCCAATCAGTTGAGATCTTTAAAAGACTAGATCACGTTGAGTCACGCTCAATGCATGGCCAACTGCCAATTGTTTGGGACAGGGCAAAAGACTTTCAGGTATTTGACAAATGGGGCAACTGCTGGATAGATTTTACATCTACTATTTTTGTTGCTAATGCTGGGCACGCCAACAATATTATTATTCAGTCATTAAAGAAAATCATAGATAAAGATTTATTGCATACATACACGTATGTCTCTGAAGTCAGGGCTGACTTCTTGCAGAAACTAATTGAGAATACACCTGAGGAAATAGAAAAAGCCTATCTTGTTTCTGCAGGGACGGAAGCTACAGAAACTGCAATAAAATTAATGCGTCTACACGCGCATAAAAAAAACAAAAGACGACCTGGCATTATCGCTTTTGATGGCAGTTACCATGGACGTACCATGGGAGCTGCGCAAATTAGTTCAAGCCATGTTCAAAGAAAATGGATGGGCTACGACGATCCCAATATTTTCCGCCTTCCCTTTCCTTATCCTTGGGACAAGGATGGAAATCCAAAAACTGAAGACGGCAATGTTAGATTTGAGAGAGACATTGAAATTTTAAAATCACAAGGGATAAACCTGAAAAAGGACATAGGTGGAATAATATTTGAGTCTTATATCGGCTGGGCTGCAGCCTTTTTCCCTGTTCGATATGTACAAGCTTGGGTAGCATTTGCAAAAGAAAATAACTTCTTAGTCTCATTCGATGAAATTCAATCTGGCTTCGCCCGCACAGGTCCTCTTTTTGCATACCAGCATTATAATGTAAAACCAGATATCATATGTTGCGGCAAAGGGATAAGTTCATCCCTCCCTCTTGCCGCCGTTCTTGGCAGGGCGGATGTAATGGATTTACCAGAAATTGGCTCCATGAGCAGTACCCATTCAGCGAACCCATTGTCCTGCGCCGCCGGCCTTGCCAATTTAGAGGAAATTGAGCGTCGTGGGCTTGTTGAAAAGTCTATGAAAAAAGGGGCAATCCTACACAAACGACTAAGTGATATGCAAAAAAGGTATCCGGAGTATATTTCACACGTTCTGGGGGTCGGCATGCTTGGTTCATTAATTTTCAATGACACAAACACAGAAAATGGTGCAAGTTTTTTTGCTAGTCAAATTTGTGAGGAAGCCATGCGAAAAGGTGTTTTATTGGTACACACAGGAAGAGAGTCCATTAAGATTGGCCCCCCATTAACTATTCCGGAAGATGCTCTTGGCGAGGGACTGGATGTCCTTGATGAAATTTTACAAGAGTGCACTAAATGACAAGCATACGTCATATGGGTATTGTTGTGAGTGATATGGATAAATCCATACATTTTTATACTGATCTTATCGGTCTTCAAAAAGTTCCTATTAGAGAAGAAACTGGACCTTTCATAGATAGCCTTCTCAATATGCAAAATGTTAAAATTCAAACCACCAAACTAGTTGGTGAAAACAGCACAACATCACTAGAGTTGGTATGCTTTGAAAATCCAGCCTCAACAAACTCGACACCCTTAAATGCAATTGGACCAACACACCTCGCTTTAAATGTTAATAACCTGGACGCACTATACACCCGCCTTACAAAAGCAGGGGTTTCTTTTAATGATCCGCCCAGCATTTCCCCTGATGGCTACGTAAAAGTAGCATTTTGTCAGGATCCGGATGGTACCTTTGTTGAATTAGTGGAACTAATTAAATGAATGACATTGCCATCATGCAGGGCAGGCTTCTTCCTCCCATTGATGGACGCATTCAGGCATTTCCAGCCATGCTGTGGCGTAATGAATTTGCAAACGCTAAAAAAGCAAACATCTCTTGCATAGAATGGATATTTGAGAAGCCCAATCAACACCTAAATCCTCTCAGTAGCAATGTTGGAATTAAAAGTCTTCACAATTTAACTAATAAAAGTGGTGTCGGTATTCGCTCCATATGTGCTGATTATTACATGGAAGAACTGCTCATTGATTCTGATGGCAACGTACGAAGCGAAGCTGTGAACCATCTAAACTGGCTTATAGACCAAGCGGCTAAATTATCAGTAATTTACATAGTTCTTCCTTTTGTTGACCTTTCATCACTAAACACAGTAGCCCATCAACATAGCCTCGTCTCACTCATGCAATCATTGGGGCCAAGGGCAGCTGTGAGAAATATAGAGTTGCATTTGGAAACAGACTTACATCCAACCATATTTAGTAGCATTTTAAAGTCAATTAACCATCGATCAATTAAAGCTAATTTTGATATTGGCAACAGCGCTGCCCTTGGTTATGACCCAACGGAAGAACTTAAATTGCTTACGCCCTTTCTTGGTAGCGTTCACGTAAAAGACCGCATACTTGGTGGCAATTCAGTCCCACTCGGAGTTGGGAATGCAGACTTTCCTACTTGTTTTAAATTGATATGCAGAGCAGGTTTTAAACGTCACTTTGTCTTGCAAGTTGCACGTGGTGAAGATGGGGATGAAATAGAGCTAGCAATCCAAAATAGAAAATTCGTTGAGCAACAACTGTCAAATCAAACAAAATGGTAAAGGAGGCTTCATGGAGCTGGGTTTAAAAAATAAGAGTCTGCTTGTTTCCGGCTCCAGCTCAGGTATTGGGTTCGCAGTAGCTGAAATATTGCTACAAGAAGGGGCAAGGGTACAAATCTCTGGACGTGACGAAAGAAAATTAGAAAATGCTTATAAAAATTTATCAGAAAAATATAGTGAAAAGAACGTTGTTGTTTTTTGCGGTGATCTAAACAAGAAAAAAATTATCAACAAGGCTATTAAACAATTAATTGATAGTTTTAACGGTTTAGATGGAGTGATAGCGAACATAGGCTCAGGTTCAGGTTCATCTGGGTGGAATATATCAACTGATGAGTGGCAATCGGTCATGGATTTTAACCTGATTGGTTCCATGAGCCTTGCTACAAGTGCTATCCCTCATCTTAAAGGCCGGGACAACCCAAGCATTACCTTTATCTCATCAATCGCTGGGGTGGAAGCCATTGCTGCCCCAATTCCCTATAGTTCGGCTAAAGCTGGCCTGCAACAAGCTGCAAAAAATCTAGCGCGGCAACTTGGGCCTGAGGGCATTAGGGTAAATACAGTTGCCCCGGGTAATGTCTTAGTACCTGGCGGGCACTGGGAAACACAAATGAGAAAAAATCCAAACCATTTAAAAAAATATTTACAAAGCGAGGTTCCCTTGAGACGACTAGCGGAACCAAGGGAAATTGCTGATGCAGTTATCTTTCTGACCTCAGCACGAGCGCGGTTTATTTCTGGTGCGTTACTATGTGTTGATGGAGCTCAAACCCGCTAGGAGAATATCTTGACAGAAAAAGAAAATATTTCAGGATCAGTTTTGGCTTCATTTAGACTTAATGACCAGGTTGCTATCATAACAGGTGGTGGAGGATTGCTTGGCCAAAAACACGCGGAAGCTATTCTTGAATGCGGTGGAATTCCAATCTTATTAGATATTGATTCGGATAAAGTAGACTATGCAGCACAAACATTAAGAAAAAAATATGGACAGCGCTGTTCAAGTCTTTGTGTGGACATCACCAATCCAGATCAAGTTAAATCATCTTGTAAAGAAATATTAAATCAATTTGGGCATATTGATATATTAATTAATAATGCTGCCAACAATCCCAGTATAGAGGATATTACTGATAAAGGATGCTTGCAACTAGAAGAACTTCCACTTGATTTCTGGAACAAAGATCTCGCTGTTGGTCTCACGGGAGCTTTTTTATGCTCACGCACTTATGGAGTAGCCATGTCACAGGCAGGCAAGGGGGTCATTCTAAATGTCTGTTCTGATTTAGCACTTATAGCTCCTGATCAAAGACTCTATAAAAAACCAGGATTAAATGACAAGAACCAACCAGTAAAACCTGTTACTTATTCGGTTGTCAAAAGTGGCCTAATCGGATTGACCCGCTACCTGGCAACATATTGGGCTGACCAAGGGGTTCGTGCAAATGCGATTGCGCCTGGTGGCGTTTACACAGAACAAGAAAAAGATTTTGTAAAAAAGTTAACCAATCTAATTCCAATGGGACGCATGGCAAGTGCAGATGAATACAAAGCAGCCATCGCCTTCATGGTTTCAGATGCGTCTTCCTACATGACAGGAAGTATTATGTCCATTGATGGAGGAAGAACTTGCTGGTAGGACATGTTTAAAGGTTAAACTTAGCCCTAATTTCAATTGCTATGTCACTCATGATTGCGCCCCAATCTTCATCTATTCTCTTGCGAAAATAACGCAATGACGGTGCCCAGCCCGGTGCCTCAGGGTCACCTAATAAGTCAAAGTATTCTTTGATAGGCATAAAATTAAATGTTGGCACCCCAAGGCCAGCTGCTGTGTAAGCAACTGAAGATGTATGAGAAACCACTAGATCTAAATTTGAGATCAGGGCGCAAAGGTCATCTTGATCATTTCTCAGATCTATATCATCCCATGTGTGTAAATTTACCCCATAAAGTTTTTGCATTTTTGCTCGATCTTCTTTGCATTCAACATACATAAGGTTAATAAAGTCTATTCCTTTAATTGAAAGAATTGGCGCCAATTCCTCTACAGTAGCACCCCAACGGCCACGTCCACCAACAGCCTTTGTGCTTTGCCAAATCATTCCAACTTTGGGACAAGCTCCAAGTGCTCTCAACCTCTCCCCCCAAAATACAGTTCGCAATGGATTTGGTTTTAGGAATGAGTGGTTTGGTTCACTAGGAAAACTATCAATTGTTGGTCTTAAGAAGCCACCAAGATCGAGGATAGCAGACTGATAGTCAAAATCCACTTCACCGGTTTCTGCTTCTGTGTATGGACAGGGAAACACCTTGGCGTCTGCAAAGGAACGTTGGAAAAGATCAACTAGTCTGGGTTCACACTCTATATGGACCTCTGCACCCAATTCTAACATATCTGGTATCATACTTGCGTGACGTATCTCATCACCTAAACCCTGCTCGCCATAAATTACTATTTTTTTGTCTTTCAAAGATGACCCATCCCACTGAGCTTGAGGAAATGAGCGGACAGGCGAGCTAAAACTCTCAGTTTCCCAACGAGAGAAATAGTTTTTCCAAGCTTCCTCCAAATGACCATAGCAAAATAAGGTTAAGGCATAATTGTAAGTTACGGTCGGATTATTAGGCATTAATTCAATTGCTTTTCTATATATTTCAAGGACCTCCGCTTTTTCTCCCGTGTGGACCAATACTATTGCTAGTGTGACCAACGCGGGGCCATGATTAGGATTCATTTTAAGGACTTTTCGAACGTATTTTTCTGATTCCTCAAATTCAAATTGACATTGAAGATTATTCGCAAGCTCACATAACAAGAGTGGTTCATCAGGAAATGATTTTAATGCAGCCCGAATAAAATTTTCAGACTCCTCAAGCTTTTCCATCTGCCTAAGGGTCGCGGCAAATAGATAATAAGCATCAGTTGCAGAAACATCTATTTCCATTGATCTTTGAAATGCTTCAAGTGCCTCCTCATCGCGTCTTCGACGCATTAGTGCTCGACCCATGTTCGTATATATAAGGGAATTATTTGGGTCTAATTCTATCGCCTTCTCAAAACACTCAATGCCTCTATCTAACTGATGATCAGATATTAAGACCTGAGCTAAATTATTGAGTGCCTCACTATCTTTTGGGTCAACCTCTAATGCTTTATCCACAAATTCCTTTGCAAGATCGTAATCCTCTTTTAGACTATGGATTAATCCAATATTTCGAAACGCTGCCCCAGAAAAATTAGGGTCTATCTCCATCGCCTTTTCATAGCAAGTAACAGCTTCATCATATTGAAGGTTATCACGAAGAACATTTCCAAAATTGATTTGATATTCAGGAACCATCGGTTTCTGCACTACAACTTTACTAAGTAAATCTGCGGCCTCCTGCAGTGACTTAGTACCTGGGCCTTTCTCTTTTGTACGGAGTAGATTCGCGAGGTCGTTCATAATATCCAGATCGCCACTTTCGATTTCTAGACACCGACGGTATGCAATTTCTGCTTGTTCTAGGTCTTTATGCTTTAAGCAAACTTTTGCAAAATTAGAATGAAATAGAAATACATTTGGCTCATATGAAATAGCCTCCTTTATAAGAGCAAGACCTTCTTCTAAAAAACCCAGTTGGTGAGCCAAAAAACCCAAAAGATGTAGTACGTTGGAATTCTTTGGGTCAACTTCCAAAATCTTACGATAGTTAATTTCAGCTTTTTCTAAATCACCTGTGTTATGATAATTAATTGCATCTCTAAGTAGCACATCAGTTGAGTCTGTTGTGCCCTTACTAGCTAAATCTTGGTTGTCAATTTTTTTCATTTAAAGCCAATTCCTAGCAGTTAACTAGGTGTTATTTGGCGTAGCATATGCATTTTTCTCACGAAATTAGCCACCAAAAAAATAAAAGTTTATGCTAATTTTTCTTCTACTGACGGCTCAGAAGCAGCTTTTTCTAGTGCTGGGGGAATTGAGCGAAATCCAGCCGCAATTTGCCTATTTATGTTTATAAGAACATCAAGTTTCTTGGGATCATTCTCTGCTAGTGCCTTATAGGTTTGCTTATCAACAAATATGCTTAAGCTTATAAGGTTGGCTCTTAACTGATCTGGAAGTGAGTTCTCCTCAGCTGCAAAAGCTTGAATCACTGTCCAAATTCTTTGATTGTAATTCAACGCCATAAAAAAGTCTTCCTCCTGCTCAAGTTTGCCAGCTTTAAACAAAGTCTGAGCAGCAAGTAATATCTGAGCTGCGTGTTCTAAGACAGCAGCATCAGTCTCATGTGGACTTTCTGTTGTCTTAATATTTTTATCGTACGCACCATATCCTGATCCTGTCATTCGCTTACCCTTTTGTAGCCTCTGATAGCACTTTTTCTTCATATTCTATGAGGCTTCTTGCACTTTTCAAGGCGCCATAGAAATCTTCATTAAAAATCCTCGTGCCAATAATACTAATCAACTCAATGGCTCTAGGAGTGGGACAGGCCTCTTGAAATTGACGAGTGAGTTCCCTAAATGCGGGATGATGAACTTTACTCTCCTCTGGGCTCCCTGACAGATACATCAATAAGGATACATAATAAATACGCTTTGCTGGAGAATTTGCCTGCTCTTCCTGCATTATATCTTTTTCACGTAAAATTATTGACTTACTATGAATTAAGAAAGTCGCACTTTTCGAGCCATTTTCGATAACTGTGTTACCAATAACAATTTTTTCTTGGGGTTTTAGTTTTAAACGTAATGGCATTTTTAACCTCTTCCCTACTACTTCTAATCTTACTTGCTTTACAACTGGTTAATCAAAAAAAATGGGTGAGACAAATCCCACCCATTTTCATTAGAAACCTCTAGATTTTATCTAAATAGTTGTAACACACTCATTTGTACCTGATTTGCAAACTCCAAAGCGGAAGTACCCAGAGACTGTCTTGTCTGCAAGGCCAGCAAGTTAGCTGACTCTTCTTCAAGGCTTGCATTCACTAGAAGACCGGCACCCGCTTCGAGGGTTTCAATTAGTTCTCCGGTAAAGCTCTCACGCGTTGTCAACAAACCAAGGTCAGCAGCAAAACCAGAAGAAGTGGTCCGCAAAGTAGAGAGCGCAGTAACTGCCTCACTTATAGATGTATCGATGTTTGACGCTGTTGACCACGACACCGTCGCAGCACTAAAACCTAGCCCCGTCACATTCAATGTTGATGACGAGATAACAATTGTCGTTTGGTTTTCATTGGTAGTTACGGTCAGGTCGTTACCGTTAATCAGGTTAATACCCTTATAACCAGCATCCTGATAGATCTTATTCATTTCAGTCATGACTTTTTCAAAGTCAGCTTCAAGATCAGTAACGCTAGAACCAGAACCAGTAGAACCAAAAACGGTCGTACCAGCCGCAATACCAAAGTTCCCAGGATTAGTTCCCGAAATAGTTACTTCGGTACCAGCAGTACCTGCAATTTCTATTTTATCCGTCGTCGTGTTATAGGTTGCAGTAAGTGCAGTATCTGTCGCCGTTATCAGGTCCAAAATCGTCTGAATACTGTTTGTAGCTGAGAACGTAATGGTTGTTGAAGAAGCACCATCAACAGCAATGATAAATGTGTTTGTGACAGATAAGCTCGTAAACGCTGCTGACATCAAAGTCGCTGCTGTGTTTGTCGTAGATGCTGCAACAGTACTCTCAATTTTAGATATCTGTGCTGAAGCTTCTTTTGCTTGCTGAGCAATGGTTTTAGCCTGATCAACAAGCAATTCTAATGCATCAATACCTTTATCTGCAGCTTTTAGTGTCTGAATAGCCTGGCCCATGCCATCTTTGAGAGCGGCAAGGTCACTAGCACGGTTATTCAAACTTTTAGCACTAAAGTATGCACTAGTGCCATCAAGGGCGCTGTTAACTTTCAGGCCAGTGGAAAGGCGCTCAGATGTGCGCTCAAATAATTTATTTGTAGACTGTAGTGATAGAAGGTTTGTACGAATACTCTGACTAAGATTTATGTCTTGTGCCATGTTATGGCTCCTATTTTAGGATATTGTAAGGGCAATTCTGCAACCTTAAAATTATTTACCTGTTCTAGGATATGTTCAGGGCAATTCTACCTTGAGACGAGAATATGTTTTTCAACTTGTTAATGTAGATACTCTAAAAAAATTTTGTCCTTGTGTTACTGTTTTTAAATTTTCAGATTTCAAAAACTTAAAAACAATTGTTAATTCCATCTTTTTTTCAAATTATATACATTAGTCTTTAAATTTGGTTAATCAAAAAAGTTACGTTAATCATAATGCAATAGATGGGCCAACTCTTACTTTTTTGTTAAATCATTGAATAAAAACACTTTTCTTCAAATTCTCATTTTTAATAATTTAATTAAAGCTTTTACTAGGCATTTTTTTCATAGTTGAGTGGTAATTATGTGCCGATAACTTCCTACCGAAACGAAAAATACTTAACCAAATCAAGGTGCCTAACTTCAAACCATTTCAAAATTTTATCGATTTACTACCAATTAATCAAAAAAAATGGGTGGGACTATATCCCACCCATTTCTTCATTTTAGGCTTCTTAACTTTACCTGAATAGTGCCAAGACACTATTTTGTACTTGGTTAGCAAAGGTCAAAGAAGAGGTACCCAGAGACTGTCTTGTCTGCAAGGCCAGCAAGTTAGCTGACTCTTCTTCAAGGCTTGCATTCACTAGAAGACCGGCACCCGCTTCGAGGGTTTCAATAATTTCTCCGGTAAAGTCTTCACGCACGTTCAATAGACCAAGGTCAGCACTAAAACCAGAAGCTGTGGTCCGCAAAGTAGAAAGCGCGGTTGAAGCTTCAGTTATTGACGTGTCTATGTTTGACGCTGTTGACCACGACACCGTCGCAGCACTAAAACCTAGCCCCGTCACATTCAATGTTGATGACGAGATAACAANTGTCGTTNNGTTTTCATTGGTAGTTACGGTCAGGTCGTTACCGTTAATCAGGTTAANACCCTTATAACCAGCATCCTGATAGATCTTATTCATTTCAGTCATGACTTTTTCAAAGTCAGCTTCAAGATCAGTAACGCTAGAACCAGAACCAGTAGAACCAAAAACGGTCGTACCAGCCGCAATACCAAAGTTCCCAGGATTAGTTCCCGAAATAGTTACTTCGGTACCAGCAGTACCTGCAATTTCTATTTTATCCGTCGTCGTGTTATAGGTTGCAGTAAGTGCAGTATCTGTCGCCGTTATCAGGTCCAAAATCGTCTGAATACTGTTTGTAGCTGAGAACGTAATGGTTGTTGAAGAAGCACCATCAACAGCAATGATAAATGTGTTTGTGACAGATAAGCTCGTAAACGCTGCTGACATCAAAGTCGCTGCTGTGTTTGTCGTAGATGCTGCAACAGTACTCTCAATTTTAGATATCTGTGCTGAAGCTTCTTTTGCTTGCTCAGCAATGGTTTTAGCCTGAGAGACCAAAGTAGTAAGTGCTTCAATACCTTTATCTGCAGCTTTTAGTGTCTGAATAGCCTGGCCCATGCCATCTTTGAGAGCGGCAAGGTCACCGGCACGGTTATTCAAACTTTTAGCAGTAAAAAAAGCACTCGAACCATCAAGGGCGCTGTTAACTTTCAGGCCAGTGGAAAGGCGCTCAGATGTGCGCTCAAAAAGAGCATTTGTAGATTGTAGTGATAGAAGGTTCGTGCGAATACTCGCACTTAGATTTATGTCTTGTGCCATGTTATGGCTCCTATTCTAGGATATTACCAAGGCAATTCTGCCTTGAGACGAGTTTCTTCTCGCTGGAATAAGAGATACCATATCTCAAATTCGTAATTATATATTATTATTTGTGCTTACCCGTGTCAAACTCTTAATTCGTTAAGGGTGTTTGATAAGAAAAGAAAGGCTCCAGTGCATTGTTTTAAAGTAAGTTATGCAACTTTAATGACTTTTCTGTAATCGTTGGTATATTTTGGGCAAATCACAACGCTCATTACACTTGTTCCCTTTTGGAAAATCACCAGTTACATGCCAACGACGAAATTCTTTATATGCCTCAGAATTCCATATTTCCTCAAGCGTATGATCGCGGACATTGCCAAAAGTCATTTCCGTGTCAAAATCTTGCGTACAGGGTACAACCTCACCATTAGCCATAACAGTTAATGAAGTCCATGGGTATTCACAATACTCACTTACATAGTGTGATTTGTTCTCAATTTCCTTATCATCTTCATAATACCAGCGATTATCCTGACTTTTTACATAATTAAACACATCAAGAGGATTAAAAATTTCCATAAAATTACGCTGGGTCTCAACATCATCGTTAGATGCCCCCATAGCAATCATGGTGACAACAATCTTTGTCTGAAAGCCTTTCATACGCTTCAAATCAATGACTTTTTGAATATTTTCAAAGGATTTTGTAAAGTCATTACGTTTGCCTCTAATTTTCTTTTGACCCTCATCATCAAGAGCATCAACTGAAAATTTTAATACACCTAAGCCAAGTTTCATCAACTCTTCGATACGTTCAATATTAATATTAGCAGGCACACACGAAAAGTAGGTTGGTATATTTCGCTCTGTGNACGCCCTCACACGGTCAAGAATATACTTATCGAGTAAAGGCTCGCCGTAGCCATGTAGAGTAACGTGCCGCGCAACTATATGAAAATAAAAACCATTTTCTGTTTGAGTATCTTTTGTGATGCCGTATCGCTCCTCGATAAAATCCCAGAAGATTTTTAGCTCTTCATCAGTATAAGGGCGAACCTGGTCAACGACCTTGTTAAAGACCTCATCATCAATCCATTCATTCTTTCGCGTCATTAGAGTAGTACGCGGACACATGACACAGGTCATGTTGCAATAATTTGTCGTCTCAATGTTAAAAACATGTGGTTTCTTATCTCGCAGAGACTCAAGTTCATCGGAAATCTTTTTCGAGTCTTTAGGGCCGACCTTACCAGCTAATATGCGTTCTTTTAGCTCAACCCCATTCATGAAAAATTCTATACCGTACATCAGTTTCTCCGAAGTAGGTTTTAAGTATAAGCATCGACTTCTGCGATACGCTATGAAAATAGTTTATTTAACAAATTTAATAATCGGTTTTGTTTCTAAAAAATTAAACTATATCTCCGAACTGCCTAAGAGTCTTCACCATAGCATCGTACTGAATTTCACGCTCAGATGCATCACATTGATTAGAAGTAAACTGCATAATACGCCTTTGTAATTTTTTAGCAACGGGGGTTTCACCCCAACCAATAGATTCATCTGCCAAAGCAGGTTCGTCGCTAATAAGCTGCCATGCAGCATAGATTCCGTCACCCCCATTTTCAATAAATGCAAGGCGAAATTCTTCCCATGAAATGTCATTTTCAATGCCATCAAAACGCGCAGCGAAGGTAAAATAACTATTTACAGCACCGGGTGGCAAATACTGTGGTTTTAATAATTCTGAATTAGTCAATAAATCACGGTAACCCTCTCCAGCTTTTATCCGCAGTTCTACTAACTCAATTATACGCTCAGTTTGTGCCAAAGCTACCNCACCAGTTAGCTCTGACATACGATAATTAAAACCTACCCTATCATGACGTTGCCAGTTTGGATTCTGAAATTTATCACGATCAATTCTAACCTTACCGGATTTTGCCGTAAGGTTAGCAAAACCAATGCCACCAAATTTACGAATATCCTGAGCTAAAGCCTCATTTTGGCAGGCAATCATACCTCCTTCACCTGCGACAAGATGCTTTGAAGCCTCGTAAGACCAAGATCCAACGTCGCCAATAGTACCCCCTATCCTCCCCTTTGCATCCAAACCCATGTAGCACTGGGCACAGTCTTCCAATATCATAAGGCCAAATTCTTGGGCCAGTTCCATAATTGCATCCATGTCACATACTTGACCATACAAATGGACGGGCATTATAGCTCTTGTGTTTTTCGTGATTTTTGCACGAACATCATCAGGATCCATGAGAAAGTTATCCCAGTCGACATCCGCATAAACAGGGGTAGCACCACAGAAAACAGGAGCTATGCCACACATAATGGGTGACAAGTTTGGAACAATTACTTCATCACCAGGGCCCACTTTGAATGCAGCAAGCGCTGCGTGAAGCGTACTAGTTCCTGAGTTGAAGGCAACAGCAAAAGGAAGATTAAATTTTTCTGCAAATAGGGCCTCCACACGTTCCGTCATAGCGCCATCAGCACCTGCGCGAAAGCCGTTATCCAAAACCTCGTTGATATACTTCAACTCATTCCCATCAAAACGCCAATTCTTACTCATATTTTTACCTGCTGGTTAAAACTCTTTTGATTGCGCAGAAAATCATTTTGACGAAACCAATTAATTTTTGTCAAACCCAGCTCTATAGCCTTTGCAGCAATGGCTGATCCACTAGCATCAACAGGCATTACTTCATATACCTTACGAAAAAACTCCTCATCTTCTGGATAGTCCATTGTCAAGCGCACATCAAGCCCCCTTTCGTTTGCATTCAAAGGAATTTCCTCACAGGTTAAATCCACAGCCTCAATGTATCGTGACACCACATCTGTATCAGCCTCGGGGTCACTAACTACTGAAAACATTTTCTGTACTGCTTTTCGAGTAAAGGCATAAGTTAATAGACCACACACAATATCTTTTGGCGCTTCATATACATCTGCTAGACCTTTTTCCATGAGACCTGCAAGGCGTCGCGCAATATCAAAATCCACAGCCAAATCATCCCCATCAATGCAAACCATTGCATCAGCATTATATTCTACAAGGCAGTCATGCCAGCGCTTAATTTTATNTAGACGCGATCCGCGAAACACTTTAACGCCTTCCTTAGCTGCTAGCTGCGCCAGCCTATCATCACTTGCATCATCACTTGTGCCAAAAATTACAGGAAGTCCCGCAAGCTTTGCCCGATAAATTATGATTTGGTAAGTCTTTAAATCATTCGTTATTTGGGAAAAACATTTATGTGGTAGGCGCGTAGATGTGGAACGTGCATTAATTACAGATATAATCTTCATAACAACTTTACCCTAAAAATCTGACCAAATTTTCAAAAGCTTGATTAAAGGAGTCTCGACAATAGCAACCTATAACTGGTAATCGTTTAAAAACGTTCAATCAAACTTCTAAATAATTACTGAAAACAAATTATGATTATCCAAAGTAACATAGAAGAATATTTGATCTTAGCAGACGAACCAATTCATGCTGCCTTGGATAAAATGAGTAAAAATCAGAATGGTTTCGTCATCACCATAACAGAAGAGGGTGCTATTGAAGGAGTCTTAACTGATGGAGATTTTCGTCGCTGTATATCTTCAATAAATAATCCAGATTTAAGTGTTCCCGTCAGCACAATTTCCAAAAAGCAACCTTTTGTTACTTCCCTTAAAAGTGATCCGGATACTATTTCTGGGATGTTCAGTGATGAAATACGCTGGCTACCAATTGTTGATCATAATTATCACATCACAGCAATTGCTTTTGCTCAGCGTTCGCAATTTAGAATCGGTGAGTTTGGAATTGGAGAGAGCTTCCCATCTTTCATCATTGCTGAAATTGGTAATAACCATAATGGCAATATAGAAGTGGCTAAGCGCCTCGTCTATGAAGCAAAACTAATTGGGGCAAATTGTGTCAAATTACAAATGCGAGATATGGCTTCACTTTATCGAAATACAGGCCAATCTGATGATATACGTGAAGATCTTGGCTCACAGTACGTTCTGGACACATTAGCTCGCTTCCAGCTTGATTACGATCAAATGTTCGAGGTTTTTGATTATGCTAAGACCATTGGGATTATGCCACTTTGCACACCATGGGATATGGTCAGCCTTGAGCGATTAGAAAATTATGGCATTGAAGGCTACAAAATTTCCTCTGCTGATTTGACAAACCATCAACTTCTTAAGGCAGCAGCAAGCACATCAAAGCCGGTGATTTTGTCGACTGGAATGTCTACTGAGACCGAAATTATCTCTGCGATTGGCGCTTTGCGTCAAGTTGGTGGAAATTTTGCCCTTTTACATTGTAATTCAACATACCCTGCCCCATTTTCGAGCATCAATTTACTTTACATGGATCGATTAAAAAATATTGGCAAATGCGAAGTAGGCTACTCAGGCCACGAACGTGGATACAGCGTGGTCTTGGCAGCAATTGCTCGCGGTGCAAGGATTATCGAGAAACATTTTACACTAGATAGATCTCTGGAAGGAAACGACCACAAAGTTAGCCTGCTCCCAAGTGAATTCAGAGAAATGGTTAGTTCTATCCGGGATGTGGAAAAGTCAATGGGTCGTGCTATGGAGAGACAATTAACTCAAGGTGAGATGATCAACAGAGAAAATCTGGCAAAAAGCCTAACTGCAGCTTGCGACATCACTAGCGGCACCTTGATAACAAAAGATTTAATCGAAATTAGAAGTCCAGGCCAAGGACTACAACCAGACAGAATTAGGGACCTAGTGGGTCGTATTTGCCAACGAAAAATGGTTAAAGGAGATTTCTTTTTTGCTAGTGACCTTGAAGACAAGCAAGAAGAACCAAGGGCCTTCTCCTTCAAACGTCCTTGGGGTATTCCGGTGCGTTATCATGACTTTTCTGCGATGGCAGAAATGGTCCCTGCCCAATTACTAGAGTTTCACTTTAGTTTTCGGGACCTGGAAGAAAACCCGGCTGATCATTTCACCCAGCCACTTGAACAACAATTAATTGTTCATGCACCAGAGATATTTTCAGGAAGCTATCTACTTGATTTAGCTACCAGAGATAGAGATAAAGCCAGGATCGGAGTTAAAAGCTTGCAACAGGTCGTTGATGTTACGCGTAATATGAAAACATTCTTTCCGAACACGGAACGCCCCTTGATAATTGCCAACGTTGGCGGTTTTACCGAAACAGGTTTTGTTAACGAGTCCATGCGTAGTGATATGTATTTAAGGCTCGCAGAAAATTTAGCGGAATTGGATACAGACGGCGTTGAAATAATCCCTCAAACAATGCCCCCTTTCCCTTGGTTGTTTGGTGGACAACGACATCATAATTTATTTGTCAATGCAGACGAAATAGTAGATTTTTGCGAAAAAAACAACTTTAGGATTTGCTTAGATGTTTCACACTCAAAACTTGCCTGCACACATTTTCAGCACTCATTTGCAAATTTCATAAGGAAAGTTGCACCTTTTTCTGCCCATATTCATATAGCAGATGCAGCAGGAGTCGACGATGAGGGGCTTCAAATATCCGAAGGGGATATTGACTGGTCAGAGCTATCTAATTGGCTTGACCAACACGCCCCTCGAGTAAGTTTTATCCCCGAAATATGGCAAGGTCATAAAGACACGGGCAGCGGCTTTTGGCTTGCATTAAGCCGACTGGAAAGATGGCTTTAAAGTTCCCCAAGAAAACTTAGCTTTTACAGCCCAAGGATATTTTGAACCTCTGCACTGATGTCAACAAATAAAGGGTGCCAAGGCTCATTTTTTTGTTTCGCATGGTAATGTGTATTTGGGAACCATATGACGTCATCTGTGCCCATCCATTGAGGCTGGGAACTCTCGCCAATAAAGCCAAGCGTCCTCACGCCCAAGGCGCCAGCCAATTCTGTTACTGTTGACAAGCAGGAAACCACAATATCTAAGCTTGTTAATAGAGCCGCAACACTGTCAATATCATGTTTTAAATCTAAATCTTTTAAGACGTGAATGTTAACTCCATAATCCTTAAGCGCTAAATTAATATCATCATCTACCTCAGAAGGAACCAAACAAACAAAATCTACACCAGTTAAACTAAGAAGTGACTTCATATCGTGAATAGAGGCGTAAAAATGCTCAAATTCTTCTTTAACAAAACTGCTACTCCAGCATAATCCAATTTTCGGCTTATTGCTTATACTTTCAAGCTGTTTCTTCCAATGTATTTTTTGTGAGGGGTCTGCCTTTAAATAGATGTATTCGTCACTAATGCTTGGGAAGTCTTCCGTACTACTACGTAAATACTGCCCAAGACTTGGAAATGAGGATTGAAAATCATAAGATCGAAGACCGTTTTCAGCAGGTGCGTATGGCGCAGCATAAACCTCTGCACCCTCAAAGGATCGTGAGAATAATGGAACCAAGCGCTGTGTGCATTCAATAGTAACTTTTGCACCTTGCCTCAAAATGTCAGGGATCATACTCGCATATGATATTTCATCACCCAGCCCCATTTCTCCCCAAAGGATAATTTCCTTGCCATTTAAAGGAGAACCATCCCAATTAGGTTGAGGAAAGTGGNGGTAGGGTGATTCATAGCTCTCAGCCTTACTACGCCATTCAAAACCTTGCCAGCCTTTGCTAATATTTCCTTGTTCAAAATTTAAAAGTGCAAGATTCACGTGAGCATCAGCAAGTTCACCGTCTATTTCTAAAGATTGACTCCAGTAATTTTCAGCCCCTTTTTTGTCACCTAGCTTTAATAAAGTGTGTCCCAGATTAACATAAGCCCTAGCATGGTCTGGCGCCAACTTTATGACCTTTTTATAACTTTCCTTAGCATGATCAAGCTGTCCTTGATTTTGTTGGACGTTACCCAAATTGAAATTTGCGTCAAGATGATTTGGGTTAGTCTTCAGAGCTTTCTTATAATACTCATATGCACTATCCAATTGATTCTGCTCCTCATGTAAAACACCCAAGTTGTATAATGTATCTGGGTCATCCGTCGCATCATCGAGAGCCAAATTATATTGCTCTATAGCTTCTTCAGTTCGGCCTAGTTCTTTCAGCGNGTTAGCATAGTTATTACGCATCCGATAGTCATTGGGTTGACTTTCCAAAGCCTGAATGTGATGCACCAAGGCTTTCATTGGATTTCCTTGTTCTCGAAGCGCAGTACTAAGGCCATTGTGGGCAGGAGCATGACCTGGGTTGTCGACCAACGCCTGATTAAAGTGATTAATTGCCTCATCAAAGCGTTGTAATTTTATTAGAGCGATACCTATATTAGAATTTAATTCCTCATTATTTGGATCTGTTGCTAGAGCTTTACTGATCAGTTTATACGCTCTGTGAAAATCACCATTTTGCAAAGCCAATCCACCCAACAACTGGTTAGCAAACTTGTTGTCAGGCTCCTGCTCTAATATTTTCTCATACCCTTCTTCTGCTTCAGCAATGTTGCCGGCTGCCTGTTTCTGACCTGCCTGATGAAGCGCCAATAATAGATCCGTACCGACCGAACTCAGCATGCTCTTTTGATTGTTTGAATTTTTCTGAGTTTTATTGCTCATTTGGCACCTAAACCGTCTAGGCGACGATCCCCTTTTGTTGGACTTCTTTGAAGAACTTGCTCGTAATATTATCAACTATGAGCAATCTTTTCTAACAAACATTCATTACCGTGAGGTAAATACGAAAGATCTTGAAATTATTGTAAACTTGACAAAAATTGATCTAATAGAAATTTGGAATTGCCTATTTTAAATAAAGACCGTTACAAAAATATATCAATTTTATTGTGCCCTCACTACAATCAATCTAAATCATTTGATTATGGCTCACACTATTTGTTAGTATATTAATAATTTATTATATTAAATTAGGTTTATAGAAGTGAACCATTGGTTAGCATCAGAATGATGAGCATCAAGTACATGAAAAAAAATATAAATTATACTTCGGTGTATCTCCCTTATTTGCTTGTGTCCTCAGCATCCGCATCACCGAACATGCAAATCATGCTTTTTTGCTTGGTCTTTGTTTTTTATTTCTTAAGCTACTTCTTCAATTATTCTAAATCGTATTTTTTTGACGTTAGGAGATTTATAATATGCGTGTCCTACTAGTTGTCTATGACAATGACTCCTACACCCATTTATTTCCAATGGGGCTTGGCTACATTGCCTCAGTCCTGGAAGAAAACGGCCATGATGTTGAAGTATATAGCCAAGATAAATACCATTACCCAGATGCACATCTTACCCAATACCTAGACGATCATCATTTTGATATAGCAATGGTTAGCGTCATTGCAGGATACTACCAATACAAGAAACTTTTAAAAATTTCTGATGCAATTAACGAGTCAAAGAATCGTCCCACATACATAATTGGTGGCTATGGACCAACTCCAGAGCCTGAATATTTTATAAGAAAAACTGGTGCAGATATTGTTGCTATGGGTGAGGGTGAGTATACAACCGCCTTGCTTATGAAAGCCTTGGAAAACAAGACCCCTTTAAGTGAAGTCTCTGGGATTGCTTTTAAAGATGGATCAAAAGTTACAATTAACCCACGCAGCCCTCTTATAAAAGATTTAGACACTATTTCCTGGCCAGCGTACGACAAATTTCCTATCGATTATTACAGACTTGAAAGGGAACCACGTACAGAGAAAACGGACTTTTGCCTACCCTTAATGTCTGCCAGAGGCTGCACGTTTAAGTGCACTTTTTGCTATCGAATGGATACTGGGTATCGCGCACGAAATCCAATTGATCTACTGGACGAAGTTGAATTTCTTCACAAAAAGTACGGTATCACGTATGTCTCCTTTCAGGATGACTTGTTAATGTCGTCCGTAGAACATACTGAAAATGTTTGCCGCGAATTCAAACGCCGCAACCTCCCCGTGAAGTGGAACTGTAATGGACGTCTTAATTATTGCTCTGTAGAACTAGTAAAAATGATGAAAGACGCTGGCTGTGTTTTTATCAATTACGGCATAGAAGCAATGGACAATGAAGTTCTAAAAAATATGAAAAAGGGATTACGTACTGATATGGTAATTAAGGGGATTGAAATGACCCTTGAAGCTGGCATAAGTCCGGGCCTTAACATGATGTTTGGAAATATTGGAGATAATAAACGGACCTTGAAAGAGGCTGTGGATTTTCTTTTAAAATATGATGATTTTGCTCAAATGCGAACCATTCGCCCAGTTACACCATACCCTGGATCACCGCTTTATTATGATGCCATTGACAAGGGTCTAATAAAAGATGTTGCAGATTTTTATGAGAATAAACATGTCAATTCTGATCTGCTAGCCGCTAACTTCACAGAGTTGAGTGATGAAGAGTTTTATGAATCCTTGACCGAAGCCAACACAACTTTACTGACCAATTATTATGATACTGCAAAAAAAGAGGCTGTGAAACAAGTCACCAATTTGTACAAAGACCGTCAGGTTGGATTCAGAGGTTTTCGCCAAATCTGAGTTCTCGTAAAAAAAGAAATCTCCCAAGGGGGTGGAAGTTTGTTTTCCTGGTAATTCTTCTGGGGTCGCATTATGAGGTGCGAATGAATCAGAGCAGTGAAAATCATTTATCCCTTCTGATAAAAAAGGCTCTCGATCACCATGTAGCTGGTCGCATAGATCAAGCCGAGATTTTGTATCAACAGGTGTTGAAGGTCGACCCAACTCATCCAATCGCTCTTAATCAACTTGGCACAGTCGCTTTACAAAAAGGGAATTTCAACGCTGCGGTTGGACTTATTGCGCTTGCTACAAAACACAAGCCTGATTATGCCGAAGCACACAACAATTTGGCCTCAACCTTACTCAAGTTAGGCCGCACAGAAGATGCTTTGAAAAGCTATCGCAAGGCAATCGAAATCAAACCTGATTACATAAACGCCTACAATAATCTAGCCGATACACTCATCTGCCAAGGCCAACCAGATGAGGCCGTTTTGCTTTTAAAAAGGGCACTAGCCATAAATTGCAACTATCATCAGGGCCATAATAATCTTGGTAACGCGCTAATGAAACTTGGCGTACCAGATCAAGCAATTACGAGTTACCACAAAGCCATTGCGATCAAGCCAGACTATTTTGAAGCGCACAACAATCTGGGTAATGCTCTGGTTGAACTTGGATTGCCAAATGATGCAATCGCCTCTTATTTAAAAGCACTAGGAATAAAACCCGATTACACTGAAGCATTGCTTAATATTGGAGCCGCATTGGTGAAGATTGGTGAACTTGATGAGGCAATCTCCAATTTCCAAAAAGTTTTGAATTCGCAACCTGATCATGCTGAAGCCCTATTTTCTCTTGGAATAGCTTTTGCTGAGAAAGACGAGCTTGAAGAAGCCATAAATTACTACACCAAAGCTATTAGAAATAAGCCTAAATACCCTGCAGCACTCAATAACATGGGAAATGCTCTACTGAAATTGCAAAGGCCAGATGAAGCCGTAACTGTCCTGAAAAGGGCATTAGAAATGAAACCATCTTATGTTGAAGCACATAATAATTTGGGAAATGCATTAAAAGAACAAAATCGTCCTGAGGAGGCTATTGCCAGCTATTGTAGGGCAATCTGTTTAAAACCAGATTTTGCTGAAAGCCATTGTAACCTGGGCGTGTTATTCAAAGAAATTGGGAAATTAAACAAAGCGATGATCTGCTTTTCAAAAGCCCTTCAGGCAAGGCCTGACTATGCAGAGGCTGAGTACAACCTCGGGCTTGCCTTTTTGCTTGAGGGTAATTTTGAAAAAGGATGGAAAGGTTATGCTAGTCGTTGGAAATGTCATCCCTTCAAAAAGAGCAGACGTCCCTATGATGTACCTTTCTGGGAAGGCCAGAATATCAAAAACAAAACACTTTTTATCTACCCTGAACAAGGCCTTGGCGATTTTATTCAATTTGTTCGTTATATTCCAATTATTAGCAAACTTGGTGGTCATATAATTACCGAAGTGCCCCAATCTTTGTATGAACTTATATCTAATTCTTTTTGCAATTTTCAAATTATTGGGCCTGAAGAAATACCGTGTCATTTTGATTTACAATCAACTGTGCTTGAATTGCCCATCATGCTTGGCACGAACAAACATTCCATACCAGCACCTGACGCATATCTAAATCCGCCAGAAAAGCTTATTCAAAAGTGGAGCAAACGACTAAATTCTTATAGTGGGTTCAAGGCAGGACTAGTCTGGGCCGGTGATCCAAAACACAAAAATGACAAAAACCGATCCATTGATCCAGTACTTCTAGCTCCTTTAATGAAGCTAAACAACATCAAGATTTTCAGCCTCCAAGTAGGGCACACTGGGGAAGCAACAAGAGTTCTAGGCAAAGAAATTATTGATTTGGCACCAGAGCTGACATCATTTAATGAAACAGCTGCAGCAATGAAAAATCTTGATGTAATAATTTCTGTTGATTCGTCACCAGCCCATTTAGCTGGAGCACTCGGATGCTGCGTCTGGACGTTACTTCCATTTATGCCTTGTTGGCGTTGGATGCTTGATAGCGACAAAACACCCTGGTATCCGTCTATGCGACTATTTCGTCAAACTACAGTAAACGATTGGTCAGTCGTTATCGATGAAGTAAGCAATGCCCTAAGGGCGATGAGCAGTAGCAATAAGAGTGTCTGACCAATTGCGTTGACACAGAAACTCTCTATAAGACTGGTCAAAATCTTCAGTAGGTATATCCTTATAAACTTCATGCCCACCTGGCTTGCCATGATGCAGCCAATGCAAGTGGTTAGCATACCCGTAACGTTGAAATGGGTTTATTTTAATATCAACAAATCCTGCAGCTTGCAAAAAATAGTGAATCGTTGAGCGAGTATGGAGAATAAGATGTTCACTCCAAAAACCAAAATCATAAAAAGCCTCTAAAGCCATTCTTTCTATCAGAAAGTCCTCCGCATGGGGAACTTCAAGAATAATCACACCACCACTTTTTAGTGCCTCATATGCACTATTAAGATGTGCCTGTTGATCTTCCAAATGTTCAAGAACATGAAACATTGAAACCAAATCAAAAGGTTGTTCAAAATCTTTAAAAGAAGGTTTAACTGAGACACCATCACCAAGTCGCCGATGGATGTCATTAATGCATCCCTGACGTAATTCGACACCACTTACCTGAGAGGCAACCCCAACACACAAATCCAGAAACAAGCCATGCCCAGTACCAAAATCACAAATAGATTTTCCTTTGATAAAATGCATAAACTGCTCAAAGCGCCGATTCTCGTCTTTAAGTTTTTTTGAACGAACTACAACATCATCAAGCGTATGGACCAAGTGCTCGTCGCCTTCTAAGTCTCCGCCATCTCCAGCTTGAGTGTAAAACCTTTGCTCTAGCGCTTCCTTCAGAAAAATAACTCGACTTTTCTTATCCCGAAGAACTGGTATCTCCATGTCTCGAGTTCGGTTATGAATCATCTCAATATTTTCTGGAGCTACCAATTCACCTGCAAGTAAACTACGATAGATAAAATTGGTCTCTTTTAGCTTTNCAAAATCCAAAATCACCGCATGTCCTGACTTCCAAATTAAATCTCCTTCAACAATAGTCAGATTTAAACATACAGTTTTATCTGATCTCTACGAACAGAGTTTATCTAGTGGTACCCTTATATTAATCTCAAACCATCAATGACGCCAGCTACCTTAATCACATATAATAACTATAGAATCGAAAGGATGTACCATGAACCGCAAAGAACGGCGTCAGCTTGCAAAACAAAGTAAACAAAGTGGTATTAGTTCGGCAAGGCAAATGCCTGAAAAAATTATTTACATGCTGGAACAAGCCCTCAGTCACCAAAGCAATGGGGCGGTTGATCATGCTATTTCCGTCTACCGCCAAATTCTTCTTATTGATCNTAATAATTCATTTGCCNATCATTTTCTTGGAATCATTCAACTGCAAGCGAGGGACTTTAATGGTGCTCTTGATCTTTTTAAATTAGCTGCAAAACATGACCCATCAAATCATAGTATCTTTAATAACCTAGGTATGACTTTTGATCAATTAATGCGTTATGATGAAGCTATCACTAGTTACCGTCAAGCTCTCAAGCTAGCCCCAGATTTTTTGGAAGCACTTAACAACCTGGGCTGTGCCCTTGCTAAATTAGGCGAAGAAAAAGAGCCTGAGACCTGTTTTCGCCGTGTCCTCAGCCTCAATCCAAAAAACGTTGATGGGTTGAATAACCTTGGAAACTTGCTAATGTTTAGTGGCCGCTACAATGAAGCCGAGGAAAACTACCGCAAAGCTATTGATCTTGCTCCAGAAAACGCTGTATTCCACAACAACTTGGGATCTGCCTTACAGTTTCTTGAACGCATAGAAGAAGCAGAACAATGTTTCCTTAAAGCCCTCAAAATCAAACCCAACTTTGTGGAAGCCTTATTCAAATTGGGTAATGCGCAGAGAAGTAGTGGTTTTGCAAGTCAAGCAATTGAAACCTTTGAAAAAGCATGCAGACTGGATCCAGATAATGCTGGTATGAAAATTAATAGTGCTATTGTTCTTCCAATCATCCCAGCTTCCGTTACCGAAATAAATGATTTCAGAGCCCGAATGCTGGAGAAACTTCAAGATCTACTTAACAGCAAATCTATACTGTCTGACCCGATGAAGGATGCCAACATTACTGGTTTTTACTTAGCTTACCACAATCAAAATGATATAAAATTATCCAAAAAAATTGCTCAAGTATATCTAGAAAAATGCCCTTCATTAGCTTTTGAAGCCAAAAAACATACCATCCCACAAAAAGGATTTGGGAAATACCGAGTGGGATTTTTATCCCATCATTTTTATGACCACACTATTGGTAAACTTTATAGAGGTTTTATAGAACACCTCGACCGTAAATTATTCGAGGTGATACTTTTCAGAACTTCAAAAAGAAAAGACGCTCTCGCTATCACTATTGAGGAAAATGCCGACCAAGTAGTACACCTACGTACAAATTTGAAGAGTGCACAATTGGCAGTAAGCAGTAAAAAACTTGATTTACTTTTTTATCCTGACATTGGCATGGACTCTTTTACTTATTTCCTTGCCTTTTCACGTCTTGCACCTGTCCAGGTCACAAGTTGGGGGCATCCTAATTCAACGGGTATACCAAATATTGATTACTTTGTTTCATCACGTGACCTTGAAGTCGATACTGGAGACAGCCATTATAGCGAGACCTTAGTCCGCCTAAAAAACCCACCAACATATTATTACCGACCAGAAATACCTGAGGGCTCTAAAGCTCCACAAGACTTTGGATTACCATCTGATGCTCACGTTTATTTATGCCCGCAAACTCTTTTTAAACTTCATCCCAATTTTGACTCTATTTTAGGAAAAATTCTTGAAAACGACCCGCAAGGCCATCTTTTACTCATTTCAGGAAGATATAAAAGTGAGGAAAATCTGCTTCTTGATAGATTTAAGAAGGTATTCCCAAAAGCCATTAATCGCGTCACCTTCCTACCTCGCATGCCAAAAAATGAATTCCTTCGTGTTGTGTGCATGTCTCATGTTGTTCTGGATCCTATTTTCTTTAGTGGTGGTAATTCTACTGCTGAAACCCTGGCTATGGGCGTCCCTATAGTAACCTGGCCAGATATTTACCTTCGTGACCGTGTAACCTACTCCTTTTACAGAACTATGGGTATCGATGAACTCACAGCTAGTAGTGCAGAAGAATATATACTGCTCGCTAATAAACTTGCTAACGATCAAAAATTTCGCACAAATATGTCTAATTTAATAAAAAACTGTTCTGAAAAGTTTTTTGAAAACAAAGAGACTGTCGAAGAATTGGGGCATTTCCTGGTTGCTGCAATTGAGGCTTCACGAAAAGGAGATAATCAAATACTTTGGAATACGTGATGATATCAAAATAACTAGAATTACAAAAGAGGTCTCATTTTTTAACAAAAATAAATCTATTTCTTTTGTGTTAAACGCATATTCAAGTTGCTCAAAAATGTGGGTGAAGACAAATTTTTTTNACTAAGTTTTTTTTTGATGCTTGAACAAATATGTACCCTTTATTTGCAAAAAAAATCTTTGTTAAAGTTAAGCTATTTCCAAAAGTACAGATATTTGCTATACTATAAATGATCAAGATTTCTTTTTAAGTTTCTTAATATCTTCCTCGTTAAAAAGACGATGGAATCTGAATGTTTTGTTTGTAGAATTTCAAACGCAAGCATTATTTCACCCATAACGAGGAATATTGTATTGCCCATAGTTTTCTGTGGAGCCTTTATTTGCTTGGAGACTGAGTAATGGCTGAAATACCCATTACATCACAGACGCGAACAACTCTTACTGCTCTTACACGGGCAAGAGAACTTATAAATGCATCCTCAAAACGCATCACCACAGGTTTGCGCATTTCAGACCCTCTTGATGGAGTTTCTGCCTTTTTTGATGCCCAAGAATTATCTACCCGCACGATCAATCTTATAGAAACAAAAGAAAGATTGACGAATGCAGCCGTTATTACTGGAGGCACAATTGCTAGTCTTGATGAGATTATTAGCCTTCTAAATACTGCAAAATCTCTGGTGACAGCGGCCAAAGGTGGCGCAGTTTCTGGTGCCGAGTCAACAACATCGACCGGTAATGTGGTCTCATCAGCTGGGGCCGATGTGACCGATACTATTAGCGGTGCTGTTGACGGCGACAGTTTTAAAGTTACTCACAATGGAACCAGCACTATAATTACAAACTCGGCTGGATCCACCTTTACATCGCTTGCGGCGCAAANTTCAGCTATAAGTGGCCTTTCTGCGAGTGTTTCCGATGGAAGTGCGCTTGTCATTACTGCAGCAGATGGAAATGACATCAACATTATTGATGAAACAAATAATCTTGCAACTGACCTTGGCCTATCCTCATCAACAAATGGAACTGTTGCAACCAATACAACTCGTAGCTCAGCCGAAACTCAATTTGATTTGATTCGTACAAAGATAACTAGTTTGGTAGGTGCAGCAAGTTTTTTAGGAACTAACTTGATTAGCTCCTCACCGGATGATCTAGTTGTTGCCTTAAATGAGAATCATGGCGATGATTTAACGGTAAGCGGTGTTGCCACTTCATCAAGCGCTCTCAATCTTACTGCTGTAGATGCGTTGGGTAGTTTTGCCACCGACGATGGTATTGAGACCACAATTGCAGAAATTGACGCAGCGTTGACAACAGTAAACAATACGAGATCAGCAATCAACACAGACGATAGCATTATTGCCTCTCGTCTTGATTTTGTAGATGGTTTGACTGACTTGATAGATGACGGCATCGAAAAACTAACTGGGACTGATTTGGATGAGGAATCTGCTAGTTTGTTAGCGTTACAAACACGACACGATTTATCCATTACTAGTGTTGGTTTATTCTTTAAAGAAGGCACAGCGCTGACAAAACTATTACAGCTCAGCTAAAATTATTCAGGCAAACAATGTATGAACAAGCTTTAAAAGCATACGAAACTGCCCAAAAAACTGCAATTCACTTAGACGAGCTTGAACGTTTGGTCATTGCACGGGCAACATATAGAATGACTAGTGCAAGTGAAACCTTTCANAAAAGCAAAGAGGGTTATGATAAATATGCTGACGCACTAAAATACAATCAAAAGCTTTGGACCTTAATACAGAGTAACATTTTAGAAAATCCAACCAGTTGTACAGCAACGCTACGTAATAGTTTATTAAATCTTAGCCTCTTTATAGATAAGCAAACGATAACTGCATTGAGAAATCCAAATCCTGATCATTTAATACCACTTATCAAAATCAATAAATCTATTTCTGAAGGCTTACATAGCCCGAAAACAAAAAATCTGGGCAAAGTGCTAAAGCACAGGGGTATACACTAACCAATTTGAATGAATAAAAATAACACCGCAAAATTATTTTGATACACAAATAAAACAAACGGCACAAAATTCCCTTTTAACCAAGAAAAATTTGCCGGCTTAAAAGACTAGTTTCCTTAACTTATCTTCTGAATCATAAAAAAAATCATATAATTCAACAAGTTATATAAAAAAATATAATTGGCCCAGCATTTGCAAGTGTTAGGCAAACGACACTATCTGTCTTCAATCTTTAGGAAACAAATATGGCTACGGATATAAATGCAGCTAAATCAACCACTTCCCTGGACAATAACTTATCTTCAGCAAAAACAACTGTGCAGAACAACATTTCCGAGATTGATTTTGGAGATATCATACGCAAGAGTAGCAGTCGTTTGAATAATGGTCTTAACCTACTTTCCGATCGGGCCGGCATAACAGGAGTAAGCGAACGCATAGACAATGCCCCTGTCGATGACCATTACACCTTTGATGAAAATTATAAAAGTAATGATGATGCAAGAAGTCAGGCTCATACTGATGATAACACCGATTATAACCAAGCACGTGGTATTTCTGATAATGTAGACTACAATTCAGATTTTGACGATAACGATACTCAAATTTACAAACCTGAAGTGCAAGAATTCTCCAATGACCAACGTCCTGATAACAAAAAATTCGCCGAAAACCAACAACAAGACGATCATGCAAATTATGACGGGGAGACTAGTGGACATGAAGACAGTACCGATCGTTCTTTAAAACAATTACGTACCGATGAAATTAACAGCACAAGCAATTCTGAAGCCATTGGAAACAGTAGCAACAAGGAGACTTTGAGTAACTTAATCAATGTTCCACAAGTTAATATTTTACCCGGTCATTCTAGCTCTCGCAGCACTAAAAAGGACTCAAATATACTTGGACATGCAGCCGAACAGGCAAATCCAAATGGTCAAAAGAAATCAGAGGGGAAGAATACAGTTCCAGAATTGAATATGACGGCCCAAAATTCATCAAGGAAAACTGATAGCAATTCAACCAAGATTGGACAATCTAGCACTAATTCTCAAAATACTTTAGCACAAGCCATAAGCAGCAACTTACCAAATACTCCAGGTCAGGCCCTAAATCAGAATGCTAATAATGCAGACTTACTGGCCACCACAGGAGCGAAAGAGAGTGCATCCAACAAAACTCTCGAACAAGCTGCCCAGCTGTCAAAAATGGTTGGAAATGGCAAGAAACTTGATATCTCAGTCTCTGTAATGGATGAAAAATCAACCCTTGTTTCAAAACCTACGGCTAATCTATCGTCAAATACAATATTAGCTGCAGATACTTCGGCAACCTCTTTGCGGTCTCAACAAGGACAAGGAACTGGGAAAGCTAGTGCTACAGGTCAATCACAACAAGCTTCTGAGCAAGTTGCAAGTGCTACGGCACAATTGCAACAGGCTGTCGGGACTCAAACACAGCCATCAAATACCGCTTCTGCCAGCATAAAAGCGACCGCAAATCAGGGCCTATCCAACATTGGAACCCTGGTAAATCCTTCTACCAACGGGGAAGTTCCTATTCCCACTTCGCCCAATAACATCAATGCTGCACAGCAAGCACAACATAACACATCTATGCAGGCTGCTAATTCTACACGGTTCACTACTGCCAACCACGCACTAGTAGAGCAGGTCTCTGTTCAAATCAGCAAAGCACTAAATGCTGGTAATGATAGGATTTCAATACAATTGAAACCTGCCGATTTGGGTCGTGTAGATATTCAGATGGAGCTTGGACAAGATGGTCGCGTGACTGCAATTGTGACCGCTGACAATAAACAAACTTTGGACTTGTTGCAAAAAGACTCCAAGCAATTACAGGAGGCATTACAACAAGCAGGACTTCAAACCGATGAGGATAGTCTCAGCTTTAACTTACGTGAGCAGGACGACGACCGGGACTTGGTTGATTCAGAGGGTAGCTCTGATGAAGGATCTGAAAATGAGCTCACCTTGGATGAAGAATTAGCGGGCATTAAGCCCAATATAATTACCGACACCCGTGTAGACGTTCAGGCCTAAGGGAGTATACAAATATGTTTGAATCCATCTCACAGTCTTCAAGTATTGATCAGTCAACAAAGTCAGGAGCTGCTCAGGCTAAACTTAATGAAGACCTTAACCAGTTCCTGAACCTTCTGGTCACACAGTTAAAAAATCAAGATCCACTGGATCCAATGGACGCTAATGAATTCACCTCCCAACTGGTGCAGTTTGCCAGCGTCGAACAGCAAATTTACCAAAATTCCAACCTTGAAAAATTACTTAATGTTGAACAAACCTCGCAGATTGCAAATATGGTCGATTTTATTGGCCATACAATAGAGGCAACTGGATCATCTTTTCATCTAGAAAATGATAGTGCTGAGTTCACTTACGAATTCGAAACAAAGCCAAATTCAGCAACTATAACCATTATGAATTCAAGTGGCTTAACGGTCTATTCTGGTGACGCTGTTAATGAAACTGGAAAACAATATTTTAAGTGGGATGGCAAAAATCAGAGTGGCACCCAACAGCCTGACGGTACATATACAGCAGTTGTTTCAGGCAAGGACCGTGATGGAAATCTAATGAGCGTAGCACAAACAGTATTTGGTCGTGTTACTGGAGCAGGCGCTGAGGATGGCATTGTATCACTATTCATGAACGACGTAAAAACCAGCATGGACAAGATTCTGGGTACTAGGGAAACAAAATCAACACCCACGCCTTAAAATGCTGAACAAGAATTTAAAGGTAGGAATGTCTCTACTCAGATAAGAAAACAAAACACCGTTGCCAAACAGGCGGCGAATTGAAGGAGAAGAAAAATGAGCTTATTTGGTGCTTTATCTTCAGGTGTATCGGGGCTAACAGCCCAATCGAGCGCCATGGGTGCTATTTCCGATAATATAACCAATGTTTCAACGGTCGGATACAAATCAACCCAGGTCAATTTTGCATCTTTGGTCACTAAACAAACAAGTGGAGTATTTTATTCAGCTGGCGGTGTCCAATCAAAACCCCGCCAAGATACTGGCGTTCAGGGTCTTTTAGCAGCTTCGTCCTCATCAACTGACATAGCAATTTCAGGTCAGGGCTTTTTTGTAGTTAATGAGGCTGCTGAACCGACAGTAGATGATGCATTTCTGTTCACTCGTGCTGGCTCCTTCTTTATGGATAATCAGGGTTTCCTTCGCAACACCTCTGGTTACTATTTACAAGGCTGGCCAGTAGACGCTGAGGGTGTAGTTGTCCCAGCTAATTCTGATCTTACAATAGCTAATCAGAACATTATCTCAACGGATTATTGCTCAACCGTTAACCTAAGTACTGTTGGTGGCACCGCAACAGCCACCTCAAAAATAGGTATTGGGGCCAACCTACCCTCAGATGTTGATGCTGGAAAAACATATAAAACTGATGTTCAATTCTTCGATAGTCTTGGTAATGCCAATACTATGAGTGTTCAATACGAGAAGGCTGCTCCTGATAACGAGTGGATACTCAGAGTGGAGCCACCCCAAGGAACAACGCATTTAACAATGGAAGACGCTGTACTCAATCCTAAGGTTTACAGAAGCATTGGTCAGCTTGAATTCAGCAAAGTGGATGCAACAGGCGCTTCAAGACGTCCAGCTGATGGCGCATCGATGACCATTAAAGAGGGGAGCGGAACCGCTAAAACCTATGTCTTCGATAGTGATGACTCTGTAACCGATGCTGTTGCTCAGGTTTCCACAGTAACCATCGCCACAACTGGAGACATTGACGCAAGCGACTCAACAACGGTTACTATTGGTGGGACTGCCATAGTCACCACATATGGCGCTGGTGAGACTGTGGCAACCATTGCTGCTGACATAGCCGCAAACATTAATGCTAACGCAACCACTAGCGCACTCGTCAGTGCAACTGCTAGCGCAGGAGTCGTAACAATAACAGCTAAAGTAGCCGGTTCAACCGGTTTTTCTATATCAACAAGCGAGAGTGATGCTGACAACGACATGACGTCTACCGCTGCTACTACTACTGCTGCTGCTGGCACAGATAACACATTCAAAGTCGATGTTTCAGATTCACTGACAATGGCTGGTGATGTTACTGCTTTATTGAATGCAATTAGGGCAAGTAATTCCAACATGGACACTACAAATAATCGCGTTAATGTAAGCGCAGGTAGTACTACAACTCTGCTTTTTGAAGATGATGGTTTAAATACAATAACTATCGATCCAACAGGGTTAAAAGATTCTACAGGAGCAGACATAACTGAGCAAACTACGTCATTTACAGTCAGCAAACGCGATACACTATACACGGACTCAACTCAGATACTATTTACTGCTGTACCGGCAAACAGCGACACCATAGTAATCAACTCCCTTACCTATACCTTCACAACTGGTCAAGCAGAGGATACAACCGGTGCTGACCGGGTGATCTACCGTGATGGCCCACTTGATCGGGTTCTCGCTGATTTGGAAGACGCCATTGAAAATAATGATCCAATGTTCGCAGAAGGCACCGTATTAATTAGGGGAACCAATAGTCCTAATGCTAATACCCTAGTATTGTCATCACTTGCCAATGGCAGTGATTTTACAGTTGTAACAAGTGGACTAACATCAGCACCAACGGAACCTGACGGCTCATCTACTGTTGGTTCTAGTATTTTTACGGCAGCTAACACTATAACGGTAGGAACTAACCCTGCAATTTCCTTCTCTAGTGATGGCCTACCTAATATCTTTAACATTGCAGAGTTAGACATTAGAAACTTCTCTAATGGATCTGCCAATATGGATGATGATGCCGCCAATTCCCCACAAATAACATTAGATTTCGGCACAGTAGCTGAAGCAAATGGAGTAACACAATTTGGTTCCACCTTTACACCAGTGTACATTCAGCAAAACGGTTCTCGTTTCGGAACTTTTGCTGGGGTAACGATAGCTGAAGACGGCCTGGTCACAGCTCTGTTTGATAATGGAGAGACACGAAGGATTTACAAGCTTCCAATAGCAACCTTCACCAACGTTAATGAACTTGAAGCTCGATCAGGTGGCGTTTGGAATGCTACAGAGGCTTCTGGTGATTACACTTTGCGTGTTGCCGATAACGGCAAGGCAGGACAAACTATTCAAAGCTCACTTGAAAACTCAACAGTCGATATCGGTGAGGAATTCACCGACATGATCGTGGTACAGAGAGCCTACTCTGCTTCCGCGAAAATCATCAGTACAGCCGACCAAATGTTGGAAGAACTGATGAGGGTGAAACGCTAGTCTCTAAATAACGTTTCACTTTTCTACCACTAACCCACGTCCCAAACCCAGTCCCGGTAACGTTCAAGGAGCGTTGCCGGGACAATCGACTCAAGCTTCTTCAGCTTGCAGAGCAATCTCTCTAGCAACACGGTGGAAGCTAGACCTCAACAGATCATCAGTCTTCGCAAGGCAAACATTCATTTCAGGAAACCAAGGATAGTGTTCAAGACCCAACATGCACCACTCATCTTCATACTGCCCTCTGGCAATTGACCAGACTGGTGTTCCGACAGCCGCAGCTAACCATTGAAGTGACACCCTCGTTGTAACCACACAATCTAAAGACCCACAAAGCGCCGCCAACTCATCAAGATCTTCAACCAAATCAATTTCATTAAGGATGAAGATATCTACACCGAAGCTTTTTTTCATTATTTGAACTTCCTCTGAGGTTACCCCTGCTTGTAAGCATATAAAATGGGCACTCTTAATATTAAATAATGGTTGCCACAGCGAAAGTTCTGGATAACATCTGGATTGTCTTTCAAGCAAATGTGAACGCCAAGAAATGCCTATTTTTTTCCCTGGCCCCAATTGCGCAAGTTTTTGCTTCCAGTTTTTAAGTCGCTCTGGAGCCCCAAGTAACCTCTGTGATTGTGATGGAAAGCTCTCAACACTTGGTCGAAAAAAACGGCCAAGGGAGCCTTGCAAAACAAAAAAATCAATCTGGGGGTGCTTTTGCAGCCAATTAAAGTCCTGAACAAAAATTTTGCCATCAGCAGTATAACGAGCAACCCCTTCAACCACCGCTTTTGGAAATGACCGCTGAAATAACGTAACAAGTCTATCATCTACCCCAATGATGACGTGCTTTGCGATTTCTATTATATCTTGGAGGCAGGTTGAAAACATAATTTGATCACCAACTCCCTGCTCCCCCATAACAAGTATAGTTTGCCCACTCAAATTTTCACCATTCCAGACTTTATCTGTAAATTTGCCAAGACTACCAATCGTACTTCGCCATTCAAAAGCCAGCCACCCCTTTTCAATATCACCTCGGGCAAGAAGTGATATTGAGTCAAAGTTGTCTGTGTCAGCTAATGCTGGATCTAGTCGTAGTGCTTGGCGATGTTTATAGAGTGCTTCATCCCAATAACCATTTTCTTTTAAAATTTGCGAATATTCAAAAATTAGCTGAGCCTGCGTACCTTTTTCTTCAAGCGCATCTATAATTTTATCAAGAATAAGCAGACAACTTTTATCAAAGGGCTCTGAAGCAAGAGCCCGTAAAATTAGTGAAGCAGCTCCATCAACCTGCCCAAGTTCAAGAGACATCTCTGTCAAACTCACGAGAGCATTAAGATGTTTGGGTTCATCATCAAGAACTTGACGAAATAAACTCAAAGCTTCTTTCAGACGTCCAGCATCATAGTGAACTTGGGCAAGCTTTATAAGCTTATTATTCTTTGTTGTTGATCTGTAAACCAACACCTCTTCTCCTCTTATTGGATTCCTATTTTGAGTGTGTCAACTGATTGCGCAGACAAATTTCTATAAAAATCTGTTTAATTATTCAGAAAACGATTTCAGGTAAAGTTCTCAAGTTTCAATGTTCAAAATAATAAATCTATCGAGGTACTTACTCATCTAATAATTATTTTAGTAACCTTAAAGTATTTTTTTTTCTAGAATCAAACTAGTGAGAACGCTAATTTTAACTGGTTAGACAAGAAGACCAAAGAAGCAAAATTAACTTTAAAATAAGTAAATATTTGTTGAAGCGACTTGTTTATATAGAAATTTTTACGTATTCAATATTACCTTTAGCTGATCAATTATAATCAAATACCCATTATTTACCCAAAAAGGTTGCATAATAAAATTTGAACTACTAGGCAATTTTTGCCGAGGCGTTAACTTGTTGTTCACGATACCTTCTTTAGCTTATGTAAATATAAAGATATCCAGTCGCTAGTTCAGGCAAATAAAAAGCGACAATGTTTGGGATAAGGGAAATAAAGTGGAAACACTTCTACATGCACTCCGTAATTTAGGGCCACTCAAACTAACCGTTATGGGCGGGGTAGCTTTTGGTCTTATTGGCTTCTTCATTTTTATCACGACACGATTAACTTCACCGCAAATGGAATTACTTTATGGTGGCCTGGAGCCTGATGATACAAGTCGAATCACCGCTCAACTTACTCAGACAAACGTTCCCTTCGAAATACGTAACGGAAGCGACATTTTTGCTCCAAGTGAGATGGTTGGTCAAATTCGTCTATCTCTAGCAGGCAAAGGGATAGGAGGTGGAAATATCGTTGGTTACGAGATTTTTGATGAGGCAAGTTCTCTTGGTACAACTAATTTCATTCAAAACGTAAATTTAAAACGAGCTCTTGAAGGCGAACTAGCAAGAACTATTAAGTCCATAGCAAATGTTAACTCAGCTCGTGTTCATTTAGTGATGCCAAAAAGACAACTATTCTCTCGCCAAGCTCAAGAACCAAGTGCAACCATTATGCTAAAAATGGCTGGTGCTGGCCGTCTTGGTCCAGAGCAAGTAGCTGCTGTTCAGTATTTAGTTGCCGCCGCTGTGCCTGGATTAAGTCCAAACAGAATTTCAATTATAGACAATAAAGGTTCCTTATTAGCCCGAGGTTTTGAAGATAAAAATGACTCTAGCGCTGCTGCTGCCAAAGCCAGCGAACGCAAACGCAATCTCGAGGTTCGGCTAAATAGGACCATCGAACAATTAATCCAAAACATAGTTGGCTTTGGAAAAGTTAGAGCAGAAGTAACTGCAGACATGGATTTTGACCGTATTGTCACAAATGAAGAACTCTTTGATCCTGAAGGGCAAGTAGTCGCTTCGACCCAGTCTATAGAACAATCCAACAAAAATCAGGAAAGTGACGGCTCTGCACCAGTAAGCATAGCCACTAACCTTCCAGATAATAACTCAAATACCACATCGTCTGGTGCAAGCCTTAACTCAAGTGAGGACCGTACTGAAGAAACAGTAAACTACTCTAACTCAAAGAAGATCACTAACCACATTCGAGAAGCTGGGGTTTTAACACGATTATCTGTAGCTGTTCTCGTAGATGGCACATACCCAGAAAATGAAGCTGGAGAAAAAGTTTACAAGCCACGAACCGAGAATGAAATGCAACTCATGGCTACTCTCATTAGAAGTGCCATTGGCTTTAACGCAGACCGGGGAGACTCTGTTGATGTTATTAATATGCAATTTGTTGACCTTATCACGGAGGGAGAGGAAAGTTTAGATGTATTCTTAGGCCTCAATAAAAGTGATATGCTCCGGATGGCAGAAATGCTTGTTCTTAGCATTGTTGCTATTTTGGTTATCCTATTAGTGGTTCGTCCTCTCGTATCTAGAGCCTTTGAAGCACTTCCAGTAGCTATTGAGGAAGACAAAATGCTTGCTGATCAATCTTCCGCAACAGCTGGTGCCCTCACAGGTCCGGGCGGGGTTGGAACAACTGCAAGTGGAGAGCCAAGAATAGAGGGTCAATTTTCGGACGATTTGATAGACATTGACCAAGTTGAGGGCCGGGTCAAGGCATCCTCAGTCAAAAAGATTGGAGAAATCGTGGCAAAACACCCTGATGAAGCACTTTCTGTTATCCGATCATGGATGTACACAGAAAGTTGAGATAATCTGGACTTGAAAAATGGCAAAAGAAAAAAAGAAATTAGATAAAGACTTGGGGAATCTGACTGGTGTCCAAAAGGCAGCTATTTTTATGCTTGCATTAGATCAGGAGCATTCCGGCATGTTGTTCACGCTAATGGAAGATGATGAAATTCGCGAGCTGTCTCAAACTATGGCAACTCTGGGGGTGGTTTCATCCCGTGTTATAGAAAAGTTATTTATGGAGTTTGCAGATAGCGTATCTGGTGGTGCCGGCGAGACAGTTACTGGTTCTCAGGTTACAGCTGAACGCCTGCTATATGGCGCATTACCTGAAGATAGGGTAGCTGGAATTTTAGAAGATATTCGCGGCCCTGCCGGTCGCACAATGTGGGAAAAGCTAGGTAATGTGAATGAAACCGTTTTAGCTAATTATTTAAAGAACGAATACCCACAGACTGTTGCAGTTGTCATGTCTAAAATTAGTCCTGATCACGCTTCCCGGGTTTTGGCAGTACTACCAGAAAAATTTTCTATGGAAGTAATTATGCGTATGTTGCGTATGGACTCCGTCAAGAAAGAAGTTATCGACCACATTGAAAAAGTACTACGAGTGGAATTCATGTCAAACCTTGCAAAAGGCTCAGGCAAACGCGACAGCCACGAAATGATGGCAGACATCTTCAACAACCTTGATCGCGCAACTGAAGCGCGTTTTATGGAAGGTCTTGAGGAGCAGAGCGGGGAATCCGCTGAAAAAATCAAAGCCTTAATGTTCACATTTGATGATCTTTCAAGGCTTGACAACACGGGTGTTCAAACTTTGCTTCGCACAGCTGACAAAGAGCAAATGGCATTGGCCCTGAAAGGCGGTTCAGATGAAATTAAAAACCTATTCTTTACAAACATGTCAGAGCGGGCGGGCAAAATGATGAAAGAAGATATGGAATCTATGGGTGCTGTTCGTTTAAAAGATGTCGACGAAGCACAGGCAGGCATAGTACAAGCCGCAAAAGCATTGGCTGACTCAGGTGAAATCGTCATCAGTAGTGGTGGTGAAGAAGATGAGTTGGTGTATTAAGGCATGTCAACAGCGAAAAAGTTTATGTTTGATCTCGCTTTCGATGAAAATGTTGATCCTTTGCCGGAACCGGAAGTAGAGACAAACGACGATACAATAGCTGAAGATCAGGAAACTGAAATAATTATTCCAACTTATAGCGAGGAAGATTTAGAGACTGCTCGGCAGCTAGGCTATAAAGCAGGTAAGGAAGAGGGTTTAGCTGCAACGGAGGAGATACTTTCAAAGCAAATCAATGAAACACTAATCAAAATCGATGAAAAGCTCATAGTTACTTTTGAAAATTTAGATAATTTGAATTATGAGCTTATGCGTGCAGCCCACTCATTGGCTCTCAGCATTTGTAAAAAAATGATGCCCTCCATGGCTAAGCAAAGTTCTTTTAGTGAAGTAAAAAAGGTCATAGAAGAGGTCTTCTCTGAAGTTCTTGATGAAGCTCTAATTACTATTGCCGTCCATGTTGACGTTGTCGAAGCAGTTGAAGCTCGATTAACTGAGCTCGCCAACGAGAAAGAATTTAAAGGTAGATTACAAGTCAAATCAGATGAAACCATAGAAATTAGCGACTGCAAGATAGATTGGGCAAATGGCGGTACCGAGCGCAACACGAGTGAATTGTGGGCAAATATTGAAACAATCCTAAAACGCAACATCGGAGAAAATCCAACAATTTGGGATATTCCAGAAAAAGATGAAAAGAATGACACATTTAAATCTGACGAGAAGCAATCCTTAGATCAACTTCAACAAAATAACATAGATGACTGACAAATAGAGTCAGGAGGACAAAATGGCAGATGAAACAGACGTTGAGCAAAACAAAGCTGAGGCTGAAGAAGCAAAAGATGTTGACACAGAAGGAGAAGGCCTTGAGCAAAATAAAGCTGAGGCTGATGAAGAAAAAATTGTTGACACAGAGGGAGGAGGCCTTGAGCTAGACGAACTTGAAACCGAAGAAGATGCGAAAGATATTGATATGGTTCGCGTAGGCGACAGCGCTGAACCCACGACTGGCCCAAAACCAGTAATAGAAATTCCTGACCTACCCGAAAGTCCCCAAGATTTGGAGGCAGTGTACGATGTGCCTGTGCAAGTCTCTGCTGTTTTGGGAAAAGCTACAATGCAAGTAAATCAACTTTTAAAGCTAGGTCGCGGTGCAGTTGTTGAGCTTGATCGAAAAGTGGGAGAGGCTATCGATATTTATGTAAACAACAGACTTGTTGCTCGCGGTGAGGTTGTTGTTGTGGAAGAACGCCTTGGCGTAACAATGACTGAAATTATCAAAACGGAACGCACCTAAGGAAATTGTCTTATGGCAGATGAAGTCGCCGAAAGTAAAACCACAAAACAAAATTCAACCATAGATTTGGCTACCATGATTGGTTTAATAGCTGGTTTCGGCCTTATATCATCCGCAATCATTCTTGGAGGTGACCCACTAGCTTTCATAAACCCACCTTCTATTTTGATCGTTATTGGAGGTACCCTTGCTGTGACTTCCATGTGTTTTACTCTCAAAGAAATGGCAGGTTCCATTGGGGTTATAAGTAAAGCTTTTTTTTACCCGACATTTGACCCATCTGATGCTGCTATCCAAGTTCTAGAATTATCTGAAATGGCCCGGAAAAAAGGCGTTCTCTCCCTTCAAAACATGGTCGACACGCTGCAAGAACAACCCTTTTTATATAAGGGCATGCTCATGATTGTGGATGGCACTCCCAGCGAAGAGGTTGAGTCAATCCTACGTCGAGATCGAAGTGCCACCCTAGAGCGTCATAAAAAGGGTGCTAGCATTCTCCGTAAGGCTGCAGAGTTTGCGCCTGCAATGGGCCTAATAGGTACACTGATAGGTTTGGTGCAAATGCTTGGGAACCTTGAAGATCCTTCAACCATTGGTCCGGCAATGGCTGTCGCACTTCTAACCACCTTCTATGGGGCAGTTTTGGCTAACATGGTTTTTTCACCTATGGCATCGAAACTAGAGCGAAATGCGTCAGCAGAGGCGGTAGTTAGCAATGTTTATCTGATGGGAGCTTCCTCAATTGGCAGACAGGAAAGCCCTCGTCGACTTGAAATGCTATTAAACAGCACTCTACCGCCGTCTAAACGAATTCAATATTTCGACTAACGGAAAAAACGAAAATGCGATTACTTATTATAGGAACACTTGATGGCCAAATTGGCGGAGCCAGTCGAATTGCCATTGATCGTGGTGCGAGAGTAACACAGGCGGACAATATTGACTCAGGTTTAGAAACCTTGCGCAAAGGAAACAGTGCCGATCTTTTAATGGTGGATGTAAATTTTGATATTAGTGCTTTAATTGAAAGCTTGCGAAACGAACGTATCATCGTTCCTGTTGTTGCTTGTGGCATAGGCAATGATACCCAAGCAGCCGTTCGTGCTATAAAGGCAGGAGCCAAGGAATACATTCCACTACCCCCTGACACAGATCTAATTGCAGCGGTTCTCTCTGCAGTTACCGAAGAAGATCAAACAATCATCTATAAAGATCCAGCTATGGTAAAATTACTGCAACTAGCAGACCAAGTAGCACCCAGTAACGCAAGCATACTTGTTACAGGTGAGTCTGGGACAGGAAAAGAATTGATTGCACGCCATCTTCATAATAAAAGCCCTCGTGCCAAAGAACGATTTATAGCTGTAAACTGCGCTGCAATACCTGAGAATCTTCTTGAGTCAGAACTTTTTGGCTATGAAAAAGGGTCCTTCACAGGAGCTGTGTCACGGCGAATAGGCAAGTTTGAGGAAGCAAATCGGGGAACTCTTTTACTTGATGAAATCACAGAAATGGATCCACGACTCCAGGCTAAACTTCTTAGGGCTATTCAAGAACGAGAAATAGACCGTGTTGGTGGATCAAAACCTATCTCAATTGATGTGCGTATTGTGGCTACATCAAATCGTGACATACCGAGTGAGGTAACAAAGGGAAATTTTCGCGAGGACTTATACTTTAGACTAAACGTAGTTAACTTAACGCTTCCTCCACTACGCAAGCGCCCTCAGGATATTGAACACTTGTCTAAACACTTCATCAATAAATTTGCAGGTGACAACGGCGTTGATCCTCTCCCATTAGCCACCACAACAATAGATATGCTTAATGCCCATAGTTGGCCTGGTAATGTAAGAGAACTAGAAAACACCATGCACAGAGCCGTACTCTTAGCTAGTGGCACAGAAATTGAACCAAACGCCATCATGTTAAGGGAGCAGCAAGCAAAAACGAGTCAAGATGGCGAAAAAGAAGATACAAATAAAACCAATTTGGTTGGTAGCACAGTTGCAGCAGTAGAGAGAAATTTAATCATTGATACTCTACAGCATTGCCTCGGTAATCGGACCCACGCAGCCAATATTCTTGGTATTTCAATTCGTACATTACGTAATAAGTTAAAGCTATACAATGAGCAAGGTTTTCAAATCCCAACACCAGGGGAAACTGAAAACCCGTCCATTTAGAAATATGAGTCTAAGGAACTGAAGAACATAAATGGCTGATACACCAGAGGCTGGAAACAATACAGAAGAAATGACAGTCCCTGAAAAAGGGCCTAACATTCCCAACCTTCTCAACATCATGCGAGCGATTAGCAAGCGCTCAGACTTGATGCTGGCAATTGGGGTTGTTGGAATCCTAGTTGTTCTAATTTTACCACTTCCAACTTGGCTGATGGACCTAGGCCTAGCTTTTTCTATCACTTTTTCTGTCCTTATCCTTATGACAGCTTTATTTGTCTCAAAGTCATTGGAATTCAACACGTTCCCAACGATTCTACTTCTCGCCACAATGATTAGGCTCTCGCTAAATCTTGCCTCTACCCGTTTAATATTGGCAGAGGGTCATAATGGAACCGCTGCTGCGGGAAAAGTTATAGAAGCCTTCGGTGGTTTCGTTATGGGCGGTAACTTTGTAATTGGTATTATCGTTTTTGCAATTCTAGTGATTGTAAATTTCATGGTTATTACAAAGGGTTCAGGACGTATTGCTGAAGTATCAGCACGCTTTACACTTGATGCAATGCCGGGAAAACAGATGGCTATTGACGCTGACTTGTCTACGGGATTAATCGATGAAGAGACAGCTCGTATGCGGCGGAAAGAACTCGAAGATGAAAGCACTTTCTTCGGCGCCATGGACGGTGCTTCAAAATTTGTTCGTGGAGACGCCATTGCCGGCCTATTAATTACTTTTATTAATGTCATTGCCGGTATGATTATTGGCGTTGCACAAATGGATTTATCTTTTGCCGATGCTGCCGATATTTACACTCGCCTAACGGTTGGTGATGGTCTTGTTACCCAGATACCAGCTTTGATTGTATCTACATCAGCAGGCTTAATGGTAACCAAAGCTGGTATAAAAGGTACACCAGAGAAGGCACTATTTAGTCAGCTTAGTGGACATCCCAAGGCACTTGGCTTGAGTAGCTTCTTACTTTTAGTCATGTCAATGTTACCCGGCATACCAGCAGGTCCTTTTTTATTTCTCGGAATAGGTGCTGGTCTGACTGCCTTTATTGTCAATCGCTCATTAGAAAAAACTAAGAATGAGCTTGCCCTAAGACAGGGAAGCGATGAGATTGAGACTGCAAACGTTGAAGAAGAACCAATCTCGTCGGCCCTAAGAATTGATTATCTTCGCCTTGAATTAGGTTATGGCCTCTTGTCGCTAATTAATAACCCTAATGAAGGCCAGCGCCTTACCGATCAGATCAAAGCATTACGGCGTCAAATGGCATCTGATATTGGCTTCGTGATGCCGTCAGTACGAATTCAAGACAACATGCAATTATCTTCCAATACGTATACGATTAGAGTCAAAGAGATTGAGGCTGGTGAGGGAGACCTGCGTCCAAATATGCTCTTGGTGATGGACCCACGTGGCGAAGAAATCACACTTCCGGGCGAGAAGACTGTCGAGCCTACATTTGGACTACCAGCTATGTGGATTGACGAGGTCAATCGTGAGGAGGCACTGTTCAGAGGCTACACAGTTGTTGACCCCCCAACCGTAATCACAACTCATTTGACTGAAGTCATAAAAGATAACATGTCTGAGCTTTTATCATATGCAGAAACCCAGAAACTCATGGATGAGCTCGACAAAGAGCACCAGAAGCTTATTGGTGAAATGATCCCAGCACAAATATCTCTTGGCGGTGTTCAACGAGTTCTACAAAATTTACTTGCTGAAAGAGTTTCTATTCGGGATTTACCAACGATACTTGAAGGCATATCTGAAGCCTGTGGCCAAACAAGAAATATTACTATGATAACTGAGCACGTTCGAGCACGTCTAGCTCGCCAAATAAGTTCCATGAACACTAATGAGACAGGTGTAATTACCATGCTTACGCTGACACCGGAATGGGAGCAGGCTTTTGCAGAGTCCATTGTCGGAACAGGTGAAGACAAGCAATTATCTATGCCCCCAAGCCGCCTACAAGAATTTATTGGGGCACTACGTAATGCATTTGAGCAACAAGCAATGATGGGAGAAACACCTGTATTGTTAACTAGTCCAACCATAAGACCATTTGTGCGCTCAATAATAGAAAGATTTCGTCCTATGACTACAGTCATGTCACAAAATGAGGTTTATGCCAAGGCAAGTATAAAAACCCTAGGACAGGTCTGAGCAACATGCATTTGAAAACTTTTAGTGCTCCGACGATAACCGAAGCCATGGAAACAATGCGCATGGAAATGGGAGAAAAATCTGTCATTATAGCAAGCCGTACTGCGAAAAAAGGCGCAGTCATTACTGCTGCTGTAGAGGATACTGCTCCAAACGGGTTAAAGATCCTAGAAAAACCCATCAAAGAAGAGATACCAGAGTTTGAACAACATGAGACAATAGAAATCATTCGCCAGAGCCTATTATTTCACGGTGTTCCTCTCTCGATATTAAATCGTTTGACTGAACTATCCACCAATATCTCAGCAGAAAATCCTACCTTAACCCTTGCTGCTACTCTGGAAAATGAATTTTCCTTTGATCCAATTTCAACTTTTCTATCTCAATACAACAAAGATATTTCTGCGCCACGCATTCTCTTAATGGGAGCACCAGGTGTTGGGAAGACTCTTTTGACAGCTAAGTTGGCAGCTCATGCAACAGAAGTTGGAAATAGACCTCGAGTAATAACTACCGATACCCAAAAAGTAGGGAAAATAGAACAACTAAAGGCTTTGACCAAAAAGTTTGGAATTAAGATTGAAATAACAAACAATGCAAAAGGGCTCATAAGATTAGTGCAAGAAAACGACAATAATGTTCCCATTATCGTTGACACCTCCGGTACAAACCCATTTGATGCCACTGAAATGGAACATCTTAAAACAATCGCTAGCACGGCACAGTTTGAAAAAATTGCTGTGATAGCTGCAGGTAGAGACCCAGTAGAAACTGCGGAGGTTGCTTTAGGATTTTCAACTATTGGGGCAAAAAGGATGGTTATAACTCAACTGGATATGACGCGCCGCCTTGGTAGCATACTCACTGCAACTTATGCTGGTAAACTGTCATTATCAGATATCAGCATCAGTCCCAATATTTCCAACGGCTTCTGCCCCCTAAATTCAGTCTCTCTTGCCCGCCTGATAATGCCGTATACTGATACTGATGGATCAATAAATTTTGTCAATGAGGACACCAATCAAACAGAGGCAATAATATGAATTCAGCACCAACCTTAGCAGCCCGTGCTTCATCAATAACAAATGGACAAAACATGGTTGCTATCGCATCAGGGAAAGGGGGTGTTGGCAAAACCTGGCTTGCTATTACCCTAACTCATGCTCTAGCGAAGCAGAAACTACGCACTTTACTTTTTGATGGCGACTTAGGTCTAGCTAATTTAGATATTCAGCTGGGTTTAATGCCGAAACATGATCTAGGTAGTGTAATTGCTGGAAGACTGACGCTCAATCAAGCTGTACTTACTTATGAAGAAGGTAACTTTGATATTATCGCTGGGCGCTCTGGTTCAGGTGGACTGGCAAACGTCCCTGTCAGCCGTCTACAGATTCTAGGAGACGATCTAAACTTACTTGCTGCCGCATATGATAAGGTAATTATTGATCTTGGAGCAGGCGTTGAGCGAACAGTAAGACAGCTAGCCCAGAGTGTTGGCACTTGTATCGTCGTTGCAACTGACGAGCCTACGTCCCTCACAGATGCGTATGCCTTCATAAAAGTTACTCATGTAGAGCGTCCTGGCGAAGACATCCGAATTGTAATAAATATGGCTAATTCAACTCGCGAAGGTGAGAGAACTTACAACACGTTGCTAAAAGCCTGCGAGGGTTTCTTGAAGATTTCACCCCCGTTGATTGGCGTGATAAGACGAGATAACAAAGTCCGCGAGTCAATTAAAAGTCAGTCATCTATACTTACTAGATTTCCCAATACAGAAGCCACAACCGATGTTGAGAGAATAGCTGAAAAACTAAAAGAGCGAGTTTCTTCCAAATGAGTTATGTATGAGTACAATTCGACCAACGACATCAACACCGTCCCTAGTTAACCCACAAAACACAACTCCCGTCGCTATTGTTCAAGGAGCACCATCCATACTTGGACGCATTTCTGTTGGACAGATACTGGAGGCAACCGTCATATCCCAAACAGCAAAAGACACTTTTCAAGTACAAACGCCATTAGGTCAATTTTTATTGAACTCGACACTAAACTTACCGAAAGGTGGTACTCTTATGTTGCAATTATCATCTCAATCACCTTTCATGCAATTCCATATCAACAGCTTAAATGGCGAAAATCTTAAATTAAAGACAAAAACTGAGCCCAAAGTCACAAGTAACACGAGTCAAAAAAAATGGTCGCCATCTACAAAATTGGTTGAAGGAAAGATCCTACTAGCAACTTTGATAGGGCAATTGTCGGGGCCTCAAAAAATATCCACACAAATCTTTAAAGAAAATCCCATCTTACCTACCACAACTACCACCGACTCAACTGAGGAAGCAGGTGCTTTTTTGAAGAAAATTGGTTCAACAAGAGGAGGAAGCACAAAGCAATCCATTATCAATCTGAATAATATTTCGGCAGTTTTAAAAGACCTAAAACCATCTCAGGGTTTAACAAGCCTAAAAATCAAGTCGGTTAAAAATCCCAAGGCACCTGAAGAAATGCTTATTGGCAGTAAAATAAACGTTAAGGTTATATCAATTCAACCACCAGATCCAAATGTAACTGAAGCAATTTCCTCAACATTCAGCAAGAAAAACAAACATCATTCTCTTTCATTAGGTTCTAACCTCAAGGGTGTTGTCTCAGGAACTACTGGCTCAGGACAGCCTATTATTCAGACCAAAGTGGGCTTTTTAAACTTGAGCACCCAAACAAATATTCCGCTCGGTTCAACAATTTTTCTGGAAGTTACTCAAGGTCCTTCAGGGCCAACTAGTGAAGCTCAGCTTGTATCTCCTTTTAACGAGGGCCTATTTAGGTCTCGGAAATGGCCAGCACTCGAACAAACTTTCCAAATTATTGAGGAAGTTCACCCAAGGAGCACTCCTAAGCTCATAAATTCTATTATACCTCGTCCAGGTGTTGCATTAATTTCAAATGTAATCTTCTTCCTTTCCGCCCTGAGAGCTGGTGACTTACATGCTTGGGTGGGAGAAAAAAATTTGCGTATTGTAGAACGCCATCAGCCATATATCGCTAGTAAAATGAGGGAAGATTTTACAACCTTATCAAAAATGGTTGAGGAACCACAATCAGGTGATTGGCGTGTTGCCCTTATTCCAATAAATTCAGGCGATGAAATTCAACAAATGAGATTATTATTGAGGCAGAATGAGGATGAAAAAAACAAAGGAAACACCAAACACACAAGATTTATAATAGATGTTGTCCTTTCCAAACTTGGTCGCTTACAACTCGATGGACTTGTTGGGGAAGGAGACAGCTCTCTTGAACTTATAATTCGCTCCGATTCTCACTTAGCTGAACTCATACAAAATAATATTCGCACAATTTTTATTGAAGCTATAGCTTCTTCAGGTATTAGAGGTGGGGTAAATTTTCAAGCGTCACCAGCTAATTTCGTTGATATTCCCGACCCTGAAGTTGCTAACAATGTTGGACTTGAAGTCTGAGGGTAAGAATGGATCTTAATGAAAGACGCTCTTTGCTTGTTTGTATTCGTAACCCAGATATAAAATTGGATTATGTAACTTCTATTACTGGCCAATTGACAAATTCTAGATTGGGCGGAAGTAGTTTTGTAAATTTAAATTATGTTCCTGACAAAACAACCCTCAAACCAGATTCTTTTGGGCGTTACCTTGGCGCCATTGGTGATTTGGAATGGGGAACCTTGGAAGAGGTTGCCGTTGCAGTCATCAATGATGTAAATAACGAACTAGTTGCGAGATGGCTGCAACTTTCCATTTCAGCTCCCAACCATGCCCATTATGGAATTGACAGACATGAAGTCATGCTCGAAGACCGTCAGCCAAATTGGGACAATAAAGGTTTACTCTCTCGCCTTAAGTTGGTTTAGCTGAGTTTTTGAATAAAAGTCTGAATACCAACCTCATCCAGATCAAGCTGGTCTTTTCTAGCCAATTCTAATTCTTGACGTAACTTGCGAGATTCAAGTGCAGTTTCAAATTTTTTTAACTCTCTGTATGCCACAGACAATGCCTCACGTGCCTCGTCTGTGTCCTTTTCCAACTGCTGAATAGAAATTTGAATAATGGCTCGCCGTTCTATAACACGTTCTGCATAGTAACCATAAACAAATCCACCTTCGTTAGGGGCAGCAGTAGCTGCAGCCTGTTCATTTAAAAGGTCTTGTTCAAGCTTTTTTAATTCAGCTTCAAAACCTTCAATAAGACGTTGTAAATCTCCTAACTTTCGACGCTTCTGATCAACATTCCAATCATTGAGGCGAATAAGTGTTTCAATACCTTCTGCCAATTAAAGAGCTCCCAACAAAAATTAGTTTTCGCCAATGGAATTTAAACCACTCAGGGTGTCAAGGCTTAATGTCTGTTCACCAACAACTTGGTCTATCTCATCTACAACCTCAGAATCTTTCATTATTGCGCTTTTATTTTGTAAAGGCTCTTCAACAGGTACTGACTGTGGGGGAATAGATGACCCTGGCGGATTGGCAACCTCAACTGGCATACTGAGAATAGTGCGAAGTTGCTCATAGCAAGAGGCAAGTGGGGCTTTTTCTTCTATATCCTGAGCCAAAAATTTTTCTATCCCTGGATAAAAAGTTATAGACTCATCGACAGCCCCGTCACTCCCTCGACGGTATGCTCCAAGGCGTATCAACTCCGCCATATTTTCATAAGTAGCCATGTATTGGCGAGCTCTATTTACGACCTCATTCTCATCCGGTGTATTACAATCTGGCATAGTTCTCGAAACACTTTTCAGAATGTTTATTGCTGGATAACGCCCTCGTTCAGCAATCTCCCTATCCAAAACCACGTGGCCATCTAGGATACCCCTAACAGCATCAGCAACCGGTTCATTATGATCATCACCTTCCACAAGAACGGTAAATAGACCAGTAATGCTCCCCTGCCCAGCACTGCCGGGACCTGCACGCTCTAATAACCGAGGCAACTCTGCAAAAACTGACGGTGTATACCCTTTAGATGCAGGAGGTTCACCCGCAGACAAACTTATTTCACGCTGAGCCATTGCAAATCTTGTAACACTGTCCATGAGGCATAAAACATCCTTTTTTTGATCACGAAAAAATTCTGAAATTGCCATTTGCACATAGGCCGCCTGACGGCGAACTAAAGGTGGCTCATCAGAAGTTGCAACAATAACTACGCTACGTGCCATACCGTCATTTCCGAGATCGTCCTCAATAAATTCTCTCGCCTCACGGCCACGTTCTCCAATCAATCCAATTATGCTTATTTCTGCATCCGTATGACGTGCCATCATGGACATAATTGTTGATTTTCCAACACCTGAACCAGAGAAGATACCCATGCGCTGACCACGGCAACAAGTTAAGAAGGTGTTCAAAGCACGAATTCCAAGGTCAATCTTACTCCCTACACGCTGACGCTCATGTGCATGAGGTGGTCTTGAGTGGACACGGTATGCTTTCGTGCCCTTAATTAAAGGCCCTTTTCCGTCAACTGGCTCGCCAAAAGCGTTGATAACTCGACCCATCCAGCTTAAATCAGGATAAATTAAGGGATCACTCACATTTAACTCTGCCCTGGATCCCAATCCAATACCATCAAGAGTTCCAAAAGGCATCAAAAGTGCTCTTTCATTCTTAAAGCCAACAACCTCACACATGACACGGCGCTTACCGCGACCAAAAAGGTTACAACGTTCTCCTATAGATAGTTCACCAACAACACCCTCAACCTCAACCATTAGGCCGACGATACCAGAAACTCGTCCGTAAACAGATTTTTCGGGCAAGTGGTCTATTTCATCCAGTATTTGTTTAGTAGGGATTTTCAATCAGACCCCTCAAAAAAAAATTCTTGTTTACTTGCAAAATTAATTGTCACTTTAAATTTGCTCTTAATTTGATTATTCAATTAAGACTTTAACAATTCGTATAATAATTTATTAAAGCTGTAGACATAAATAAAGTTTAACAAAAGATTAAGATTTGGGTTTAATATAAAGAATCTGATTGTGATTGGGAGATTACTGAGATGCGGGTACTTCTTGTCGAAGACGATCCATCTACCGCGCAGAGCCTAAAGATAATGCTCGAGTCTGAGAAAATGGTAGTTGATGCTACCGATCTTGGCGAAGATGGACTAGAAATTGGAAAACTCTATGATTATGACATAATCATTTTAGACCTAATGCTTCCAGATATTAATGGAATTGAGGTTTTACGACGTCTTCGTGACGCTCGTGTGGAAACCCCAGTATTGATCCTTTCTGGCCTGACTGATGCGGACGACAAAGTAAAAGGACTAGGAACGGGTGCAGATGACTATTTGACCAAACCTTTCAACAAAGCCGAATTAATGGCTCGAATTCAGGCTATAGTAAGGCGGTCTAAAGGGCATGCGCAATCTATTATACGCACAGGAAAATTAGCAGTTAATCTTGATTCCCATACAGTTGAAGTTGATGACAGACATGTTCACTTGACCGGCAAAGAATATGGAATCTTGGAATTGTTATCACTTCGAAAGGGGACAACGCTGACTAAGGAAATGTTTCTGAATCATTTATATGGAGGAATGGATGAGCCAGAATTAAAAATAATTGATGTGTTTATCTGCAAACTCCGCAAAAAATTAGGTAAAGCGACTGGAGGAGAAAATTACATCGAGACGATTTGGGGCCAGGGTTACGTTTTACGAGATCCAGAAAACGCAAAAACAAAAGCCTAAATCCACTTTCGATTAATTATAATTCACAAGATAAAATTAAAATTTCAATTAATATAATAGAGATATTTTCTAATTTTACTTGATCGTTTAAAAATAAGATCAGGCTTTTAATTGCTGAGCGCAACACAACGCACTCATTGCTGAGATTATATTTTCATTTTGGGCATTGCGGCAACAAAACTGTGAACCTCACCTCATCACGATCTGTAAAAACGCTGACCTTTGACAATTGATTTTCAGCCAGCCGTTGACAAAAAAAACCGTGGATATTTTGAGCGCTCAAGTTCAAATCTGCATGACTTGATTTCTCAGACAAGAGTGCACATTGCAAATCTTCACTAAGAAAGGCTCCTCGTCCAATAGCCCTCACAACCAAGTTAACAGCTTGTCCCTTATGAATTTCATCCTCTGTAGATACTGAAACTTCGAGGCTTCCTCCCCGTGGGATAGCATCTATAGCAACTAAAATCATATTGAGAAGTATCTTAATTGCTATGACTGTAATTTTTTTTTCCAAGCTTTCAGCCATTTCTGGGGGCCAATCCAGAGAAACTCGGCTTCCTTTTAGGTAAGCTTGAGCTAACTCTCGGGCCTCAGCAAGTGGTGATTTTCTACCATTTGGACCTCCTTGGCCAAAAGTTAGACGAAAAAAAGCTATACGCGCTAATAACTTTTCACTACTGGTAGCAATAACCTCTAGTGCTCCTTCATCTTCCTCAGAGCCCATTTCTTCAAACAACTCAATTCCATTTTGTATAGCTCCAGCGGGCCCAACAATATCGTGGCACAACCTTGAAGATAGAAGCTGGAGAACCTTTAAATTTAACTGCATGATCTTTTTCATCCTAAAATAGAATCGCACCTATTTAAACTACAACATTAAATTGTGCCCTGTTTACCTAATATTGTGCTTATAAAAAAAGTGATGTGCACTTCTTGTTCAACAACCCTTAAACTTTTCCAACTTCCTTTATTGCCCGGGTCATCTACAGCTCGGACTCCCCCCCCTTATGGCTCTTATCCATGCGTCAGCAAGTAGACGGTTTAATAGATAAGTTTTAGTATTTTTTTTTGTTTATCTGTTTCTTTTTTTTTATAATGTTATATGGATGTTTTCTTAGATGCCATTTATCTATTAACCGCAACAGACAGCGATTTGTTGACAATAGTTGGACTTTCACTTTGGGTTAGCCTAATCGCTGTCTTTATTGCAACTTTGATTGGTATACCTCTGGGTGCTGCAACAGCTTTATATAAGTTTCCAGGTCGTAAGTTTCTTGTAGTTTTATTAAATGCATTAATGGGATTACCACCCGTTGTTGTCGGGCTTGTTGTTTACTTATTATTGTCCAGATCAGGTCCCTTTGGGGTTCTAGGCTTATTATTTAGCCCTACTGCAATGATTATAGCGCAAACAATCTTAATCATACCAATTATAGCTGCATTGAGCCGCCAAGTTGTTGATGATTTATGGGTTGAATACGCAGAACAATTATTGTCACTTGGAGCTACTCCATATCGGCAAATGAAAACCCTAATTTGGGATGGACGTTTTTCTTTGCTGACGGCTGTACTAGCAGGTTTTGGAAGGGCTACCGCAGAAGTTGGTGCAGTAATGATTGTTGGTGGTAACATTGACCACGTAACACGAGTAATGACAACTTCTATCACACTTGAAGTTTCAAGAGGCAATTTGGCCCTCGCACTTGGTCTGGGCATAGTTCTAATAATTTTATCCTTATCCATCAATACAGCAGCTTTTTTCCTTAAAGAATTTACAGAAAGTCGTCGAGTATGATTACAGAACCTATTCCACTATTAAGCCTAAGTGATGTCTACTATGAGGCAAGTGGCAAACAGTTAATTAAAGAATTTTCTTGTCAATTTAAAACAGGACCACGGAACATCATCATTGGTCCAAATGGGGCAGGGAAAAGCCTACTACTGAAATTATGTCATCGTCTACTTAAGCCAAGTCAAGGGTATATCCAATGGCATGGCCAAACTAATGACAAGAGCAGTGTAATCTTTGATCAGGCAATGGTCTTTCAGCGCCCAGTAATGCTGCGCCGAACAGCAGCTGAGAATATTGATTACGCACTCTCCTTACGTGGGCTCAACAAAGCTCAACGTAACGCACGAACTGAAGAGGTTTTGGAATCAACAGGACTTACCCCCCTAGCCCATTGTTCAGCCCGAGTTCTATCGTTTGGCGAGCAACAAAAACTGGCACTAGCGAGAGCTTGGGCTCTAAAACCAAAGATACTATTCCTTGATGAGCCAACAGCTAGCCTTGATCCAGCAGCAACATTTGAGATTGAAAAAGTAATTAATGCCATCCACAATAGTGGCACCGAAATCATCATGACTACCCATGATTTACCACAAGCGAGAAGACTTGCTGACGAAGTGATCTTTATTCATCAAGGCAAGTTACTAGAGAGCTCTTCAGCAACGTCCTTCTTTAAAAGGCCTAAAAATCCATATGCACAAGCTTTTCTGAACGGCGATTTATTACTTTGGAATCAAACAGAAATCAAAACATAGGGATACTAACTTGTCACACATAATGAAGTTAACCGTCTTTTTTTTAACTATCGCATTGCTGAATACTAGCCAATCACGAAAAGCTCAAGCTGATGAATACATAACAATAGCGTCAACTACCTCAACACAAGATACAGGTTTGCTGGGTGAGATCCTTCCAAACTTTACCAAAAGCACCGGCATCTCGGTACGGGTAATTGCGGCAGGTACCGGACAAGCCATCAAAATTGCAGAAAATGGAGATGCGGATGTCTTGTTGGTACACCACAAAGAATCTGAGGAAGCCTTTATAGCAGCAGGCTTTGGTGTCAAACGCTATGATCTAATGTATAATGATTTTGTGGTAATTGGCCCAGCCCAAGATCCCGCCAAAATTTCTGGCTTGAAAGACGTAGTCAAAGCATTCATCAAAATAGCAAGCTCCAAATCAATATTTCTATCTCGGGGTGACGATAGTGGCACCAATAAAAAAGAAAACACTATATGGTCTGCTGGTGGTATTGACATCAATAAATATTCTGGCAGTTGGTACAGAAAAACGGGCTCAGGGATGGGAGCAACTCTAAACATGGCGGCTACCATGAACGGTTATACTATAGCCGACAGGGGAACTTGGCTTTCCTTTAAAAACAAAGAAAGACTAGAAATACTGGTGGAGGGTGACCCTAGACTGCACAATTCTTATGGTGTCATACTTGTGAATCCAAAACGCCACCCCCATGTCAAGGCGGATGCTGGAAGAAAACTGATAAACTGGTTGATTTCGAATGAGGGTCAAAATGCAATCAAAGCCTTTAAGATCAATGGCGAACAACTGTTCAAAAGCAACCTAGAGTAATATTCAACAACAATAATTGATCTAACTATTCGTACTAAAAGTTAAAGCGTTTTATTTTTAGCCACGCAAACGCCAAAAAAGAATAAAAAAAATAATTTTTGTAAAGCCAATAAGCAAGATGCGGGCTAATATAAGCATTAACAAACAACAAGAGCCGAGGAACTTCAATTTTATGATCGATCCAACTGGTCGAAACATTACATACCTCAGAGTATCGGTCACAGATCGCTGCGATTTCCGTTGCGTTTATTGTATGTCTGAACAGATGAGTTTTCTTCCAAAGTCGGAAATTCTTAGCTTGGAAGAATTGGAGCGCTTGTGTAGTGCATTTGTTGATAGAGGTATTAAAAAAATTCGCCTAACAGGTGGCGAGCCTCTAGTTAGACGCGGCTTTATGGAACTAGTTGGTTCTCTCAGCCAACACCTAAAATATGGTAATCTACAAGAATTAACTTTAACCACTAATGGAAGTCAGCTAGAAAAATATGCTGACGAACTGGCTAGTAAAGGGGTTAGGCGTATAAACGTGTCAATAGACACACTTAACCCCAAAAAATTCACTCACATTACCCGCGGTGGAAAATTAGACCAGGTCAAACGAGGATTGGTTGCAGCAAGCAAAGCTGGTCTCAAGATTAAAATCAATACAGTCGTTCTCAAGGATTTTAATGAGGACCAATTCAGTCGCCTTGTAAGATGGTGTGGTATGCAAGGATATGACATCACGTTTATTGAGACCATGCCTCTTGGAAATATAGGAAGAGATAGATTAACTCAGTATATGCCTGTTTCAGAGGTGCGCAAAATTATTGAGAGAGACTGGACTTTAAAAGATAACAATTACAGCACTGGTGGACCATCAAGATATACAAGTGTGGCAGAGACGGGCCAACTTGTAGGCTTTATTTCACCGCTTAGCCATAATTTCTGTGCAACTTGCAATCGTATTCGTATTACCTGCACGGGAAAATTATATTTGTGTTTAGGGCAGAAGGATAACGCAGACCTCCGTGCACCTCTGAGGGCGAGTGAAGGAAATGAGCTTTTGCACTCTGTCATTGATGAAGCCATCAGCCGCAAACCAAAAAGCCATGAATTCATTATCGAGCCCGGAAATTCTGGCCCTTCGCTTAATCGCCATATGAGTGTAACCGGCGGTTGAAATTTTCTTTTGATTTTTTTTGTGAACTATCAGCCCCATTCTAATATATATATAAGATTATGATAAAAAAAATCGCTTTCACCGCCGACAGACAACCGCAAGCACAATATGCTTTGAAAAGGCTCAAGGAAAAGTATGCTCATGTTCCAGCCAGCAAAGCTGATGTCATAGTCGCTTTGGGTGGGGATGGCTTCATGTTGAGAACTTTGCATCTCTACACCAACAGCGGTAAGGAAATCTATGGTATGAATCGAGGATCAGTTGGATTTTTGCTTAACGGTTACTCTGAAAAATCTCTCAAAACTCGTATCAACAAGGCTGTATCTATTGACGTCAACCCCTTGATCATGAAAGCGATTGATATAAAAGGGAAAAAACATACAGCGCATGCTATCAACGAAGTTTCCTTACTGCGAGAAACACGTCTTGCTGCAAAGATTGGCATCCACGTTGATGAAATTGAACGTATGCAGGAGTTGATTTGCGACGGAGTTCTCATTGCTACACCTGCTGGAAGCACGGGATATAACTTATCTGCTCACGGTCCAATTATGCCTCTTGGATCTGGTGTCCTAGCGTTAACACCTATCAGTCCGTTCAGGCCTCGTCAGTGGCGGGGCGCCCTGCTTCCACATGATGCCTTGATAAGTTTTGAGGTTTTAAATCCAAAAGAACGAAGAGTGAGTGCAGTTGCAGACAATACAGAAATCAGGAGTGTGTCCAGGGTCATGGTACAAGAGGACCTGACGCGAAGCGTCACAATGTTGCATGACCAAGACCATAATTTTGAGGAACGCATCCTGAAAGAACAGTTTCTCACCTAAAAGCGGTCATAGGTAAAGAATTATTGCATTATTTTATTTAAGAATGATTTGTCCCAATTGCTTGAGAAATAGTTGAGAAACCGTCTGCTAAAAGATGTTTAACCAAATCACGCTTGATCAATTGGACGTGGCCAGGCCCATGAAAGACCATTGCAGTATACAGTTGTATTAAGGTTGCTCCAGCCTTAATTTTTGCATATGCATCTGCACCACTCGATACTCCACCGACCCCGATAAGAGGTATTCTTCCTGATGTCAGTTTATACACTTCAGAGAGAACACGAGTTGACGGCTCAAGTAAAGGCTGGCCGCTAAGCCCACCACTTTCATGGGCGTTTGAGTCAATCAAACTATGTGGCCTTTTGATAGTCGTATTTGTTGCGATTATACCATCAATTCCTGTTTCAATAGCAACCTGAGCGATATCTAATTTATCCTCGTCACTCAGGTCCGGGGCAATTTTAAAAAGTATAGGAGGGGGACACTCTAGTGTAACCTCTGACCGTGCCTGCATTACAGCTTCAAGCAAAACCCGTAGAGCTTTTCTTCGTTGTAAACTACGCAGTCCCACCGTATTTGGCGATGATACATTGATGACTAGATAATCTGCTACTTTAGCAAATCTAAGCACACCCTTCCGGTAGTCACCAATTGAATCTTGTGTATCTTTGTTTTTACCCAAATTGACTCCAACAATTCCTTTTCGAGAACAGGCTTCAAGGCGGGTGGCAACGTCTTCCATACCTTTATTATTAAAGCCCAAGCGGTTTATTACTGCTTTATCTTTAGACAAGCGAAATAAACGAGGGCGTGCATTACCAGTTTGTGGCTGAGGTGTGACAGAACCTACTTCTACAAATCCAAAACCTTGCTCTAGCATTGGATTTACAGCCAAGCCATTTTTGTCAAACCCAGCAGCCAAACCAATAGGATTTAAAAAGGAGCGTCCCCAAACACTTTGTTTTAAATGAGGGCTTTCATACACCTTTGGGCTTGGCACCAATCCTGTGCGCAGAGTGCCAATAACAATATCATGGGCAGTTTCTGCGTTTAGCATACTAATCAGAGGTCTTACCAAAGAATAAGGGTTAAACATTTCTACCCATCCCTCCTGCTAATCGGCAGGGAACAATATTATCAGGAAATTGATGAAAACCATCCTCTCGCAGAGGCAAGTCACAAACACTTTGAACCTTAACTGTTAAAAGTGGGCCATATAGATGAGGAAAAAACTGTCCTCCCCGTGACGACTCCCACTTGAGTGTCGGACCAAGATCATCAGCATTTACAGCGATCAAAACTAAGCCTGCGACTTTGGAATAATGCCGACCCGCACTTTCTGCAACTTGTTGGGCTGTAGAAAAATGTATAAATTCATCAGTCCAGTTATCAATGCCACCATCATAGAGACCCGTCTTCTCTGCACTCTGCCAGTCTTGGCGCCTACAAATGTGATAGATTAAACGTTTAGCCATATTTGTAATAGTACCTGTTTGATACAAGCAGTTATAGAAAAGGGTATGCCTGCAAATCGGTTTTAACTTATTCTATTGCACAATAAGCCATACTGTTATTGTCTTGCTCAACCATCTTTCAAAAGCCAGAGCAAAAAATTAATTATCATTGGAATATTTCTGACACTTTAACTAAAATATTTCAAAGTTTGATTACTGATTAAAACAGAACCCATTTGTTTTATGAGCATATTATTCCAGCATGATGTGCCAAATGGTCTGCCATGAAGGTACTGATAAAATAATAACTGTGATCGTAGCCCTTGTGGTAACGCAACTTCAGGGGGAAACCAACATCTTTACAAACCTGTTCAAGGTGATCAGGCTTGAGCTGTTCATCAAGAAATTCATCATCTAAACCTTGGTCAACTAAAATTAAATTGTGTTGCGATTTATCTACGTTCTGAATCAACTTGACAGCATCGTGGCGCTTCCAGACTTCCGTATCATTGCCAAGATATCCCGAAAAGGCCTTTTTCCCCCACGGACAGTCTGTTGGTGAACAAATTGGTGAAAAAGCAGAGATACTTTGGTAGATTTTGGGATATTTTAAACCAAGAGTTAATGCTCCATGACCACCCATTGAGTGGCCAAAAATGCCCTGTCTCGACAAGTCTACATTTAGACTTTTTTTCATTATAGCTTGAAGTTCGCTAGTAACATAGCTTTCCATACGGTAATTTTTTGCCCATTCTTCCTTGCAGGCATCAATATAAAACCCAGCACCTGTACCAAAGTCCCATGAATCCTCCTCACCTGCTATACCCGCACCACGGGGACTTGTATCCGGTGCAATCAGAATAATGCCATACTTAGCAGCAAATTGTTGAGCACCACCTTTAATCATAAAAGTTTCTTGGGTACATGTTAAGCCAGCAAGGTACGTCAAAGCAGGCAAACGTTTTCCCTTTTTCAATTGTGGTGGTTGATAAACGGAAAACATCATTTCTCCATTAACAGATTGAGAGGTATGGCTGTAATAAGTCATGACGCCACCATGGCAATGGTGTTTTTTTAATACTTTCAAAGACATACTAATACTCAACAACTGAACGAATTGATTCACCGGCATGCATAAGATCAAAACCCTTGTTTATATCATCAAGGGACAACTTATGGGTTATCAAGCTATCAATATCAATTTTGCCTTCCATATACCAATCAACAATTTTTGGAACATCTGTGCGTCCCCTGGCACCCCCAAAAGCTGTGCCCTTCCAGACCCTGCCCGTAACTAATTGAAATGGTCTAGTTGAAATTTCTTGTCCAGCACCTGCAACGCCAATAATCACGCTTTCGCCCCACCCTTTGTGACAGCATTCTAAGGATTGGCGCATTGTATTGACATTACCTATGCATTCGAAACTATAATCAACCCCTCCATCTGTGATGTCTGCAATAGCTACGACCACATCATCTACTTCTTTAGGATTAACAAAATGAGTCATACCAAACTGGTTAGCAAGTTCAACTTTATTAGGATTAACATCAATCCCAATAATGACATTTGCACCCACCATTCGTGCGCCCTGAATCACGTTTAAGCCTATACCGCCAAGACCAAAGACGGCAACGGTAGAACCCGGTGTCACCCTAGCTGTATTGATGACAGCTCCAACGCCGGTAGTCACGCCACAACCTATGTAACAAACTTTGTCGAAAGGGGCATCTTTGCGAATTTTTGCAACTGAGATTTCTGGCATCACAGAATAGTTAGAAAAGGTTGAAGTACCCATGTAGTGAAAAATTGGCTCACCATCAATCGAGAAGCGACTTGTTCCATCTGGCATTATACCTTTACCCTGAGTTTCACGAATTGCCTGACAAAGATTTGTCTTACCTGAAAGACAAAATTTACACTGACGACACTCAGGGGTGTAGAGGGGGATGACGTGATCTCCTTTTTTAACAGACGATACTCCAGGGCCAACATCAACAATTACGCCAGCACCTTCATGGCCAAGAATAGCAGGGAACAAGCCCTCGGGATCTTCACCTGAGAGTGTAAAGGAGTCAGTATGACAAATACCCGTTGCTTTTATTTCAACCAAGACTTCGTGAGCCTTTGGTCCTTCAAGTTGCACAGTTTCAATACTTAACGGTTCACCCGCCTTAAATGCAACAGCCGCTTTAACATCCATTTCCTTCTCCCAAAACACTCTGTCCTAATAAAAGCGTCTAAATTTATCTTAATACCAGATTGTACTGCTGAACATAAACTATCAACTAAAAAAAATACTTTTTAGGCACTTGGTCAATCCCATTCAACTTTTTTCTAAAAATCGTGTTGGCTTATTTTACTGGTATGTTAAAAAAAATGTTGATTACTAGGCCACTCGCCTAAAATTCCGATTTTTTAAAATGCAGAGCAAATAATCATATTGAACACATTATAGTACTTGATCTACAGATAAGGTTTTTGTATAGCCCTAAGGACTGTCAATATTTTTGTGTTAGTTTTACTTTTAATGGTACAGCAGGGCCATAGAATGACAACTGAAATAACAGAGAATGAGCAACCAAGCCCTAGCATGGTCTTTGCAAACAAAATTATTAATCTCGCCAATGATCATTTAAGGCAGGGACAAGGGGTTGAAGACTTAGCCCAAGGTATACGCCACGCCGCTGCAAATTTTTCTGCATATTCTTTTTTCTTGGCAACCCAAAAGTCAAAGGATCCAAATGATGTGGTAGAGGACTTTGTGAGATTTTTTGAGTATTATCTGAGCGCACACGCTCCAAAACGAGAGGCTAGCTCAGGTTTAGCTGAAACCATATCCCAAGCAAAAAATGAACTGTAATTTTTAAATTACATTAAAATTAGCCAGCGTTAACGAAAGCGGCTATTTCATCAGCCAAATCTTCGCTGTAAAGATCAAGAAAGAAGTGACCGGCATCTTCAATTATTTTAAATTTCACGTTAGGTTGGTCAAACATAATCATTTGCTCTAAAAACTTTGGAACAACTTGATCGTTATCACCCACTACCGCTAATACAGGCAACTTAATACGCCTAATTACGGATGGCGTATCCAAAAGTGGTGACTCACTATAATAATCTACAAAAGTCTTTGCTGCGACAATAGTATTAGGGCAATAGAGCAAATCAACGCCTTCCATAAGTTTATCACCCTGATTTCCTCGCACCAAAGACTTGGCCTCTTTCAATAGTGGCAATAAATCTTTTTTGTAATTTTTGATGTAATTGCGTCTCAACTCTCCTGGTGTCCATGTTCCCGGTGATATCAATACTACCCTCTTGATGGCCCGGTCAGGATTATCAGCCACATACCGCGCCACTTGGTTGCCACCTCGGGAATGTCCTAAAATCGTTATTGCAGTTGCTCCTCTTGCTTTTAGAAAATCCACCCACGTTTTTATTTCCTCTACAGCATTGGTATCTTTATGACGATGAGGTCCAGCACAATTAAACATGCCGTAACGATTATCTTGAGCCAAACTCAAATTAAAAGCCAAATTTGGAATATTCCGTTCCACCAACATATCTTGAAGACCACGCATGAATTCCATGTCCTTGTGGGCGAGNGTACCATGAAGCATCAAAACAACACCGTCAGACAAAGACTTTTCTGAAGGAAGATTGAGATTTGCATTTAGGGTCAGATTACCACGCTTAACCTTTACCTCTTCTGCTATAAGGGGCTGAAAATCTAAAACCCCAAAAAAAACTACAATCATTGTCATTGTCAAAAATCTTAGTTTTAATTTAGGCATGACCACCCCCTATGTTTTGACGAGTTTTCTATCAACTATCAAAAAATTTTTTTATGTAAACAAATAGCTCAAAGTTCTTTACACCAATAGAAATATCGTTTCAGCTAAATCAAAGCATTAACATTTTAGCTCAAAAATGCGCATTTTTAAAAAAATTTTTAATGTGTTCTTTGCGTACGAGTTTCAAAAAATTTGAAACCCTTAAAGAGAAAAAAATATTTGTGTTGGGATACATATGTTGCTATTTTGTTCTTGTGAAAGAGAAAGTTAACATTGTCTGGTTTAAACGTGATCTTAGGATACACGATAATCTCCCCCTACAAGAGGCTACTATGACCGGTTTACCAACTTTACCGTTGTATGTTGTAGAACCAGAATATTGGCAGCAATCTTTTGCCTCCCGTCGACATTGGAATTTCGTCCATGATTGTTTAATTGAACTATTCTCGGATTGCACCAATCTTGGTCAACCACTTGTTATAAGAGTTGGTAATATAGTTGAGATCCTGGAAACGATCAGTGCAAATTACAAAATTAAAGGTATTTTTGCACATGAAGAGAGTGGTAATAATTGGACGTATTGCCGAGACAAGAAAGTGACTGAATGGTGTAAGAACCAAACTATTCCATTGCACGAGTACCCCACAAATGGTGTTGTTCGCTACCTTAAAAAACGAGATGATTGGTCAAGAATTCGCAATGCCCGAATGGTAAAACCATTGGTAAAAAAGCCNCAAAAATTAAAACCAATTAACAATATTTCACTAGGGGCGATCCCATCAAAAAAAAATCCAATGTTTGGTGATAAAATACACGGAATCACACAAAAAGGAGGTCGTCGAGAGGGTATAAGAACCCTTTGGAAATTTCTAAATGAAAGTAGCAAAAACTATATTTTTCATCTTTCTGCCCCAGGAAAATCAGAAAAGTATTGCTCTCGCCTATCGCCTCACCTCACCTGGGGCACATTAACTGTGCGTGAAGTGATCAAGCTGAGCATGAAACACCGTAAGCATCTGAGTGATCAAAATTCTAAAACTTGGAAGCGAAATCTGACAGCGTTCAGTTCTAGGCTTGCATGGAGGTGCCATTTTATTCAAAAAATAGAGGATCAACCTAGTATTGAAACAAAATGCATGCACCCTGCTTTTGAGGAGATGCGAAAAACTGACCATAACGAGCACTATTTTCAAGCATGGAAAAAAGGATTAACTGGTTTCCCATTTATTGACGCATGCATGCGTAACCTAATTTACGAAGGGTGGATTACTTTTCGCATGCGTGCCATGTTAATGAGCTTTGCCAGCTATCACCTATGGCTTGATTGGAGAAAAACTGGAGACCATCTAGCACAATTATTTACTGACTATGAACCAGGTATTCATTACAGCCAGCTTCAAATGCAATCCGGTGTAACAGGCATCAATACAATTCGGATTTATAACCCTACTAAACAGTCTCAGGAACATGACAAAAACGGAAAATTTATAAAACAATGGGTACCAGAATTAAGCAACGTATCGAGCATCTGGATACATGAACCCTCACAAATGACCTTATCAATCCAAAAAGATGCGCAATGTATAATAGGCACGGATTACCCCGAACCGATCGTCAATCAAACTCAGGCTGCAAAGTCAGCACTCGCAAAAATTACAGCAATCCAAAAAGATCAAAACTTCAAAGATAAAGCAAAAAATATTCACAAAAAACTTGGGAGCCGTAGACGGCCTAACAACAAAAAAAAACGCAATAATGCCGTCGACCCTCAATTATCATTTAAATTAGAACTTTGACCCCGTAACTTTTTATCTATCAACGTCCATTAGTAGCCACTCAGAAATTTTTTTTGCTGCCTCACTTTCAATATTTTCATAACCATGATAATGCAAGGGCCCGCATTTCCTACCGGAAGGAATGCCTCCATCAAACGCAAGTAACTCTTTAACAGGAGCATGAAGATCGTCATAAAACCTTTTGGCAAATTTGAATTTAGTCACCTTGCATAAATCTTTCTTGTGATGGGCAACTAGTGTATTGACCCCGATTTTTGTGCCAACAATACGTTGCATAGAATATGACTCTGCGTTTTTTGAAGAGTTCGTGTAAACACCAGAGGCGAGAACAATGCCTCTAATTTTATCGTGGTGTTTCTTTGCAAAACTGGCTGCGTCTACAGAGCCCCTACTAAAACCCACCAAATAAACTGGGAGGGAATTACGTTTTCTAAGTTCTTTCAATAAATTGAGGATTCTACTTGCTCTTTTCTTACTTGCCCGCAATTTGTAACTTGCTTTTTCTGATTCAGACCAGTTTGGAAATAAATAGTAGTTCATATTGTAACTTGTAAAGGTCGTCCTTTGAGAGACCAAAAAATTTTTACTTTTACCTTTTTTATTTTTTAATCCTGCACCCCCAATTATCGCAATAAAATTTAGTTTGGATTGGTCGTTTTCAAAAGAGTGGATAGGAAGATTAGATACGCTTTCAAATAACAACTCTTCCTCTTTTGCCCACCCAAGGTGACTAATCAAAACTAGAATAGTTGCGGCTATTATGATACGCATCACAAAAAACTTTCCTATAATTCTTCAATTTATACTTTGTAAAAGAAAATAGCTTGGCCTTACTTAAATTTTATCTTTTGTATACTCTTCAGCATCTTACAAACCTGTGTTACAGCCTGATTTAGGTTTATAAATTACCAATGTTTCCAATCTCTTATATGAGTACATGGCGGGCAGTGAGGGATTCGAACCCTCGATGAGCGTGAACCCATACCTCCTTAGCAGGGAGGCGCCTTCAGCCACTCGGCCAACTGCCCGTTAACTTTGTATAGCCCTCTATGCACAAGAGGACAAGAAGAGATCATTATGACTAATAAATTACAATGAGTTCTTTGCATATTTTATTTTCGTTACTACGCAATACCGATACAATAATTAACATATATGAAATTATTTGGAGGAAAAGTAATTGGAAGACAACCCTGGCACTTTGCTGGATATTGGGCTTGAGCACCACAAGGCAGGGCGCCTGGTACAAGCTGAAAAATGCTACAGAGAAGTACTGACCTACAACCCCCATGATGCTGAAGCTCTTCACCTTTTGGGATTAGCTGCCCATCATGGGGGCCGAAATGAGCAAGCAATAAGGTTTATTGCCAAAGCCATTGAGAACGACCAAAGTAATGTCAAATATATCAATAATCTTGGTATTGTTTATATTGCTCTCAATAAAAAAGAAAACGCCACAAAATGCTTCAAAGACGCCCTTAATATAGATTCAAACTCGACCAATGCCCATTTCAACCTTGGATTGATAATGGCAGCCCATGAAGACTATTTGGAAGCCATAAAATTTTTTCGCAAAGCTACAATCCTTGAACCTAATTATGCCGATGCCCATTACAATCTCAGTTTAGCTTTAACAAAATGTGGCTATGTAGAAGAGGTAGTTGACAGCTACCAAAAGGTTTTGGCTATTCAACCAGACCATTCTGATGCTTGGTATGGGCTGAAAAACGCCCTGAAAGCACTGCATTTTTCTAACGATATGCAAAATAAAAAAGGTATCCCTGACCACCTACGATTCAGCCCTGCTGCCCAATCAACGTGTGAGTATATGTTACTTCGATACTTTTTGGATAGCTTTGAACCACATAAATCTGATGAAAGCTTTAGAAATGCTTTAGCTACATTACCTCCAAAAAATGATGAAGAAATACTCATATCTAAAAAACATCCAGACCACATAGAACCCTCAAAGATTCCTGATAGACTTGTCGCATTGTTAAGCTTTGGACGTAGCGGAACAGGATTGTTGCATAGTTTAATTGATTCCCACCCTGAAATTTCAACTTTGCCAAGTATTTACCTACAGGGTTACTTCAACCAGGATGTATGGAGCAAAATGACAACTAATGGTTGGCAAGGGTTACCTCGCCGCTTTATGGAAGATTTTGATGTTTTATTTGACGCAAATAGTCCACATCCCACACCCAGCAGAAGAACAGATGACACCTCTTTCTTAGGGAAAAAAGAGGGGATGGCAAACGTTGGTGAAAACCGCAATGAGTCACTCTCGTTAGATAAAGAAGTATTTTGTGACGAAGCGCAAAGGTTACTTCAATTACACCACAGAATTGACCCTAAATCGTTCCTCATGGTCATACACGCAGCGTTTGAGAGGGTCCTAAAAACAAGTACTGATAAGAAAACCGTATTTTACCACATTCATTGTCCAGAAAACTTTACTAAGCTAAACTTCCTTCGGCATGTACCAGATGCCCGATTAGTAATGATGGTCCGCGAGCCAATACAAAGCTGTGAATCTTGGATTCGGGTTCTTTTCAAAGAAAATAATTACTCTAAGTTAATTTACCGCATAATTGGAATGCTATTTGCCATTGACCAAATTGCTTTCCGTACACAGGACTCTGTTGGAATTCGTCTAGAGGATCTAAAAAAACGGCCAAAAGCTACCATGCGTGCTTTTTGCTCCTGGTTGGGTGTCAAAGAATCACCAACTTTATACGAAATGACAGCTCAAGGGAAAAAATGGTGGGGGGATCCGTCAAGCCCAGACTTCAAAGAGAACAAGGCTATGTCACCATTTGATGAGACTTGCATTAAACGTCCAACCGGCACAGTCTTCAGTGAAAAAGATCAATTTGTGTTACGCACACTTTTTTACCCTTTCTCAGTCCGCTTTAAATATAGAGAGCAAAACCAAAAAAAATTTGAGAGTGACTTAAAAGAAATTAGGCCATTATTTGATGACTTGATGGACTTTGAGAGAGAGTTAGTAAAAAAATCAAAAGCCGATCCTGCTCGTTTCAAAAGCAGTATAGGCTACCTGTTACTCCGTGCGAGCTTTATGGATCGTTGGAAAGTTTTAAACGAACTTAAAGACTACCCTAACATGATTACCCCGCTTCAAATCGACTCCGAATAAACATAAATTAATAAACTAAAGTAGGTTTTTTCACCTTAGCAACGATAAAGGGCTCAAACAAAATTCTAAGTTTCACTTACTAAACTTTGCTAGCAGATTCCCATCATCATTTAAGCCTATCTCTAAGCATTTGGTTAACAAGAGACGGGTTAGCCTTACCTTGAGTTGCCTTCATAACTTGGCCAACAAACCAACCAGCAATTTTATCATTGCCAGATTTGTACTGTTCTACTTGCTGAGGACTATTTGCAATCACTTTGTTAACCGCAGCCTCAATAGCTCCTGCATCAGTAATTTGCTTCAATCCTTTTTCCTCAACAATAACATCGGCCTCTTTACCCTCTTTGACCATAATCTCAAATACATCTTTAGCTATGCGGCTTGATATTATGTTGCTCTTCAAAAGATCAAGTAGTTTACTTAAACTTTCAGCAGAAATTGGACTCTCTGCGATGCCGACGCCCCTTTCTTTCAAAACAGCAAATAAGTTACTAATGATCCAATTGGCAGCCAACTTAGGATCTTGACCTTTTACCAATTCTTCAAAATATCTAGCGGTATCGCGCTCAGCCACTAATACACCTGCATCATATGAAGATAGACCAAAACTAGTCATGTAACGATCCTTACGTACATCAGGAAGCTCTGGTAGAGTTGCCTTAATGTTATCTACATATTCTTGAGACAGTTCCAGAGGTAATAAATCAGGGTCAGGGAAATACCGATAATCATGAGCAAATTCTTTCGAACGCATTGAACGGGTCTCTCCTTTCACTGAGTCGAATAGTCTAGTTTCCTGGACCACCTCGCCACCATCCTCATAAACCTCTACCTGTCGTCGTGCTTCTATTTCAACCGCCTGCATCGCAAAACGAACAGAATTGACATTTTTGACTTCAGCTCTATTACGAAGCTCAGCCTCACCGACTCTTCGAACTGAAATATTCACATCACATCTCAAGGAACCCTGATCCATATTCCCATCACAAGTTCCTAAATAACGTAATATTGATCGAAGCTTTCGTAGGTAAGCACCCACATCTTCAGGGCTTCGAAGATCTGGACGAGACACTATTTCCATTAGCCCTGTGCCAGATCTATTTAAATCAATGAAAGATCGCTTAGGGTCCTGATCATGCATTGATTTTCCTGCATCCTGCTCAATGTGCAATCGCTCTACCCCTACTTTACGGGTGGAACCGTCTTCAAGATCGAGGATTACTGTCCCCTCTCCCACAATTGGATGATAAAGTTGAGAGATCTGATACCCTTGGGGCAAATCAGCGTAAAAGTAGTTCTTACGATCAAAAACAGAGGTCAGGTTGATTTTTGCATTCAATCCTAAACCTGTGCGAACTGCCTGTTCGACACAGTAGTTATTAATCACAGGCAACATGCCTGGCATTGCTGCGTCTACCAACGAGACGTGAGTGTTCGGCTCAGCCCCAAATGAAACCTTAGACCCTGAAAAAAGCTTGGACTCGGATAGTATTTGAGCATGAACCTCAAGCCCAATAATAACCTCCCAATCACCTGTTTCACCCTGTATTATATATGACATTCTTAACTCGCCATGTCTGGCAAAACATCAAAATTCACCGCTGTTTCCAGAACTTCAGCCCCACGTAATAAGGTCTCTTCATCAAATGGTCTTCCAATAAGCTGCAGGCCTAATGGCAAACCTCTGGTGTTTACGCCACCAGGTAATGATATTGCCGGCATACCTGCAAGCGATGATGGAACAGTAAATACGTCATTCTGATACATAGTGATTGGATCGTCCAGTTTCTCTCCAATGGCAAATGCAGCGCTAGGTGCAGTTGGGGTTAGAAGCAAATCAACACTTTTGAAGGCATTTGTAAAATCCTCCGATATCAATCTTCGTACCCTTTGAGCTTTTCTGTAATATGCATCGTAATATCCTGCTGAGAGCACATATGTTCCAATCAGCACCCGTCGCTGAACCTCAACTCCAAAGCCTTCTCCACGAGTATTGGCGTACATATGATCTAAACTGTCTCCCTTTATGCGCAAACCATACCGCACACCATCGTAGCGAGCCAGATTAGCTGATGCTTCAGCTGGAGCAATAATGTAGTAAGTTGGCAAAGCATGTTGAGTATTTGGCAAAGACACATCAATTATTTTAGCACCTGCCGATTTCATCATTGCTATACCTTCTTCCCATAAAGATTCGATTTCTGAAGACATTCCTTCAACACGATATTCGCGAGGTATACCAACTTTAAGCTCCTTAATGTCGCCATTGAGCGCCGCTTCAAAGTCAGGAACCTTGACTGGCGCTGAAGTAGAATCTTTCACGTCGTGTCCAGCCATAGCACCCAACATAATTGCAGCGTCACGTACTGTTCGTGTCATCGGACCTGCCTGATCTAGTGACGAAGCGAAGGCAATGATACCCCAACGTGAACAACGACCATATGTGGGTTTTAATCCAACTATACCTGTAAAAGAAGCGGGCTGACGAATTGAGCCTCCCGTGTCAGTACCAGTCGCACCGAGGGCCATACGCCCAGCAACAACAGCTGCTGATCCTCCTGATGATCCTCCTGGCACTAAGTCCTTGTCGTCCTCACATTTCCAAGGGTTGATTACGTTACCAAAATAACTTGTTATGTTAGCAGAGCCCATGGCAAATTCATCAAGGTTGGTTTTACCCAACATCAGCGCACCAGAGTTATGCAGGTTTGCAGATACAGTTGATTCGTAAGTCGGCACAAAATCATCGAGAATATGCGATCCCGCTGTTGTAAGTGTCCCTTTGGTGCAAAAAAGATCTTTTACTGCGATAGGAATACCATCCATGGAGCCAAGCGCATTTCCACTAGCACGACGTGCATCAGATTCTTTAGCACGTCGAAGTGCAATGTCAGGCGTTTCTGTAATAAAGGCATTTAGAAAACTTAATTTTTCCATCTTGCGCAGATGTTCATTTACTAATTCAACTGCGGTAAAATCTCCTGATTTAAGTCCATCACGAGCTGAGGATATGGTATTATTGGTAAGATCAATCATTTTTACCTTACCCATTATTCAATCACTTTGGGAACGGCAAAATAGCCATCTTCAATTTCTGGTCCATTTTCCAGAACTTTATCGCGACAGTCACCATCTGTGACTTCATCTTTACGTAAGGGCAATTTCATATCAATAACACTTGCCAAAGGTTCAACACCATTAGTATCAACGCCATTTAACTGCTCAACCCATTCCAATATGGATGAAAGCTCCTTTGCTAAGTGATCAAGATTGTCTTTTGCAACATTTATCCTTGCCAGATTGGCAATATTTCTTACAGTTTCTCTATCCAGCGACATGTGAGGCGTTACCTTGTATGTTTGTCTTTTTTTTAGATTCTGCGGAAGTTAACACCACCACGAGAAAGGCGCAAGCAACCAAAGTTCATGTCAATCACTCCCAAAATGTGCTTTTTGAATTTGCTTCCATGCACCCTCCCCCCAAGCACTCGGCGCCATCTCAACAGCAGCCTTTAGTGCCTCAACAACAGAGTTTGCACGACGCACTTTTTCTTCGGGTATTCTCGCTAAATCTTTGAGAGAAGTCCCGACAAAAACCACCTTTTTTTCTATTTGTCTATACTCAAAAATTGTAGAAAAAATCTCGTCATAACCTTTTTCAACTTCCATCAAATCAATGCTAATCTGGAAAACAGGTTCACGGGTCAAAAGAAATGGAACCTCACTGATGAACATTGCCGCAAGCAGACGAAAAAGTTTTCCATTAACTCTACACACATAAGTAATTTCATAATCTGAAAAAACATTTTTTTCGTCCTCAATTATATTTTTGTCATCAAAAATAAAAATATATTTGCACTTTTCACCATCTTGAATTTTCAATACTCCCGAAACACTTTCCTCAAGAGTACCTTCAATTTTAGGCAGCAAAATAGGTTCGTAAACAAACCCATAGTCAGTCCCTTTTTTTTGGATTGCCATCCATTCAGCACCATTCTTTGCACGCCCAACAACATGAACTTCTTCCCCAATCTCCAACACACCAAGCTTTTTTGACTCAGTCATGGGTCCTGCTCGAACAATAGCCTTTTTAGTAACAAGAAAGGTCCCTCTTTGAGCATGAATACTATTGCCCAAAAAATTCAAATCCTCCGCTTCTGATTGATCTCCAATGATTATCACAACTACAAAAAAAATCAGTGCAGTATGGCTACACAAAATTCTAAACACTTATCATAGCTCCAATTCATACTAATCCGCTGAAACTAAAGAAACATCAAATTAATAATAATCTATTGAACAACCTATCCATAGAAGCTTTTTCAATGGCGAAAATCGAATAGTTGATTACTGTATCACTCATAACTAACCCAAAGCTAAAGGAAAACACAAATGGCTGTGATAGAACTTGCCAAAATGGCCAAAATACGAAAGCCCACAAGTCGTCTAATGGGGCTGGATTTAGGTTCCAAGACTATAGGCCTTGCTTTGAGTGATGTATCTTTGTTGATTGCCTCTCCACTAGGAACCATAAAACGCTCAAAATTCAGTGAAGATGCTGACACTCTTGAGGAACTGGTTGACAAGCACGATGTTGGGGGGCTTGTTATTGGTTTACCCATCAATATGAATGGGACAGAAGGCCCACGTTGCCAGTCTACCAGGCAATTTGCCAAGAACTTTCTTGAACGACTAGACATTCCACTTGCCTTCTGGGATGAACGATTATCAACTAAAGCTGTTGAACGGGTATTGATAGATGAAATTGATATGACCCGAAAGCGCAGGGCTGGAATAATAGATAAAGCTGCTGCCACTTTCATACTTCAAGGTGCCTTGGACTATTTATGAGAAGTTTTTAAAATATAGTTATTTTGTATGTTCATATGCGGAATTTCAAGAATCGCACGTTACTTGTTTAACGAACACCCTTTGAACAACTCGGAAACATAAAAAACCCAAGGTTAAAGAAATAAAAATTATATATCTTTTTCTTGTGATGGGAGCTGTCATAGTATGTTCGCTAAAACTGCGACTTGCGCTTTTTAGAAAGCCACCCTATTGTGCAATTTTATGAATAAAAATGCGTCAAGCAAAGTACGATTTCCACATAGACACCTTCTTGGTTTAGAAGGCCTAACTTCTGATGTTATATCTCTCCTCTTGGATTGCGCTGAAAACTTTGTCGAACACAATCGGCAAGTAGACAACACACTATCTTCCTTGAGTGGACGCACCATCGTCAACCTGTTTTTTGAAGAATCAACCCGTACAAGAACATCTTTCGAGTTAGCTGCAAAACAATTGGGTGCAAATGTTATAAACATGTCAGTTGCAACCAGTTCGGTCAAAAAAGGAGAGACCCTAATTGACACAGCAATGACCCTTAATGCCATGCATCCAGATGTTCTCGTGGTGCGACATAATGAGTCCGGTGCAGTAAAATTATTATCTGAAAAAGTAAATTGTGCGGTCATTAATGCTGGTGACGGATGGCACGAGCATCCAACCCAAGCGCTTTTAGATGCTCTGACTATCCGTAGACGCAAAGGCTCCATATCAGGTTTACTTGTTGCTATCTGTGGCGACATAGCACATTCACGTGTTGCTCGCTCTAACATTTTTCTCCTCAACGCCATGGGAGCGCAAGTTAGATTAATCGCACCAAAAACCCTCATTCCGGCAGGCATTGGTCAAATGGGAGTTGAAATATTTAATAATATGGAGAAGGGACTTCAGGACTGTGACATTGTTATGATGTTGCGTTTGCAAAGCGAGCGTATGGCTAGTGGCTTCTTCCCCTCAATTCGAGAATACTTTCATTTTTTTGGACTAGATTATAAAAAACTAGCAAGCGCAAAAGCCGATGCCCTGATCATGCATCCGGGACCTATGAACAGAGGAGTTGAGATTGCATCCGAGGTAGCCGACGATCTTGGACGCTCAGTCATTCGGGAACAGGTAGAGATGGGCGTTGCAGTCCGTATGGCTTGCTTAGAGTTACTGACAACCAATACAACTGAAAGTAACGAATAATGAGTCGCGTTGCTTACATAAATGCTCGTCTTCTTGATCCTGCTAGTGGTCTTGACAGCCATGGGGCACTACTTTGTGATGACAAATTGATTGTTGATTTTGGCCCTGAACTCTTCAAGGATGAAGTACCTGATGGTATTACAGTAGTTGATTGTAAGGGTTTTTGCCTGATGCCAGGGCTGGTTGATATGAGGGTTCAACTACGAGAACCTGGCGAGGAACATAAAGGCACACTTGAATCCGCTGGACGGACGGCATCTGCCGGTGGAGTCACATCAATGGTATGTCTTCCCAATACGAACCCGGTCATCGACGATGTATCAGTTCTGGAATTTGTTGCAAGAAGGGCTAGAAAATTAGAGCTAGCAAAAGTTTACTCGTACGGAGCAGTTACAAAGGGACTGGAGGGGAAAGAGCTAGCTGAAATTGGATTACTCTCTAATTCCGGCGCACTTGCTTTTACAGATGGCATCAAGTCTGTAGAAAATCCCCGAATAATGGGTCAAGCTTTAAGCTATGCCTCGAACTTTGGACAAATGATAATTCAACATGCCGAGGAACCAAACTTGGCGAGAGATGGGGTCATGAATTCTGGGGAAACTGCTACCAGACTTGGTCTTACTGGTATTCCAAGACAAGCGGAAATTATTATGGTAGAGCGTGACATTCGACTAGCTGAAATGACTCGCGGACGTTTGCACTTTGCTCATTTATCAACATCTGACTCTATTGATGTTGTTAGAAAAGCTAAGGCTAGAGGTCTGGATATTACCTGTGATACTGCACCACCCTATTTTTCCTTGAGTGAAATTTCAGTCGGTGATTATCGAACATTTTCTAAACTATCGCCACCATTACGAAACGAAAGCGACAGACTAGCAGTAATTGAGGGTATAAGAGATGGTACAATAGATACTGTTGCCTCAGATCATGCACCACACGATGAAGAGTCTAAACGTCTTCCTTTTGCTGATGCCGCCTTTGGTGGTGTTGGCTTAGAAACACTTCTAGCCATAACCTTGGAGCTATTTCACAATGGCCATCTTGATCTTCTTAGCACTTTAAAATTAATTACGAGTGCTCCATCCGATCTTCTGGCACTTAAAGCAGGTCAAATTAAAAAAGGATTTCCTGCTGACCTTACTCTATTTGACCCGAACCGCGGCTGGAAAATAGACGCAGATACCATGCAAAGTATTTCCAAGAACTCTCCCTTTGACGGTCGGCCTGTTCAGGGCGCCGTTCTCATGACTGTAGTTGATGGGCGCATAGTATTTGACCAGATGTCCTAAACCATGACAATCGAAATAACAGCCATTCAACTTATTGCAATTATTTGCGGCTATTTACTTGGGTCCATTCCTTTTGGGTTGGTGCTGACACGTTTCACTAAGAAAGAAGACATTCGCAAAATTGGTTCAGGAAACATTGGAGCAACAAATGTATTGAGAACTGGCAACAAAATGCTGGCGCTAGCAACATTACTACTCGACACCGGGAAAGGTGCTGCTGCTGCACTGACTGTTAGCTACTTTGATCCATTAGCTGGTATCATTGCTGGTGGTTTTTCAGTAATTGGCCATAACTTTCCAATTTGGCTCAAATTCAAAGGAGGTAAGGGCGTTGCAACAACGCTGGGTGTACTCCTCGCACTCGCATGGCCTGTTGGGTTATCAGTTTGTGCAGTTTGGATATTAACTGTATCTTTTTTTCGCATTTCATCCCTCGCAGCACTGGTGGCATTGTCAATATCCCCTGTTATTGCTTGGTGGCTAACTCATGATTTTGAGCTAACCGTTCTTGCTACCATTCTTGCCTTCACTTCAACACTCCGCCATCGCCAAAACATCAACCGCCTAATAAGAGGTCAGGAACCAAAAATTGGCACGAAAAAAAGCTCTTAAATTCTTCAACAAGAAACACTTGTTACATCTAAATTGCAGTATAAATATGAGGTAACTCGATCTATTTACACCAATTCACAAGATAACTTGAACTATTTGACACAATTTCAAAGATAAAGTAGGAACCAAGAAAAATAATGTGACATCATTAACATAAGCAAGTCTAAAATTTTTTAACAAATAAGGCGAATAAAATTATACACAAGCCATTGATTATATTTCTAAAAAATTCTCTTTTGTGAGGATATATAACTCCTCAACTCGATAAAACTATAAAATAAAATGAAGTCCAATTGTCCGTTTGTGTTGACGAATTCATCCGCAACTGCCAATTGTCCATAATTTAATGTTGAAAGTGCTATTGAAAAAATAGGCCAGTTATACGATTTAAAAGACAATACATTAGCTATTTAAAATTACTGGACCCAGTACGAGAGCAATAAAATAAATGAACGTCGTTATTGTTGAATCACCAGCTAAAGCGAAAACTATTAACAAGTACCTCGGTTCCAATTACACGGTTCTTGCTAGTTATGGTCATGTACGAGACCTGCCGTCTAAAAACGGATCTGTTCGTCCAGAAGATGATTTTGCCATGGATTGGGAAGTAGATACAAGGTCACAAAAGCAGATAAAAGAGATTACTGCTGCTGTTAAGGGTGCGACTCAACTCTATCTTGCGACTGACCCCGATCGTGAGGGCGAAGCGATTTCTTGGCATGTTCTAGATGTATTAAGAAAGAAAAAAGCACTCAAAGATATTGAAATCAAACGTGTAGTTTTTAATGAAATCACAAAGAGCGCTATTACAAAAGCATTTGAGACTCCGCGCGACCTAGACATGCCTCTGATAAATGCTTACTTGGCACGGCGTGCGTTAGATTATTTAGTTGGCTTTACTTTGTCACCTGTACTTTGGCGCAAATTGCCAGGCTCACGTTCTGCTGGACGCGTGCAATCTGTGGCGTTACGCTTAATTTGCGAACGAGAGACAGAGATTGAAACCTTCAAACCAGTTGAGTATTGGTCCATCAAAGCTGAGTTCAACACACCACGGGGTTCTTGTTTCAAATCCTCCCTGACCCATTTTAAAGGTAAAAAACTTGACAAAATGTCGATAGCTGATGAAGTACACGCGATACGTTGCGTAGATGCCATTGAGTCTACAAATTTCACTGTCTCCAAGATAGAACGTAAGCAATCTCGGCGAAACCCATACGCAACCTTCAACACATCAACCCTACAACAGGAGGCCTCACGTAAGCTTTACTTTGCAACTAAACGGACTATGCAAATCGCCCAGCGATTGTATGAAGGTTTTAACATTAATGGAGAAACTGTTGGACTGATCACATATATGCGTACTGATGGAGTTTTTATCTCTGGTGAAGCCGTCGATTCCATTCGCAAAATTGTAAGTAATGATTATGGTGTAAAATATATACCCGACAATCCGCGCATCTATAAATCTAAAGCTAAGAACGCACAGTAAGCACACGAAGCTATCCGACCTACTGACCTTACTCGGAAACCAAGTGATGTTGCACAGTACCTAGATCAAGATCAGCTCAAACTTTATGAATTAATATGGAAACGCACTATTTCCAGCCAGATGCAAGCTGCAATCATTGATCAAGTTGCAGCCGACATAGACTCAACTGATCAGCAGACAACACTACG
>PBDF01000006.1 GCA_002717285.1 Magnetovibrio sp.
TTTTATTAAGCAGGATTACGAACCAGTATGGGGAAGAATGGAAGTGAAATTATTGAGGGATTCGACTAGGTCTCATTTAAAATAGGTTACCCCAATCCCACCATCTATGAATCCTCAATAATTCTGCTAAACTTTCCCCATGAAAACTCTACTCACCATATTCACCCTCGTATTCACCCTGATGTTCTCTTCCACCAGTATTGCTGGCTGGACGAAGGTGGGTGAAAATAGTAGGGGAAGTTTCTATGTGGATTTTGAGAGAATACGAAAACACGATGGGTTTGTTTATTGGTGGCAATTGGGTAACTTATTGAAACCAGACAAAGACGGGGATTTGTCTTACAAACCATATAACCAAGGTGATTGTAAGTTATTTCGGTATAAGATATTGAGTGTTTCCTATCACAAAGAACCTATGGGTGGTGGAACTGGTACTAGGGGAACCCCTTCAAGCAAATGGAACTATCCTCCCCCTAACTCATCAGTTGAACTCATCCTAAAAGAAGTCTGTAGTCGGTGAGTTAGAAAATGACCAACCGTGAAATCTCGCAACACTGGTAACCGTCGAGTAGGTTTGAGTGGTGAAAACTCCGAACCAAAATACGCTAATTTTCTCTGTTTTATAGTCTCAGTTAAAACAAACAAGTTAATTAGTAGAAGAGGCGGGATAGGGTATTCCAACTCTCAAAAAGCAACTCATGACCTAATTAAATCACTTCATGAAGAGGGTCTTGGTTATAGAAGAATTGCACACCATCTAAACGATAGAAACATCACTACTCAAACTGGGAAACAGTGGAAGGGTAATCATGTCTTTGCAGTTCTCAAAAGATATAGAGAAAGAGAAGAAAGATTATCCCAGAAGGAAGAAGTGTTTGAACCAGAGATTNCAAAGTTTGAAGTTCGGTGGGAAAGATGTTAATTATTGATGATAACGTTTTATACATTTTTAAGAGTTTAACGAGGATAAATTTAGTGATTTATAGTGTTCAACCAAGAAATCTAGCATCACCATTAACCGTGGAGTTGATGTTTTGCATAGACCAGGAGGGTTCAGGTTGCAAATTGCTCATCTCCTCACAGGTTGATAAAAAGTACCTATTTTAGAAAATCAAGAACCACGGTTTGCACCCGATTTTTGTATTCTGGTGATCCACCAATCGAAACGCCCCGTTCTGCACACTTTGTAAGAAACATTTTTCTATTCTCATAAGTATCTACTGAGAATTTTCCATTTAAAGATCGAATGTTGAGCGTTTCAGGGTTCACTCTCAGAGTACAATCATCTGTTGACTTTCGTANAGTTAGACTATTTGTTGTTTTCTTCTCTTGTTTCCAATTATCAAATCCATGCATAGCACCATTAAAACGTTCAATTTTTATTCTGGATCCAGTTTTCTTCATGTCCTGCACTAGCGTCTCACAAAATGAAATTGGAGTGTAATTATCATCGGTTCCGTGCAAGATAAGCACTGGCGAAGAGGTCTTTAGTTCAGCACGAAATCCACACCACGGGTAGAACTCAATAAATCCAGCAATTTTACTTGAGTTTTCNCCTTGTAAAACCATTTTCTTAACGTCATCTATTGCGGCAATAATACCAGCGCTTGCGCCTTTAGACCAACCAATGTGGTACACACGATTTTTGTCAATTAATGGGTGAGATTGAAGTAATGACGATGCCTTAAGAATATCAAATGCCATTTGTTGTTCTGTAACGCGAACCTGACTATGTAGAACGTTAATAGTATTTCGTGGACGAAAATGATCCAACATAAACACGGCATATCCATTTCTAGTGAGAAAATCTTTCCATTTTTTATGTAAATTTCCAATCCCACCCGAACCGTGAGATAATATTACAGCTCTGCCATTATGATTGTCAGGAATAGATAATAAACCCTCAACTGTAACAGGCATTGATTTAACATAACTGACCAAATCGTATCCATCACTACTTGTGAACCAAATAGTGCCAATACTTTGGGAATTCAATGTTTTGGCCACAGAACCTGGTTTATAGGTAGTGCATCCATTTAAATTTAAAATAAAGAATAAAAAAACTACAACCACTGGGGTTTTTCTTGAAGTTGACCCAATTTCATAATCCATAACAAACCCACTTCACGTAAATAAACTTAAATATTTTTTTATCATGTAAATAAAGGATAGCACTCTTAATAATTCAGAAAAGTATCCTTAAACAATTTATAAATTCGTTTATGATCGGTCAGTAAGGAGTTTAATATTGAGATTATGTTATTTCACAGTTAGAAATCACTATGTTACAATGGAATACCTTGCTGCTTATAAAATAAATTTGGAGTATTTTGTATGTATATAGCAATGAACCGATTTAAAATCGTGCCAGGGCGGGAAAACGATTTTGAAAAGATTTGGAAAGAGCGTGACTCTAATTTAGAGGGCGTACCGGGTTTCAAGAATTTTCACTTAGTAAAGGGTAAAAAGGAGGAGACCCATACCTTATATGCATCCCACAGTACGTGGAGTACCGAGAATGATTTTTTAAATTGGACCAAGTCTGATGCATTCCGTCAGGCGCACAAGGGAGCAGGTGAACATAATGACGTTTATTTGGGGCACCCAGAATTTGAAGGTTTTGAGGTAATAATTTAAATCGCCTATGTTTTTTGCGGGATCAACCCCGCAACATGGTGATAACGGTGACTGTTGAGTAGCGCTTTGGGTACGTAAGAATATAAATTTAGAAGATTTAGAAAGTGGTGAATTAATACGTTTTATCCAAAGTTATTGAAAGAATTAATTACTGAAAAATAACAATAAGGATGAAATTTAATCGTATGAACAAACAAAATTTCGTTGATATGAACCCCTAGAGCACCTATTGGAGAGTAGTAAAATTACTTTGTCGTAATACGGTATCCTACAAATTTGCACTTCTCGTCTTTTTTGGCGGGCAGAGTCGCCAGACTAGGAATGTCCAACCTAGAAATATACAATATAGAAAAAGAAAAAATTGAGTTGGTAGATCCCAATACACAATTTGCTCAATCCAATATGCTACAAAAGATTTAGACTGGTTAATTCCCCGTAAATTTTGTTCAATTGAGGTTAGTGGGCAAGTTATTCCTAATACAGCCTCTATTGCGACAAACAATATCATAACAAAATGTAACATCCTCAGTTTTCTGTCTTTAACCCACTCCCATCCCAATTTGTAACCAATTGGTATAAGAAAAAAACCAAGGGTAATAAAAAGAACAATGCAAAAATGAAATAACAGTACAATATCAGCAATCAAGGGTTACACCTTTATTTAAAAAACACAGTAATGCAAATTTAATACATTCATACTGTTAGTTTGTAATACAACTATAAAAAATTAGAGGAAAAGTATGAAATACATGTTGGTTCTGATAATTACGATGGGGGTTACCTTTTAATGTTGAAAAGTCGAAGATCTTTGAAATGAGAGTTCCTCAGAGGAACCTTGAAGAGTGTGTGAAGGTTGCTAATAAATTTCAGTTTTATTTGCCCGTTGTATCAATGGATACGAGATCTGAACCTTGAGTGGATGATGAGGATTCAAATATTAAAAAAGTTTAAATAAGTCATTTACCACCTGCTTTTTTATTCAAGTTTAAATTCAAATATAGACTTGGGGATAAAAAGCAAATGCAATGATTATAATAAAGATACTTCACACAATCTTCAACTCTACAAACAAATGTAAAAAATAATTAAAATCAATTTAAAGTTTGAATACTTCCAATAACTGAGATTTTACCCTCATTAGACCTTCTGAGAAAAATAATTTCGCCTGATGTGGGTGAATATCCCGTTAATGCAGAAATATTCACTTGATGGCTCACAAGAACTGTGGGGATATCTAGAGGTGCATTTTTTATCCAATCCATCGTTTGCTTGGTTTGAAGTTTTTCTCTACTAAAATTTTCAAAAAAAGAATTTAGGGAAGGTAAAATTGAGACCTCTCCAAGGGCCAATAATTTTGCAGTTTCCATGCATCTACACCACTGACTGGAGTATACTACTGCCCTAGTTATTCCATTCAATCGAAAAAGATCGCCGATCTTTCTCGATTGACTACGACCCTGATAACTTAGGTTACGCTGTGTTTTGCAATCTTCTACATCAAAATAATCAGGGTCGCCAAACCCAGGTGCAAGTGCATGACGGATCAAGACAAGATGATTATCCGACTTTAGAGTGCTCCAAAGTTTGTCAGCGGATCCGACACCCACACTCCCAAGAAGTAGCGCAATCGCAAGCAAGGCAACATAGAATACAGTATTCATAGAACAAGTTTTTCAAATATGTTTAAGAAACATTGTTGGTTNAATTCTTTAAAAAGCTCCAATTGTGAGTAGGATGACAATCTAATCATTGGTAGTAAGAGATAAAAGAAAGTTAACGTCAATTTATTTAAATTAGGTATGTAATCTGAGGGAAGTTAATCTATATATTGAATATTGATGTAATTCGGTAGGGTAATTTCATGAGTGTACGAGTCTTAGTATATACATATATAATCGCCTTTATTCCGTTATTGATAACCTTAAAATATGCTTCAGCGAAAACTATTCAAATTGAGTTTACAGAAAATGATTCATATAGCATTGAAGTTGTTCATATTGATATTGGGGATACGATNGAGTGGTTGCCTAAGAGTGAAGGGCACAATGTTGAGTTTTTTTATGGTCCACAAATGGAATCACTTCCAAGAAAATCAGAAATAGACAAAGTTCACTCCATCAAATTTAACATACCTGGAGTTTATCTATACGGTTGCACGCCTCATGCTAATATGGGGATGTTGGGTTTAGTAATCGTCGGTAAAGATTTTCATAATGTTGAAAAAGTAAAAGAAATNAAATTGTCTCGTGTTGCATCTTCTGTTTTAAGAAGATTGCTTGCAGAGGCACAGCCCAATTCCAATTAATTATTTTCTCAAATTTTTTTATCAAGGTGACATCAACCGTTGATGGACTTCGAACATACTTCGTTATTGACACAAAGCGTATTTTAATGGATGTGTATTTTAAAAAAACAACTGATACAAAGTTCGGTGAAAAAGATTTCATTTAGGCATCGTAAATTCTCAAACCTTTTTTGAAGTTTTTCTATATGATAAAACTAAACACTATAATTTGCCTAACGATCGTTGTGCTTCTTGGAAGTGAAGAGGAGGGATTTAGTGCTGATTTCCAAGAAGGGTTAATTGCGGCCCAAAATGCTAACTATGCTATTGCTTTGCGAGAGTTTCGTACGTTAGCAGAACAAGGACATGCGAGTGCGCAGTACAGACTGGGTTTGATGTATGATAATGGTAGAGGTGTTAAACAAGACTCTAAAGAGTCAATAAGGTGGTATCGTAAAAGCGTTGAACAAGGGCATATCGGTTCTCGTTACACTTTGGGAGTAATGTATGCAAATGGTAGTGGTGTTCGTCAAGATAATGTCTATGCTCATATGTGGTTTAATATTGCAGCATCAAGTGGGGATGAGAATGGGGCGATAAATAGAGACATCATTGCGAGGAGGATGTCGAAAGAGCAATTAGATAAAGCACTGAAACTCGCAAGAGAATGTGTGAGGTTAAAATATAAGGGTTGTTGAGTCTTCATTAAACCAAGATCAAACTTGAAGTTTAGTAAAGCCATTTCTATTGGTGCTCAGGGGCCATTGAAATGGTTTTCTCTCATCAATCGGGATCTGTTTAATTAATAATAGGTTTGTCCAAGATCATCTTTTTTGTACTGTCATTTATGTAGGTTTAATTGCATTCTCTAAATTCATAAGAATAGGTCGACCATCTGGGGTGTTAAGAGGAATGATGTCTCCCTCATACTGAACACAGAGTGTAGGTGAGGAGTGTTTCTTATCATCAAGATTTACTTGTAGGTCTGCTATGATTACTTTTGCATTTTCCAACACTCTTAAAACGTTCATTTTTGCCTCTTTTTTTTGTTTAATTTGACTTTCTATAAACTAAATTTCAAAAATAAAATAAATTTTTTTTGGTAATAAAAAGTAAATTTTAATCTAAAGTAGATATAACGATGCTAAAAAAAATTTTATTTTTTGATAAGTCGAATTCTTATTAAAAATCGTTTTTGAATTCTTTTGAAGTATTTAAATTGTCCAAATATTGATCCAACCACAATAAGTAAGACTTGATAAATTACTAGTATAACGAAGATTCTCAGAATCACATGGACAATAGAGTAGTTTGTGATCTGGTCTAGTTTTAAATAATTTAAGGTAGGTTCAGAGAACAAAATAGAAAGGCTCCCCGTGATACCAAAGACTATAAAAATAATTATTAAATGTGGTAGTGAGTTAGCATTAAAAACTTTAATAAATTTTTCTAACATTTTTCGGTTATGCTTACAATTGAGACAAAGGTTGACTAAGTAACTGTATAGTAATACGACGTATAATTGATATGTTTAATATTCAGAATTACAAATCTATAGATCTTTCGTCAAAAAATAAAATTCTTGTCCACTTTGCTCCTTCAAATTTCATTAGGTAAAACAAAAAAATGCAAAGTACTTTATTTCTCTCAACTGCATTAGCTGTAAGTTACGGCACCATCATTTTTTGGAAATGGGATTCAGTTATCGAAACGCACGCTATTCAATTATTAAATAATAGTATTATAGCCTCTTTTTGTTTTTGATTCTTATGTTAGTTAGGTAGAAACTTAAATGAGGGGTTTAGGTTGATATTTCCTTTATAATGTTAAAATCTATAATACTTTTTCATTCGTCTATTTAATTATTTAATTAACATTGAAAAATGAAACTTCTATCCACATACATGAGCCTATCCTTTGCCTTGCTTGTTTTGAATGTATGTAACGTTTTTGCTTTGCCTAAATGCCCTATTGAAAAAAAAGTACCATATCACAACTGCTTTGGTACTTATATTTTTTCTAATGGAGATATGTATGTTGGTGAGTTTCAAAATGGTAAAAAAAACGGTCAAGGCACTTATACCTTCGCTACGTCCGGCAACAAATACGTAGGCGAATACAAAAATGACATGAGAAGTGGGAATGGAACTGCCACCTATGAAACTGGGGATAAATACGTTGGAGAGTTTAAAAATAATAAAAAAAACGGTCAGGGCACTTTTTTGTTTTCAAATGGAGAAAAGCATGTAGGAGAATTTAAGAGTGACAAATACGATGGATATGGCATCCACTCTTATCCAGATGGGAATAAACATGTCGGCCATTACAAAAACAACCAAAGAAGTGGGCAAGGTACTTTCACTTTTGCTAGTGGGGAAAGATACGTAGGTAACTTCAGTAGGGACATGTACCATGGCAAAGGAACAACAACTTTTGCTAATGGAAACCAATATGTTGGGGAATATAAAAATGGAAAGAAAAATGGACAAGGTACATTCATCTTTAAAAACGGACGCATATTGAAGGGCACGTGGTTGAATAATGAGTTGCAACTTTCAGATATTAATTCGAAAGAATAATCGTGGATTTAGATTTCAACTCTACCTCTGAGAAGCAAAGTAAATCATTTTATTAGAAAACAATTTAATCTAACAAAAACCATTCGATCATGGACTTTAAGATTGCAAATACATCTTTCAAAGTAGTTGGTTCTCATTAGGGCTGCCTTAGAATTTATATCATGCGATCGAACAGTACCTGTGAGGTCTTAATATTTTGGATTGTAATTTTGATTGTTCTAGGTAAGGAAATTTTGCATTGAAACTTATTGTTTTTATTAGATCTTTCCAACGATGGTGGTATCCAGTTGAGAAAATAGAGAGCGAGATAATGAAAGTGAGCCGAGAGATAAATGCGCTATCTCCCGATCGTGGTGTTGATATTGATGGTAGGGTGTATCAATATTTTCCTTCTAAAAAAGACGCCTTGGACTTTGCTAAACGTTGGACTAAAGGATCAAATGATAGTTTTACGGTCAAACATATAGATGTAGATAAACTAAATATTAAATTTTATTCTCAACCAAGAAGTATTTCTGTAACTCGAAAATACGAAACTAATCCTGATTCAAAGGATAAAGGTGGTATCTTATATCAAAACCTTGCTCTATTTTTTGGTATGAAAACGGCAACTAATGAAAAAGGGGAGGAATTTTACGATTTATGGTTTTATGAATTTTGTAAATTAAAATTAGTTTGGTTGAAGGAATATAGGGATCACTTGATTAAAAAGAATAAAATTTTGGTAAAAAATAAATAAGACTAAATTTAATTTATAGAAACTCAGAGGAGTCATTTGAATTTCTTCATATAATTTTAGTATTAGGCTATTAGAATAATATTGCTCATGTTTTGTAAAATATTTCGAGCTAGTGACTTCATAGGACTTCACTTAATAATAATCCTGAAAATATTAGTTTGTGGTCAAATTAGCTGAGAACAAACTAAAATTCTAAATATGGTTGATGACTTCTGTAAATGAGATCTGGTATACTTTTTTTTTTAACAATAGAAAGGAGGTGGTCCAATGTCTCATTGTCTCAAGGTTTGGTCTTCAATTAAATGGAATTGGGTCGTCACCTCAAACGAAGTTAACTTCAAAAGATGTGATTGATTTATGGTCCTCGTAGGAGCCAGATCAGACAATGCAAGGGGCACTCTTATGGGTGCCTCTTCTTTTTAGAATTTAATCTAAATTTTTGAGGTATTTTGGGAGAATGTTGCTTTGTTTAGAGAATGATTAAAATTATCACAGGGGACATAACTTTACAAACAACAGATGCAATTGTTAATGCAGCAAACGAGCATTTAGTAGCTGGTGGTGGCGTATGTGGTGCTATTCATCGCGTCGCTGGCCCAAAGTTAGCTAAAGAGTGCCTCGAGATTGGATATTGTCCAGCTGGTGAAGCTAGGTTGACGCGGGCGTATAATTTGCGGTGCAGGCATGTAATTCACGCTGTTGGGCCCAAATACTTTGACGGTACTAGGGGTGAGGCAGAAATTCTCTATCGATGCTACCAATCTATCTTCACTTTGACAGCGAAAAATAAAATATTCAGCATATCGATTCCAGCCATCAGTACAGGGATTTATAATTATCCGCTTGTAGAAGCAACAAAAATTGCCCTTGTAGCGACACTTGCCACTCAAGAAAAACAGGATCTTATGGTGCAATTTATTTGTTTTGATCAGGGAACGGCAAACATATATAAAGAAATATATCTGGAGTTATAAAGTCATTGACCTCACTGCTCCTTGTTTAAACAGTCTGGGCAACTCTAGAAAGTTGCGTTGGAGTTGTTAGGCTGATCATAAGGTTGTTTTGTTGTTGATATAATAGTTTTGTTAAATATGTCTAAAATAGAANATGAATTTAAGCGGAATATTTTGTCCCCAACTTTTATTAAGGCGCCACGTAATTTTTGTATAAATGGTAAATCAAAAGATTTTTATTTAGGGTTATTGGTTGGATGACTAGCCCAAAGACCATAAAAACTAGTTGTGGAATAAAAAAATATCATCAATTACGTACAGACACTTCTTTGTGGGGTAAATTAAGACTTTTTTGGTTTATAGTGATTGCTACCATAAGAGACCTCTACAAATGATCAGTACTTCTCTATCTTATTCGTAAAAAGAACGTTTCTAGGCAAAGGCGATACCTCTATAAATAAAACATAAGCAATGATTGTACGAAGCTTTATGTATACCAATAACTAAACGTGTCCTATTTAACTAATGGAATTGATAATTGAATTTTGTGAGTAAGTATACACACTCTAACCCAAGAGATAGGTACATTGGTGATACTTCTACTATCCTAAGGTTGAGTCCATAAGCTTGCTTGTGTCATTAGCTAATTTTTTTGATTTTACAATGAAGCGTGTAGGAGATTTTTTTAGATGCCGTTAACGACGACAACAATTGGTTCATATCCAAAGCCTGAGTCCACACCAGTCGGTGATTGGTTCTTGGCAAATAAAAGCGAAGAAGAAAAAAAAGCCTCTAAGGGGCTACTAGAAAATTGGACACCGGGGAGCTACGAAAATTCGCTTCAGGAGGCTGGAGATAGTGCGGAAGAAAGGTTTCTTATGGCAACAGAAGAAATAATCAGAGATCAGGTAAATGCCGGAATTGATGTCCCTACTGATGGAGAGGTGAGGAGAGAAAATTACATACACTATCAATGTCGTAGACTCAATGGAATTAGCTTTCAAGATGTTACTCATCGTTCAGTACGGGATGCATACGAAGCTGATTTGCCGACAATTGTGTCATCAATTAGTCTTAAAGAAACAAGATTAGACAAAGATTGGAAAGTAGCACAACAGTTTACAAAAAACCCGGTAAAGATAACTTTGCCAGGGCCGATGACTATAGCCGACTCAATTGCAAACACATATTATTCAGATGAAAAAATCATGGGTGTAGATCTTGCATCAGCTCTTAATAAGGAAGTAAAGGCTCTGGCCGAGGCTGGGTGTAGGTACATTCAGGTTGATGAGCCAGTTTTTGCTCGAAGGCCTGAGGAAGCTCTCGAATATGGCTTTGAGAATCTTGAAAGAACACTTCATGGGGTTCCTAAAGAAATAAACCGTGTTGTTCATATGTGTTGTGGGTATCCAAGCTCCCTTGATGAAGAAAATTATAAAAAAGCTGACAAAGACGCTTATGTGAAAATCATTAGTGCGATTGAGGATTCGACTATAGACGAAGTTTCAATTGAAGATGCTCATCGGCATAACGACCTAAGGATACTTGAAAAGTTCTCAAAAACAAAGGTGATATTGGGTGTCATCAACATTGGCCGAAGTAGAATGGAGAGTGTTGAAGAGGTAAGGAGTCGATTATTGGAAGCGTTAGGTCATATTGATCCAGAGAGATTAATAGCTGGACCGGATTGTGGCCTTGGTTTTTTTACTCGAGAGCAAGCGATAACCAAAATGAAGGTCATGTCTGAAGCGGCTCGTTCTATATAAGAAGTATAAAATTTTCAACCATCTTGATTTTAGGAAAAATTTGAAGCATCACTCAGTACTAAACTGAGATATGTGGAAACGCAAATTGTTTTGTGGAAAAGTAACCTTTCTAGAAAAATAGCAATTTGTATCAGTCTTAATTAGGGTTTATTCATAACTTAGATTTATACGTAGTTGTAATCTCTTTTAAAAACTTACCAGCGAGATTGTATTGCAAATCAACAATTTTACTCTGTTTAAAAAACAATGTTACGTGAATGGCCAATGGGCCAATGCGGATAGTGGCGAAACCTATGATGTGTATAATCCAGCAGATGGGTCAGTACTGGGCGAAGTGCCAAAAATGGGGAAAGTAGAGACCACACGTGCTATTGATGCGGCAGTAGCGGCTTTTCCTTTTTGGTCGTCCAAGACAGCCAAAGAAAGATCAACTGTTCTTAAGCGCTGGTACGATCTTATTATGGAAAACCAGCAAGATTTAGCGACTATTATTACTGCGGAAATGGGAAAGCCGATGGCTGAGGCTCTGGATGAAATTGCCTATGGAGCGTCCTTTATCGAGTGGTTTGCAGAAGAATCAAAGCGCATTTATGGAGAGACTATACCGGCACCCTCCATAGATCGGCGCATTGTCGTGATAAAGCAACCTGTTGGAGTTGTCGCTTCAATAACACCGTGGAATTTTCCTAATGCAATGATTACCCGTAAATGTTCTCCAGCTCTCGCAGCTGGTTGCTCAATTGTAATAAAGCCAGCAGAGGACACCCCCTTTTCAGCTTTAGCCCTTGCTGAACTGGCTGAGCGTGCAGGCATACCTAGAGGAGTTATAAATGTAGTTACGGGTGATCCGGTTGAGATTGGTGCTGAGTTGACATCCAATCCCAAGGTTCGCAAGCTATCGTTTACGGGCTCTACCCCAGTTGGTAAATTACTTATGAAGCAGTGTGCGGCTACTGTTAAGAAAGTGTCGATGGAACTTGGCGGGAATGCCCCGTTTATTGTTTTTGAGGATGCAGATTTGAACGCAGCAGTCGTGGGGGCTATGGCATCAAAATTTCGTAATACAGGACAAACCTGTATTTGCGCTAATCGTTTTTTTATTCAAGATTCTATTTATGAGATTTTTACTGAAATGTTAACTCATGCTGTATGCAAGTTGAATGTAGGCTCAGGCCTAGTCAATAATTCAACCCAGGGGCCACTTATTAACAAGAGTGCTCTGAAAAAGGTTGAAGACTTAATTGATAATGCTACGGCTAGAGGTGCTAGCGTTGTTCTTGGTGGTAAGCGCAGTGACCTGGGCCACACTTTTTTTGAGCCGACAATTTTGACCAATGTAGATACATCTATGCACATAGCGTCAGAGGAAATATTTGGGCCTATCGCAGCTCTCTACCGTTTTAAAACTGAAGAAGAAGTGCTCACAATAGCAAACGACACGCCTTATGGATTAGCAGCTTATTTTTATTCAGGTGACATCAACCGGGTTTGGCGGGTTTCTGAGGCTCTGGAATATGGCATGATTGGCATAAATGCGGGCACCATTTCAAGTGAAGTTGCTCCTTTTGGTGGTGTTAAGGAGTCTGGTATTGGCCGTGAGGGCTCAAGGTATGGAATTGAAGAATTTCTTGAGATCAAATACATGTGCTTTGGTGGCTTGTAAAAAACATAGGATCTAAATATGTCTCAATTTGATTATGACTTGATAACTATTGGTGCTGGATCTGGGGGTGTTCGTGCTTCACGACTAGCGGCGCAGTTGGGTGCGCGCGTTGCCATAGTTGAAGAGGAACGAGTCGGAGGTACATGTGTGCTTAGGGGATGTGTGCCCAAGAAGCTTCTTGTTTATGCGGGTCACTTCGCTGATGACTTTGAAGACTCCCTTGGATACGGCTGGACTCTTCCTGAACCACAATTTGATTGGTCAAAATTGATAACTTCAAAGGACAAAGAACTTGATCGCCTAAATAGCATCTATTTGCGTATTCTAAGTAAAAATAATGTAGACCTGCTTGCTGGTCGAGGGAAGGTTATTGATAAAAATACAATACAGGTTAATGAAAAAAAATATAGTGCAAAACATATCCTGATTGCTGTTGGTGGCTGGCCATCCTTACCTGATATACCAGGAATTGAACATGCTATAACTTCAAATGAGGCACTAGAACTGGCAGTCTTGCCAAAGAAGATCATTATTGTTGGGGGTGGTTACATTGCGGTTGAATTTGCTGGTATCTTCCGGAGTCTTGGTGTTGATGTAACGCTAGTGTTCCGCGCCGATAAAATTCTTCGTGGGTTTGACGAAGATGTGAGGTTGTGTTTGGCAACAGAAATGAAAAAACGTGGTATTACTCTGAGGAGTGAGTCTGTTGTGCGTAACATTAAAAAACAAAGTAGTGGTTATGCGTTGTATCTTGTTGACGGGAGTGTTCTTGAAGCTGATCAGGTAATGTATGCTACTGGGCGTGAGCCTAACACGAAGGGGTTGGGTCTCAAAAAAATTGGTGTTGAACTAAATCAAAATGGTGCTGTTGCTGTTAATGAATATTCGGAGACAAGTGTTAATGGAATTTGGGCGGTGGGTGATGTTACAAACCGTATTAATCTTACACCCATTGCGATTGCCGAAGGAGCAGCTTTTGTCCAAACAGTTTTTAATAATTGTCCCACCAAGGTTAATCACACTAATGTTCCCTCTGCCGTTTTTTCTTCTCCTCCTATTGGAACCGTTGGTCTAACAGAAGACGAGGCCCGCACTAAATATGGCGAAATTGATGTGTATATCTCAAGTTTTCGACCTATGAAGTATACTTTATCAGGTCGGGATGAGCAGACCCTCATGAAGCTAATTGTGGACAAAAGTACGGATATAGTTGTTGGATGTCACATGGTGGGAATGGATGCCCCTGAAATCATCCAAGGCCTTGGTATTGCTCTAAAATGTGGGGCGACAAAGGCAAAATTTGATGCCACAATTGGTATTCATCCCTCGGCTGCCGAAGAATTTGTGACCATGCGTGAAAAGCGATTGGACTAAAATCGTCTATTTGTTGTTAAAAAAAGCGTGGTTTTGCTGGAAAATTATTCCTGACAAGGGTATAGGCTTCCCACTAAACGTATTTTAAGTGCTTAAGGATTATGAAAATGACCAAAAAGTGGTCGCCCAAAAGTTGGCGTTCAAGACAAGTCTTGCAAATGCCAACCTATCCAGATGCTGCAGTTGCCAATGCAGTTGAAGAGCGCTTGCGTAGCTATCCACCACTAGTATTTGCTGGGGAGGCACGTAAGTTAAAAAGGGTTCTTGCTCAGGCTGCTAAGGGTAAGGCTTTTTTGTTGCAAGGTGGTGATTGTGCAGAGAGTTTTGCTGAATTTCATCCTGATAATATTCGAGATACTTTCCGTGTTATGCTTCAAATGGCTGTAGTTTTGACTTATGGTGCAGCCTGCCCTGTCGTAAAAGTTGGGCGTTTGGCGGGACAATTCGCAAAACCTCGTTCTGAAGAAGAAGAGACCATTGGTGGTATAACTCTACCCAGTTATCGTGGTGACATGATTAACGGAATGGAATTTACGTTAGAGGCTCGCACTCCTGATCCTGTCCGTCTGGAACAAGTCTACAACCAAGCGGCAGCAACGTTAAATTTACTTAGAGCTTTTGCACAAGGCGGCTATGCAGATCTTCACAAGGTCCATCAATGGACACTTGACTTTGTTTGTGACAGCAAGTTTGGAGAGCAATATAGAGATTTGGCTGGCCGTCTTGGTGAAGCTCTAGCTTTTATGGCAGCTTGTGGTTTGACATCAGAGACAACACCTCAAATTTGTGAAACCGACTTCTTTACTTCTCACGAGGCTCTTATGCTTAACTACGAGCAGGCTATGACTCGGGTTGATAGTATTTCAGGGGACTGGTACGACACCTCTGCTCACATGCTCTGGGTTGGAGATAGAACGCGCCAAATTGATGGTGCGCACATTGAATTCTTGCGTGGAGTTGCTAACCCAATAGGTGTCAAGGTGGGCCCAACTATGCAGCCCGATCAACTAATTAAGTTAATTGACGTGCTAAATCCAAGAGATGAACCTGGTCATCTTACGCTTATTGTTCGTCTGGGTGCTGACAAGGTTGAAAGTGAATTACCACACTTAATTAGAACAATTCAGAGTGAAGGTCGCTCGGTAGTTTGGGCTTGTGACCCCATGCATGCTAATACAATCAAAAGCTCAAATGGATACAAGACACGTCCTGTAGACAAGATACTTAAAGAAGTGCGTGGTTTCTTTGCTGTCCATAAAGCAGAGGGAACTCATGCTGGTGGCGTCCATTTTGAAATGACGGGGCAGGATGTAACAGAGTGTGTCGGAGGTAGTCAGGCAATAACGGAAAACGATTTGAGCGCCAGATACCACACACATTGCGATCCCCGTCTAAACGCAAAGCAATCACTTGAATTAGCTTTTCTTATTGCCAAGGCTCTTAAAGAAGATCGTTTTGGAACTTCTGACTAAATTGCATAATATTACATTATTCGTTGTGATTACTGAGAAACGCCATATCTCTAATCTAACGTTTAAACTGATATTCATTACTAGGCGGTTATGATGAATTTCTCTACTATTGTTTAACTTCAAAAGAACAATAAATGTAAGAAAATTATATATGATAGGGGCCGTTGACAGTATTTATGCTGGTGCATAGGCTCCGCTTTCCAAAAAATGGAAAATTATAAATGATAAATACACTCAGTATCGTATTGGCCCAGTTGAATCCTACACTGGGAAATATTGAAGGAAATTTAAATTTACTCCGAACTGCGCGTAGTAAGGCCCAGGATTCTGATTTGGTTGTAAGTGGTGAGCTGATGGTTAGTGGTTATCCACCTGAAGATCTAGTTCTGAAACCCTCTTTTATGGATGCTATTGAACAACAGGTCCGGATTTTTGCTAGTGAAACTAGCGATGGTGGGCCTGCAGTTCTTACGGGTGCACCTTGGAGAGACAATGGAAATATCTATAATGCAGCGCTTCTTCTTATGGAAGGGAGAATAGAAGCAGTATGCTATAAACGTGAGCTCCCCAATTATGGCGTGTTTGATGAAAAGCGAGTATTTAGTGCTGGAAGGGATTTTCAACCCATGGAATTCCTTGGTGTAAAACTTGGGGTTATGATTTGCGAGGATATGTGGTGTGATAGGGTTTCAATGGGCTTGGCGGAAGCCGGCGCAGATATCTTTGTGGTTCTTAACGGTTCCCCCTTTGATGTGCAAAAGAAATCTGCCCGTTTAGATTACGCAAGGGCACGGACTGAAGAGGCTGGGTTAGATCTAATTTATGTCAATCTAGTTGGTGGCCAGGATGAATTAGTTTTTGATGGGGATAGTTTTGTCATGGGAAGAAAAGGTGTTCTTGCACAACGTGCCTGTTCCTGGCAGGACAGTCTATTGAAGACAAACTGGAAACTGACAAAAAATAAGTGGTGTTGCCAAAATCAAGACGAAATAGAACATGTTGATCAAATAGAAGAAATTTACAAGGCCATTACCCTTGGTTTGCGTGATTATGTAAATAAGAATGGTTTCCCTGGCGTGCTAATTGGATTGTCGGGTGGAATAGACAGTGCACTAAGTGCGGCTGTTGCGGTTGATGCTATCGGACCCGAGCGTGTTCATTGCGTTATGATGCCATCGCCCTATACATCAAAACAAAGCATTGATGATGCTACTGAGATTGCTGATCTTTTGGAATGTCGTTTAGACAGAATATCCATTGAACCAGCTATGGCAGCTTTTGACGAGATGCTTAAACCTTCTTTTGCGAATGTTACCTCTGATACTACTGAGGAAAATGTGCAATCTCGTTCTCGTGGCCTCTCTTTGATGGCACTATCAAATAAGTTTGGTTACATGGTACTATCTACCGGCAACAAATCGGAAATGTCTGTGGGTTATGCTACACTTTATGGAGATATGTGTGGTGGCTACTCAGTACTCAAGGATTTATATAAGACAACCGTATTTGCCCTCTCTAAATGGCGGAATGCCAACATTCCAGAGGGTGTTCTTGGACCAGTAGGTCCTGTTATGGGGCAACAAGTTATAAGCAAGCCGCCGTCAGCAGAATTGAAACCAGATCAAAAAGATGAAGACAGCCTTCCTCCTTATGAAAAACTTGACGATATTCTGTATGGTTTGATTGAGGATGAGTTATCAGCCTCTGAAATTGCGGCTACAGGTCATGACCCAGAGACAGTTGAAAAGGTCTGGCGTATGCTTGATCAGGCAGAATACAAACGCCGCCAGGCTCCACCAGGTGTTAAAATATCATCGCGTGCTTTTGGGCGTGACCGTCGCTATCCGATCACAAATGGTTTTACCGGTTATAATCCACGTGGAAATGAATTATGACTGTAGTTCGTTTTGCCCCTAGTCCTACAGGTCATTTGCATGTTGGGAATATCCGCTTGGCTTTAGCCAATTGGCTCCATGCCAGATCAACAGAGGGTCGCTTTATTCTCCGTCTGGATGATACGGATAGTGAGCGTTCGACACTTGAATTCGCAAAATCCATTGAAAAAGATTTGAAGTGGCTAGGGCTTGAATGGGATCAACTACAGCAACAATCAACTAGACTTAACCGTTATCGAGAAATGCTTGAGATTTTAAAGTCGACAGGGCGTGTTTATGCTTGTTATGAGACATCAGAGGAACTTAATTATAAACGTAGACGTTTGCGTTCTCAGGGAAAACCACCCATATACGACCGATCTGGACTTAGTTTAAGTTTGGAAAAAAAACGTGAATACGAATCTGAGGGAAGAAAGCCTCACTGGCGTTTTAAATTGGATCATAAAGATATTTTCTTCCATGATCTTGTACGTGGTCCAGTTCAATTTCATGGTAGTAATTTGAGTGATCCTGTTCTGGTTCGGGGGGACGGTACGTATTTATATATGTTACCATCTGCTGTTGATGATGTTGACATGGCAGTTACCGACGTTATTCGTGGCGAAGATCATGTGGTTAATACTGCTGTTCAAATTCAACTTTTTGAGGCACTTGGTGCAACCCCCCCAACTTTTGCCCATACCCCTCTGTTGACGGATATTAGTGGAAAGGGTCTATCTAAACGTATTGGCTCTATTACGGTGAACTCCTTGCGTGAGGATGGGGTTGAGGCTATGGCGCTGAATAGTTATCTTGCTAATGTTGGCATGTCGGACTCAATTGTGCCGTTTACCAATCTTGACACTTTGGCATTAAATTTTGATATAGGTCACACGGGACGTGGAACACCAAAATTTGATCCAGAACAGCTTCAAGCCATCAATGTTTCTTTGCTACAGGCAACACCTTTTGAAGATGTTAATGAGAGATTTGTCGAAAGGGGCCTTCAGCATGCCAATGCTGATTTCTGGTGTGCTGTTAGACCCAACTTAAAGAAATTTGATGATGTGATTTTTTGGCACAGAATTTGTTTCGATGATATTGAAACGGTAGTTGACGATGTTTCTTTTGCCTCGGCAGTAGCAGATTTGTTACCTGCAGAGCCATGGGACCATACAACGTGGAAAGAATGGACCGATAAAATCAAAGAAAAACTCGGTTGCAAGGGTAAAGATCTTTTTCTGCCATTACGTTTAGCACTAAGTGGAATTAATTATGGTCCGGAGCTTAAATTGTTACTTCCACTGATAGGGATCACTCGTGTTTTGAAACGTTTAAAAGGAAAAAAAGAATCGAATCCATAAACTTTTATTCTTTTTTACTTTCTTTGTTCATATTGCATATAACGGTCAGACAAGGTTTAATCAGAAATCAGGTTTTAGTATGATTAAAGCGACTGCTAATTAAAAAATTTATGATTTACCAAAATGTTAATTCTGATAGAGGCAGTTTTTTGGTATTTAGCCCTTTAAAAAAACCAATTGGATAATTAGTTCTTGAAGCTTTGTTCTTACCAAAGGAAACATTCTGGTGGTGCTATTTAAGGTCAAAATAATTAACTGAGCCTATATAGCTTCCTGATCAAAAGGATCTCAAATGTTACGCCTCCATAATACGCTGACCCGAAAAAAAGAGAAATTCGAGCCTTTAGACAAAGAGCACGTTAGAATGTATGTTTGTGNACCTACGGTTTATGACTTGGCCCATGTAGGCAATGCACGTCCAGTAGTTGTGTTCGATGTTTTATATCGTCTCCTTAAAAATATTTATCCAAAAGTGACTTATGTTAGGAATATTACCGATGTGGATGATAAAATTAATGCAAGGGCAATAGAAACGGGAGAGGACATTCGCTCTATCACAGAGCGTACTGCTGAAGTTTTTAAGAAAGATATGTCATCCCTTAATGCCCTAGAGCCAGTAGTCGAACCTCGTGCAACAGACCACATCCCTGAAATGATCGATATGATTAGGGTTTTACTGGAAAAGGAGCACGCCTACGAAGCTGAGGGTCATGTTTTGTTTTCTGTTTCCTCTTGGGACGGTTACGGTAAATTGTCTGGTTTCAATAGAGACGAAATTATTGAAGGGGCAAGGGTTGAAATAGCTCCATATAAAAAAGATGCTGCAGATTTTGTCTTATGGAAACCATCTAACGGCACAGAGCCCGGTTGGCACAGTCCATGGGGCTTTGGTAGGCCGGGCTGGCATATGGAGTGTTCAGCAATGAGCAATAAATATCTCGGTAAAGAATTTGATATTCATGGTGGTGGCCAGGATTTAATTTTTCCCCACCATGAAAATGAAATTGCCCAAAGTAGGTGTAGCCATGGAACAAAGAGCATGGCCAAAGTATGGATTCATAATGGTTATTTAATGACTGAAGGTAAAAAAATGTCTAAAAGCAAAGGTAATTTTTATACTGTCAACAGTTTGCTGAAGGAGTTTCCTGGTGAAGCAATCAGACTTGCTTTACTCTCTACGCACTATCGTCAGCCACTGAATTTTACCAAAGTTGGCATTGCTGATGCAAAACGGAAGTTAGATAGTTGGTACAGGGTAATTAGCCCTACCACCTGTGGAGACGCAGTTTCCGATAAGGTTGTTCTGGCATTGTCTGATGACTTAAATACGCCCAAGGTCATTTCTGAAATGGATGACCTTGCTAGTAGGGCTCGTTCAGGTGATGGTTCTGCCAAGTCTGATCTTTTGTCTGCCGCAAATATGCTAGGGCTTTTACAAAAGCCCTCAAACGTTTGGTTCAAAGGTGCAGGTGATGAAACTACTATTGATAGTTTGATTGCTTTGCGACTCGAGGCTCGTAAGAAAAAGGACTTTGCTGAATCAGACCGCATTCGTGACGAGCTTATGAAGCAAGGNATTATGCTTGAAGATGGCCCCAAAGGTACCACATGGCGGCGTCAATAGTCTGCACAACATGCTTACAAGGAGATTTCTCAGATATACTTCTATATAGAAAATTCAGGCTTCGCTTTTTGAATTAGGCGCAAGAGTCATTAACTAATTTTTGTTTTTGGAATGGGTAAGAAAATCTTGTGCCAAACGGGAAGGATTTTTTGAACGGCAACTTTTAAAAATGTGAGCAATTAGCGTCTGCCAAACAGCTTTTCTATATCTTTAAGTTTCAATTCCACGTAAGTTGGACGGCCATGGGAGCATTGACCTGAGTGTGGAGTTGCCTCCATTTCACGTAATAAAGCGTTCATTTCTGGAGAGTTCAAGCGTCTTCCTGCTCGAACGGAACCATGGCAGGCCATTTTTGAGGTAACGTCACCAAGGCGATCTTTTAGAGCTAACGTTTCATCAGCCTCAGTTAAGCCATCGGCCAGATCACAGATTAAGCGTTGGATGTTACAGTCTCCCAATAACGCTGGGATTTCTCTCACTATGATAGCGCCTTGTCCGAAGGCCTCAATGGCAAGGCCCAGTTCCAATAGTTCATATTTTTTTCTATTTAGTCTCTCAGCAGCTGTTTCATTAAGCTCGACAACTTCAGGAATCAACAGGCCTTGTCTGATTACACCACCTGACTTTAACGACTTTTTGATGCGCTCATGAACAAGTCGTTCGTGGGCCGCATGTTGATCAATGATAGCGATGCCATCTGAAGTTTGAGCAATAATGTAAGTTTCGTGTAATTGAGCTCGTGCAACACCAAGAGGGTATTCTTCGAGGTCTTCGTCACAAGTTGTGCTATGGTAGTTTTCGTCTTTTGAAGACGGTGCAGTTAAGGACGCATCAAAATCATTGTTAGGGCTAAAAAAGCTTCGGACTTGATTTGCTGGGCCATTTGGAAAATGCCCAATACTGCTGTGCTCAGAAATTGTTGTATTTCTCCGCCCTAAAGGTAAGGAACCGGCTTGAATAGCTGCAATAGTGCTGTCGGCAACGGTAGTGGATGCTAGATGTCCAGCTTCAGTTAAACCTTTTTTTACAGCGCTAAAAATTAGCCCACGAACAAGTGTTGCATCACTGAAACGGACTTCAGTCTTGGCGGGGTGAACATTTACGTCAAGATTTTCAGTTGGGACCTTGAGAAAAAGGGCGACCATTGGATAACGGTCCGAGGCCAAAAAATCCCTATATGCACCACGCAAAGCACCGTAAAACAACTTGTCACGAATGGGACGGCCATTGACGAAAAGAAATTGCATCTGCGCATTCCCTCTATTTAATGTAGGCAGTCCTANGTGACCATTTAAAAAAATACCTTCGCGTTCAGCACTAATGGCAATTGCATTCTGGGCAAAATCTTGTCCTAATATTGCGCCAAGTCTCTCAAGGCAGCGGTCGAAAAAATCACCCTGGGCTGGAGCGAGTTGAAGCAAATTGCGATCCCCATCCTTCAGAGTAAAGCCGATGTTTGGGTGACTCATAGCAAGCCGCTTGATTGCCTCAGAAATATGTCCGAGTTCTGTACGAGGAGTTTTAAGAAATTTAAGTCGAGCCGGGGTAGCATAAAATAAATCCTTAATCTCAACGCGCGTCCCAGGAGAATGTGCTGCAGGTTGTGTTGAGCTTAATTTTCCGCCTTCAACAACGAGAGACCATGCACTCTCATCATTTAATCGCCTGCTAGTAAGTTTTAAACGGCTGACTGCGCCAATAGAGGCAAGTGCCTCTCCCCTGAAGCCAAGACTTGAAATATTCATTAGGTCATCATTTGGAAGTTTGGATGTTGCATGGCGCTCTACTGCTATCTTCAGCTCTTCTCGTGACATGCCACATCCGTTATCTGTTATGATGACCTGGGTACGTCCACCATTTCGCACGACGACATCGACTCGAGTAGCTCCTGCATCGATGGAATTTTCTACCAGCTCCTTAACTGCCGACGCTGGGCGCTCAACTACTTCACCAGCAGCTATACGATTGACTAGGTTTTTCGGTAATTGGCGAATAGTCAACTATCAAAATCCATTTCAGATAAAAATTGGCGTGTTAAACGTTTACCCTCTTCTACGGCAGGTTGATCAAAAGGGTTTACATCAAGTAGATGCGCCGCAATGATGGTTTCCAACATGAAATGCATAAGCAATGCTCCAAGAATTTCCTCATTAAGTTCATTGACTCGAAAAATACGAATTGGACAACCGTGATCGGCAAGTGTGGTCATGGTGGCTTTTTGCTCTGCAGAGAGAAGATCGCCCATAGAGCGCCTATTGAGATATGCAAGTGAGGGGTCGCTGGTATTTGCTGCGCAGACAGGTCGCCCTGTTTGTGCCACATCAAGGGTTAGAAAAGTGAACATCTTGTCCTGAGGGCCATCCAAGTAAAGTTGCATTTGACTATGTTGGTCACGGGTGCCCAACGCACGAATAGGGGTAGTTCCAGTACCATTTTTCCCCAGACTTTCAGCCCATAGCTGCTGAAACCACAATCCAAAATTTGATAGCCTGTCTGCATAGGGCATTAACACCGTTAAGGTCGTTCCTTTTTCCTTAAATAGTGACACGCTAATTGCAGCACCTGTCGCTGGCTCGCACTCCTCTGGGGATTTTGATTCAAGTGCAGATTTTAAAACTCTATTTGCTCCTGCACGAATAGAAATAGGATCAAGACCTGAAATCATTGCAGGTAATAATCCAACATTAGATAAAACAGAAAAACGTCCACCTATTCCTGGGTCATGATCAAGGGTAGCCAAGTCACGACTTTTTGCTATGCGACGCAAGGGATTGTCACCTGGTTCAGCAATTATTAGGACATGATCTGCCGCCTTCTTTTCGCCAACGCAGTGATCAATTGCATCTAGGCAGACAATAAACTGAGCAATGGTCTCAGCAGTTCCACCAGATTTTGAAATAACTATAAATCCTGTACGCTCTAAGTTTATGCGACTAAATAGGGTCTCAAATGTATTCGGGTCAACATTATCGATGAAGTACAGACGAGGTGATCCATCTTGTGGGCCAAACCCAACATCTGCAAGGGAGCATAATGTTTGGCCACCAAGGCTTGAACCTCCCGTACCTAAGATTATCATGGTATCAAAATTTTGGCGGCATTTTTTTACGATTGGTCTTAGGCTCTCAATATCACTCGTTGCCTCGGGTAGGCTCAGCATTGGAATACTGTTATCGTTATAAGCTGCTCGTATGAATTCAAGGGCCTTACTAGTTTTCTCCAAAAAGGAAGAATAGGAATTTTGATCCAGTCCTCTGTTGCCTATAACCTCAGCAAAGCATTGTTTTTTATCATGTTGGTAAAGCATAAGTGTGAGAACTCTCTAATTGTAAGATTCTACCCTGTGTATTATCATATATTNGATTAAGTTAACTCTCCTGAGGTGGAGAAGTCACGCCTTTTGGATTGCCAACAACTACGATAAATAGTTTATCAGGGTCGAGCAATTTTTTGGCTGTGGCATTGAGGTCCTCTAGTTTAATATCAGAAATTATTGAATTGCGCTGGTCAAGGAAATCAACGTTCAGGTTTTGAAGTTGCAAAGTCACTAATATGGCNGCTAAATTTCTGCTAGATGTAAATCGTAACGGGTAAGACCCAATCAAATAAGTTTTAGCGCTGTTTAACGTTTTTTTATCAATACCACCATTAGCGATGAGCCTCCACTCTTTTTTCAGGACCTTTAAAGTTTCATTAACTCGCTCGTTAGCAGTTCCTGCATAGCCTTTTATTAGCCCTGCATTTTTTTTGGGGTACAGGTAGCTTCCTATTGAGTAAGCAAGACCACGTTTTTCCCTGATTTCTGTGTACAGTCTTGAAGTGAATCCACTTCCACCTAAAATATGATTCAAAATATAGGCTTTGTAAAAATCTGGATCATCTCGCTTGGGACCCTCCTGGGCAAAAGCAATAGCACTTTGAGGTACAGCCATCTGAACTACCTTTGTACGTCCCAAGGTTTGTGGTTGGACATCAGTAATTTTTGGGGCTTTTGAAATTGTGGGTAACCCAAGAAATATTTGATCTAGCCAATTTGCTAAGTCGTGGGGTGTAATGTCACCAACAACTCCAACTACTAGATTGTCACGAGCTAAGCGCTCTTTCTTAAAAATTTTTAAATCCGATTTAACGATAGTCTTGATACTCTCCAAAGTCCCTTTTATTGGGCGGCCATAGGGATGATCCGGAAACAGTTCCTTGTTTAGAGTTAAGCTGGCGACATTGCTCGGATTTTGTGAAGATTGACGCAAATCAGCCAATATTTGTGAGCGAATGCGATCTATGGTTTTTTTATCAAAACGCGGCTGATTTATTGCTACTTTGAGCATGTTGAAAGCTTTATCTTTATTTTCGCTTAATGTTTTTACACGACCTTGAAATACGTCATGACTAGCTTCAAATTGAAGAACTATTGATAATTCCTCAAGGCGACGCTGAAACGACTGGCTGTCCAAATTGCCAGCGCCCTTATCAAATAAACCTGAGGCCATATAGGCTAGTCCCTCTTTACCATTCGGATCCAAAGCTGCGCCGCCACGAAAGGCAAAGTGAAAATTGATAATTGGATTGAGGTGATCTCTCACCAGCCAAGCTTCAATACCACTCGGACTGAGAACTTTGATTACGTCAATTGTATGCTTCGGCTTATGGTTTGCAAGTACCAACTCATACGGCCATAGCAAACCGACTAGAGTGATAAAGGAAAATAATTTATGGAAATTCATTTTTTATCCAACTCTTCTAATATGGCAGTAACACTTGGGCGGTTTTCAAAAACGGCACGAGCTGCTGAATTAACTTGATCCACAGTAACATCTGAGATTCGGTGGGGCCAAGACTCAACATCTGAAATTTTCTTACCCGAAGCAATCGCCATTCCTATTGACATAGCACCAGCTGAAAAAGAATCTCGTGCATAAATAGCTTGGGCAAGTAAGGATTTTTTTACTCTTGTGATGTCTTTCTTGGTTACGCCATCGCTTAATAAAAACGCTATTTCTTTCTCTAAAGCCTGCTCTATAGCTTTCATGCTTACCCCAGAGCTAGGAGTTGCGTAAAAGGTAAAACGTGATGGACCTTGAGGGTCAGAACTGTAAAAAGTGCCCGCAGAAACGGCTATTTTTTGGTCAACAACTAGTGAACGGTAAATCTGACTAGTCGGGCCCTCACCAATCACAGCAGAGAGGATTTCAAGCGCATAGCTGTGTTCTTTACCCGGACCGTCAGATACAGATGTAACCCTACTTGGGGCGATAAATGTTCGGCTATATGAACCTTGACGAACTCTTTCATCTTTTAAAATTACTAGTCTGGAGGCTTTTTGTGGAGGTTCTGAAGGGCGCTCTTTTTGGATTGCTTTGGAGGCAGGAATTTCCCCATAAGTCCTATCAGCCATAGGTTTTAATTTTTCAAGCGTAATGTCACCAGCTACTACAAGAACAGCATTTGATGGAGTGTACCATTTTTCATAAAACGCTCTCAAATCATTAACCGTCAGTGCTTTGATCTCGTGTTTCCAACCGATGATTGGTCGTCGGTATGGATGATTCATAAACAATGCAGTTTTTAAATGTTCATTTAATATGGAGTGCGGGCTATTTTCGATGCGTTGAGACCGTTCTTCAAGTACAACAAGTCGTTCAGTTTCAACTTCTTTAGGGTTAAATACTAAATTTTTCATCCGATCTGCTTCCATGTGCATCATGTCTTCTAGATGCTCCACAGCAATGTTTTGGTAGTAACCTGTATAATCAAGCGATGTGAAAGCATTCTCGGATCCACCAACACTAGCTACTTTTTTTGAGAATTTGCCAGAAGGAAACTTTTTTGTGCCCTTAAACATTAAATGTTCGAGTAAATGAGCTACGCCGCTCTTACCTGGCAGTTCATCGGCTGAACCTACTTTATACCACACCATATGAGAAACCACAGGGACACGGTGATTGGAAACAACTACTACCTGCATTCCATTCGAGAGCGTATACGTCTCCGGATTAAAAACACCATGATCAGCTTTGACGCTAATAGGTGAGATTAACGCAGCTAAGGTTGCGAACTTGATGGAGTTAAAGATGGGCCTAAAAAAAGAATTAATCGAAAAGACTCCCCCAGAAGCTCTTTTCTTTTTTCTTTCTAGCTTTACCGTCTTTGCTCTTTGGACGCTGAATAATTGGTGCTGGGCCTTCATCTATAGTGTTGCCCTCTTCTAAAGTACGTCTCAACCTGCGTTGTTCAAAAGCTGGGTCTATGACCGCACCCTTCAGTTTTGTATCATTTTTACGCCAAAAAAGAATAGTCTCCGCAACCCCTCCATCCTCACCACTAGAGAGGCCAGCTGTTTCTGAATTGACGAGTGCACGAATATTTTTTTTTGCTTGATTGGCGCCAGTCTTGTTTAACAACGCATTGATTCCAGGTGTTTGATCAGAGACAGACGTAATAGTATTTACTGCTGGCGCACTTTGAGAAAAAAGCGCTTTTTTCGCTTGATCTCTGGAAATGATTGTTTGTGGTCGCGTGGCACCGGGCTCCGGTGGGCGTAGTCCAAAGTCAGGAGGTACACTTAAAGGGGCACGTGAATAAACTGCAAACTCGTCGGGAGCAGGTTTGTCTTCACCAAATGTGTTACTACTTTTGGATGTACAGCTAGTCGTTAGTAAGACGCTTGCGAACAAGAAAAAAAGTAAATTTATATGCTTTTGTATCATCTTTGCCATTATGTTAAATATAAGATTCAATTTTTATTATTCTCAGAACCAACAAAGAAGGATTCTAACACTAAAATTATTACACCGATAGTAATCCCTGCATCTGCAATATTGAAAGCTGGCCAGTGAAAATCTCCAAGATAAAAGTCAAGAAAATCTGCAACGGCTCCATAGTGTATTCGGTCAACAACGTTTCCAATAGCACCACCAATAATTATTCCCAATGCCAAAGATATAATGCGACTCTCAGAACGCCACAACCAAATAAGCAAAATTGTGACAATTACAAGGGCAATGCTGATTAGTAACCATTGATTTGGTGGGGATGAAGAGTCAAATATTCCAAAGCTGACCCCTCTGTTCCAACCCATCACTAAATTAAAAGAAGGGAAAACGGGAATATGCCGGGGTGGATTCATAATTTCTGTAACTATCCACCACTTAGTAATTTGATCAAGGGTGAGAATAAGCAATCCAAAAATTAACCCGATCGAAAAACTACCTTTTCTTTTTTTTACATTCATTCAACTCAACCTCGATAATTATCCACAGCATCTGCGCATCTTGAACAAGCATTAGGATGATTTAAGTTGGATCCGACGTCATCGAGAATTTTCCAGCATCGCTCGCATTTTTTCCCTTGAGCCAATTCTGGGACGACGGAAACACCAGGAACATCATCTAGCTTGAATGCATTTGCTGGGCTTTTGCCACTTGAAAAGCTGATACTAGATGTGATGAACAAGTCTGCTAGCTCATTTTTGTTCATGGATTTGAAGGAGTCTTCATAGTCAGTACTCGTATATATTACCGGTGCAGATTGTAGGCTAGAACCAATTCTTTTTTCTGTACGTTCAATTTCTAAAGCTCCAGTCACCACGCGGCGCAAGCGACGAATTTTAAACCATTTCTTAGATAACTCATCATCTCTCCAATCTTCAGGTAGTTCTGGAAATAGTTGCAAGTGAACACTTTCTTCATCTTTTGGATATCGCATTAACCAAGCTTCCTCTGCGGTGAAACAAATGAACGGAGCTAGCCAGGCAGTTAAACAATTAAAAATTTCATCAAGTACAGTTCGTGCACTTCGCCGGGCAATTGAGTCGACCCGGTCGCAGTAAAGACTATCTTTTCGGATATCAAAATAAAAAGCGGACAAATCACTGGAACAGAAATTATGTAACTCTGTAAATAGTGCGTGGAAGTGGAAGTCTTCACAACATTTTNTGATTAAAGAGCCCATTTCCCATAATCGATGTAGCATCCAGCGATCTAACTCTGGCATTTGTGCTAAAGTTATTCTCTCATTCTCTTCAAAGCCGTGCAAATTACCCAGAAGGAAACGCAGAGTATTTCTGAGACGGCGATATATATCTACGTGGCTTTTAATTATTTCAGGACCTATGCGCAAATCCTCAGAGTAGTCGGAACCGACGACCCACAGACGCAAAATATCTGCTCCGTTTTTGTCAATAACATCCTGCGGTGAGACAATATTACCTAATGACTTGGACATTTTGTAGCCATCTTCCCCCATGACGAAGCCATGGGTTAGCACCGCATCGTATGGTGCACGGCCACGGGTGCCGCAAGATTCAAGCAAGGAAGAATGGAACCAACCTCGATGTTGGTCGGACCCTTCTAGGTATAATGAGGCCGGCCATTTCAGGTCTTTGCGACCTTCAAGGACAAAGCTGTGTGTTGACCCAGAGTCAAACCACACATCTAATATATCTGTGACTTGATCGAAATCTTTTGCTGAATAGTCACTACCAAGAAATCGGGAGGCGTCAGAGTTAAACCAAGCATCTGCTCCTTCCACTGAAACCGCTTCAACAATTCGTTCCAAAACCTTTTTGTCACGTAATGGTTCGCCAGTTTTTTTATCGACGAAGATAGCAATTGGAACACCCCATGCACGTTGGCGCGATACGCACCAGTCAGGGCGGGTTTCAATCATACCATTCAGACGATTACGTCCAGAATCAGGAATAAATTTGGTATTGTTAATTGCTTTCAGGGCTAATTCACGTAAGTTGTTTTTTTCCATAGAAATAAACCATTGAGGTGTATTACGAAAAATTAACGGAGCTTTTGAACGCCAAGAATGGGGGTAACTGTGATTTAGTTTTCCTGAGGCTAGCAAGTTTTCAGCCTCTTCTAGCCTTTTTATTACCGCTTTGTTCCCAGGGTAATAAGGTTTGTTTTTGGTACCAATGGTCATAACTTCAATACCAGCAAATAAGCTAACATGGTCATGGAAGACTCCATTTGCATTAACTGTATCAGGTATAGGAATGTTGTTGGCAATACCTAGTTCCCAATCATCCGTGCCGTGACCAGGCGCAACGTGTACAAAACCAGTACCAGTATCTATTTCAACAAAATCAGCTGCTAGAAGTGGTACATCAAAACTGTAATAATCATCCATTTTATACAGGGGGTGGTGACACCTTGTTGTTTTAAGATCAGAACCTTTTAAGTGATGAACAACAGTATGAGATATAATGCCTGTCGTCTTGCAAACCTCATCAACTAATGCTTCGGCAACGACAATGATCTCACCGACTTTAGCCATGGATTCTGTTTTTGCCGCGGCAATTTTTACGGCAACATAATTTACAGCCTCGTTAAAAGCGATTGCTCGATTTCCTGGAATTGTCCATNGTGTTGTCGTNCAGATGACAATTTTTGCATCAGTTAATTCGCACACAGAAGTTTCAGCAATAGGAAAGTTAACAAAAATTGTAGTTGATGTATGGTTGTGGTATTCTACTTCTGCTTCAGCTAGCGCAGTTTTTTCAATTATCGACCACATTACAGGTTTTGCGCCTTTGTATAGTGAGCCGTCTAACAAAAAATTGCCAAGCTCGCGCAAAATTTGCGCCTCTGCTTTGAAGGCCATAGTGGTGTAGGGATTACTCCAATCACCAACAATGCCCATACGCATAAATTCCTGGCTTTGGATGTCTATCCATTTATTTGCGAATTCACGACATTCCTTACGAAACTTGACAATTGGTACGTCATCTTTGTTTCTTCCAGTATCACGATACTTTTCTTCAATCTTCCATTCTATTGGAAGACCGTGGCAGTCCCAGCCAGGAACAAAGTTGGCATCTTTACCCATCATTTGCTGAGAGCGAGAGATGACGTCTTTTAAGATTTTATTAAGAGCATGTCCGATATGTAGATGCCCATTCGCATAAGGCGGTCCATCGTGAAGAACGAACTTTTCTTTGCCTTTACTAGCAATGCGCTGGCGTGTGTAAATATCCATTTTTTGCCAGCGCTTAAGGATTTCAGGTTCGCGCTGAGCCAAATTAGCCTTCATTTTGAAGTCAGTCTTTGGTAGGAAAAGTGTCGACTTGTAGTCAATAGTCATTTAATGCTTGCCTTGCTTTATCACAATCGAGAGCGATTTGTGCCTTTAAATCATGAAGTCCGTCAAACTTCTTTTCTTTGCGTAAAAAATCAATTAAAGCTATTCGAATTTGTTGACCATATATGTCGCCATCAAAATTAAAAAGATGTGCTTCTAAAATAGTATCTTTTTTGTTAAATGTGGGCCTACTTCCATAATTAGCTACTCCTTTTAGCCATTTTGTATCTGCACCATCAATAACTCCTGCTTTAATTGCATAGACTCCATGGGCTGGTTTTAAGTGCTCTCCTAGAAATAGATTTGCAGTTGGAAACCCGATTGTTTGCCCACGTTTATCTCCATGTTCAACTTTGCTAAAAATTTCAAACGGGCGACCCAGTAACTTTGCGGCAGCAACGGGATCTCCTGTTTTTAGGTAATCCCTGATCTTTGTTGATGAATAGACCGTCTCTCCATCATTTACAGCGCTAACACAGGTAAAATCAAATCCTTGGTCCTTACCTTTTTTGAGCAGAAGACCGCAGTTACCTGCCCTTTTGTTACCAAATACAAAATCATAGCCGGAAACAACATGACGTGCATCTAGGCCATCCACAAGGACCCTCATCACAAAATCATCAGCACTCAAAGCAGCAAAATTTTTGTCAAAGCGTAGTACAATTAGGTTGTCTACCCCCAATTCTTCAATCTGATGAGCTTTGGTTTTAAATGGGGTTAAACGAAAGGCCTCCTTGTTTGGGTTAAAAAAAGAGCGTGGGTGGGGTTCAAAGCTTAAAACTGTCCAAGGGATGTTCTGGCCTTGAGCGATTCGCCCCGCTTCACCAATTACAGCGCGATGACCCAAGTGTACACCATCGAAATTTCCAATGGCAATTGAGGAGCCTCGAGCTTCAACAGGAAGGTTTTTGTAATGTCTAAATATTTGCATGGCGAGTTGGAAGATGTCCGGCTGTCCTTTCTGGGTCAAGGGGAAAGAAGATTTTTTTGTTATTTTATTTAAATTATTTTTTCATTGCTCATGCTTGATTTAGTATGAGCTACCAACGATTTTGGTAAAAAATTATACATTGTTTCTTTAAAAAAGCTAAGATTAGCCTTTTGGATAATAAATTTTCTATTTGTGAAAAATGCTGACCTAGTGATTTTATTTTAAGGATTTGCTATGCATTGGTTTAAAGCAAAAACTAAACAAGGGAAAGTTGAGTGACTCGAGCAATTTTCAAAGCATCCTTTGTTAATGCTCTTTGCGGGTTATTTATCTTTTTTGGCAATAAGGCTTTTGGTCAAGAAGATTTCAAGATGGAAATGCCATTGCGTTGCACGCAAAATCAGGATTGCTGGATAGTCAATTACGTGGATACCGACCCAACAAAAGGTATTTCTGACTACAACTGTGGAAAAGCTACCTATGATCAACATAAAGGAACAGATATTGCTATAATGAACGCAGATGTTATGCGGAAAGGAGTTGAAGTCCTAGCATCTGCAGGTGGGGTCGTAACGGGTACTCGCAACAATATGCGAGATATTGACGTCAACGTAGGTGGAGGGGGAACTTTGGTTGATGGCAAAGAGTGTGGAAATGGGGTTTTGATTGATCATGGAGATGGGTGGACTACACAGTATTGTCATATGTTGAGTGAAAGCGTCAGTGTTAAAAAGGGGGATCTGGTAGAAACCGGACAAGTAATAGGTTTGGTTGGACTCTCAGGAAAAACTGAATTTCCGCATCTTCACATTCAGGTGAAGCACAACGAAAAAGTTGTTGATCCATTTGTTGGTTTGTCTCGAAAGAGAAAATGTGGTATTGGAGAGTCCCCACTCTGGAAATCAGGTGCCTTACTTTCAATGTTATATGAGCCCTCAGCACTTTATAGTGCTGGTTTTTCCTCGACTACCCCAAACAAACGAATCGCTCGTGAAGGCTTGTATGGGGGCGAAGTCTTGTTCAAGAAATCACCAGTGATAGCATTATGGGTAGATATATTTTGGGTAGACCCGGGTGACAAATTATTATTTATGATTACAGGCCCTGAGGGAAATAGATTAATGGTACATAAAACCACCATAAAAAAAAGAAGTCCCCGTCGGTTTGCTTTTGCGGGTATTAATAGAAAGAGAGATGAGCATTGGGCCAAAGGACCTTATGTAGGTGAAATTAGACTTGTTCGACAGGATACGGGTGAAGTACACAGCGTTGTCAAAACAATAAACGTCAGATAGGGCGTCGCTTACGCCGTACCAGTTTTGGGGTCAGGCGCATAGCTCTTAAGACTCTTTTTTCTGGGGGACTTTTTTTCAGTTTATCGTCTATTTGCTCTGAAAGTTGCTTTTTTATGGGCTTTTCACTAACAAAATCATCATCAAATAAAGCTGATCTGTGATGCCGATTGGAGATAGACCTTTCAGTCATAGCAAGGGTTCGTCTTACAATAGGATGGCGTTCTGGGTCTGAATGCCCAGCAATTAGATGCATGCGGGCGATTGCCTTTGTTATGGCGACTATTGTTGCATAATCATAGCGATGTTCACACCACCGGACAAATGCCGCAAGAGTCCAAGCATGGGTGGGTAGAGACCTCAGGCCACGTGCCTGACACCATCTGGTGAATTCGTTCCATGATTTTCCACGGGTACGTACTGCCATTAATTGAATATCCAAAAATTAGTCAAGCAACCAAAATAACTACTTCTAGGGATTGAACAACCCATGGATCTGAATGTCTTAAGGACATAATGGTTAAGTAATAGTTGCACAGCTTGTCTCGTAGTTTATTAAAGCCGAACTTGAAATAGGTAATTTTTTAGCGATGTTTAATATTTATAATCTAAGCTTGGTTTTGAAAAAAAAATACAGTCAAATAAGTAGCTTGTGTCTGTAGTCTAGAGCATTTAAATTGTAATATTGCTTAACTAGTTGGTTTTACAATGCAATTAATGAGCCGGTTATAGATAAAACACATATAAATATTTTGTGAAATTTTAACAGATATTTTTAAAAAGCGAGAACAACCATGGCTTTAGAAACAGCCCGAACAATAAGGAGCTCATGCCTCGCAGTTACCTTTATTGCACGTCAGTTTGGTGTGCGCATTAACGCAGACTTTGTTGAAAATACCATCAAGAAAGGGTCATTAACTAGTCCAAAAGAATTTAATGATTTTTTTCTTAGGCAAGGAATATTAACAAAGCCTAGAAACACAGATATCACAAATCTCTCAGAAAAGAGTTATCTCTTTCCTTGTGTCGGAATAATGAAAACAGGCCAGGCCCTGATATTAATAGGAACAAAAAAAGGAGAAAATGGCAGCATAGAGGGTATTTTAAGCATTGATCCGATGGACCCTACCGCAGATGTCAAAATAACAACTATTGATGATTTTGACGACACATGGGTTGGCAAAATTATTATGGTTGCCCCTAAAAATGACAATGCTTCCTTGGATAGAACCTTTGACATTGACTGGTTTTATCCAGAGTTTAGTCGCTACAAGGGCGTTTTATGTCTCACAGCTTTGATGTCGGTTATAATTCACGCTTTAGGCATAGCACCGATCATTTTTATTCAAATTTCGCTTGATAAGGTATTAGGATATGAAGCGACAGCAACGTTATATGTTCTTACTGCAGCAGTAACAATTGCACTACTGTTCCTTGGTGTGCTGAGTTTTGTGCGAGATTATGTCATTGATCACATAAGTTCTGCTATTGAAGCACGTTTAGCTGGTGACGCTTTTGATAAACTATTACAGTTGCCCTCGCAAATGTTTCAAGTGGCCGCTCCTGGAGAGATGGAATCAAAAATACATTCAATAAATACCATTCGCTCTTTTTTATCCCGACAGGTTTTGACAAATCTTTTTGATGCGACTGGAATTCTTGTATTTTTACCTGTCTTGATTGGTTACAGCCCAGTATTGGCACTTGTAATTGTATTATTTGCGATAGTTCAAGGTCTAGTCGATCTCTACACAAAAAAGAAAGTGCAAGCTACAAGTGGACTGACTTCTGTTATTAGTAGTGCTAAGAATTCAACTCTCCGGGAAACTGTTGGAGGGATAGATACAGTTAAAACACTTTCTCAGGAACCATCGCAAAGACGTTTATGGCGGGATGCTACTGCCAAGCATATTCGAATGAATAGATCAAGTACTGAGATATCTAATATTGGAAAGAGTGTAAACTCTACTTTGATGAATTTAATGACGGTTGCAATAATATTTACAGGTATCAACCTAGTTTTTGCTGGGTTGTTGTCTGCAGGAGCAATTATTTCTTGTAATATGCTTGGTGCAAAAGTTGTTACTCCAGTCAAAGGTTTGATAACTTTTTTTGCGGATTTACAGTCAATTTCTGGAGCAATGGAAAAGTTGGGTTCAGTTTGGAATGCCAACCCAGAGCGAGGCGGTCTAGGTCCACAAAAGATTATTACTGGGGACTTTCATTTCAAAAATTTGTCTGTAAAGTTTGGTGAGTCAACTGCTCTTAACGAGATTAATGGTCAGACGCCTGGTAGAAAAAAGATTGGCGTTGTTGGACCATCTGGTGCGGGTAAAACGACTCTCCTACGTTTAATGCAAGGGCTTATAAAACCGTCTGCAGGTTTGGTTGAGATTGATGGTAATAATCTTGCGAGCCTTGACTTAAACTTCTATAGACAACAGGTTTGTTTACTGGACAATAATCCAACTTTTTTTGCTGCGACAATTGAAGAAAACATAAGAAGGGCTCGTCCAAATATTAGTGAAACAGAGTTTGAAGAGGTTTTAGACATCTCTGGATTATCTATAATTTCGAAAAGTTTACCTGATGGCCTTGCTACAAAACTTGATATCACCGCTAGCAATCTCTCTCAATCTCATAAGCTAATTGCGGCTATGGCTCGGGGCCTAGCAAGCTCCCCAAACTTGGTGCTCATAGATGAGACAATAACAAGTTTAGACAAATTCTCTCAAATCCATTTTTTAGAAAAGCTTGATCAATTATGTGCTGGCAAAACTCTAATAATGGCATCAAATGATTTGCGGTTTCTGCCCGGCTTTGATTGGGTCCTTGTCATGGAAAATGGGCGGATAGTGGATCAAGGCACACATGAAGAGCTTTTAGGAAGAAGCTCGACTTATAAAAAACTCTACGAAAGCGAGAGATCTCTCTCTATATTTTAATGTAGTTGATGATAATTAGAATAGAGCAGTTATATGAGTGATATTCAAAGATTTCCAGCAGGCTCTTATATTTTTAGAGAAGGTGAGTCTGCCCAATACGCATATGTTTTGAAATCAGGTACAGTTGAGATTGTCAAATTAGGTGCGGATGGAGAATCGGTCATTGCGGAACTTACTGAAAAAGGAAAAATTTTTGGGGNGATGGCTTTAATTGATGAGGCGCCTCGAAGTGCTGGTGCAAAGGCAAAGAACGATGTTGAAGTAACGGGAGTTGATAAAAGTGTTTTTTTGGATTACGTCTCTAAAAATCCAAAGGCTGCCCATAATATAATGGTAAAATTGTCAGGTGAATTGAGGCAGGCAAATTTTAATATTGCTCAGTTGGAAGCTAGAACAAGTTTAGACACTAATGCTACAATAGATAACTTTAATATATCTGAGCAACAGCACAATGATGATATTGATGATACTGATGCTATCTATGACACACCACCCTCAAAATTAGTCGTATACGCTGGAGGTATTATACTTTCTCTTTTTGTAATTGCTTTTTTATTTTCTTCAATTTTTGAAATTGATACAACTGTATCCTCAAGGGGAGAATTTACTACAAAGGTTCCAAACGTAGATGTTCAGGCTACCTCAAATGCAATTGTCAAAGATTTGCTCGTTGAGCGAGGACAGATACTTAAGAAGGGACAAGTTGTTGCGATATTAGATGAAGTAGATGCTGAGACAAATTTAAAACAAAATACTGAAACCCTCAACGCCGTCACAGAAAGGCTACGCAGAATTGAGTTGGAGCAAAACTATATAGAGACCGGGCTGCCTTTAGCTAAAGATTTTAATCTTCCAAATATGCTGGCGGATATACTCAAAAAGCGTGTTGATCAGTACAGATCAAAATTAACTTCGTTTTCTTATAAAATTGCTAAATTGGAAAATGAGACAAAGTCAGCATCTGAAACTGTACGCATTACCAAACGGCAGGCTGATCTAAAAAGACAGATTGAGAAAGCCAGAAAAGCTCTCTACAGTCGACAAAATGGATCTCTACTTAGCTATTTACAGGCTCAAGATGCAACATTGCAGTCAGAGAGATCTTATTATGATGCAAAAAATCTGCTAGCGTTAAAAAAGACTGACTTATCTGTTCTCCAAGCGGATAAGGAAGAATTTACAGCTTCGTGGTCTTCTTCACTTGGAGAAGCACGTTCCAAGGAGGAAGAAAAACGTATTCAACTTACGCAAGAGGCAGTCAAGCTTCGTCGTGATATGAGAAATGTAGAGGTAAAAGCGCCAGTTGATGGGATAGTTTTAGATCTTCCCAAGGTTTCTGCTGGCTCAATAGTGAGGGAGGGGGAGAGCATAGCAACTTTAGTAAGAGCGAATCAGCCGCTCACATTAGAGGTAGATATTTCTCCAAAGGATATTAGTGATGTACGAATTGGGTCATCTGTCTCCGTTAAGCTTGATGCCCTTCCATTCCAACAATATGGTGACCTAGATGGGACATTGTCGTACATGTCTCAAGATACTTATGATAAAAACTTAGCTGGTGATAAGGACTCAGTATATAGAGGCCGTATTAACATTCCGCATACTGAATTAACAGGTTTGCCCGAGGGTTTTAAATTAACCTCTGGGATGACTGCCTCTGCAGATATGAAGGTTGGAAAACGTCGTCTTATAACCTATCTTTTGCATCCGATAATAAAAGGTTTGTCTCAGTCATTTACTGAACCAGACTGAGTCTTAGAATAAATATTACTTGTTTTCAAATTCTCTAAACTTGCTGTGTTGCAAGTAAACAGCTCCCAAATTGGTAAAAAAGATTTTGCATATTTAATTTAGTGAAGAGAGTGGCAAATATAGATTTGTGTTGTAAAACTATGTTCGATACCTTTTTTCTTCAGATTACAGCCTGACAAACAAGTGATCTCAATGTCGTAAACTCGAATGTTTGAGTGGTCTTATCACTTTAAGTTTATATTTTACTAGTAAGGAATTTTTTGGTGATTCGAGGACTTTATGATTGGACTATGAGTTTGGCAGGACATAGGCGTGCTATGCTAGCACTAGCCATTGTGTCATTTATAGAAAGCTCCGTATTTCCTATCCCACCAGATATTTTGATAATCCCTATGGTTCTAGCTTCGAGAAAAAAAGCATGGCGTATTGCCCTGCTCTGTTCTGTGGCATCTGTGCTTGGTGGCCTAGCCGGGTATGGAATTGGCTACTTTTTTTATGAAAGTTTGGGTAGGGCAGTATTAGATTTATATGGCTATGCAGATGAGTTTATAAAATTTCAAGGTTTTTATCATCAATGGGGAGCTTGGATTGTTGCTGGCGCCGGATTTACTTTTTTCCCATATAAACTTGTTACTATTGCTAGTGGCGTCACTAATATGGATGTTATTGTTTTCACTGTAGCCTCGGCTTTATCAAGGGGTTTGAGGTTCTTTTTGGTCGCTGGGCTACTGTGGTACTTTGGAGATAATATCCGCATCTTCATTGAAAAGAATTTAGGTATTCTTACTACTATTTTTTTTGTATTGCTTTTTGCGGGGTTCATACTAGTAAAGTACCTCATATAAATAAAACATGTGTATACAACGTTTATTTGCAATATTTATTTTGGCTGTAGCCTTGGCTGTTTTAGTTACGGTTTTTCTAGCGGAGCATTTTTTTGGAAAGGAACCGTGCTCACTCTGCCTATACCAACGTGTACCTTTCCTCATAACTGGTTTTTTTGCAACTATTACACTTTGTTTCAGAGTTACATCAAGATTGATCCCAATTATTTTTGTGTTTTGTGCATTGATCTATCTAGTTGGTTCCGGCTTGGCTTTTTACCATGTTGGGGTTGAGAAACTCTGGTGGAGTTCTGAATGTTCAGGAAGTCTTAGTCAAAATACAACTCTGGAACAATTGCGCGCTAGCTTAATGAAAAAGGCAGAAAGACCTTGCAACGAAGTAAACTGGAGCCTATTTGGAATAAGTATGGCAATCTATAATGTATTTTTGTCGAGTGCTCTGTGTATAATTACTATAGTGATAAGTCGAAAAATTTTGATAAAGCCGATTATTAAGTTGAAAAAATGAGTGAGAAGAGAAAGAAGTATTCATCAAAAGCTGGTTTATTGCCAGGAGACTTAAGTCAAGAGCAATTGGTCGAACGTATGATTAGGGTTGATCATGCTGGCGAATATGGGGCAGTCAGGATTTATCAAGGGCAATTGAGTGTTATGGGGCATTCAGAAAGTTCTTCAATTATCAAACATATGTTAGATCAAGAGATTGAACATTTTGAAACTTTTTCAGAAATTATTAAAAATCGTCGGGTTCGTCCAACAGCATTGATGCCATTATGGCACTTTGCAGGTTTTGCATTGGGTGCTGGAACAGCTCTTATGGGCAAGAGAGCTGCGATGGCTTGTACCGTTGCTGTTGAGGAAGTGATTGATGAGCACTATGCATCCCAAGTTGAAAAGCTTGAGAGCATGGGCAATAAAGAGAGCAATCTCCGAGATGTTTGTAAAAAATTCCGATCAGAAGAGATTGAACATAAAAACATTGGACTGGAGCATGACGCTGAAAAAACGCCGGGCTTTGAAACGTTGAGTGCCTTGGTTAAAACCGGTTCACGTGTAGCTATTTGGCTGTCAGAACGATTATAATATCGTTTTTTAAATGATATTTGTCACCTTTAATATAAAACTTTAAGCAACTTTAACTAATTTAACTTGTTCTCCTAGCGTCGTACCAGCCCTGATATTATACCCCTGAAAGTACGAACCTCCTGTTCTGTCATATTGGCTCGCTGAAAAACATTACGTATATTATTAACCATGGTTGGTCGTTTTTCCAGTGGTCTTAAAAAGCCACAATTATCCAATTCCTTTTCAAGGTGCTCAAACAATGCAATCAATTCTTTTTTGTTTGCAAATCGAGTTTGTTTAGGGATGCGAAGGTCGATCCCCTCAGTCTCATTGCCTGACTGGGACCACTCATAACCTATCAGCAGAACTGCTTGAGCTAGATTTAAAGAACTGAAAGCCGGGTTTAGTGGAATTGTTATTAGGGTATCTGCAAGGGCTACATCATTGTTGCTTAAACCCCAAGATTCGCGCCCGAAAATTACTCCGGGTTTGCAGCCTGCGTCGATAAAACGACGCATTTCAATTGCTGCTGCGCGCGCTGTTAGAACACGTTTTGTCATGTCTCGGTCTCTAGCTGTTGTCGCATAGACGTGACTAAGATCTGCAACTGCTTTCTCTGTATCAGCAAAGACCTGAACTGAGTCAAGAACGACTTTGGCCCCTGCTGATGGCTTAATTGCGTGTTTGTTAGGCCAACCGTGCACGGGGTCAACCAAGCGTAAGCTTCCAAGTGAGTTGTTGAGCATTGCTCGCGCTGCCATACCAATATTTTCACCAAGCTGCGGATTAATCAGGATGATGGTCGGTGCATTTTTTGGTAACTTTGCGCTAGATTTTGGTTGTCGGGGTGTTTTATTTTTACTGCTCATAAAATTCAGGTGATGCCGTCACGATATAATTTGAAGATGATGCTATCCCTTAATGCTTCATATGAAGCCTCAATAATATTTGTGGAGACCCCGACAGTTGACCAGTTTTTCTCTTCTTTAGAGGAAGATTGTATCATCACGCGTGTAGTTGCGGCAGATGCTTCTTTCGAACGTAGGATGCGCACTTTAAAATCGACTAAGCGAAGGTCTTCAAGTGTTGGATAAATAGGTGTTAGCACTTTTCTTAAGGCCATATCTAGCGCATTTACAGGGCCGTTGCCCTCAGCTACTGTCATATATTCATCCCCATCAACTGTGAGTTTGACTGTAGCTTCTGACATGATAACAAGATCACCATTAGCATCCCACCTACGTTCATCAAGAACTCTGAAATTATTACAACGAAAATACTCTGGTACTTTTCCAAGTGCGCGCCGAGCTAAGAGTTCAAAACTTGCTCCAGCACCATCGTATGTATAACCCTCGAATTCACGTTCCTTTACACGCTTTACAAGTTGTGTAACTTTTGGGTCTTTTGGTTTAACGCTGATGCCTATTTCTCGTAAGCGAGCAAGGATATTAGCTCGTCCAGCTTGATCTGAAATGACAATATGGCGTTGGTTGCCAACGAGATTTGGTTCCACATGTTCGTATGTTCGCGGATCTTTTCCAACTGCCGAAACATGCAGTCCTCCCTTATGTGTAAAAGCTGAGTCACCAACATATGGGGCACTACGTACTGGTTGTCGATTTAAGCACTCGTCAAGGATTTTGGAGACATGGGTAAGATGGGTCAAATCTTTGGCAGAAAGACCAGTTTCATAACCCATTTTTAGAACAAGTGATGGAATGATGCTAATCAAGTTGGCGTTACCACAACGCTCTCCCAGTCCATTGAGTGCTCCCTGCACTTGACGTACCCCAGCACGCACAGCTGCTAGAGTGTTAGCGACGGCATTCCCCGTGTCATCGTGGCAATGAATACCCAATTTAGATCCAGGAATTTGTTGGGTAACTTCGTTAACAATTTCTGTGATTTCGTGGGGTAAAGTACCGCCATTGGTATCGCACAAAATAATCCAACGCCCTCCTGCATCATGTGCCGCTTTGAGACATGCTAATGCAAACTCAGGATTATCCTTATAACCATCAAAAAAATGTTCCGCATCAAACATTACTTCGTTGACTTTAGTAGATGCATGAGCAATTGAATCAGCGATCATAGCAATGTTTTCCTCTTGCTTGATTTCAAGCGCCATATTTACATGAAAATCCCAAGTTTTGCCAACCATGCAGATAGCTCTTGTACCGCAATCAAGTAAGGCATTAAGTCCTGGATCGTTATCACTAGAACGTCCCGCTCGGCGTGTCATACCAAAGGCAGTTAAACACGAACGCGTGAGGGTTGGTGGTGAAGCAAAAAAAGCATCATCAGTTGGATTGGCACCTGGCCAACCTCCTTCAACGTAGTCTATGCCAAGTAGGTCAAGTTCTTTAGCAATGAGGGTTTTGTCAGTTGCAGAGAAGTCAACACCCTGTGTTTGGGCCCCATCACGTAAAGTACAGTCATATAAATAAATTCGATTATCACTCATAGCACCTTGTAATCCCAGAACCTACATTTATTTACTTATTAGTTAGAATGGACAATTTAAGAACTTTGCTCAAGGTTTTCTGTACAAAAAAATTAATTTAACTGGGACTGATTCCAGTTCAATAACAATTTTAATCTGTGTTTTATTTTAGGAACTAAAGAAACAACATAGTCAGGTTGTTCTATGAACTGCTTAATTTTGCACTAATTAGGGTTCGGTAATATACATTAGGGCAATCAAACCTTAATTATTCCGATTTTGCAGAAACTTTATCAGCGTTACCCCGTAAGTGCGTTCATCAATTAGTTTAAGGCCATGGGGCAAAGTTAGCTTATCGTCTTTGCTTATTTCGACTACAACAAGTCCACCAAATGCAATCCAACCTTTATGGCACAAAGCCTTGAGGGCTTGGTCAGAGAGATTTGTGCCGTAGGGGGGATCGATAAAGGTCAAAGCAAGTGGTGCATGAGCAGATCGTGGCGGTTGTAAAAGTTGTGTTGCATCAATTTTTAATGGCAGGACATTATGGGCCTCACCAAGGGCTGCAGCATTAGTCTTTACAAATTCAAGAGAACTCGCATTGTTGTCAATGAAAACACCAGCAGAAGCTCCTCGTGATATGGCTTCAAGCCCAAGTGCTCCAGTTCCAGAAAAAACATCAAGCACTGTTATATCATTGAAGCCTCCCCAGTTGATGGAATGCGTGAGAATATTAAAAATGCCCTCGCGGGCACGGTCAGACGTAGGCCGAATGTAATGGCCAGCTGGAGTCTTGAGGTTACGTCCTTTATATTTCCCGCCAATAATTCTCATTTTTTTGTATTGTCTGAATGTCGATCAAATTTTTTTTTGTAACGAATTTGTTTAATACTTTTTTTTGCCTTCGCCCATCCAGCCCCACGAAATTTTTCTGAAATCCTGTGTCTGTTTTTTATCAATTGATTTTTTAGAATCTCATTATGGACCTCATCAACCTGACTTCGCTTAAGCTTGCCTAATTCGAATGGTCCGTAGGAAAGACGGATCAGTCTATTTACCTCCAGATCTAGGTGTTCCATGATTTTACGTATTTCTCGGTTTTTGCCCTCAGTCAAGGCGACTGTGAGCCAGGCATTTGTGCGGGTTTCACTATCTAGGGTGGCCTTGATAGATTTGTAATTAATACCAGCTACAATGGGTCCGTTTTGAAGGGTCTTAAGCTTATTCTGATTGACGGTACCGCGAACCCGGACCCGATAACGCCGAATCCACCCTGTAGAGGGCATTTCAAGGCGCCGTGCTAACTCACCATCATTAGTTAATAATAACAAACCTTCAGAATTTAAATCTAGACGGCCAATGGAAATGACTCGCCCTAGTTTTGGTGAAAGATTATCAAACACAGTTTGGCGCCCTTGTGGATCACTATGACTGGTCACCAAGCCAGTTGGTTTGTGATAGCGCCAAAGTCGTGTTTCTTGGGCTCGGGGTAGGGGTTTGCCATCGACCAGTATGACGTTTGAATCACAAACTGTAGTAGCAGGACTAAATAGAGTCTTGCCATCAACTATAACTCTATTATCGGCAATCCTGCGTTCTGCCTCCCGGCGTGAGCATATGCCTGCGCGTGCAATTACTTTTGCTACGCGTTCAGGTTTTTGTGCATTCATTAACTTTTCCTGAGGCAGCAACAAGTGCCTTAAAAATCTTTCTGTCGCCTTCATTAATATCAAATTCTGGGTGCCATTGTACTCCCAAACAAAAATCGTAGTTATTAGATTCTATGCCTTCAATAATGCCGTCCTTGGCTCGGGCGTTGATTGTGACCCCAACTGGTTCATCTAGTGCAGCCTGATGATGAGCGCTGTTGACTTCGAGGGTATCAGCACAAACAATGCGGTGCAAAAGTGTGCCCTTCTTTATGAAGACGTCGTGTCCAGGTTCATTACGAGGATTAGTTTGTTCGTGGGCAAGCGGCTTTTCAATAGTGTCTGGAATATGTTGAATCAAACGGCCGCCCAACACAACATGTAGAAGTTGTTGACCTCCGCAAATTCCAAGGATTGGCATATTACGCTCCAGAGCTCCTTTGATAATACGTATTTCAAAGTGAGTACGATTTTTTTTGGTTGTAACGCTCGAATGGCGTTTTTTATCTCCAAATAGGGCTGGATCCACATCAAAATTCCCACCTGTCACGACCAGCCCATCTATTAGGTCTAGGTATTTATCAACCCAATCCATTTCATGGGGAAGAGCTAAAGGTAAGCCACCAGCATGCGAGACCGCTTCTATGTAGTTTTCTCTTAGCGCATACCACGGAAAATTTGAATAGGACCCTGGTTGCTCTGAATCTAGCGTTATGCCAATAACAGGTATTATCATCATTTGAACTTTATGCTTATATGTGGGCTACGGCAAGCTATACACTTGAAGATATCAGCACACAGGTTCAAAATTTAAAGATGATTACGGCCCCATACATGGAAATAGCAATGAAAGAGGCTGTCGAGGCAGCTGAGCGAGGAGAGGTGCCCGTAGGAGCAGTAATAGTTGATGCTGTGAGGGGTGAGGTTTTATCTCGGGCGGGAAACTGCATAATAGCCAATAATGACCCTACCGCCCATGCAGAAATAATTGCAATTCGTAAGGCAACTTCTATACTAGCAAGTCCTCGCCTTGAAAAGTGTGATCTTTACGTGACCTTGGAACCGTGTCCTATGTGCGCTGCGGCAATCTCTTTCGCACGCATAAGAAGACTATATTTTGGGGCCTATGATCCCAAAGGAGGTGGGGTTGATCACGGTTCTCGAGTTTTTCAACATTCTAGTTGCCATCATCGTCCGGAAGTGATTGGCGGTATACAGGAAAGTAAAGCATCGGAATTACTGAAGTCTTTTTTTGAGGATCTGCGATAATTATTTTTTTTCATCACCAGTAATTGCGTGAAGGGACTTTGTATCCTGGAACATCTGCTTTTGTTCATCGGTTGCTTCCTTCTGATAGTTGGTTTTCCATTCCTCGTAAGGCATGCCGTAGATTATTTCCCGAGCGTTTTCATAGGACAACTCGATGTTATTTTCTTTGGCAGCAGCTATGTACCATTTTGATAAGCAATTACGACAAAATCCCGATAGGTTCATAAGGTCAATGTTCTGGACATCTGTTCGTTTTCGCAAATGTCCAACAAGACTGCGAAATGCGGCGGCCTCAAGTTCTACTCGTATTTGGTCATCCATGGAAGTTAAATCCTTTTTTATAATGTTTCTTCTCGATTTATCGCACGCCAGCCGATGTCAGTGCGATTAAACCCACCTGGCCAATTAATTTTTGCGACAGCTTCGTATGCAAGTCTTTGTGCAGCAGCGACTGTTTTAGCCTTTGATGTAATGCCTAGAACTCGTCCTCCTGTAGCAATAAGTTTACCATTTTCCAACTTTGTCCCAGCGTGAAAAACAAAAATGTCGCTCATGTCGCTAGCTTCCTTGACTCCCTTGATTTCCGACCCCCTCTGATAGTTTCCTGGATAGCCTTGGGCGGCCATAACTACAATCAACGTGACCTCTTTGTGCCATTGTAGTTTGACTTTATCAAGCGTTCCCTCGGTAGAGGCAACTAGGATATCTAGAATATCTGACTTCATAGCAACCATTAGCGGCTGACATTCTGGGTCGCCAAAACGCACATTGTATTCAATCAAACGTGGACCTTTGCTCGTAATCATAAGCCCCGCATATAGGACACCCTTGTAGGGTTTGCCTTCTTTTATCATGGCAGCAACTGTTGGTTTGATGATTTCATCCATTATACGTTTTGCCATCTTATCGTCTACAACAGGAGCTGGCGTATAGGCCCCCATTCCACCTGTATTGGGCCCTTTGTCTCCATTGTAAACAGCCTTGTGATCCTGAGCCGATCGCAATGCTATCGTGTTTTCTCCGTCCACAAGGACAAAAAAACTTGCTTCTTCACCTTCTAAGAACTCTTCTATTATGACCTCATTTCCTGCATCTCCAAAAGCAAGTTCATTCATAATGAAATCAACCGCTGCGTTAGCTTCTTGCTTGTTACCGCATATAATGACACCCTTGCCAGCAGCGAGACCATCAGCTTTGACAACAATAGGACTTTTGTGATTGGCGATAAATTCCTTAGCTTTTTCGGGTTTGTTGAAGCGGCCGTATTTTGCACTAGGTATGTTGTACTTCGAGCACAGATCTTTCATAAACCCCTTCGAACCCTCTAGTGCAGCAGCTTCAGCGCTAGGTCCAAATGCTTTAATATTGAGTGCTTGGAGTTTGTCTACCAGACCGTTGACCAGGGGTTCCTCTGGACCCACCACAACGTAGTCGATTTTTTTTTCTAAAGCAAAAATTGCAATGGCGTTCACATCATTTGCATTTATATCCACGCAGTTTGCAATTCTCTCTATTCCAGCATTACCCGGTGCACAAAATAACTCATCGCATTTAGGTGATTTTGCGATAGCCCAACACAGAGAATGTTCACGTCCTCCTGAACCAACAACCAAAATCTTCATTGTAAACTTTCCTTTATTTGCACATTTAATTTTTAACATACATAATATAGTACATGACTGAAAACCCATCGATTGAAGAATCTTTACACAATCTTCCAGAGCTCTCTGTAGGACAGTTGTCAAGAGCACTAAAAAACACGCTAGAGGAGAGTTTTTCAAGGGTCAGGGTTCGTGGTGAGATTTCTGGTCTTAAACTTGCTGCATCTGGTCATATGTACCTGCGCTTGAAGGATGACAATGCGGTGCTTGACGGTGTTTGTTGGAAGGGCACAGTGGGGCGTCTATCCCTTGATCCTGAAGATGGTATAGAAATCATTGCAACAGGCCGCATTACCTCTTATGCCCCACGCTCTAGTTATCAAATAGTTATAGATGCTATGGAATTAGCCGGCGAAGGTGCCCTATTAAAGATTCTGGAGAACCGTAAAAGGAAGCTGGCTGCGGAGGGGTTATTTGAAGAAAACCAAAAACAAAGTTTACCTTTTTTACCGCAAGTTATAGGTGTTGTAAGTTCTCCTGCAGGGGCAGTAATTCAAGATATCTTACACCGATTGTCAGATCGCTTTCCTGTTCGTGTTATTTTGTGGCCAGTTGTGGTGCAAGGTAATACAGCAGCATCTGAAATTTGTGATGCAATAAATAGTTTTACGGCTCTGGATGGTAACGGAAAGATTCCTCGCCCTGATCTGTTGATTGTGGCTCGTGGTGGAGGTTCATTGGAAGATCTTATGGCTTTTAATGAAGAAGATGTGGTTCGTGCCACGGCAGCATGTTCTATTCCTTTAATATCAGCCGTTGGCCATGAAACTGATACCACGCTTATTGACTTTGCTGCAGACGTGCGTGCTCCAACACCAACTGCAGCAGCAGAAATGGCAGTTCCAGTCCGCAGTGAATTGCTTGCCCAAGTAATAGATGACGGCCTGCGACTTTTGAACGCCATGAATCGTAACTTGACTCAGAACAAAGTTATGCTCGATGGCTTAGGCCGTGGCCTACCCAGTTTGCGCAGGGTTGTTGAAGATGCCTCTCAGCGACTTGATGATTGGGGTGAGCGTTTGGAGAATAGTTTGAATGTAGGTATTGAAAGCTGTCGTTCTAGATTGGCTCAAGCAGCTGCAGCTATACCAAAGCCAGACAAATGGATTGATCACTCTCGCTTGCGCCTAGATAGTGAGGCAAGAGCTTTGTTTCAGGCCACAAAAGGGCTCCAGATTACACGCTGGCAACGTCTCAAGCAGGCATCTGCTTTGTTAGAGAGTTTCTCTTACCAACGAGTTCTTGAGCGCGGGTTTGCTCTTGTTAGTGATAGCGAAGGAAATATTTTGGCCTCCTCTCGGGATGTTGTCCGAGGCACAAGATTGTCGATTAGGTTCTACGATGGTAAAGTATCGGCCAAAGCTATAGGAGACTCAGGAAAAAAATTAAAATCAGGTAAAAGTAAAATGGGTGGTGATGGGAATCAAGGAAGTCTACTATGAAACAAATATCACTTTGTCTTTTTTTCATAATGGTCTTTATTTCTGATGTCGCTGGTGAATTAAGACTGCAAGGTAATCAAACTCAAGGTGGCTTGGTTTTTGGGGTGACCGATCCCAGTAACCGGGTTGAGCTAAATGGTCAAGCGCTCGCACTGTCAATTGATGGTCACTTCCTCATAGGTTTTGGACGCAATGCAAAGAAAGAAGCGACCTTAAAAGTCATTAGTTTGGATGGTACGGTTAATAAACAGATCCTGAATGTGATACCTCGGACTTTTAAAACTCAACATATCAACGGACTTCCCCCACGCATGGTGACGCCAAACCCAGAAGATATTGCTCGCATCAGGGAGGATAATACAGAAATTGCCCGGGTTAGATCACAAGAAACGCAATCGGCTTATTTTCTGTCAGGCTTCAGGTGGCCGGTAAAAGGACTAATTTCTGGTGATTTTGGATCACAAAGAATTCTAAACGGAAAACCAAGAAGTGCTCATAATGGAACAGATATTGCCGCACCTGAAGGTACTGTCATAAGGGCGCCGGCCGATGGTATTGTCGCCCTTGTTAACAAAGATATGTTTTTCACAGGAAAGACTCTGATGCTTGACCATGGATTTGGTCTCACAAGTGTTTACGCCCACATGAGTGCTTTACTGGTCAAAAAGGGCGATCTGGTCACCCAAGGCACTCCGATTGGTAAAGTAGGCAAAACTGGGCGGGCAACTGGGGCACATCTACATTGGGGTGTAACACTCAATCAAACACATCTTGATCCAGCTCTCATTGCAGGAGACATGAATTAGAAGAGGTCCTCAGGCCAGCGATTGTGCAACCATAACCACTGGGCGGGCCGTTCTCGAATCCATTCCTCGAGTATACTGTTGACCTTAGTTGTTATCTCCAATATGTCCGCCTGCTTGTCGTTACTGGGTGTGATTTCTAGAGGTGGATAACAAGTAATACAAAAATTCGGACCTTCTAGTCTTTCCACTCTTACAGGGATGACGGGACACCTGAATTTGAGGGCAAACTGTGCCAAGGCAGGGGCACTCATAGCGGTGTGCCCAAAGAAAGGAGCTGCAATACCATCGTTCATTTTTTGATCAACCAGCATGCCTAGGTGACCACCCTCTGAGAGTGCTTTCAATGCCATGCGTGCACCTTTAGCTCCCTTTGGGATTGGAGTGCAATCAATCAAATGGCGCCTCTCAAATAATTTTTCTACGTAAGGGTTATTTGGTGCTCGGTAGACAAAATGCTGGGGAAGGCCTTGGGCAGATATGCAAATAGCTGGTATTTCCCAGTTACCTAGGTGACCGGTAAAAAGTAATCCTGGTTTATCGTCGTCACGTAAAAGTTCGAGGTATTCATTTCCAACAAGTGTTACATGTGGCCTTTGGCCATTGACTCTAATACGGTTAAGTAATGGGTACTCCATCACAGTACGACCGAGATTGTCCCACATTTGGCTAACTAGGTCTTCAATTTCCTTTTCAGATTTCTCTGGAAAGGCTATTGACATATTGCGTCTAGCTCGTCTTGAGATGGTAAGTATTGGCCCTATCAAACGTCCACTCCAACCGCCTAAACCGGAAGCCCAAGTAATAGGTAATAACTTCGTCAAAAAGAAGAAAAGGTAGCTAGCAATGCCTTGTAATGGGTGAGAAATATAGTTTTTAAACATTATTTATTTTATCCAGCAATGTCTCAATAACTTCTTTGTCACTCCATTTCAAGACAACAGGGATAATAGTTACCTCACTCAAAAAAGATGTGGGCAAGCGTTGGGCATCTTTTTCTGTGGATACTAAATGGGCGTTTCCTTTTTTGGCTGTATCACGAAGATGATTGATGTCAGCAAAGCTGTATGGATGATGGTCACCAAAAGGAATGCGCTCTTGAATTTTACATCCAAGATTAGAAATAGTTTCAAAAAACTTATCAGGCTGTCCTATGCCTGTGAAAGCTACAACGGGTTTGTCTTTAATCTTTTCTGGTAAAGGGTCTGGAACAAGGCTAGCGCCCATTGGTTTGTGACCATTACTAGAGGCTAAAATTGAACTTCCTGTGCGGTCTTCACCGATGATAACAACTGCATCAGCGCGGGCAAGGCCTCCTGAAATCGTCTCTCTGAGTGGCCCAGCTGGAAGTAATTTTTTATTACCAAACCCGTAGCATCCATCAATAACTATGATTGAAAAGTCTTTTGCCACTTGTGGGTTCTGAAAGCCATCATCCATGATGATGATGTCTGCTCCCGCATTGGCTGCGGCCACACAACCGGCCCGACGTTCTTGTGATACCCAAGTTGGAGCTTTTGCTGCTAATAGTAATGGTTCATCCCCAACTCTGGAAAATTCGTGAATTGTTGGCTCAACACGGAGTGGACCTTTCTCATGACCGCCATAACCACGTGATATAAAATGGACATTTCTTCCTTTTTCTTTGAGACGTTGGGCCAGATCAAGCGCAACAGGGGTTTTCCCTGCACCCCCAATGACTAGATTACCTATACAAATAATTGGGACTGGTGATACCCAGGGTTCTTTTCCTGTCATTCTTGCGTTGGTCACGAACCCATAGAGCCAACTTAGCGGAGAAAGTAAAGCTCCAAGGACCCCGCTATTTCCTGATTTCCAAAAATTGGGGGCAAGCATCAAAGCCCCCTTGTTAAAAAAGGTTGAAGCTCATGAAGCACAGCGTCAAGAACGCTGGATTGTTCTTCTGTAACCTGTTTTGCAGATTTTGCTAATTTATTGCACTCTTCTGGGGCTTCCAACAATCTTTTGATTGTTTTGAGCAACTCAGACTCGTCGTATATTTCGATACATGCATTATTTTTAATTAGTTTCTTAGTTATTTCCAAAAAGTTATCCATTCTGGGGCCGAATAATATGGCACAGTCAAGACGTGCTGCCTCAAGCGGATTTTGTCCACCAACAGATACAAGTGATTTTCCAATGTAAACAATTTGAACTAGCCTATATAGAAGTCCCAGTTCTCCGAAGGTATCTGCAATATAAATATCCGTATTTGTATTTATTGGAGTGTTTGATGAACGAAGAGTTACATTTAAACCCATTTTCTCAAGCGTCTTTGCGATCTCTGGCCCCCGAATTGGATGACGTGGTACAATGATACTTAGGATCTTAGGCTGTGTTGTTTTTATATTCTTGTGGATACGTCCTACAATTTCTTCATCACCCTTGTGTGTGCTTGATGCAAGCCATCGAGGCCTTTGCCCAATCAGAAATGATAGTTCGCTTAAATCTTTTTGATTAGCGGTCAATGGTGGTGTAGCAAATTTAAGGTTGCCAACAGACTTGGAGTTTGTCGCACCCAACATAGACAGTCTAAGGACGTCCCAATCGCTTTGTCCAAGACAAAGCGAGAATGCACTGAGAATTTCTTTGATTAAGCCTGGAAAAAATTTCCAGTTCTTGAACGATTTGTTTGAAATCCGGCCATTCAGAAGCACCATAGGCACATTTAGAGCGGAGGTGTAACAAATTAAGTTAGGCCAGAATTCTGACTCTGTCCAAAGAACTAAGTTTGGTTTCCAGTGGTTAAAAAATTTATGGATATATTCAACTTGGTCAACAGGGATAAATTGATGAAATGCCCCATCAGGCAGGCGTTCGCTCATTATTGTAGCTGAGGTAATCGTTCCTGTGGTTACCAAAATTTTCCACTCAGAATGTTCAACACGAAGGCGTTCGATTAGAGGCAACATGGAAAGAGATTCGCCAACACTTGCAGCGTGAACCCATGCTAATAATCCCTCTGGGCGGGCAATTGAGGCTTCACCTAATCGCTCTGTAAAGCGTAGCCGGCATTCCTTACCCATTTTAAGGCGTGTTGAAAGGTAAAATCGGATTAGGGGAGTTCCTAATCTGGTCATAGTTCTATATATAGACATCATCATAATGGTGTCTTTTTAACTGGGTTGATTGCAGGCTTTACAGGTTCAAGACCACAAAAGCGATCAGCTTCATTAGTTACGGTATTGATGGCATTTTCAACTCTTTGTCGGGTCTTTTCGAGCACTAATTTATCGGTTGTTTGTGGAACTTGGATTGGTTCACCCCAAACGAACACGCCGTTACCAAAGGGTAAAGCTGCAACGAAGCGATCCCAGGAACCCAATATCTTAGAGTTAGTAGATGCATAACCTATTGGAATTATTGGTATTTTAGCTAAACGCGCAATTGTAACTATTCCCTCTTGTGCGTGCATTCGCGGTCCTCGTGGCCCATCGGGCGTTAGCCCCACGTAATCCCCATTTTTGACGGTCTTCACCATGGCCCTGACCGCTGATGCGCCGCCTTTTGATGTTGATCCAACAATGGTTTTGATGCCTAAACGAGCAACTGTCTTTGAAAGAAAGCGCCCATCTCCGTGCAGGGAAATCATCATGTGGATAGGCTTAGTCATATTCCAGCAAAAAGGCATCATTAGTAAGCGACCATGCCAGAAGCAGAGTAAAAATTTTTTGTCTTTTTCCCAGAATTTTTTAGGTATATCGCCACGAATAACTGTCCAGCGACTGGTCATGTAGACAAAGCGGATGTAGTATGAGGCAAAGCGACAAAAGAAATTTTTTGCGATCTGACTATGGATGATTCTTTTACCCAGTTTCACGGTGTAACCGTTATTGTATCATTTTTACAGGAAAATTGAAGGGCGTACAATTTGGCATAGGGCCCACCTTGCTCGATCAATGCATCATGGCTTCCGGACTGAATGATCTTCCCGTCCTCAATTACATAAATGACGTCAGCATTGACAACCGTTGATAATCGATGAGCAACTACCAGAGTGGTTCGACCAATCATTAACTTATCGAGAGCAATCTGCACTTGCCGTTCGGACTCCGTATCTAACGCCGATGTTGCTTCATCAAGTAGCAAAATAGGAGAATTTTTCAACATTGCTCGGGCAATAGCCAACCGTTGTCGCTGGCCGCCTGATAGCTTAACCCCTTGCTCCCCAACCTGTGTTTCGTAACCCTGAGGAAGTTCAATAATAAAGTCATGGGCAGCAGCTTTTCGTGCTGCATCGTAAATATCTTGATCACTAGCATTATCACGCCCGTAGGCGATATTGGCACGAATAGTATCGTTAAACAGTGTGATTTCCTGTGAGACCAAGGCAATATTTTGGCGTAAGGACGCCATTGTTACATCCCTGACATCAAAGTCATCAATTTTAACCTGACCAGCATTAGTATCATAAAAGCGTGGTATTAGGTTCAGAATTGTTGATTTTCCCGCTCCTGAGGGTCCAACTAGAGCAATTCGTTTGCCTGCTGGCACTTCCAGATTAATGTTCGTAAGCACTGGTAAATCAGAACCATAAGAAAAAGTTACGTTTGAAATAGTTATGTTACCTTTGACGTTGTCTAATTCTTGTGCATCTGGCTTATTAAAAAGGATTGGTTTTGTATCAATGACATTAAAAAGGCGCTGAGCTCCGGCCAAACCCTCTTGAATGGAGACATTAAGGTTGCCAAGTTTTTTCATAGGATCGTAGGCCATCAAAAGCGCAGTTATGAATGAAAAAAGCTCACCTGTGGTACCACTTCCATCTATTACTTGTGTACCGCCATAGACAATAACTACTGAGATCGCTACACCACCCAAAGTCTCCATTATAGGGCTAACCATTGCACGAATACGTGCTGCCTTGAAAGTCAGGTTAAACAATTTTTCGACAAGGACTTTGTTTCGTTTTTTTTCATACTTTTCCATGTCATAGGCTTTAACCAAGCGCATGCCCTGGAAAGTTTGTGCAAGCAGAGTCGTCAACAATCCAATCTCTACTTGTGAATTAGCAGTGACCTTGCGCATGCGTCTTCCTAATTTGACAATTGGTAAGATGGCAATAGGAAATATGAATATGGATACGAACGCCAGTTCCATGTTTTGGTAAAACATAACACCAACCAGGGCTATAAGGGACATTAAATCTTTTCCCAGACTAGTTAGAGCTATAGAAACAGTATTGCGTATTTGTATAATGTCAGCTGTAAAGCGTGAAATCAATGTGCCTGCAGGGTTGTTGTGAAAAAATCCCAGATCTAACTCAGTTAGATGGCTATAAAGATTGTTCTGTGCATCTGCAACAATGCGCATGCCAACCCAGTTCATCAAAATACTTTGTGTGTAATTTGCAAAACCCTTTATGGCAAAAGTTACAAGAACAGCAATGCTGACAAGCTTCAGCATATCCCGATCTTTGGCTATGAAAACATCATCTATAATTGGTTTCATCAGCCATGCTGAGAGGCCTTGTGCTCCAGCTACAACAATCATAAAAAGTATCGCAAGAAAAATTTGCCCTACATAAGGTCGAATATATGAGCGCCCCAAGCGCCTCATTAGGCTGCTCGTAGACTGATGTTGGTAATCAATCGATAAGGTTTGCTCGTTCAAGATTGTATTATCCCCCTACCTGGAGTCAGATAATAACACGTAGGAGCATTATCTCCAACGTCCTCTTGTGTCTAGGTTAGGCTAACGTCCCGCAACTGTCATACCTTCAACGCAAACGGTCGGAGCATCAGTACCATAACGAAATTGAAGATCATTTGCGACACTAAGGTTTTCGAACATGTCAATTAAGTTGCTGGCAATTGTCACCTCGCTTACCGGGTAAGAAATTTCACCATTTTCTATCCAAAAACCGCTGGCACCCCGGGAATAATCTCCAGTAACACCATTCACGCCAAAACCGATAAGTTCGTTAACGTAAAGGCCTTGTTTTATATCCTTTATCAACTCTTGAGGATTAACTTCACCTGGTTCAAGATAAAGATTGCTCGAGGAAGGTGACGGTGGCGAGGATGTACCACGTGATGCATGACCTGTGGTTTGTAAACCAAGCTGACGGGCTGATCTTAGGTCCATGATCCAAGTCTTCAAGTGTCCGTCTTGAATTAGATTTAGCCGTTGGGTATTGATGCCCTCACCGTCAAAAGGTCGAGATTTCAAGCCACGTTTTCGAAGTGGATCATCTGTAATATTGACATGTTGGGGAAATATCCTCTGGCCTAGTTTATCTTTTAGGAATGATGCACCACGGGCAACTGTTGATCCATTTATAGCAGCTGAAAGGTGTCCTACTAGGCTTTTTGATACTCGGGGGTCAAATACAACAGGCACTTCAGCTGTTTGTACTTTTTTGGGGTTTAAGCGCCTGACAGCTTTCCTTCCTGCACTTTCACCGAGGTTTTCTGGATTTTCAATGTCAGCTGCGAATACTGCTGCTGTGTAATCATAGTCACTCTCCATTTGAGTTCCTTCTCCAGCAATTACTGAAATGCTTAGTGAGTGACTGGAATTGGCATAGGCTTGGGAGAAGCCGTTTGATGCGGACATCGCAACTGTGTTTAAGCCCCAACCTGCAGATGCACCCTCTGAATTACTAATACCATCTACTGCTAAGGCGGATTGTTCTGCACGGCACGCAAGTTCACTTAGATACTCAGCATCCGGTTCAAAGGAATCACAAGAGTGAACATCTGGAAAATTCGTTGCTAGTTGACTGATCTCAGCTAAGCCACAAAATGGGTCCTCTGGGACGGCTTTTGCCATGGCTAGGGCACGTATAGCTAGTTCTTCCATAGCCTTGTGAGATGTGTCTGAGGATGAGACCATAGCTTGTCGTTTGCCAACAAGAACGCGCAAACCAATATCACAACTTTCTGATCTTTCTAAATGCTCTGGCTTTCCCATGCGTATAGATTTAGATAAAGAAACGCCTTTAACCAGGACAGCATCAGCTGCATCGGCCCCAGTCTTTTTTGCTTTGGTGATTAAATCTTCCAGCAAATTTAATGCGTCAGTTTGATCATTTTGGTGCGATTTTTTCATTTGCATAGGGTGACCTTTTAAGTTGCGTCTTGCAAGTTAGATTTGCAACGTTTGATCCATTGGCTAGTGAGTTTTTCTTGTACGGAATTTTGTACAAGGCGTTGATGTAGGGATGAAAATACTACCTCGTCAAGATCTTGGTCTTGATTAAAACAAGAGAAAACTATTTTTTCTTCACCCGTTATTGGGTCCTTTTGAAGTTGCAGGCATTGCGCACAAACTTCTTTCATCATACATTGCATAGGTGAATTGATGGACCCAATAGCTTTATGGTGCGGGTCTAGATGCTCTTTTAAGAGGCCATGACGTGAATTTGTAACTGCATTCATCATTACATCTGAGCCTATGACAATCATTCGATTTGCTTCGCTCAAGAGAATTTCGGTTTTACCTAATTCCCCTTTTGCATAGGCATTCATTGCCTCAACTACATTGCCAACAAAAGTTTTGTCACCATCTCTGCCTGGTTTGAAACCTGGTTCTAAATCACAACACCAAACAACGGTATCTGCTGCAGCTTCAATATTGTCAACATGGTAACGATCCCCTGGACTTTTATACGCAGCAAAGTAAAGTACTTTTGATCCGGCCTTGCGAAGGGCTTGACCGATAGAGAATTGCACTGCGTTACCAAGACCTCCACCAATCAGGATTACAGTTTCGCCACCGGGAGTCTCGGTGGGGGCGCCAGTTGGCCCCATGACAACTAGGTGCTCTCCAGGCTCCAACAGTTCGCACAAACTTGATGAGCCGCCCATCTCAAGAATGATCATTGATATAAGACCCTTTCTCTTGTCAACCCATGCACCAGTCATGGCTTGGCCCTCCATACCCAAAACCGTATCTCCTAAGCGCTTTGCATTGCTCTCGAAGTTTTGCAAACGAAAGAATTGCCCCGGGCTAAAAGCTTCTGCGGCAAGTGGTGCGTGGACGATGATTTCAACAATATTTGGGGTTAAGCGAATAACTTTTACAACACGGGCTCTCAGACCATGGTCCAGTTTTTTTATTAATTCTTTTGAGCTAATAGCAACTGCTGGATTCTTTGAAAGTTGGTGATTAACCACCGGATAGCCACGTTTAGCGCTGGCCATTGCTTTAACAACATTTCCCGCAAATGACGGATGTAAGTCACCGAAGAATGTTATAGAACGGCCATCATCTATGACTTTCATAGTCATTTCTGCTTGTTTTGGCTTAGCTGACCATTCGGGCGTTACTGCATTTCCATCTTCGTCTTGTGCCTGAAAATATTTTCCATCCAATTTATTAAAACCCGGATATTCACGTGCTGTGACTGTATTAGGCTGGGTGCCAGCGGCAATTAAAATACAACGGGCAGGCAAAGAAATTATTTTGTTTTTTAAATTTGGGTTTCTGCCTGTACTTGTTTCCTTCAGCTCAAGCTTGATAGCATTGGCATGACCATACTCGTCTACATCAACAGAAACAGGTGATACATTTTCAACAAAACGAATTCCTTGTTGAAAGGCTTTGGTAACTTCTTCGTGATTAAGTGTGTAGCTAGGAGCTTCAACAAGATGTCGTCTGTAGGCAATTGTGGCCCCGCCCCAAGATGTTAGTAGTGGGGAGAAGTCAGCAGGTCGATTTTCTTTAGCAGCTAATTTGCGTTCATTGCGGATGGCACGTCCATGCTCAAGAAATTCATCAGCAGAAGATTGTTCTTCATCACTCCAATCGGGTTTGGCTTCACCAATGGCATTAAGTTCTTCATATCTGGTTAGAAATTTCTCTACCTGATTTACATAGTAAGCAAGGGCTTCAGTTGCCGTGTCAATGGCAGTCAATCCTCCACCTATAACCACAACGGGCAGGCGGACATTGAGATTTGCAACTGAGTCTTTCTTTGCTGCCCCAGTTAACTGTAAAGCCATAAGAAAATCTGAAGCCTGTCTTACTCCGCGGGCAAGCCCATTTGGGATACCAAGAACTGTCGGTTTTCCAGCACCAATGCAAAGTGCAATATGATCAAATCCTAATTCGAAGGCTTTGTCTGTGGTAATCGCCCCACCAAAACGTATGCCACCGTAAAGAGTATATTGCTTGCGGCGTTCAAGTAGTATGCGTATTGCCTTGAGGAAGTTTTTATTCCAACGGACTGTAATGCCATATTCAGCGACACCACCAAAACCTGCCATCACACGTTCGTTCAATGGCTCTTCTATTTCACTAAACTTGAATATTGGATCGAAAGGAACACGTTTCCCACTTTGTGTAATGCCACTAACTGATGGATCAAGCGGTTCTATTTTGGCTCCATCGATAGCTACAACAGTGTGTCCTTCGTTCATTAGGTAATGAGAGAGTGTAAAGCCCGCCGGTCCTTGGCCGACAACCAGAACTTTATATTTTGTGACCTTGGCTGGTATGGGTCGTTTCAAATTCAACGGGTTCCAACGTGTCAAAAGGGAGTAAATTTCAAAACCCCAAGGTAGCTCGAGTACATCTTTCAAAGTTCGTGTTTCCGCCTGTGGTATGTCAACTGGTTCCTGTTTTTGATAGATACAAGCTTTCATGCAGTCATTACAAATACGATGTCCCGTGGCTGCTGTCATTGGATTGTCGAGGGTTATTATGGCTAGTGCTGCAATTGCGTAACCATCTGACTTGGCCTTGTGCATCTCAGAAATTTTTTCCTCCAAAGGGCAACCTGCTTGAGGTATTTTTAACTCGTTAATTGCGTATTCGCCGCTTTCTTTGTCTTTAATGCCTTTGGAGCAGCTATCCTTGCCTCGCTCATGACAAATAACGCAGTAATTTGTTTGATCCAAGGCCCCTACTAAATCGCACCCTTGATCAGTCAATGCAAAGCCATCACGTGCATATTGATCTTTGTGGGGAAGGTGTAAAATATCAACACCGTGTTGATGAATGTTTTCGGTGCTTACTAAATTAAGGAAATCAATCTTTTCTGGTCCTTTGAAAAGAATATCGGATAGATGAAGTTTCTTACCGGCCTCAGTATGAAAAGCCCAAGCTGCGTACTGTCTCGCTAAATTAAGACCATATTCATTTGTGGTCTCGTCTTCAAGCCAAGTCATAATAGATTTTGCGAAGCTAAGTTGATCAAAGGGTTTGCCTATTAATTTTTCAAGCTTGGCCCATAAAGAAGGACCATCGATTAAGGCTGCATCGTCAGCTTTGATTTTTTTTGCAGCTTGGCGCTGCACAAATAACCGTTTGCAGGCAAAAAGTGGCGCCAAATCATGATGGCGTTCGGCAAGCTGAAGTACTTCCGATTCAATCCCGAACAAATGTCCCAGAAAATCATCGATATGGGGTGCTAAATCCAAAAAGAGATCAGAAGCCCCTCTTTCATCTAAACTATTTGGTTTGCTTCTTGCGTTGACTAATCTTTGATTAAGATTGCCATCTACTTGTTTCAAGTGATCTGTAAAAGCATCGTCGATGCGTTGAAGGCCATCATTCTCGTAGAGATCAGAGAAGGTAAGTCCGTAAGCAAGTGCGAGAGTTGCCATAGTCATCTTTCATTTGTTGATTATAGTAATATGTCATTTATATTGGTCATTACAATGGCAAAAGAAATATGGTTTATTGCTTTTTGTAGAGTAAGCAATTCAAAAAAGGCATTAATGTGCTGTTTGGCCAGAGCTTATTGACAATTTTTACAGGATAGACTGTTGCCGTAACTCAGTTTCCAAGACTTTTATGCTATATTTCAGTCAAAACTTTAGTTAATGTGAAGTAGTAAATAGTTCTGTGCCAACCTTACATTTTGGTAACAAACACAGTATCGCTCTAGGGTTTGATTTTATTCAGTGCTGATCCCAAGTCGTTATTCAGATCAGCAGGATCCTCGAGACCAACAGAAAGGCGTATTAAACTGTCATTAACACCCATCTGGGCTTGTTCAACCTCTGTTAGACTTTGGTGAGTTGTGGTTGCCGGGTGAGTAATCAGACTTTTTGTATCGCCAAGATTATTTGATATATCGATTAATTCAACACTATTGAGAAATTTAAAAGCTTCTTTTCGGCCCCCCGACACTTGGAATGAGATGAGCGTGGATCCTCCTTTCATTTGCTGCTGAGCCAGTTCAAACTGTGGGTGAGATTCCAGACCAGGATAAAGAACGCTCTTAATTTCTCTTTGCTTTGAAAGAAATTTTGCAACTTCTAATGCGTTAGCAGACATTTTCTCTACCCTCAATGCAAGTGTTTCGAGTCCTTTTAACTGCAACCAAGCATTAAAAGGGCTGTTTGTAGGTCCTGTGTGACGCATGAATGGTTTGAGCTTTTCTTCTAAAAAATCTTCATCGTTGGTAAGAATTACACCACCCATAGAACGGCCTTGCCCATCTATGTGTTTTGTTGAAGAATAAACTACGATGTCAGCACCCAAATTTAAGGGCTTTTGTAGCAGAGGTGTCGCAAAAACGTTATCCACTATGACCGAAGCTCCAGCATTGTGAGCCAATTCTGACACAGCTTTAATATCAATAATTTCGAGCGTTGGGTTTGATGGGGTCTCCAAAAAAACCGCATTTGTTGGTTGATTTAGGGCTAGGGCCCATTGATCGAGATCTGTGCCATCTACAAAAATTGACGAAATGCCGTAGGTGGGAAGAATATCTTTGATTATATACAAGCAGGAACTAAAAAGTGTTCGAGAAGCAACTATCCGATCTCCTTTCTTTAGCTGACAAGCCAAAGAGGCAAAAACAGCAGCCATGCCACTAGCTGTTGTTTTACAATGTCTGGCGCCTTCGAGTAACCGCAGGCGTTCCTCAAGCATTGAGACAGTTGGGTTGGCGTAGCGTGAGTAGAGAAAACGGTCTTTCTCACCTTCAAATGCCATTTGTGCCTCTTCCGGCGAAGAATAAACATATCCAGAAGTCATAAAAAGAGCTTCGCTAGTCTCATCGAATGGAGATCTTTCTGTTCCACCACGAATCATTTTTGTTGTCAGGTGCAAGTTGTTTTCTTTGTTTTTTTTATTCGCCATGAGATAGCTCTTTGTCGTGTTGATGTTTAATTACGACGGGGCATGGACAATAAAAAAACCCCAACAAACATGGTCAGGGCTCATTATTATTTGAGAGCGCAGACCGTTTAGCAATTTTTAATGTGGTCGCAAGCTGGTCGTGCAAATCACCACAGTTTTAGCTTATTACTTTGCTGGTGCCGGTAGGTCAAGGAAAATGGGCAATGTATCTTATTATCGAGTCATGCTGATGTTAGTTTAAATAAGGTGATTGTTGTAGTTGCCAAGTAAAGACTTTTCTAAAAATATTAGACTTAGTGGAACTTGGGATAACTTAAAACAAGTTTTATCTGGCTCATTTTTGAGGTTTTTTTGATGACTTAAATCCCATAATTCAGGTCGAAAAGACTTTTTTCCTTATAGGAATCTTCGTTGAATCTATTAAAATATAGCTCAAATTTTTGGGTCATAAATACTCCTATCGGGTTTGTTGTGAATGGCAGTAAACTCTGTTTTTGTGGGTTTTTCTTGCAACCTACTAGATGACACTTATCTGTTGTGCTTGACACTTTTAGATCACTAGAATCAGTATTAGTTTTGATGCTAATAAGTTTGATTTAGAGTGCTGTATCTAGAGACCTCCTAATTAATCAATCATCCTTTTTCTTTGAGGTAATAGTTGCAGAAAAAAATGTATGACTGGTTCTTGATTAAAAATTATTTTAGACAAATATTAATTTTGAAACTAAAAACGCTTTATAAGATTTAGCATATTATAACCTTCCGATAGCTTTTGATTAAGGAACACTGATGAGCGACCTTTCTAAAACTGACAATCTTTTTTTTAATCGCGCAGGGATGGATCTGGGGCGGGTGGTAACTATCACAGAAGATGCTTTAAGTGGGGCAGATGATGGTGAGCTTTACCTTGAATATTGCCAATCGGAAGCAATTGTATTTGATGATGGACAATTAAAAAATGCCAGCTTTAACACATCCCAAGGGTTTGGTTTGAGAGCTGTTTCCGATGAAGTAACGGGCTACTCCCATGCATCAGAACTAAATGAAAATGTCATTAAGCGTGCCGCCGAGACAGTCAAAAGCGTTTACGCAGGACACGGTGGCGTATTGTCACCACCCCCAACTGGTACAAATTCTCAACTTTATGTAGATGATAACCCATTGAGCCTTATTGATTTTGAGTCCAAAGTAAAACTACTCAAAGACATTGATGTTTATGCCAGAACAAAAGATGAGCGGGTAGCTCAAGTGTCGGCTTCATTAAGTGGAAGTTGGCAAGCAATTCAGGTGCTTAGGCCTGATGGCTACAGGGCAGGTGATATACGCCCGTTAGTTCGCCTAAATGTGACTGTTATGGTTGCTCAGGGAGATCGCATAGAGTCGGGTAGTTGTGGCGCTGGTGGTCGTGTGGATTATGGAGAATATTTAAAGCAAGAAACGTGGAAAGAAACTGTTGATAGAGCCTTGCGGTTAGCGCTGCTCAATCTTGAGTCAGTTCCAGCACCCGCAGGAGAAATGGAAGTAGTACTGGGCTCGGGTTGGCCGGGGATATTATTGCACGAGGCCATTGGTCATGGACTTGAAGGTGATTTTAATCGAAAGAAAACCTCCGCCTTTTCTGGCCTGCTTGGTGAACGTGTGGCTGCTCCCGGCGTGACAGTTATTGATGATGGAACAATTTCAGATAAGCGTGGATCACTTACTATTGATGATGAAGGCACCCCAACTCAGAAAACTGTACTTATAGAAGATGGAATTTTGAAAGGCTATATGCAGGATCGCATGAATGCGCGTCTGATGGGTGTAGAACCTACAGGTAATGGCCGTCGTCAAAGCTATGCTTATGCCCCAATTCCGCGCATGACTAATACATACATGCCGGCAGGTCAACATGACCCTGAAGAAATACTTCAATCAATGCAAAATGGTCTGTATGCCACTAATTTTGGTGGTGGTCAGGTTGATATTACTTCAGGAAAATTTGTTTTCACTTGTACCGAAGCTTATGTAGTTGAAAATGGAAAAATAGGTGCACCAGTAAAGGGTGCAACCTTAATTGGAAATGGTCCTGATGTTCTGACGCGAGTTTCAATGATTGGCAATGATTTCGCTCTTGATCCTGGTGTTGGCACTTGCGGCAAGGATGGACAGGGTGTGCCTTGTGGCGTTGGTCAACCAACTATCAAGGTTCAGAAACTTACTGTTGGCGGTACGGCAGCTTGATAAGGTTAAATGAAAAAGGTTCTTTTATCTTCTATTTGTGAATTGTATGTATTAGGTAAGTTCATTGGAATTAAGCTCTAGATAACAGTGTAAGTGAGTATCAAGGCTCCAAATTGGAAAGTGATAATACTTTTTTTATATTGTGTCTCAGGGGGGGTAAAAGTCTAGTAGGCATATTCTTTAAAAATTGGATCAATGTTTTTGTTCCAGCGGCGCTCGTAAGCTCGTATGAGTTCCTCAGCAGGGGTTAAGCCAGACTCAGCAATTTGAAATAAAGGATTGAGAAAATGGGTTTCGTCAAGACCCACACTGTCTTTTATGCCTCGGCGTGAGAGCCCCTTGTGGGCAATCTCGAGAGCATCTAGGGCAATGTCACGAATTGAAATATTCCTAAAAGGTGTCTTCAGGGCACAGCGCGGGACTTCGTTTCGCAAAAATTGGTGATCCTCAGCGGTCCAGTTCTTGATTAGATCCCATGCCGAGTCCCTAGATTCATCATCATATAATAAGCCAACCCAGAAGGCGGGTAAGGCACAAAGACGATTCCATGGTCCCCCATCAGCCCCACGCATTTCAAGAAACTTTTTTAAGCGAACCTCCGGAAAAGCAATACTCAGGTGATCTTCCCAGTCTTTGATGTTTGGTTTCTCTCCAGGAAGAGCTGATAGGTTGCCAGCCATGAAATCACGAAATGATTGACCTGAAACGTCTATATATTTTTCTCGATATACGAAGTACATAGGGACATCAAGCATGTAATCCACATAACGCTCAAATCCAAAATTTTTCTCAAAAACAAATGGTAGAATGCCACAACGATCTGGATCAGTATTTGTCCATATATGACTTCGATAACTTAAAAACCCTGATAGTTTACCATCTTTGAAAGGGGAATTTGACCAAAGTGCTGTGGCAACGGGCTGTAGAGCCAGCGATATCCGAAACATTTTAACCATAGTAGATTCAGAGTCAAAATCTAGATTCACTTGAACGGTGCAAGTAGATTGCATCATATCGAGTCCTTTAGTGCCAACTTTGGGCATGTATTTGCGCATAATTTCATAGCGGGCTTTGGGCATCCATGGAGCTTGTTTGCGTTGCCATTTTGGTTGGTAGCCAAGCCCTAAGAATCCAATATCTAGCTTTTGTGCTACTTCCTTGACCTGTTTGAGGTGCTCAGAGATTTCTGAGCAGGTCTGGTGAATGTTTTTAAGCGGAGCGCCCGATAGCTCAACCTGACCCGCAGGTTCTAATGTGATTGAAGAATTATCAGGTTTGACCAGTCCAATAGTTTTTCCATTTTCAATTACTGGATCCCAACCAAATTTTGTCATACCTTCAAGTAGGGCTCTGATACCTCTCTCGCCTTCGTACTCAAGTTGACTAAGATCGCTCAAGTGATAAGTGAATTTTTCGTGTTCAGTCCCAATACGCCATTCTGTTTTTGGCTTGCATCCGGACTCCATGTACTCAATGAGTGTATTTTTATCTCTGATTAAATCATTTTCTTGCATTAAATGTATATCCATCATTGAAGCGAGGTTTTTTATTCCAGTCACCATATGCTGCTTGGTAGCATGCGAGAGTTGCAATTGCTGCGGTCTCTGCACGTAAGATTCTTGGTCCTAGACTAACAAGAGTAACAAATGATAATGTTTTTAATGCATCAAGCTCAGATCGTGCAAATCCACCCTCTGGGCCTATCAAGATTCCTTGCGGAGACAACTGCATATTTTCCAAAACTAGTTTTATGGGTTTACCCCCACCAGTCTCATCGGGAACAAGAAGGTGCCTCTGGTTTGGCCACTGATTTAAGAGTTCGGCAAAAGTCATTGGTTCAGTAACATCTGCGACGGTTAGCCGATCACACTGCTCTGCAGAATCGATAGCAATAATTCTTAGACGTTCGGCATTTACGCGTGATGTATTTGTGTTTTCGGTGAATACTGGGATCAGTCTAGACACACCAAGTTCACTAGCTTTTTCAATAACAAAATCTGTTTTTGTTTTTTTTAAGGGTGCAAAAGCTAACCACAGGTCAGACTCGATATGCTGTTTTCTTAGCTGTTTCTTGACTCGCAATCGACAGTTTTTTTTTGTAACTTTCTTGATCACGCTTGCCCACTCGCCATCATAACCATTAAATAAAATAATGTGATCGTCTTTTTTTGCGCGCAATACCCTTAACAGATAGTGAGCCTGGTACGCAGTTACGTTAATCTCAGCAGTAGATTTAAGTGTATCACTCACAAATAAACGTGCTTTAGCTTTTATGTCCATCATGGATGCTATCATAAGCGTTAGTAGTAATCGAGCAAGTGACAGGTTATTTTTTTATGAGCACAATTTATAAAAGTACTGATAGTAGTATGTTTATTACAACTTTGATTGAACGGTGGGTCCCAGAGTGGCTGCGACCATACCTATTACTGACGCGGTTAGATAGGCCGATTGGAGTTTGGTTGTTATTACTTCCGTGTTGGTGGAGTATTGCTCTGGCAACGCCCAAAATGCCTGATCTGGTGATGCTTGTTTTATTTGCGGCCGGCGCATTAGTCATGCGAGGGGCCGGCTGTACTTTCAATGACATGGTAGATAGTGATTTTGATTGTCAAGTAGTTCGAACAGCTAGTAGACCAATAGCCTCTGGCTTGATTTCCATGAAGCAGGCCTTTTTTTTTCTTGTTTTGCAACTACTTTTAGGCCTAGCCATTCTGTTAACATTTAATCTATTTGCGGTTCTTGTCGGCTTGGCTTCTTTGAGCATAGTCGCAATTTATCCATTCATGAAGCGGATTACCTATTGGCCTCAAGCGGTTTTAGGACTCGCATTTAATTGGGGTGCCTTATTAGGGTGGGCTGCGGTGCGCGGTGATATAGAAGCTCCTGCGTTTGTTCTTTATGTGGCAGGAGTTCTGTGGACGCTAGGTTATGACACTATTTATGCCCATCAAGACAAAGATGATGACAAATTAATAGGTGTAAAATCAACAGCTTTACGTTTTCAGAAAGATACAAGTAAATGGATAACTTGCTTTTACACGGGGACTATTTGTCTACTAGCCTATACCGGATATATGACTGATCTTGGTTGGACTTTCTTTGTGGGGCTCGGTTTTGCCACCGCGCATTTATTATGGCAGGTTATTACTTTGGATATTGATGATGTTGAAAGTTGTTCACAACGTTTTAAATCTAACAGAAATTTTGGCTTAATCGTTTTTGCATCTATTCTTGTCGGGCGAATCTTCTAAGTTTTAGCTTGAAGGCTAGCGATAGTCATTCTTTGATTGTGTATATGCTCTATTCACAGAACGATTAACGAGTTAAATATAATTTATGTCATACAAAAGTTTGAGAGATTTTATTGATAAATTGGAGCGCTCAGGAGCTCTTGTACGTGTAACAGAACCAGTATCCACCAAATTAGAGATGACAGAAATACAAACACGGCTCTTGGCTGAAGGCGGCCCAGCAGTTTTGTTTGAAAATGTCATGGATGAGATGGGTAAAAAATCAACCATGCCTGTATTGGTTAACCTCTTTGGTACCCTAGAGAGGGTTGCTTGGGGGATGGGCAGAGAACAAAATCAATTGCGAGAGGTTGGAGAGACACTTGCTTATCTGCGCCAACCTGAACCACCGGACGGTTGGAGGGAGGCATTGGATATGTTCCCCTTAATTAAAACTGTTATGTCAATGAAGCCTAGGACAATATCAAGAGCACCGTGTCAAGAAGTTGTGTTGACTGGTGAAGAAATTGACCTTGCTAAGCTTCCCGTGCAAACGTGCTGGCCTGATGAGCCAGCGCCGCTAATTACATGGCCACTTGTGGTTACTGAAGGCCCTAGGTCAACTAAATCAGGTGGTGACAAACGTGATGCCCCTAATCTAGGCATCTATCGAATGCAGGTAACTGGCAAAAATACCACCATCATACGTTGGCTCAAACATAGGGGTGGTGCTCAGCAATTTGCTCGTTGGAAAGAAGTAAGCAATAAGCCCATGCCTCTTGCCGCAGTAATAGGTGCCGACCCAGGAACCATTCTGGCCGCTGTGACGCCAGTCCCTGATACCTTGTCGGAATATCAGTTTGCCGGACTTTTACGTGGCGAGAAAGCATCTCTCGTTGAGTGCAAGACTATTCCGTTGAAAGTTCTTGCCGAGGCAGAGATAGTACTGGAAGGTCATGTTTCTTTACAAGAAGAGGCAGATGAGGGGCCTTATGGAGATCATACGGGTTACTATAATGCCGTTGAACCATTCCCAGTTTTTACGGTAAGTGCCATTACCATGCGTAAAGACCCGATTTACTTGTCCACTTTTACTGGACGACCACCCGATGAGCCATCTGTACTGGGTGAGGCATTGAACGAGGTCTTTATTCCCTTAATGACGCAGCAGTTTCCAGAAATCGTTGATTTTTGGTTGCCACCTGAGGGGTGTTCTTACCGCGTCGCTGTAGTTTCTATCAAAAAAGCTTACGCCGGTCATGCAAAGAGGATGATGATGGCCGTGTGGTCATACTTACGTCAGTTTATGTATACTAAATTCGTGATTGTTGTGGATGACTCTATAAATGTGAGGGAGTGGAAAGATGTTATATGGGCCCTCTCGACCAATGTAGATCCGGTTCGTGATGTTACATTGATTGAGCACACGCCCATTGACTATTTGGATTTTGCCTCGCCTGAGTCCGGTTTGGGTTCAAAAATGGGCATTGATGCCACTACAAAAATAGGTGCAGAAACACACCGTGAGTGGGGTCGTAAAATCCGCATGAGTGATGATATTATTGATCAAGTGACAAAAAAATGGCGAAGCTATGGGCTACCCGGAGAGGGAAAGTCAATTTGGAGGTAGGCGACATACTTGACGCAATGTTTAGTTATACGTAATTTTTACTGCTATTGAGTAAGCATGATAACTGGACAATCTCCATGATCAAAAGTAACTGTGAAAACGCGCAAAAATCTAATGCTTGGCCTTTTTCTGAAGCACGCGCTTTGATCAAACACCTAAATGGTCAGGCACCGGAAAAAGGTTTTGTTTTGTTTGAGACCGGTTATGGTCCATCCGGTTTACCACATATAGGTACTTTTGGTGAGGTGGCGCGAACTTCCATGGTTCGACATGCATTTCATCAACTCTCCGATCTTCCAACAAAGTTATTTGCGTTCTCGGATGACATGGATGGTCTTCGTAAAGTTCCTGATAACATACCCAACAAGGGAATGGTTGAGCAGCATTTAGGTAAGCCTTTAACACAAATACCTGACCCATTTGGTATATACGAAAGCTTCGGTCATCATAACAATGCACGTTTAAAGACATTTCTTGATGACTTTGGATTTGAATTCGAATTCAAAAGTTCGACGGAGTACTATAAGAGTAAAAAATTTGATAGCATGCTTTTGAAGGTTTTGGTTGAGTATGATAAAATATTAAACGTTGTGCTACCTACTTTGGGAAAAGAGCGCTCTGGCACTTACAGTCCATTTTTGCCGATCTGCAAAAAAACAGGAGTAGTTCTGCAAGTACCTGTGATTGAACGGAATGTTGATTCAGGCACAATTGTTTATAAAGATATTGATGGCTCTTTGGTAGAAACACCCGTTACTGGTGGATACTGCAAGTTACAATGGAAAGCTGATTGGGGCATGCGTTGGGCGGAGCTCGGAGTTGATTATGAAATGTCCGGCAAGGACCTTATTGACTCAGTAAAATTGTCGAGCAAAATATGCCGAATACTTGGATCCAAGCCGCCACAAAATTTAACTTATGAACATTTTCTTGATGACAAAGGTGCAAAAATTTCAAAGTCCAAGGGAAATGGAATTGCTGTTGAGGAGTGGTTGCGCTACGCACCGCCCGAAAGTCTTAGTCTATTTATGTATCAAAAACCCAAGGTGGCAAAACGTCTATATTTTGATGTAATCCCACGTAACGTGGATGAATATTTGACACATATTGAAAAGTTTGATGCTCAAGACGAAATAAAACGAATGGACAGTCCAGTATGGCATATCCACGCTGGTAATCCACCTAGAGAAACTGCACATCTGAGCTATAATATCCTTCTTAATTTGGCCAGTGTCTGCCACACGGATGATAAGGGGGTGCTATGGCACTTCATTGGCCGATATCGGCCTGGCGCTTCGCCCGATAATGCACCTATTTTAGATAAATTGGTTGAATACGCCATAAATTATTACAGGGATTTCATACAACCCTTCAAAAAATACCGCCGGGCAACTAAGTTAGAAATCGTAGCATTGAAAGATTTGGTGAGTACCCTGAAAACCTTGCCAGTTGATAGTGAAGGAGTGGATATTCAGGCTAAAGTTTACGAGGTTGGCAAACGCCACTTTGAAGAAAGGTTAAAAGACTGGTTTAGAGCGCTATATGAAATTCTGTTAGGTCAGACAGAAGGACCGAGGATGGGATCTTTCATAGCGCTCTACGGTATGGAAGAGACGCTAACCTTACTTGAACGCGCCATAGCAGGGGAAGATTTGAGCAAAAAGATGTAAGACAAGTCTCACGATAAAATCCTTATTACATAAAAACCAATTCTTTCTCGGCTATTTTTAGATTGTTCTTTCAGGAAGTGTTTTTCATTTTAGGTTAAAAAAAGACAGCCATTCAAAACTTCACTCTGTTATTTAGGTAAATAAATATTACCTGCCCCAAGCTTTTTTTAGTTTCTCTGCTTCAATCCGTTGTGTGGGGGTCAGATGTTTGTCGAGTTTTTCCCTATATTTTTTTGGGTCTACACCTAAGGTGCTGGCTGCTAGGTCAAGCCACATGTATGCAGTTCCTAAATCTTGTGTGACGCCCTCACCCGTAGCATACATGAAGCCAATATCGCGCTGAGCATTAGGGTAACCAGCATCAGCTGCTCGTTCAATCCATAAAGCCGCTTGTTTTGGGTTGTATGAAACACCCAAGCCGTTTCGGTACAAGGAACCAAGTGTATATTGTGCCGGTGCAAAACCCTGGCTAGCTGCCTGTTGCCACCAGTAAACTGTCTGCTCTGAACTGAGTTCAACACCGCGACCATTTGCATAAAGAAAGCCCAACATATGTTGGGCGTGGGGGTCACCTTTCTCTGCCTCTGGTAGCCATTCACTCAGGGCTGTTTTGAAATTTCCTTTTTGGTAGGCATCTAATCCTTTATTAAAATCAGCTAAAGAGGCAATACTGGATAAACATATGATAATCACGAATAAAAAAGAAAAAAAATAATTGCGTAAATAAATTGTGTCTGCAGGTGAAATTTTGAGGATAATATGCATATCTGAGAAATAAAATTAAACCTGATAATTTTTTACTTTTGAAAAAAATGATGGTTTCCTTAGATAATAATCTTTTATCAAAGTTTGTTCAAATTTGTTTTGTTAGAAATGGGTCTTTTGTTGTTAGACGAAACTTCAATATGTTTGATTAGGTGAAGTTTATGTATTTAGCATAAACGTTTTTTTGAAATACTACTTTATATAAAGCCCATCAAACTGGCCTTTTTGAAGAGCAAGGTTATTATTTGTAAAGTTTGCGGGTAATTATTAAAATATTGTATAAGTCTGTGGAAAAAGGGGATATGAATACTTTATAAAGTGTTTTATGTGGATAAAACCTACAATATATTGTGTTTTCAACAACATATAGCATAAGGGTTTGCAGACAGAAGAATTTGTTGTATTAACCTTAGTTAAGTTGGAATTTTTTTAAATAAAAAGGGGGCGGGATACGTACAGGAGAATTTTGATCAGTAACATTAATTTGCTTACTCGACCATTAAATTTTAGCTGCTGGCGTTCCCGATTAAAATATGGCTATCGATTGGACAACTGATCGCATTAAAACTCTCATGGCTTTGTGGACCGAAGGTGTTCCAACTCTTGAAATAGGGCGTCGCCTAGGGGTTACCAAGAACTCTGTTGTTGGTAAGGTTCACCGATTAGGGTTACCCAAACGCCAGTCTCCTATTAGTTCTTCGCCCAGGACACCACGGGCTGCAAAACCAACACCGCCGATACGAATTAGATCACAAATGGTTTCTATAAGTGAAAATATGGTCAAGATGGAAGAATTGACAGCTGAAATGTGCAGATGGCCAGTAGGTGACCCCGGACAGGAAGATTTCAGGTTTTGTGGTCAAACAGCAATCGAGGGTAAACCTTATTGTGAAGTTCATTGCGCAAGGGCGTATGTTCGAGGCACTCGTGATCGTATCCAAAAGCCCCTAACTACTATAAGAGCCACGTCGAAGGTGGCTTGAGGATTTGAAACAAAAAGTCACAAAAGTAGCCAAAATAAATGATAGTTTCTTGTTCAATATTTGTATTCTTAGACTCTGAGATCAAGTATTTATGTATACAAACTTAAGTGAATATTTACCAGATTTTTGGGAATATTCACTAGTTGACTAATTAAAATTTAATCTCTTCTTGATTATATACAAGTTTGAAAGGCTATTTTTTAGTGAGCTTTCTTGACCGCATGAAAGATTGTAGTGTACCGGATCTTTCAACTTATTTGCCATTTGTAGTTGGGGATGAGATAGTCGGCTATGTAAAGCCGAGTTTTGCAAAAACGTTGAATGATTTTCAAGATACGTTCACCATTACTGAGGATAGACTTGAACTTAACCAAAAACTTCACAGCATTCAAGAACGGACGCAAGGTATTAGTGAAGTTTTAGAATCCTTGGCGCGGAGCGGAATAGTCTCGGGCTGGCGTGGCGAGAGGTATAAGGTCTCCCGAACCTACTATGAACCGACAGTATTTGAGATTGAACGTGCAGCTGTACCGTTATTTGGAACCATTGGTTGTAGTGTTCATATTAATGGAATTACTTGGCGCAACGGCAAGTTGTGCATGTGGATTGGTAGACGTAGCCTAACCAAACCAATAGGACCAGGTAAGCTCGATCAGATTGTAGCGGGTGGTCAGCCGATAGGTATTTCTGTAAGAAATAATTTGATTAAAGAGTGTGCTGAAGAGGCTAATATACCGGCTGAGATTGCCGTCTCAAGCAAGTCTGTTGGGGCCCTAACTTACATAGTTGAGCAGCCGGAGGGTTTACGACGTGATGTTATTTTTATTTACGATCTAGTTTTACCAGAGGATTTTAAACCCGAGAATACTGATGGTGAAATGGAAGAGTTCCAGTTGATGACAATGAATGACGTCATGTCTCGTGTTCAGGAAACGTGTGATTTCAAATTTAATTGTGCTTTTGTAATTATTGATTTTCTTATTCGTCATGGCTACATAGAGCCCGATCATCAAGATTACTTAAAACTAATTAGCAGTCTGCATAACCCAAAACTATAGATTTGATCATAGGAAACCTTTTTATCTGTGTTAACTTTAATGGCTTCGTCTAAGAATTAATTATAAATCTTGTTTCATTTATAAAACCCTGACCATGCATTTAACTTCTTCAATGGCCTCCAAGGATTTACTCGGCGCCTGTTCATTTAGCGTAAAAGAATTATGAGTCCCTGAAAGATAGTTTGGAATTCCTATGAAGCGGTTTAAAGTATATATAAGTTCAACTAAGTTTATGACAGCCCTACCATCTGCCTGATTTGTTCAGGACCTTTCCCCTCATCCCTCAACTTTCTTATGGAAAGTGATTTATCACGTTTCGAATATCGACGACCTTTTTTATCCGTGAGTAAGGGATGATGATAGTAGTCAGGGGTATTAAGTCCCAGCAGTTCTTGGAGTAGACGATGAATATGTGTAGAAGAAAACAAATCTTCGCCTCTAGTTACTAGTGTTACTCCTTGAAGATGGTCATCAATGGTAACTGCTAAATGATAGCTGGTAGGAATGTCCTTTCGCACTAACACCACATCTCCAAAGATTTCTGGAGTAGCTGAGATTTTGCCATGAATTAGATCATTCCAATGTAAAGAGCTTGATAGTCCTGCGAGGGCCTTGTTGACGTCTAGCCTCATTGCAAAACTATCTCCGTTACTGATGCGAATTTTACGCTCTTTGCTAGATAGCACTCTACATATTCCGGGGCAGGAGGGGGCATTTAGTCCTAAGTGTATAGAATTGTCCCTATTGTTGGTGTTTTGAATATCTTTTCGTGTGCAAAAGCAAGGGTATAGAAACCCAAATGCTTGAAGGGTGTTAATCGCCTTAGCATACTCATTCAAATGTTCGGATTGACGACGCACAGGAATTTCCCAAGTAAGACCAAGCCAGTTTAAGTCCTCATAGATTGCCGCCTCGTACTTTGTTTTACAACGGTTAGGGTCAATATCTTCAATTCTCAGCAAAAAGCGACCTCCTGTTTGCATAGCTTGTCTTTTGGCAATCAGGGCTGAGTAAGCATGTCCCAAATGTAGAAATCCAGTTGGTGACGGGGCAAACCGAGTTATTGCAGAATGTTCCGAATCAATACACATGTACTCATTTTATCATAATTATTAACTAGAGTTTTCAAGTTCTTGACAAGTGGTTTGCTTAAATCAAAACTTGTAGTATTCTTTTACGAAAGTTTATTGGAGACACTAGCCATGTCTGGTGCTTTTGAGCGTTATCCAGCACTTGTCCTTAATACTGATTTCAGACCGTTGAGTTATTTTCCATTATCTCTTTGGTCCTGGCAGAAGGCAATAAGTGCCGTATTTATGAGACGTGTTAATGTAGTTAACGAGTATGAAACAGCTGTCCATTCACCTAGTTTTGAAATGCGTTTGCCAAGTGTAATTTCCTTAAAAGATTATGTACCCTTAGCTAAAAAACCTGCTTTTACACGTTTCAATGTTTTTTTGCGGGATAGCTTTACTTGTCAGTATTGTGGAGTTGTGTACCCTACAGAAAACCTAACTTTCGATCATGTCATACCCCGTTCACGTGGCGGGACAACTTTATGGGGAAACGTGGTGACCGCCTGTTCTCCGTGTAATCTCTCAAAAGGTAATCGGCTACCTGAAGAAACAGGAATGTACCCCTTAACCACTCCGCGTCAGCCAACAGCTTGGGAATTACAGGGAAATGGTCGGGCATTTCCCCCGGATCACTTACATCACAGTTGGCGAGATTTTCTTTATTGGGATGTAGAGTTAGATCAAGATTGAGTCGCAAATTTGTTCCCCGTACCTCACTTAAAATCCTTGCCTTTAGACATAAGATGGCTATATTCGCCTTTTATTTCCAAGAAAAATGGATGAAAAGCCCTGCCAAGACTAATTCATTTTTTATGAGTGATGCTTTATTGTGCTATTGGGACACAAACAACCGGTTAACGAGTGAATGGAAAAAACAAGCTAATGAGTAGACGTATTAAATCAAAGTATAAGATTGATAGACGCCTTGGTGTAAACCTGTGGGGACGTCCAAAAAGCCCATTTAACAGCCGAGATAGCCGTCCTGGACAACATGGCCAACGTCGCTTTAAAGAAACGGATTATGGGACTCAGTTGATGGCCAAACAAAAATTGAAAGGGTACTATGGCAGCATCAGCGAAAAGAAATTTAGACGCTATTATGAAGAAGCAGCTCGGCGCCGTGGTGATACTTCTGAAAATTTAATCGGTATTTTGGAACGTCGGCTGGACGCAGTTGTTTATCGTATGAAATTTGTTCCAACAGTCTTTGCAGCCCGACAATTTGTAAACCATGGACACGTGAGGGTTAACGGGAAAAAAGTCAATATTAGTTCTTATTCTGTGGCAGATGGCGATGTCATAGAAGTGCGAAAGAAGTCCCATGATATTCCGATGGTATTGGAGGCTGTTGTTTCACCTGAACGTGACGTACCAGACTATATGGAAGTGGATTACAAAAAAATGCGTGGGATTTATGTTCGCCAACCTATGTTAGCGGATGTACCTTATCCGGTCCAGATGGAGCCAAATCTGGTCATCGAATTTTACTCGCGCTAAAATAACGGGGTTGCGCTAGGTTTTTTTGCAACCTTACTTTTGATGTTGCTGCATCATTTTTGCATCCAAAGTGACCACAAAAAAAATAATTGTTATTCCTTCACTATACTTATTAAAATTTTGAGCAATCAATGCCCCAGGTGAAAACGGCTTCATTGCCCTCCTGACAACGACCCTTAATTGTGTAAAATGAAAAGGTGTCATCAAGTATTTTCAGGGATGGGTGGATTGTAGCACCACGAGCGTAGATACACTTGTATTGTTTTAATAGGCTTTTAGGACTTCGTAATTTCTGCAAATCATGAAGTTCTCCATCATTAGTGTAAAACATCTCTGATTGGTCATAATGGATATCATAAAGTTCCTTAGAAAAGGAATATCGTGTGTTCCAGCTACCCATAAATAGAGCGTATGTAGGATGTGATGCTGGCCAGAAGTAAATTTTTGCACATTGTTTGTATGGGGCTTCATTGATCGCAGCGGAGCTGGCTGTTCTTATTTTAAATTGTTCGTTAAGCCCACTTAGCGATTTTGACTGTGTCATGATCAAAATTATTAGCAGTAAAATGAAACCTATACGAAGTTTTTCCAACTTAGCAACTTTGTCGCATAGAAGTTCTTTAGATATTTGATAAATAAGCGCAAGACCAAGCCCACCAGTAGTCAAGACCGGGATCATATAATGTCCGGCTGGATGCTTTGCAACGAGTAAGGCTTGACCGACATAAGCTAGACAAAGCCCTCCTAAGGCACGACCAACAACTGGAAATTTCTTCCTTTCACGGCGACACTTTCTAAACAAGGCATAGGTTAGGCCTAAGCCAACTAATAAAATAACAAAAAATATGGGGCGACTTGAGACACGTATCAGATTACTTGGATATGTATTAGGGTCAATAAAGGTATGTGCCCCTTCCCCATGGAAGCCACTAGCCAATGCAAATGAGGTAATAATGTCAATGAATGCTCCATACATACCGGCAGCTGGCAAGGAGAAGAGTATCAAGCTAACAATTGTGACAGCACCATAAAGGACAATGTTGCGAACATTCCAAAGTAATATTATTGGCAAGATGTATATGCCAGCTGATGTAACTTTTGTTACCAAACCAAATCCAGCTATAATGGCAAAAGCTACAGCATAATAAGTGCCATGTTTTTCAAGTTGCCCATTACGAAGGGCCAGAATAGTGACGGTAGATAAGATAAGAACCGTGGTAACAAGCAGTGGTTCGGGTGATACATGCAGTGTCCACTTAAAGGTTAATTTTGACAAAAATGGTCCCATTTGTATTAGCATAGCTATGCTTAGATTGCGAAAAACTAGATAGCTAATTGTGCCAACAAGTGCTAAAGCGACAGTATTGAGAACGATAAAGGAGTATGCAATTATATTCAGATAATGTTCTGGATTGCTGAGTACAATATTTTTTAGGTCATCAGTATCGGTAAGAGGGTGGGTAGCCTTGATGATTAGCGCACCAATCCACTGAACCGTGGTGCCTGGATGTGCAATGTGCTTTGGCCAGTCATGATTGATTATGTTTAAAGAGTCAATCAAGTACCAGTAATCTGGGTCAAGGTTTGACCAAAGCCAGAATGGGCCAGCGTTATGGCGCATAATGGAAGAGATAAGCAAAAATAGAATTGGCAAAACAAGCAGTAAAAATTTTCGATTTAGTGGAAAATCGAAATAAATTTTGTACAAACTTATAGGCATAGATTCCTTGCCTTTATTATGTAGAGTAAGATTAAGCTCAGTAGAAAAATGCAGATCAAATGAGACTACAACATGTTTTTATCAAGTGTAGCTTATTAGTGGCATCGTACAAAAAATCTATGAAACGTATTTGATGCCCTTCTCCTCCAACATTTTTTGAAGTTCTCCGGCTTCATACATCTCTTTAACTATATCGCAGCCACCAATGAATTCGCCTTTTACATACATTTGGGGAATTGTTGGCCAATCGGAGAAGGCCTTTATGCCCTCACGAATTTCTGAGTCCTCAAGTACATTTATTCCTTTGAATTTTACTTGTAATTGAGTTAGGGCACCTACAATTGCTGCTGAGAAGCCACACTGAGGGAACATGGGTGTGCCTTTCATAAAAATGACAACATCAGTACCGTTGATTTCTTGGTTAATGCGATCAAACGTGGGGTTGTTACTCATTAAGAAAATCCTCTTTATGTGTTAGCAGGTGCTTCAGTAGTTAGAGCTAAAGCGTGGAGTTGGCCACCCATTTTGCCTTTTAAGGCACCGTATACAATCTGGTGTTGCTGAACACGGGTTTTGCCTTCAAAAACTCTAGATATGACACGCGCAGAGTAGTGGTCTCCATCCCCACGCAAGTCTTCTATGATGATTTCAGCATCAGGGATTGCTTCCTTAATCATTTGTTCAATTTCACTAGATTTCATAGCCATTTATGTAAGTCCTTCGAAAGCTGTTTGAAAAATTACGTTTGAGACATAAAATTAGGAAGCCAGCTTTGATGCAATTGTACAAGCTCATCCAAAGATATGGTTATTTCTTTACCCACAGTCAACTGTCTGCCTTTAGTTTGACCAATTTTTTCAGCCTTAATATTCTGCGCACTTGCCTCTGCAATTATGTCTTTAACTTCACTAGAAGCAATTACGTAGCGGGCCTGGTCTTCGCCAAATAGCCATCCCAAAATTGTTGGTGTGTCTTTTGGAATTTCAATAGCACAACCAATACCTGATGTAATAGCCATCTCCGCTAAGGCAACGATAAGGCCACCACCTGATATATCGTGGCAGGTGGTAATTCTGCCTCTTTCTATCATTTTACGAACGAAATTGCCATTAAACCGCTCAGCTGCCAAATCAACTGGTGGGGGAGTGCCTTCTTCGCTCCCCTCAATTTCACGAAGGTAAAGCGACTGACCCATATGGCCTTCTGTTTTCCCAATGATGATAATATCCTGTCCTTCTTTTTCAAAAGCAATAGAGGCGCAGTTGTTGATATTTGCAATTAAGCCAACTCCACCAATGGTGGGTGTGGGTAAAATACCTATCCCATTAGTCTCATTATACAGCGAAACATTTCCTGATACTACTGGGTAGTCTAGGGCTTTACATGCATCGCCAATACCTTTGATACAGCCTACAAACTGACCCATTATTTCTGGTCGTTCAGGGTTGCCAAAATTCATGTTATCTGTGATAGCTAACGGCTTTGCACCTGTTGCTGTAATGTTGCGCCAGCTCTCGGCAACAGCCTGTTTACCTCCCTCATAGGGATCGGCAAAACAATAACGTGGGTTGCAATCAGTAGATACAGCGATTGCTTTCATGGTTCCATGCACGCGAACTATTGCTGCGTCACCACCAGGCCTTCCTATGGTATCAGCCATAACCATATGATCATATTGTTCCCAAATCCAGCGTTTGGAAGACTGGTCAGGACAACCAATAAGAGTTTTTATTGCTTTATTTATTTCTTTTGGGGATGTGTTGTTAACAATGGAGGCTACTGTTGCTTGTGGTGTTTCCACCCAAGGGCGGTCATATTCTGGTGAGGCTTCAGCAAGCGGGTCAATGGGTAAATCAGCGACAATCTCGCCTTTATGACGCAACACCATGTGGTTTGTATCAGTAAGGATGCCAATAATTGCAAAATCTAGTTCCCATTTTTCAAAAATGAGTTTGGCTTCATTTTCGGAGCCTGGTTTAAGAACCATTAGCATACGTTCCTGGCTTTCTGATAGCATCATTTCGTATGCAGTCATACCTTCTTCACGTTGGGGAACAGCATCCAAGTTCATTTCAATCCCAACTCCACCTTTCGATGCCATTTCAAAACTTGAAGATGTTAGGCCTGCTGCACCCATATCTTGTATTGCTATAATTGCATCAGTACTCATCAGTTCAAGACAAGCCTCTAGCAAGAGTTTCTCCGTGAAAGGGTCGCCAACTTGTACAGTTGGCCGCTTGGACTCATTGTCCTCAGAAAATTCAGTTGAAGCCATTGTTGCCCCGTGGATGCCGTCGCGGCCTGTTTTTGAGCCTACATAAACTACTGAATTACCAATTCCTGCTGCCGCAGAATAAAAAATATTGTTACAAGGGGCTAGGCCAACTGTCATGGCATTGACTAAATTATTCCCATCATAACTTGAATGAAATTCGCACTCTCCACCTACAGTTGGAACACCCATGCAGTTGCCATAGCCGGCAATACCTGCAACAACTCCGGAAATTAGATGTTTGGTCTTTGGATGATCTGGTCTCCCAAAGCGAAGTGAGTTCAGATTGGCTATTGGACGCGCACCCATGGTAAATACGTCACGCATTATGCCACCGACGCCTGTGGCGGCTCCTTGATAGGGTTCAATGAATGATGGATGATTGTGGCTTTCCATTTTGAATACAATTGCTTGATTGTCACCAATATCAACAATACCTGCATTCTCACCCGGGCCACAGATCACCCACGGAGCCTTTGTGGGTAGAGTTCTCAGCCACTTTTTTGACGATTTATAAGAGCAATGTTCCGACCACATTACTGAAAATATGCCCAGCTCCGTGATATTTGGTTCACGGCCTACGATCTTTAGAATTTTGAGGTATTCTTCTTCTGATAACCCGTGATTTGCAACTACTTCTGGGGTGATTTCGCTCATGTTCCTCATTTCGAATTCAGGATTTTTACTTGTAACTAAATAGCCGATTCTTGTAGTTTGGGAAACAAACTGTTCTGCTGTTCATACAATACTTTTATTTGGGGTGTTGCTGTTTCCTAGCCATCCAATTAAGACTTTTGCTATTTGTTGTTAAATTCTCAGAGCAATAAGTTTTGTTTTTTCCTTTTACTAAATGAATTAGTCTGACAAGTTCAATTCGAGGAATAACTAAATTTTAAGGGAATTCAGCAGGCCGTCGAAGAGTGCTTTACCATCTGTTCCACCCTGAAAGAGGTCAACTTGTCTTTCTGGGTGAGGCATCATGCCCAGAACTGTGTGGTTTTGGTTTGTGATGCCAGCTATATTGGCTAACGAACCGTTATAATTTGCCTCTTTTGTGAGCGCACCCATTTCATCACAATATTGAAAGACTATTTGGCCATTGCTTTCAAGTTCTTTTAGGGTTTCTTTGTCAGTCTCATAATTTCCATCATGATGGGCAATGGGTATACGAATTATTTGCCCCTCAGAGTACCCTGAAGTAAAGACCGTATTTGCATTTTGAACTTTTAGAAAGACATCTTTGCAAATGAATTTGAGAGCAGCGTTTCGCATCAGCACACCGGGTAGTAGGCCGGCCTCTGTCAAAATCTGAAAACCATTGCAAATGCCAAGTACTGGCACGCCAGCATCTGCTCGTAACACGACTTCCCGCATGACAGGTGAGTGTGCAGCCAATGCTCCTGCACGGAGATAATCTCCATATGAGAAACCACNAGGAATTACGATGAGGTCNGTTTCTGGAAGTTCTGTGGCACCGTGCCATACCATATCTGGGGCTGAGCCCAGAGATGCAGTTAAAGCGACCTTTATATCCCGATCACAGTTTGATCCCGGGAAAACAATGATCGAAGTCTTCATTGTATTATTCCGTAATCTCGATGGTGTAATTTTCTATTACAGTATTTGCTAGCAGTTTTTTGCACATATTTTCTACATGTCCTCTTGCTAGTTCGGTGTCTGTATCAGAAAGATCGATCTCAATATATTTACCTTGGCGAACTTCGCCAACGCCGGAAAACCCAAGCGAATCTAGGGCATGTTGAACGGCCTTCCCTTGGGGATCTAGTACGCCGGGTTTGAGGGTGACGTGAACTTTTGCCTTCATTGACTGTCTCCAGGCCTTTTTATGATTTTATAGCAGGTGTCTCATGTTAGGGCAATTCGCAGTTGAACAAGCTTAGAAGTTGAAGATTTTGAGCTGCAACTTGATAAAAGTGTGTGAGCTCAAGCATGTGATGTGATGACAAGAACATACAATCAATGGAGATAANGTTTTTCTTAATCTACTAATAAGTTGGATTATTTGTACTTTCTTGATCGCTTACAAACCCCAAGTCTTTAGTTGTTGGCCATATTTTCTTATGGTTTTATTCTCTAATTAAATGCACCTGATTTCGTCATGGCTACTATTTATTTTAGAAGTCGGTGAGGTCTCTAGTGAACAATCAGATTTGGAAATTTGCTTCGAGACAGAATTACTTAGAGTTTTAGCCGAAGATGCGTTTGAAAATCACATCTACATTTTTAAGGTGAAAGTTGGTAGATTTTCCATCAAATAAATTTTTCAAACCTTCTTTCCCAAGAGCTTCAGCTACTTGTTCATCATTAGAAAGGTAGAAAAAAAATCGGTTTTCATGCGATCTTGCTTCAACATCTTCCGGTCTTTGCTCCACAGTCCCATCTGGGTTGTCTTGGTCAATTCCAAAGCTTCGCCAGACCTTCATTGCACTAGCCTGAACTATCTTGTAGCTATCTTCACGGCTAATACCATGCTGAGTAAGGGCTAGTAAAACCCTTTGAGAATCGTGCAATCCACCAAATTGCATCAAATTATCCATCATGACCTTTGGGTAGACAACTAATTTGTTCATCATTTGGGTTAAGCGAACAAGAGCGAAGTCAAGAGTGATAGTTGCATCGGGACCAAACGTTCTTTCTACAGATGAATGAGAGATATCCCGCTCGTGCCAAAGAGTGATATTTTCCATTGCTGGAGTAACTGCAGCTCGAACAATTCGGGCAAGTCCAGTTAAGTTTTCAGATAATATGGGATTACGCTTGTGGGGCATTGCGCTTGAGCCTTTTTGATCAGGCGCAAAATACTCTTGGACTTCGCGCACTTCTGAGCGCTGCAGATGTCGAATTTCCGTAGCTAAACGTTCGATTGCACTTGCTATAATGCCCATAGTTGAAAAATAGGTGGCGTGTCGGTCGCGAGGTATAACTTGCGTTGATATAGGTTCTGGCTGTAGGCCAAGTTTATTTGCCACATACTCTTCCACCCATGGGTTGATGNTAGCGAAGGTACCAACAGCACCTGATAAAGCACAAGTGGCAATTTCCTCACGGGCTAGCACCATACGTGTATGGCATCTTTTGAATTCTGCANAGTGACCAGCTAATTTGATACCAAAAGATGTTGGCTCTGCATGAATGGCATGGGAGCGGCCAATGCAAACATCATTTTTGTGCTCTTTTGCTCGTCGCTCCAGTATTGTGAGGAGACTCTCAATATCTTCAATTATAATGTCAGCAGCTTGACACATTTGCATAGCAAGACAAGTATCTAACACGTCAGATGACGTCATGCCCTGATGAACAAAGCGGGCTTCGTCTCCAATTAGTTCAGAGAGTTCTGTTAGGAAAGCGATGACATCGTGATGAGTAGATTGCTCAATTTCGTCTATGCGATCGATGCGCTTTTGTGTGTAGGGTCGGTCACCTTTTTCCCAAACAGACTTTGCCGCATCTGCAGGAATGACGCCAAGTTTTGCTTGAGCATCACAGGCGTGTGCTTCAATCTCAAACCACAATCTGAATTTGTTAGAAGGCTCCCAGATTTTGGCCATTTTAGGACGACTATAGCGTGGTATCATATTTGCCTCCAGTTAATGACTGTTGAAAATGAAGAGTCCACACAGCGGTATAGCGATCTGGTAAGGAAATTAAAAGTGGTGATCTACAAAATCTTCTAAAAAATTTGCGTGAGTTGATAATAGCTTCGAAAATTTTTTCCATTCAGTTACTTGCAGCTAATGTGAACGTAATAATGGATAGAGATACAAATTTGTTTTGTAAAGCCAGCAGCCCTTAGATTGAGAAGTATATATTAACCTTTATGCAGGGTCCTTGTGTGGGCCTGTATGCTACATTTACTGTAGACTAAACGCCAAAAGGGGGACAATCCAAGCCAGCAGGTGATTGGGTAAATACTTCGTATCCGTTTTTTGTGACTGCAAGAGAATGTTCAAATTGTGCTGAAAGGGAGCGGTCCTTAGTAACGGCTGTCCAACCATCTGATTTGATTTTTACGCCGTTTCCACCGGCATTTACCATTGGTTCAATTGTAAAGAACATACCCTCCTTCAAAACTGTACCACCACCAGGAGTCCCAAAATGTAAGATATTTGGTGCATCGTGAAAGACTCGGCCTAGCCCATGGCCACAAAAATCGCGAACTACAGACAATTGTTTTTTTTCTACATAGGTTTGAATGGCATGTCCAATATCGCCTGTTGTGGCCCCAGGACGGACAACTTTGATACCTCGCCAAAGACTTTCAAAAGTTGTTTTGATTAGTCTATTGGCCTTGATACTAGCATCACCAACAACGAACATGCGACTTGTATCACCATGCCATCCATCAAGGATGGTAGTTACGTCAATGTTAAGGATGTCCCCATCTTTGAGTGTTTTGTGCCCTGGAATACCATGACAAACGACATTATTGACTGATGTGCATACGGATTTTGGAAATCCGCGATATCCCAGAGGAGCCGGGATGCCACCATGGTCTAATGTGTAATTATGCACTAGTGTATTGATATCTTCTGTTGTAATCCCAGGTTTGACTCGGGGCACTAACATGTCCAAGGTTTCGGCAGCTAATCTGCCAGCTTTACGCATTCCGCAATAATCCTGCGCACTATGAATTTTTATGATGCGTTCTTCTTGATAGAAAGTTTCTTCTTTTTTATTTTGAGTCATTTAATTTATCTACATTATAATTTATCTATATTAACAATTTCAATGATTCTGAAATTTCTATTTTTTTTGTATTTAGTGTACAGCGATAACATAAAATTTCGACACCTACGTTCATTGCCTCGTCTATTGCGGCTTTATAGGCTGGGTCGATGTCTGCAGCAATGGTGAAAATATCACTATCTTGGCGTTGAACTAGGTAAAACATCACGCAACGAAAACCTTGAGCAATCATATTAGACAGTTCTACTAGGTGTTTTGTTCCACGGGTTGTCACTGAGTCGGGAAACTCAACTGGACAAGTCTTTTTTGATTCACGTTTCAAGGTAACACTTTTTACCTCTACGTAGCAATCAGGGAGTGAGGGATCTTCAAGTAAGATATCTATACGAGAATTTTGGCCGTATTTAACTTCTCGCCGAAGGGATGCATAACCATCTAGTTCTGGTATTTTCCCCGAGGTAATAGCCTCCTCGACGATGCCGTTTGGAAGGGCTGTATTGATACCTACAAGAGTATTGTCTACTGTTATGAGTTCCCAGGTATAACCAAGCTTTCGATTAGTATTTTTAGCAGGTGATAGCCAGACTTCGGAGCCAGGTTCTTTTACAGATAGCATGGAACCAGAGTTGGGGCAGTGGGCTGTGACAGTATTACCATCTTCAAGCTCAACATCGGCAAGAAATCGCTTGTATCTTTTTATAAGACGGCCCCGGATAAGCGGGTCTGGAAATTTCATAGTTACTTAATACCAAAGAAAAATTTATTTGTTTTAATAAAAGATTTTGTTACCATCACGATGAGCTGTCAAAGAGCATTTGTTTAATTAAAATTCCTTCTAAATACCCTGTGCTATTACAAATATAAATCTATAGTAACAGGTAGAGTTATAAAGTATCAGACGTTTTTAAACATATTAAGTAAGAAGTTTTGAATTTTGTTTATTGCAACCANGTAACTTTATCAGCCCAATTATTGGGCACTCCAACCACTTAGATTAATGACTTGAAAACTAGCTGGAATTCGGCCATCGGCGTTTGCAAAATCTTCCACATAAAAACGCGCAGCCTCCATTAAAAGTTTTGGGCTTGTAAGCCCTTTATAGGCATCAGTCGTTGCATTACTCTCACCCATAGCACGAAGATCGTTCATAAGTTTTAGGGGGTCAGGATAGGAAACAGTGATTGTCTCAGTATCTGCAACAGGTAAGGAGAAGCCACTACGTTGTAGTAAATTTCCAGCATCTTTTACGTCAGCAAATGGTGAAATGNGTTGTGTTGAAGCGCCTTTAATTGTTAACTCAGCTTTGGATAAGGACTGGCGCAATTCTTTTAGAGTTTCACCACCCAGCATGCTGGCCAGAAATAAACTATCCTTTTTCAAAGTTTGACGTATTTGGGTCAGGCAACCAGGTAGGTCATTAACCCAGTGAAGTGTCAGGTTACTTATAACCAAATCAAAACTTTTTGGGGCAAAGGGTATAAATTCCTCGTCTGAGACCACAACTAATTTATCAGCGTGATCACACATAGCTTTTGAAATATCACATTGGATCATTTTTTTTATACCACCACGTTTTCCGATTATGCGGCTCAGGCCTCCAGTTCTGCAACCCAGATCAAGCGCAATTGGAAACTGACGGTTTACATCATCCAAACGATCACACAAACGCTCACCGGTCTCAGAAATCAGAAAATCATGGTCTCTGAAATTTTCTGCTGCACGGTTGCGGTGACAGTTAACAGTGCCACGATTGAAGACATTTATAGTGTCTGCCATATTTAGTTTATGACACAGATAGTATGCCAGACAAAAGCCAATTTGTTTCTGTTGAGGATTGAATTAGCCTTTTGGCGTTTGTATTTTGCTTGTCATTCACTCCTTTGTCACTTTGCCCATATCAAATAAAGCTTTGTTTTGAAATGATTGCTGGCCTGCTGGGAGTGTCAGGTTAATAATTTGTTTTGGTACATTATCCTGATCCTCTTTCCTTTGCACCGTTATTTAATATATAAGAAAATAAAGATAAGTTGATTCTTATAATAATATTGGAGTTTTCCGTTTTGGCCAAAGTTGAAATTTACACATCTTCCTTGTGTGGTTATTGCTCTAGAGCAATTAGTCTTTTGAAAAAGAAGGGCGTTAATTTTGTTGAACATGATGTCACCAACGATCCAAGAAAACGCCAAGAAATGACAACTCGAACTGGAAAAACCGCTGTTCCACAAATATTTATTGGTGACAAGTCGGTTGGTGGTTTTAGTGATCTTACAGAGCTTGATATTGATGGCGAACTTGATAATTTGCTTGGCATTGATACTGATATGCCTCAATGAAGGATTCTCTCAAGGTTGCTTGCATACAGATAACTTCTGGTGAAAGTGTTCAGCGTAATTTAGATGTTGCGTGGGGTATAGTAAGGAAAGCTTGCGATGCTGGTGCTGACTTAATTGCGCTTCCTGAAGCAACTAATGTAATGGCTTCAAACAAAAACATATTAAAATCAAATACTGAGCCTGAAGAGAACAACCAAGCCTTGTTTGCTTTTCAGAGTATGGCTCAAGAGACTGGGGCATGGATTTTGGTTGGTTCATTGCTTATAGACCTGCCAAAAAATGACAAAATGGCGAATCGCTCGTTTTTGATAAATAACAATGGGGCGATTTGTGCTCGTTATGATAAAATACATATGTTCGATGTTGAATTGGGTGGGGCCGAAAACCACCTTGAATCAGATTTTTATAATCCAGGTAACAAACTCGTTCTGGCAACGACCCCCTGGGGCAAGTTAGGTATGACAATTTGTTATGATTTACGCTTTCCTTATTTGTACCGTGCACTAGGCCATGCTGGGGCACGAATGCTCTCAATTCCCTCTGCTTTCACTCGTGTGAGTGGTCGAGCCCATTGGCATGTCTTGCAACGGGCTCGCGCAATAGAAACGGGTAGTTATGTTATTGCACCGGCGCAGTGTGGTAATCATCCTGGAAACAGGCAAACATATGGACACTCGTTGATTGTTAACCCATGGGGTGAGGTAGTAGCCGACGGAGGTGAAGACATTGGCTTTATAATTGCCGACGTTGACCTGACGAAGGTTGATGAGGCGCGAAATAAAATCCCTGCTATTAGACATGACAGAGATTTTGAGCTAATAAATTATTGATATTGTTGAACTAACGCTTGGCATTTTTTGTTCTTGTGCAAATTTAATACATGAGGCTTTAGTTAATTTTTTTTGTGATCAATTATTTCTATGTATTTTGTAGTAGACTTGAGTTAGTTGGCCACTGGGTGAAGTACTTTTTTTTGACTCCGTATTCAAACGAAATGACGACCAGTCCTATTATTTCAAGGTCAAAAAGTTCGACAGCTTTGGGTCATGGTGAAAAAATTAGCAAGGGTTTTTTTTATTCGATTTTTGCTCTTTGTACTCTTTGTATTTGTCATAAATATTTATGTTACTTTTTCTTGTTTCTAGTTATCAGTATGGAAAATTTCTAATTTTAAATTTATTATAAAATATGGATTTGTAAGATTAAATGGCTTAAATGGCTATTAGGTTAATACTTTTGGGTAGCGATATAAAATGATTCACTTTCAACTTAAGTGTTCAAAAGGCCATGAATTTGAGGCTTGGTTTCGTNCAAGTAAGTCTTTTGCGGACCAGCGTAAGTGTGGGGATATACATTGTCCAGTATGCGGTGACACTCAAGTTACTAAGGCTTTGATGACACCAAGCATCGCAAAAGGTGGAAGGATCTCAGGAGGTTCGGATGAAAAAAAAGCACAGGAAGTCGCAGAGCAAGTACTAAAAGCAGCTAGGAAATTACATAAAGTTGTTGAAGACAACTTTGAATATGTTGGTGATGATTTTGCCGAAAAAGCGCGTGCTATTCATTATGGGGAGACAATTAAGAGAAACATATATGGTGAGGCTACAGAAAAAGAGGTTCAAGAACTTGATGAGGAAGGAGTTGATTTTGCCCGCCTACCAAAACTTCCTCGTTCTACTCGTCGGAAGAATTGATATTGGCTATTAATGGCTTGCGACAAAAGAATTAGATTTTTTTGAATACAGCCAGTTTATTTTGACAGTTATGTTTTTTTAGAAAACATGAAAACAATTATTTTTTGACACAATTATTATGCGGTGGTTTTAGTTTTTCTTTGCGGAAACAAGATAATTAACACTGAGATCATCAGATAAGGACCATATATTTTTGAATGGGTTGTAGACCATTCCGGTAACATCAGTAACATTAACCTTGCAGGATCTGAGCCCACTTGCCAACTCAGAGGGTTTTACGAATTTACGCCAGTCGTGTGTTCCAACAGGCAACCAACGCAAAATATATTCTGCACCGATCTTTGCTAGTATTAAGGATTTCATTGTACGATTGATAGTTGAGAGAACCATTAGCCCGCCTGGTTTTACAAGAGACACGCTAGACTTAAGAAATGTGTCAACATTTTTAACGTGTTCAATAACTTCCATGTTTAACACGACATCAAATGTATCTTTAGTTTTAGTTAGGTCTTCTGGTAGCTGGTGGCAATAATTAATTTTAAGGCCACTTTGCTTAGCGTGCAAACTGGCGATAGCAATGTTCTTCTTCCCAGCGTCAATACCAGTTACCGTCGCGCCTAACCGCTGCATGGGTTCGCATAAAAGACCACCGCCACAACCAATATCTAGTAATTTAATTTTATTTAATGGTTTAGTTCCCTTTGGGTCACGATCATGATGTTGGCAAATTAAGTTACGAATGTACTCGATACGTAATGGATTGATTTGGTGCAGGGGTTTAAATTTGCCGTTAGGATCCCACCATGCGTCAGCCATGGCGGTAAAACGGGCAATCTCCTGGGCAGATGCGGTTGATGTATTGTTTGTTTCCATGTCTCTTGCTTCATTTTGACTATATGGAGTATGTATACGCGCCTCTTGCTTCTAAGCAAGCTTATTAAATGTTTTTTTTTAAATATTCCTTTTTTAGGTTATATCGATGGCNCGTTTGGTTTTAAAATTTGGTGGCACATCTGTTGGTGACATTGAACGAATTAAGGCGGTTGCACTCCGCATTAAAGCTGAGGTAGATGAAGGTAATCAGATAGCTGTTGTGGTTTCGGCCATGTCGGGGGTAACGAATCGTCTAGTCGGGTATGTTAACGAAATAACTACGCTTTACGACCCCCAGGAATATGATGTTGTCGTTTCTGCTGGTGAGCAAATAACGTCTGGTCTACTTTCCCTTGCATTGCAAGAATTGGGAGTTTCCGCTCGCTCATGGCAGGGTTGGCAGATACCTGTTCAAACTAATGATGCTCATGGCAAAGCCAGAATACAGTCAATTACTGGAAAAAATGTAATAGGTAGTTTACAAGCAGGCTATGTTGTTGTCGTTGCAGGTTTTCAGGGTATCGGACAGGATGGTCGTATTTCAACCCTAGGTCGAGGAGGCTCTGATACTTCTGCAGTAGCCCTAGCTGCGGCCTTGGGAGCGGATCGTTGCGATATCTATACGGATGTTGAGGGTATATATACGGCTGATCCAAGGATTGTTGCAAAGGCCCACAAGCTAGAAAAAATAACTCATGAAGAAATGCTTGAAATGGCCTCTGTCGGTGCCAAGGTGCTTCAAACTCGTGCTGTTGAGATTGCTATGAAACACGCTGTACGCCTGCAAGTGCTATCATCTTTTAATAATAAACCCGGAACCCTAGTTGTTGATGAGGACGAAGTTGTGGAACAGGAATTTGTAAGTGGAATTGCCTATTCTAGAGATGAGGCAAAAATAACCCTCGGTAAAGTAGCAGATAACCCTGGTGTAGCTGCAGGGATTTTTGGCCCGCTTGCTGATGCCAACGTCAATGTTGACATGATTGTACAGAATATCTCNGATGATGGTAAGGCAACAGACCTGACATTTACAGTGAGTAAAGGTGATTTTGAGCGTACTATCGAAATTTTGGAGTTCAACAAGAGTGATCTTGGTTACCAAAATTTAAGAACTGATCTTAGTGTGGTAAAAATTTCAGTAATTGGCGTAGGAATGCGTTCTCATGCAGGAGTTGCTCAGCGTATGTTTAAATCCTTGGCTGATGAAGGGATCAACATTCAGGTAATTTCAACCTCAGAAATCAAGGTTAGTGTTTTGATTGCTGAAAAATATACTGAGCGCGCTGTTCGCGCTTTACATACTATTTATGGATTGGACACAGAGTAACTTATGTCAGAAATGATTGCAGAAAAAAAACTTGATGCACTATGGCGCCGTGGTTGTAGTTTTCTTGGTTCACGGACAGCCATACTTGGTGGCGCAATGTCTTGGGTGTCTGACCGAAATTTAGTTTCCGCTATTTCTAATGCAGGTGGTTTTGGAGTAATTGCCTGTGGTGCAATGACTCCAGAATTATTAGCGTTAGAAATTGCTGAAACTCAGGCAAAGACCAAAAAGCCTTTTGGCGTCAATTTGATTACAATGCACCCAGAACTTGAAGCACTAATTAATGTTTGTGCGGAAGCTAGTGTCACTCACGTGGTTTTAGCCGGTGGCGTTCCGAGTTCTGGGTCTATTGTTAAATTAAAAAAAACTGGTATCAAAATAATTTGTTTTGCTCCGGCCCTGGCCTTAGCAAAAAGAATGATTAAGAATGGAGCAGATGCACTAATTATTGAAGGCACCGAAGCTGGTGGCCATATAGGTCCAGTAGCGACCAGCGTTCTAGCTCAGGAAATATTGCCGCATATTACTGACATTCCAGTTTTTGTTGCTGGTGGTATCAGTCGTGGTGAGGCAATAGTGTCATATCTTGAAATGGGTGCCTCGGGGTGTCAGTTAGGTACGCGTTTCGTTTGCGCNAATGAGTCTATTGCGCATCCAAATTTTAAAGAATCCTTTATAAGGGCTAATTCTCGTGATGCAGTGCCGACGGTTCAAATAGATCCTAGATTTCCGATTATCCCTGTTCGTGCTCTTGTCAATGAAGGTACCAAGCTATTCAGTCAAGCTCAGCGCGAAGCAGCAGTTCGTGTTGAAAAGGGTGAGGTCGAATTAAAAGAAGCCCAGCTTGAAATAGAGCATTTTTGGGCTGGTGCCCTAAAGCGTGCAGTAATTGAAGGTGACGTGGAATACGGCTCTTTGATGGCAGGACAGAGTGTTGGCATGGTTAAAACTGAACAGCCAACCCAAGAAATCATTGATGAGCTTATTCATCAAGCAATCCACTGCTTGAGCAACAGAGGAAAATCATAAAAGACCTATCAATACACCCCTTTGAGATTAGGAAGGTTTAACTCATAATTCACTTGGCATGACAGTTCCTCCAATAAAATCCAGCCTAAGTTCTCCCATGATGCCTGTCTCGCGTCAGCTTTTGGCCCGAGTGCGTGATGTTATGGCTGGTGCTGATGAAGCCCAGCAGCGCCTTAACAAAATTGTTTCTGTTATTGCAGCCGATATGGTTACTGAAGTTTGCTCAGTTTATGTGATACGTCCGGGAGAGGTGCTGGAATTATTTGCTACCAAGGGCTTAAATGAATCAGCCGTTCATAATACACGCCTTCGTGTTGGCGAGGGTTTGATTGGAATGGTGGGTGCACAAGCTCGTCCTATAGCTTTAGCGGATGCAGCAAGCCATCCTGACTTTGTGCTACGTCCGGAAACAGGAGAGGAACTGTACCAATCACTAATGGGTGTACCTGTCTTGCGTGGAGGTAGGGTTATTGGTGTCATAAGCGTTCAGAATAGAATTCGGCGCAATTATAGTGATGAGGAAATTGAAGTTTTAGAGACTGTCGCCATGGTTCTAGCTGAATTGATCAGTGGCGGTGAATTGATTGATCGTGCAGAACTGATGCCAGCGGATGGTAATGCATTGCTGCCTCTCAGAATTGGAGGGTTGACATTTAACCCAGGCCTTGGGGTAGGTGTTGCTGTCCTTCACGAGCCCAAGTTTAATGTTACTAGTTTAGTAGCTGAAGACGTCGATTTTGAGCATGAGCGTTTGAAAATAGCTGTGTCGGAGATGCATGGTGCACTTGACGACATGATGAAAAAAACTGATCTGGCAGCGTCAGGTGAACATCGTGAAGTGCTTGAAACTTACCAAATGATCTCAGAGGACACGGGTTGGTTCAATCGTATTGATGAGGCTGTTTCTAGTGGTTTGACTGCTGAGGCTGCTGTTCAAAAAATAAATAACGATATTCGGGCTAGAATGAATCAAGTTACTGATTCGTATCTGCGTGAAAGAATTTTAGATTTAGAGGATCTAAGTACTCGCTTATTGCAACATTTAAGTGGGTCAAAAGCCTTAAAAGGATCTCTTGCTGGAAATGAAACTTACTACGATGTTAACAATTTGGTCTTGATTGCACGTAACATGGGACCTGCGCAATTACTGGACTACGAACGTTCCAAGCTTGTGGGATTGGTGCTCGAGGAGGGTTCCCCAACGGCACATGTGTCTATTGTGGCAAGGGCTTTGGACATTCCAGTAGTTGGTCAGGCCCGCAATATACTTAATCAAATTGAAACTGGTGAACCTATCATTATTGATGGAACCAATGCGCAGGTTTTTATTCGTCCTGGTGAAGAGGTTTGCGAACGCTTTAGAAATAGTGCTCGCGTGCGAGCTGAACGTAAGGCATCATATTCTCAACTTCGTGATATGGAGAGTGTTACAAAGGATGGGATCCACATAAATCTTAATATAAATGCTGGTTTGTTAATTGATGTACCATATTTGCATGACACGGGTGCGGATGGGGTTGGCCTTTATCGGACTGAAGTGCCGTTCATGGTTCGCTCTGAATTTCCTGATGTAAAAGCTCAACGTGAAATATATACCAAGGTATTTGAACAGTCTTCGAATAAGCCTGTGACTTTTCGTACTCTCGATGTTGGGAGTGATAAAATTTTGCCTTACTGGAATGCACAAGATGAGGCAAATCCAGCCATGGGCTGGAGAGCTATAAGAATTTCATTGGATCGGCCAATGATTATGCGCCGGCAATTGCGAGCCTTGATTCAGGCTGCTGAAGGTAGAGATCTATCCGTCATGTTTCCCATGATTGCTGAAGTTTCAGAGTTTGATAAGGCGCGCTCTTTGCTGCAGCGTGAATTAAAGCGAGAAATAGAGCGTGGCAGAAATATTCCAAAGAGCGTAAGGGCTGGTGTCATGCTAGAAGTTCCGTCCTTGCTGTTTCAATTGCCTGTTTTACTTGAGCGAGTAGATTTTGTGTCTGTAGGAAGTAATGATTTGTGCCAATTTTTGTTTGCGGCAGATCGTGGAAATCCACGATTATCCAAACGTTATGATACGCTTTCTCCACCTGTTCTATCAATGCTTCGTGATATTGTTCTTCATTGCGATGGGGCAGGGGTTGATCTAAGTCTTTGTGGTGAGATGGCAGCTGAGCCCCTTGACGCAATGGCGCTAATTGGTATCGGTTTTCGGAGCATTTCCGTTCAGCCAAGTGCAGTTGGTCCTATTAAAGCAATGATTAGAAGTTTGAGGGTCAAGCCCCTGGGACAATACATGAACACGCTATATGGTTTGTCACAACATAGTCTTCGCGGAAACATACTATCCTTTGCAAAGGATCAAGGAGTAAGGGTATAGTTTTGATGTTCTTGGTGAGTGATGCAGAATAGAACTTGTTTTGGTATTTTTTTCAGAGGATAATTTAATATAATCCTTGAGGTTGGAATTTATCCAAGATTATTTCTATCTCAAAAAAACTTGGAAGTCTATTGTTTGCTTTCATGGGGAAATTAAAATGACCTTACAAGGTAAAAACACCGAAGTTTTACAAGAGGAAGAAACTAACCTGAATAATGTAGGGGCATTGTTGAAGGCTTCGCGCATAAGGCTAGGTCATGACCTTCGTTCTGTAGCTCAAACCCTCCATATTCGCTATATTTATTTGGAGGCTATTGAAGATGGACGCTATGAAGAGTTGCCTGGAGCTGTTTACGTGGCTGGTTTTATGCGTTCTTACGCAGATTTTCTAGGCCTAGATAGTGAAGAAGTTGTGCGTCGCAGTAAAGATGAGATTGCATCGCAGTCTGTTAATACTGAACTTGTTTTTCCTGAACCAATTCCAGAGACCAGCCTCCCAGGTGGGGCTGTAGTTTTAATAGGTGTAGTTATTTTCTTTCTTGCTTACGGTGGCTGGTACGTAGGCACAACTGATGATACCCTCAACGATACTGCAATTTCTTCAGTTCCTGAGCATCTCAGCTCCAAGGAGAACAAAAGTGAGGCAGAGAGTAAAACCGAACCTATTTTTGTTGCGGATGCCAATGAACCTTTATCAGAAAGTCTCCAAAGTACTGAATCAGAGGCAAAAGAAAAACTTGGAGTAACTGAAAGTAATATATCAGATGAGGGTAGCCCAGTCCAAAAAACCCAAGCTACTCAAAAAGTAGTCGATAAACCAAAAACTGAACAAATAGACTTCGCGGCTCAAACTTCAAAAAAGAAAAAAGCAAACATTACAGATGTCGAGCCCGAGGACATGGATGCGCCTTCCCCAAAACCTGTAGTCAATCCACAACCTAAAACCGAGCCTCTTTCAGTAGAGTCAACAGAGAGCACGCAAGGTTCTGGATCAGCAGACATTGAAAAACCTATGCAGTCTCAAAGTGTATCTCAAACACCTTTGAAGACTGAGAATAATGAAGAAAGCAAGATTTATGGTACAGAAAACGAAGATTTTAAAATTCTTGTTAGAGCACGAAGAAATAGTTGGATTCAAGTTCGCGATAACAATGCAAATAAATTGTTGCTAACTCAATTGCTTAAGACAGGTGATAGTTATCAGGTGCCAAATAAATCAGGCCTTGTCCTTTTGACTGGTAATGCCGGAGCATTAGAAATACTTGTGGAAGGTAAACCTGTGCCAGATCTTGCCCCGCCTGGGACTATTTTGAAAAACATCACACTTGATCCGGATAAGTTACGGCTGGGCTCTGCTGCACAATAGACCAAACACGTGAGGATATAAGACTTGTTTGACGTTCCCCAATCTGCAAGACGAAAAAGTGTTGCGGTTGATATTGGCCCTGTAAGGGTTGGTGGTAATCAACCTATCGTGGTTCAGTCAATGACCAACACGGATACTGCCGATATCAATTCTTCGGTTGCCCAAGTAGCTGCACTTGCTAAAGCTGGCTCTGAATTGGTCCGATTAACTGTAGATAGGGACGAGGCAGCAAAAGCTATCCCCCATATCCGTGATAAATTAGAAGCTATGGGTATATCAGTCCCGTTAGTAGGAGACTTTCACTACATAGGTCATAAACTTTTAAAAGATAATCCAGCCTGTGCTGAAGCTTTGTCAAAATACCGTATCAATCCAGGCAATGTGGGTTTTAAGGAAAAAAAGGATAAGCAATTTTCAACCATGATTGAAACTGCGCTTAGGTTCGATCGTCCGGTCAGAATTGGGGTTAACTGGGGATCTTTAGATCAAGAACTTGTAGCATCATTAATGGACGAAAACCACAGACTTGCAGAGCCTCTAGAGGCTGTTTATGTTACTCGTGAAGCACTCATTCGGTCTGCCTTGGATAGCGCCAAACGAGCACTCGAACTGGGTATGAGTGCGAATAAGATAATTCTATCTTGTAAGGTTAGTGGAGTTCAGGATCTGATTGCCATATATCGAGATTTGGCAGTGCGTTGTGATTACTCACTGCACTTGGGGCTTACAGAGGCAGGCATGGGATCAAAAGGTATTGTCGCCTCAAGCACCGCATTGGGAGTACTATTGCAAGAGGGTATTGGAGATACTATTCGAGTTTCCTTGACGCCTGAGCCGGGAGGTGACAGAACACAGGAGGTAATTGTTTCTCAGGAATTACTGCAAACCATGGGACTGCGATCATTCACACCTCAAGTCACGGCTTGTCCTGGATGTGGGCGTACTACAAGTACTGTCTTTCAAGACTTGGCTCAAAAAATACAGTTGCATGTTCGCCATTCAATGCCCAAATGGCGAAATGAGTATGTCGGAGCTGAAGACCTAAAACTTGCTGTTATGGGTTGCATTGTGAATGGTCCCGGTGAGAGTAAACACGCAGATATAGGGATTAGTTTACCTGGAACGGGTGAGGAGCCGTCAGCCCCAGTTTTTATTGATGGTAAAAAGAAAATGATTTTGCGCGGTCCTAATATCGTAGAAGAATTCAAGAAGGTCATTGATGATTACATAGCTAATCGTTACACGCCTAGAAGTGGACAATGATTAAACGGAAGAGGTCAAAATCATGACTTTGCAGCCGGTTCGAGGCACACGTGACCTATTATCCGATGAAGCCTTACGTCATCGCAAAGTCATAGATACTGTTCGTGACATTTCTGCTCTTTATGGTTTTGATGAAATAGAAACGCCTATTTTAGAGCGTGCAGAGGTGTTTTCTCGAACACTAGGTGACACTTCTGACATAGTTACAAAGGAAATGTACACCTTTGAAGATAAGTCAGGTGATTTGTTGACCTTGAGGCCAGAAAATACAGCAGGGGTGGCGCGTGCTTTTATCTCAGGTGGTCTCACCCAGTATTTACCACTTAAATTTGTTTATCAAGGGCCCATGTTCCGATATGAGCGACCGCAAAAGGGTCGTCTTCGCCAATTTCATCAAACTGGTGTGGAAATTCTCGGTGTCGAAGGGCCTTTAGCCGATGTTGAAATAATTGCCTTGGGTTCTCACTATCTTGAGTCGCTTGGTATTCGTAACAAAACTGTTCTTGAATTAAACAGTCTTGGTGATAGCGAGAGTAGAATAGCTTATCGTACAAAACTGGTAAATTATTTTAAGGAACACATGAATTCGCTCTCTAAAGATAGCCGTGAGCGTCTTAAGCATAATCCCCTGCGAATTCTCGACTCCAAGGATCAAAGTGATAGAGTAATTATTAAGAATGCACCAATGATTATGGATAGCCTTAATGATTATTCTCGTGATTTTTTTGAGAATGTCAAAAGAGGACTTAATGTAGCTGGTGTTGATTATGTTATCAATCCACGCCTTGTTCGTGGTCTTGATTATTATTGTCACACGGCATTTGAATTTACGACTACGCAGCTAGGTGCTCAAGGGGCGCTTGTAGCAGGCGGGCGTTACGATGGCTTAATCAAGCAAATGGGTGGTCCACAAACGCCAGGTGTTGGTTGGGCAGCAGGTATTGAACGTCTAGCTATGATGATTGATGCTCCGGAGGGAGGGCCTCGTCCTATTGCTGTTATTCCAATCGGGGAGGAGGCCCAAACACAAGCTCTCATAATCACACAGAAGCTTCGCCAAAGTGGCTTTTGTATTGAATTGAGTTATTCGGGAGGTATGAAAAAACGAATGAAGCGTGCAAATAGTGTGAATGCAATTGCAGCAGTTATCCTAGGTGAGGAAGAATTGTTTAAGAGGGTGGCAACTGTAAGAAATATGGAAAGTGGTGATCAGATAGAGGTGTCGTTAGCATCTTTGGAGGAGCACCTGGCCAGCTATTGTTAGCGAAGCTGTGGTAAATACTTCTGATCCCATTAATTTTTTGCCAGGCCGTGTCCTTGTTGTTGGAGCCAATCACAGATCTAGCACTATGGCTTTGCGTGATCGTTTGTTTGTTGAAGTAGGAGCAGAACCTTTTTTGCTTGAGGACCTCAAAAATATTGGGATTGGCCAAGCTATAATTTTGTCAACTTGTGATAGGGTCGAAATTCAGGCGTTTTGCGAAGATAAATCAATTGATGACGTTAATTTGGTTGGAAATGTAACCAAAGTTCTAGCTCAACATGCAGAGTTAGAACCCTCAGAATTGATCAGCCAATTGTATGTCTATTGGAATAAACAAGCAATACGCCAAATCTTTGCTGTAACCTCTTCTTTGGACAGTTTAATCATTGGTGAGCCTCAAGTGCTAGGGCAGATTAAAGCCAGCCACCGTCTCTCAAAGAAAGTTGGCATGACATCTAGTAGCTTGGAGTCGATCTTGCAGGCTGCATATGCAACAGCAAAAAAAGTACGAAAAAAAACTGCTATTGGTGAGCGACCGGTCTCTATCGCAGCTGCAGCAACTCAACTTGCTGGCGATCTTCACGGTGATTTAAGAAATTGCTGTGTTTTACTGATTGGTAGTGGGGAAATGGGAGAGCTAATTGCTTCAAATATGCTCACTACTGGTATTGGTAAGCTTATTACAATTCATCCGCTAGAAAGTAGAGCTGAAGAAATGGCCAAGCGTATGAACTGTCATGTGGCTGCTTTCGAAGATTTGCCCAATCTTCTGATTGAGGCAGATATTGTTTTGGCCTCTCTTGGCAGACGGCGTTATGCGGTTAAGGCTGATGTTTTGGAAAGTGCCATCAAGAGCCGCCGTCACAGGCCAGTATTTCTGATAGATTTAGCTTTGCCTGGGGATATTGACCCTCATGTCGAACGCGTCGATGACGCCTTTTTCTATAGTTTGAATGATCTAGAACGTGTTGCCATGAAGGGAAGGGCAGTTCGTGAAGATGAGTCAATTGCGGCATGGAGAATTGTTGACGAAGAACTGGATTTCTTTATTCGTGACCATACGGAACGCTCAGCTGTTCCGGTACTTAACCGTTTACGTTCTCATTTTAACACTACCCGCAAACAAGTTCTGAAAGATAGTGGTAGTGATCCTGAAAAAGTTACCAGACTTTTGATTAACAGGCTACTTCATGCACCAACTGAGGCTCTTCGAAAATTAGCGGCTGATTCCGATGATTGGCGTGAAATAGAAAAAAATATTAGTCTTTTATTTGGTCTCGATGATGAGAAAAAAAATTAAGGAGTGGCGAGATTGAGTCTGTCTAAAAATTTACAAAGGGTTGTTAGTAGGTATGATGAACTTGTGGATTTAATGGCAGTACCTGGTGTGGCCTCATCTGACGCCTTTGCCGATATGTCCAGAGAATACGCCGAGTTAACGCCAATTATTGAGAGTATAGCACAANTAGACTCGGCTAAGACTGAAGCATCTAGTTTGGCTGAAATGATATCAGATCCAGAGATTGACTCAGAGATGCGTGAACTGGCAAATGCTGAATTCCAGGATTTAAAGAACAGCATCCCTCTTCTGGAGAAAAAAATTCAAATGCTTCTGTTGCCAAAGGATGAGGCTGACGAAAAAAATGCTATCCTTGAAGTCCGCGCCGGAACGGGTGGAGATGAAGCAGCGCTTTTTGCAGCAGAACTTTTTCGTATGTACCAGCGCTATTCTGAGAACCGTGGTTGGAAATTTGAGATCTTAGAAATGAGTGAGACTGGTATTGGAGGCTGTAAGGAAGCCATAGCTTCTATAGTAGGTCGTGGTGTTTTTGCACGGTTAAAGTTTGAGTCTGGCGTACATAGAGTCCAACGCATTCCAACGACAGAGTCAGGGGGGCGAATTCATACCTCAGCAGCAACGGTTGCCGTAATGCCAGAAGCGGAGGAAGTTGACGTTCATATTGATGATAAAGATTTACGTATTGACGTTTTTCGCGCAAGTGGGCCGGGTGGACAATCAGTCAATACCACGGACAGTGCCATTCGCATAACTCATTTGTCTACTGGTATAGTCGTCTCTCAGCAGGACGAAAAATCCCAGCACAAAAATAAAGCAAAGGCTATGCGAGTTTTACGCTCGAGGCTATTTGAGCATCAACGCCAGCAGGTAGATGCTGAACGTGCCGCCGCACGTAAAAGCCAAGTTGGCTCTGGCGATCGTTCTGAGAGAATTCGGACGTACAACTTCCCACAAGGGCGCATTACTGACCACCGCATTAACCTTACTCTATACAAGCTGGACAGGGTCTTGGATGGCGAGTTAGATGAGGCTATTGACGCCCTGATTTCAGAGGATAAGTCTAATTTACTAGCAGATATAAAGTGATAACAGTTGGCAAAATCTTAAAAGAGTCAATCGAAACCCTCAGGAGTGCAAATTTAAAAGGGGCACAACTTGACGCCCGCCTCATTGTTGCTCATGGACTTAAAATGACATCTCAACAGGTGTTCGGCTATCCTGAAAAACAAGTTAATGAGCGGGAATTGCAATGCGTTCGTAAGTTAATTTTCAGACGGTCCCAGTTTGAACCCTTAGCTTTAATTACTGGAAAAAAAGAATTCTGGAGTTTGCCTTTTAAGGTAACTTCTGAGACACTTATTCCTAGGCCAGACTCCGAAACGTTAATCGAGGCAGTCCTCATAAATCATCCGGATAGAAAGTGGCCTGCTCGAATTTTAGATCTTGGAACTGGTTCAGGCTGCTTGCTTCTCGCCTTGTTGCATGAATATCAAAATGCCACGGGTGTTGGTACTGATATTAGCAAAGATGCACTCAAAATTGCTAAGTTTAATTGTGAAAACCTTGGCATGGGGTCGCGGGTAGATTTTATCCACATGGACTGGAATAATGTGATGCCAAGTATGGAACAGTTCGATATTGTTATTTGTAATCCTCCTTACATAGCAGAAAAAGATAGAAATAGAATCTCATGTGATGTGGTTGGTTTCGAACCAAATATTGCACTATTTGCAGGTGAAGATGGCCTCAGGGAATACAAAGCTATACTTTCATTGCTAGCTGAAACAAAGAATTTGACCTATAGTGTTTTCTTTGAGGTTGGGTTTAATCAGGCAAATGATGTGTCTAAATTGTTAAAAAATGCGGGTTTACGCAATATTTCTATTTATCCGGATCTTTCTGGAATTGGACGTTGTGTGGCTGCAAAGATGTAAAATTTTGTGTTTTTAAAAAATAATTGTTGGAAAGCCGGGCCATCCTGACTATTTTTGTCTAGAAGAGTAGTCTAAATTAGATTACATTAACTTTACGCTAGGGCGCCGTATAAAGGCTTTATATCCTTCACTTTAACACTAGTTGACTCAAACTAATTGAATGAGTGTGCATAGGGCTAGCAAATCGCAAGTTCTAATTATTATAAAGCTTGTTGGGGACTTATTCAGATACACACAAGCTGTTTTGAGTTTTTACTAAGCGCCCGCTTGTAATAGAGATACAAAGTTTATGAAAAATGCCTCAAATCCCCGTAGGGGTCGTGGCCGAAACAGCGGCAAACGTAATCAAAATTCAAGGGGAAGTGCTGATAACGATGTGAAAGTACGTGGTTCAGCGCAGCAGGTTCTTGACAAATATTTAACTCTCGCGCGCGATGCAACTTCGTCTGGAGACAGAATTGCTGCAGAGGGATATTTTCAGCATGCCGAACATTATCAACGCGTTCTCAACCAAGAGGGTGGAAAGCCTAACAATCAACAAAGTCGTGGTCGTAAAAATGACACCAATAAGGGGCAGTATCGATCTCGGCCTCAGAAAAATGATACTTTAACTAAGGGGCTTACGGAGGGTTCAGCAACGGATGAACAGGTTGCAGATAAACCTGAAGAGAACTCAGATNAACCTCTCTTAAAAAGGGTGGAGGTCCCTGAAAATCCTGGTAACGGGGCCAATGAGGATAAACCAATAAATAATGAGAATGGGATTAACAAGGCAACAGAATCAACAGCATGACAGAGTGGAAATAGTTGTTTTGCATAACTCGAGAATTATAGAAATTTTTCGATTTTGGTTCTGTGAGTAAAAGAGCAAAGAGACCAAAAACAATTTTTGAATCAGAAATGGCACAAAATGAATTTTAAAATTGCACTTTTATCTCAATTTACACAAATTCTTTAAAAATATTTTTTTAGTGCTTGTAGTTAGTGCTTGTAGAATGTCTCTCGCTTTGTTGACTCTCGTGAACAAAAAAACACTTTCCAATAACAAATTCCCATGATATTCAAGGTCGTGGTTAGTAGTTAGTAGCATTTTCTAATATAGTTTAGTTTATATGGCTTCGTGTAACGCTAACTCAAAAAGACTTGGCGTACAGTAATTAGTGACAGAACATCATCATCAGAACATCATCATCATCAGAATNGCGGAGAAGTCATTGAGGCAGTGATCTGATTAAGGCACTGCATAAAATTAATCAAATTATTGTTAATATTTATTTTTTCTACACATGACCAATCTGGAATCATTATCGAACCACTTATTGGACAATTTGAATGAAATCCATTTTCAAAAAAATTAAAACTTTAGCTTTTTGGGTAATCTTTCCACTATACTTTGGTGGCTCATATTCAGTTTTTGCAGATCAGCCGCAGCCTTGGCAAATGGGTTTCCAGCCAGCAGCCACACCTGTTATGGAACAGATCCATAGCTTTCACGACATGCTCTTGTACATATTAGTGTCAATTACTATTTTCGTGCTAGCGCTACTTATTTACGTGAGTGTGCGTTTTAACGAAAAAGCAAACCCAATCCCCTCGAAAACCACCCACAATACTTTATTAGAAGTGGCGTGGACAGTTGTTCCCATTGTAATTTTAGTCATTATTTCTGTGACCTCCCTAAAGCTTCTTTACTTCATGGACAAAACAAACAATCCTGAAATGACGTTAAAGGTCATTGGTCATCAATGGTACTGGCAATATGAGTATCCAGATGATGGTGGTTTTACATTTGATAGTTTCATGGTTGCTGATAATGAACTTGAAGATGGACAACCTCGTTTGTTGACTGTCGATGAGGAGGTGGTTTTACCTATCAATACTGATATTCGAATTCTGGTAGCAAGTGAAGATGTGATACATAACTGGGCTGTACCATCATTTGGAATTAAAATTGACCTTCTGCCTGGGAGAATTAACGAAACTTGGGTTAGGATTAATCGAGAAGGTGTATATAGAGGACAGTGTTCAGAATTGTGTGGTGCACAACACGGCTTTATGCCTATTACAGTAAGGGCGGTGTCAAAAGACGAATATAAAAATTGGGTAAAAAAAGCACAGAAAGAGTACGCAGCAGTTAGTCAGCAAGATGCTCTTGTTGCTAATGTCCAAAACTTGTTGGACCAATAGAGTTGAGANGTTGGAAAATATTAAATTTCATAATTTAAAAGCATTTGTGGTATTTTTTTAAAGTGCTCTAAGAAGGGAAAAAATGGTTTACGCAGACACTATGAACGACGATCACACACCGAAAGGTATTGGCCGATGGCTTTTCTCGACAAATCACAAAGACATTGGCACTATGTATTTTGTACTTTCAATCATTGCGGCTCTGATCGGTGGTGGTATGTCTTGGCTCATTCGGCTAGAGCTTGCTGAGCCTGGAATTCAATTTATTGAAGACACTCATTTTTATAACGTTCTAGTCACTGCACATGCTTTTCTGATGGTGTTTTTTGTTGTTATGCCTGCACTAATTGGTGGCTTCGGGAACTGGATGGTGCCCTTAATGGTTGGTGCACCGGATATGGCCTTTCCAAGAATGAATAATGTAAGTTTTTGGCTACTTGCTGCCGCGTTAATTCTGTTGATTATGTCTGCTTTTGTTGGTGATGGTGTTGGAACAGGGTGGACAGTTTACCCTCCGCTTTCTAGCGCAGATGCGCACCCGGGACCAAGTGTTGATCTTGGCATACTTAGTCTGCATTTGGCAGGAGCTTCGTCAATTCTGGGCGCAATTAATTTGATAACAACCATTCTCAATATGCGTGCTTCCAATATGACGCTACACACGATGCCTCTTTTTGTTTGGGCAATGCTGGTTACGGCATTCCTTCTTTTGCTTGCAATTCCCGTTCTAGCAGGTGCGCTAACAATGTTGCTAACTGATCGAAACTTTGGAACTACTTTTTTTGAACCTGCAGGAGGTGGTGATCCACTATTGTGGCAGCATTTGTTTTGGTTTTTTGGTCATCCAGAAGTTTACATAATGATTTTACCTGCTTTTGGCATAGTTAGCCAAGTTGTATCTACTTTTTCGCGAAAGCCGGTTTTTGGCTACTTGGGCATGGCCTATGCAATGGCTGCAATTGGAGTGATTGGCTTTGTAGTTTGGGCTCACCATATGTATACGGTTGGTTTGGATGTAGACACTCGTGCCTATTTTTTAGCAGCGACAATGGTTATTGCAGTACCTACTGGTCTGAAAGTTTTTAGTTGGATTGCCACTATGTGGGGTGGCTCTATTCGNTTNGATACCCCTATGGTTTGGACTATGGGNTTCATTTTCCTGTTCGTGTTTGGTGGAATGACTGGTATTGTCCTGGCAAATCCCGGCGTAGATATTGTATTCCATGATACGTATTATGTTGTTGCACATTTTCACTATGTTCTATCGCTAGGAGCAGTATTTGCTATATTTATTGGGATATACTACTGGTTTGGCAAGATGACAGGTTACAAATACTCTGAAATNCAGGGAAAGATTCACTTTGCCTTGACGTTTATTGGAGTAAATTTGGTCTTTTTTCCACAACATTTTTTGGGTATGGCAGGTATGCCTCGTCGTATTCCGGATTATCCTGATGCTTTTGCTGGCTGGAACATGGTTAGTTCAATTGGTGCTGTGATAACAATGATATCAACAATATATTTCTTCTANGTGGTATTTTGTGCATTTAGGGCAAAAATACCATGTGAAGCTAATCCATGGGGAGAAAGTGCAGACACTTTAGAGTGGACGGTTGCCTCTCCAGCTCCTTTTCACACCCATGAGATTGATCCGGGCCTTAGTGCAAAGCCAGCAGAATAGTGACCTACTATAGAAGCAGTAATAAATGAGCACTTCTGATCAAAAAAATGTTAAGACTGCAGTAACGTTATTTGCAATTGCAGGAGGTATGATTGGTCTTGCTTTTGCCTCGGTTCCTCTTTACCAATTATTCTGTCAAGTCACCGGTTATGGTGGGACTACAGTTAATGTTGCAACAAAACCAAAAAAAGAGCTTGCTGTAGACTCACCTATAATTACCGTTCTTTTTGATTCTAATGTTGATACGGATTTGCCCTGGAGTTTCAGTCCTGACCAAAACAAAATTAGAGTACGTATAGGTGAGGAGAGCCTGGCCAGCTACACAGCAAAAAATTGGAGTGATAACGCAATCATTGGTAACGCCACGTTTAACGTGACACCACATAAGGTGGGCCAATACTTTCAAAAGATTGAGTGCTTTTGTTTTACAGAACAAAAATTAACTCCTGGCCAGGAAATTTCTATGCCTATATCATTTTATGTCGATCCAGAAATACTCCAGGACTCTAGTGCAATGGATGTCAGAAACATTACTCTATCGTATACTTTTTTTCGTTCACCTGATGACGAGAATGCACAAATTAATTCTGATAAGATGGCAAAAGTGCCTTTATTAAATAAAGCGTCGAAAACCTAGTTTAGCGGAGAAGCACTCATGTCGAGCGAAGTAAAAACTCACCCATATCACATGGTGAAGCCGAGTCCCTGGCCGATTGTAAGCACAATTGGAACTCTCATAATGGCCTTTGGTGGGATTTGGTACATGCAGGAAGGACCAATGTGGCTGTTACTAGTTGGCTTAGCGATTTTGTTGTTTAGCGTTTATGGTTGGTGGCGTGATGTCGTTAGCGAAGCACAGAATGGCGTTGATCACACAGAAGTAGTTCAGCATGGTTTGCGAGTTGGAATGGTGCTTTTTATCATTTCGGAAGTTATGTTTTTCTTTGCTTTCTTTTGGGCGTACTTTAATTCTAGTGTACCAGCAATAAGCCAAGCTGCACATGAAGTGTGGCCACCCGAAGGAATTGAGACGGTTTATACGTGGGGTCTACCGTTTGTAAATACCGTCATATTGCTCACATCTGGTGCTACTTTGACAATGGCACATCATGGACTACGTGAAAATGATAATAGGAAATTAAAATTATGGCTTTTATTTACTGTTATTCTGGGATTTGTTTTTTTGGGTTTGCAAATGTATGAATATGGTGAAATAGCCTTTGCCTTTACAGATGGTATTTACCCTTCGACTTTCTTCTTAGCAACAGGATTTCATGGCTTTCACGTTTTTGTTGGAGCAGTATTTCTGACCGTTTGCCTTTATAGAGCTACTAAGGGGCACTTCACTCCAAAGCAACATGTTGGCTTTGAGGCGGCAGCATGGTACTGGCATTTTGTCGATGTGGTCTGGATTTTTCTATTTATTTGGATCTATTGGTGGGGAAGCTAAAAAATATGCAAAATTCTAAAAGAGCACAGTATAAACGAATTTTTAAATAGTGTCTTATCTGCTTAATTTCATAGGATTTTGTGCAAACTAAACTGAGATGAAATTCTGAATATGTATGGAATATAAAACAAACATAACCAATACTTCAAAATCTAAAAGTAGAGTCAAATGGTGGTTTTTCATAGTATTGGCTTTAATTGCATCTTTCATGTACGCAAGTATTATTTACAGTTTTGCGACTTAGTTTGGTCGTAGCTTTTGATGATTGAAATAACTCAATTACCCCATGCCTTGGCAGTTGTTAACTGCTTAACTGTTGTCTTGTTGTTGGCTGGATTTAACTATATTCGTTGTGGCGATATAAATTCACATCGAAAATGTATGTTGGCATCAGTTGGTATGGCAATTCTATTTCTGGTAATCTATACATACTACCATTTAAATGCCGGGCTAGCAAAATTTGGTGGCGAGGGATTAATTCGCCCCGTATATTTCACTATTTTAATTCTTCATGTTATTGGGGCAATAGCCTTAGTGCCAATGGTTCCTGTAACGCTTATTAGAGCCCTGAGAGAACGATTTGATACTCACATGTTAATTGCTCGTTGGACTTGGCCGTTGTGGATGTACGTATCCATTTCTGGTGTTGTTGTCTACGTAATGGCCATTCACATTTATCCCTACTCTGCTTAGCATGTATTTTGGTATTGAACCACAATCAGCCACTTACCCCAGGTTGCGTGGGTGGACGGGACTTGCTGTATTTTCGCTAGCACTTGCGGGCATTTTTGCTTTATTGCTTGCAGTATCCCGCATTCCCGGGGTAGAGAAAATGGCGCTGTGGCCACTGGATTTCTTTAACAAGGGCCTAGTAATTCATGTAGTTTTTTCCTTTGTTGTTTGGTTCTTGTCTGTTTTTGGGGCAATCTTGAGTATTGCAACTGTTCGACTGGGAGGTAGTTCAGGCCCACTTGAAAAAGTTCTACTTGTTATTGCTTACCTAAGCACTATCTTGCTATTTGTGCCATCATTTATGAACAGGGGCGAAGCAACCCTGAATAATTACATTCCTGCAATTACTGACCCGATCTATTATAGTGGTCTCGTTACTTTGGGAGGATCTTTAGGTGTTATGGCCTTGCGGTTATTATTTAATTTTTTTTCCAGCAAGCTACAGTGGCCGGAACTTTTTTGTTTCGGAGCGATAGTCGCCGCTTTTTTATACCTATTGGCTCTGACTGTCTTTATTGTCGCTGGTGTAAGCCTTGTAGGAGAGGAATTTTCATATGAATTCAATGAAGCATTATTTTGGGGTGGTGGTCACACGCTTCAGTATTTAAACTTGTCTTTATTGTTTGTTGCTCTGGGAACACTGTTTTCATTGGGAATAGGTACAAGTTTATCTGTTTACAGAAGACCTATAAAGGCAGCCTATATACTTCTTTCTGCCACAGCAACAACTGGCCTTTTTATCACATTTTTATTCGCTCCGAGTCATGATCTATATTGGTCTCTATTTACTAATTTACAGTATGGCATGGCCATTCCCAGTTTATTATTTGGGTTTCCACTTGTATATGCGATCATTTCAGCTCGTAAAACGCATGGTCAACTACCTTGGCACAAACCAGTATTTTTATGTCTCGCACTATCAATAATTGTTTTTACTGTGGGGTGTTTACTAGGAATTTTTGTAGATGGAGCAGATACACGAACTCCGGCTCATTATCACGGAGTAATTGCTGGGATAAACTTAAGCTTCATGGGCTTATTCTATGGCCTATTCTTACCATTAATGGGGCGTGATTTGAAACCGTCACGTGCAGTAAACTCACAGGTATGGATGTTTGGGGGCGGGCAATTGTTAGCAAGCTTGGGGTTATTCATGGCTGGGGGCTATGGTACCCCGCGTAAAATTGCTGGTAGTGCTCAGAATCTAAGTGATATCGGCGCTATTATAGGCATGTACTTGAATGGTATTGGCGCTCTTATTGCTATATCTGGTGGAGTTATGTTCATTTGGATGATCGCCCATGCCTTACTAAAACCGCCACACCAAATAGTTAGACCTTCGTAAATTATGTTGGTGTTTTTATCCTGCTAAGAAAATTATTTTAAATATGTAGTGTGCGGATTTATTGGAAAATTCAACTGAGTGCATAGTGAATGTTTTTAAAGGGTTTATTGACGGTAACAGCGTTGGGTGCCGTGACTGTATTGTCAGCAAATTTTGTACTAGGATTGACAGATAGTCATGTTGTAAACAATTTAGGAAAGCGACTCTCAAGTCTCTTGATTGCTCCTGTTTCGCTCGGTAATTCAACTACTGTTGTAACTCGTGTTACACGCCCACCAGAAAATTTAGATAATCATAAAACAAACTTACAAAACCACAGATATGATTTTAGTGTAAAACTTAGTCGTGGGGAAACTTTGAATGATATGTTGAGCCGCATTGGGGTTTCTAGAAGAGAAAGCGTCAACGCTATTAGGTCATTCAGAAAAGCTTTTAATCCCTCAAGACTTCTGCAGGGACAAGAGATTCGTTTCACCTTTCAAACTAATGCAAAAAACTTATTAAGTTCTAAACTTGTCACCCTTGGAGATTTTCTTGAATTGTCTATGTCTCCAGACTTTGCCCATGTAGTTGTTGTTAAAAAGAAAGCTAATAATGAATTTAAGGCTAGTTTTAATAAACGCCACTTGACTACCCAACTTGTGCGATCTGCTAATACCATAAACCGGAGCCTGTTTATGGCCGGTAAAAAAGTGAAGGTACCAAACTCAGTTTTGAGTGAATTGATCCGTCTTTATTCTTGGGATGTAGATTTCCAACGTGAAATCCGTTCGGGCGATAGATTTGAATTAATGTATAAGCAGTATTATGACACCAAGGGTAAGCTCGTGCATAACGGGGATATAATGTATGGTTTACTTGATCTTAGTGGAAAAGAACTTGCTATTTTTCGCTATGTTTCAGCAGCCGGTGAGGTGGAATACTTTGATGAAAAAGGTCAAAGTATAAAGAAGGAGTTGATGCGAACTCCAATTGATGGTGCACGATTATCATCAGGTTTTGGTCGACGAAAGCATCCAATCCTAGGTTATACCAAAATGCATAAAGGCATAGATTTTGCTGCGCCACGGGGTACCCCAATTTATGCAGCAGGAAAAGGTGTTATTCAGTATGCAGGGAGAAAAGGGGCTTATGGGAATTTTGTCCTTATCAGGCATAATACAACATATTCCACAGCATATGCGCACATGAAGAGCATTAAAACGGCGAAGGGTCGTCGCGTCCAACAGGGACAGATTATTGGCTACGTTGGCTCAACTGGGCGTTCAACGGGGCCTCATTTGCATTATGAAATTCGACGCTCTGGCCGTCATGTAAATCCGTTGAAGGTTAAGTTACCCTCTGGGCGTAAGCTTAAGGGTGATGAACTGAGAAATTTCCACACTACCCGCAAGAAAATTGAGGAGCAATATGCTGTACTACCAAGGCAATTGAATATAGTTTTGCAGTAATCTCTTTTTTGAAATTTTGGTTAAAGTATCCAAAATTAAGTTGGGCTATTTTTTTTGTTAATCGTCTTATGAGCACAGATGATCAGAAAAAATCCGGCTTCATTTGAGGCAAGGGTGTTTTCTTAAAATTTATGACATAAGCAAAACTTGCTTTTTAAACAAAATCAAACGTTTAGGGTATATTAGACCTCTGCATATACTTTATTGACCTTTTCACCATTTACGATTAAGCCACTTTTGTCAGCCGTAATTTGTACTTTATCATTTTCGTTGATACTTCCTTTAAGGAGCAACTCGGCAAGGAAGTCCTGCAAATTTTTCTGCATAACTCGCTTTAACGGTCGCGCACCGTAGACTGGATCATAGCCTGAATTAGCCAGCCACGCTTGCGCCTTATCATCAAGTATGAGGCATATTGCTTTATCCTCTAAAAGCTTGTTTAGGCTGGCAAGCTGGATTTGTAGAATGTCATTCATATGTCGTCGGAGGAGGCGGTGAAATAGTATTATTTCATCTATTCGGTTAAGAAATTCAGGCCGAAATGATGTGCGTACTAGCTCCATAACAGGTTTGCGAACATCTTCACTGTCGTGCCCCTCTTCCTGGGCCGCAAGTAAATCCCCTCCTAGATTTGAGGTTAAGACTATAATTGTATTGGTAAAATCAACAATACGTCCCTGGCCATCGGTTAAGCGGCCATCATCAAGTACTTGCAGTAAAACGTTAAAAACATCTGGATGGGCTTTTTCAACCTCATCAAAAAGTACCACCTGGTAGGGTCTTCGCAATACTGCTTCAGTTAACGTTCCTCCCTCGTCATAGCCGATATATCCTGGAGGTGCTCCAAGCAAACGGGAGACAGCATGCTTTTCCATATATTCAGACATATCAATTCGTAGCAAGGCATTTTCATCATCAAAAAGGAATTCAGCCAGAGCTTTTGTTAGTTCAGTTTTACCTACACCAGTAGGGCCCAAGAATAAGAAGGAACCAATTGGACGGCCCTTATCCTGCAAACCAGCGCGTGATCTTCGGACAGCATTGGAGACTGCGCAAAGGGCCTCTTCTTGGCCTATGACACGTTTTCGAAGGCTCTTTTCCATGGATAGTAGTTTTTCACGTTCACCTTGCAGCATTTTGTCTACAGGGATACCGGTCCAACGCGAAACAATTGAAGCAACATGTTCACTAGTTACGGACTCCTCAAGCATTTTGTTGTTATCTGCTGCTTCTGCATCACTAAGTTGTTTTGTTAGTCTAGGAATTAGGTCATATTGAAGCTCACCTGCTTTTTCATGATGTCCCTCGCGGAGAGCGCGGTCATAAGCTAATCGGGCTTTTCCCAATTCCTCCATGAGTTTATTGGCGTCAGCGAGCGCAGTTTTTTCTGACATCCATTCCTTAGTTAATGTGGCCGAGCGAGCTTCAAGGCCAACTAGTTCATCCTCTAGTTTTGTTAGGCGATTTTTTGAAGCATCGTCATTTTCTTTCTTTAAGGCCTCACGTTCTATTTTTAGCTGCGTGATTCGACGATCTAGTTCATCAATATTTTCAGGTTTCGAGTCTACTTCCATGCGAAGTCTAGAAGCTGCCTCATCTATAAGATCAATGGCTTTATCAGGAAGAAAACGATCAGAAATATAGCGGTTAGAGAGGGACGCGGAGGAGACAAGGGCGGAGTCGGCTATGCGCACTCCATGATGGAGTTCATATTTATCCTTTATGCCGCGCAGGATAGAAATGGTATCCTCAACGGTAGGTTCGGATACGTAGATTGGTTGAAAACGGCGAGCCAACGCAGCGTCTTTTTCAACATATTTGCGATACTCATTAATTGTTGTTGCACCAACACAATGTAATTCGCCTCGAGCCAGCGCTGGTTTTACTAAATTCGAGGCATCCATTGATCCTTCAGATGCACCTGCTCCAACTAAAGTGTGAATTTCGTCTATGAAAAGGATGACTTCACCAGCGGCATCTATAACTTCGCTAATTACTGCTTTAAGTCGTTCTTCAAATTCCCCACGATATTTAGCACCTGCGACTAGCGCCCCAAGATCGAGCACCATAAGCTTCTTTTCTTTCAGATTTTCTGGGACATCTTGACTGATGATTCGTTGAGCAAGACCTTCGACGATGGCAGTTTTGCCAACCCCAGGCTCGCCTATCAGTATAGGGTTATTTTTTGTTCGTCTGGAGAGCACTTGAATAGTTCTCCGAATTTCTTCATCACGACCAATAACAGGATCAATTTTTCCTTCAGAAGCAGCAACGGTAAGATCAAGTGCATACTTAGTTAGAGCGTCGTAGGTATCCTCAACTGTGGCGGTGTTAGCAGAGTGTCCTTTACGTAAGTTCTCAATTGCTTTGTTCAAGCTTTCAGCTGAGACGCCTGCGTCAGCTAAAATTTTAGCAGTCACCGTGTCTTTAGCTATGGTCAGGGCCAACAATAACTTTTCAACAGTTATATATTGGTCTCCGGCTTTTTCAGAGATTAGCTTAGCCTGCTCAAAAAGTGTTTCAGTATCTTGGGACAAATAAACTTGTTTCGCCCCTTTCCCCTGAACTCGCGCTATTTTGTTAAGCTCAGTTTCAACACTACGGAGACCTTTTTCGGGTTCACCACCGGCAACTCTGATCAATTTAGAAATTAACCCCTGTTTGTCTCTAAGAAGGACTTTCAATAAATGCAGAGGTGTTAACTGTTGGTGGTTTGACTGTATAGCTAGGTTTTTCGCTTCTTGAATAAAACCCCGGGAGCGATCTGTAAATTTTTCGAATTCCATTCGATTATATAGCCTCTCATGACAATCCACACATTGGTTTGTATTCTTAAGTAAAGAAGAAATAACTTAATTTTGTATTATAGTTAATATGGGCTAAATCATTGGTATCGCAAGGGTTNCTGATGTGCGTCTCGGTTAAATAGTTAACTTGACAATTCCTTAACTTGCAAAGATGCTTAATCAATGACAGCTAAAGTTTTGAACATATGTCGTTATCCCGTCAAAGGTTTGAGTCCGGAATTTTTGTTTGATGTTGTTCTTCAATCGGGTGGTGCATTGGAAAATGATAGGCGCTTTGCTTTGGCTCTGGGCNCAACTCTATTTGACGATAATACACCGCATTGGCTTCCAAAGACCAATTTTTTATCCTTAGTTAGAAATGAAAAGTTGGCAAATCTAGAAACGGTTTTTGATGATGAAACAGATAGTTTGCAGATTCTACAAGGTGGCAAAAAAGTGCTTCATGCAAAACTATCTGATAAGGCTAGCTGCGATAACTTAGAAGATTTTTTTGCCGACTACCTAGAAGATGAGGTGAAGGGCAAGTTGCGTTTTGTAGAATCAAAAGGCGAAACAATTTTTACNGATCAAAAACAAAAATTAATATCAATCATTAATTTAGCTTCACTACGTGACTTAGAGCGGGTCGTAGGAAAGCCAGTTGATCCAATTCGGTTTCGCGCAAATATTTACGTTGATGGTATTAGTCCCTGGTCGGAATTTAACTGGATTAAAAGAACAATTTCTTGCGAAGATGTAATTTTAAAAGTAAAGGACTGCATAGACAGATGCGGAGCTATCAATGTTGATCCACAAACAGGTGAACGTGACATAAATCTGGTTGATATTCTTGAAAGCTATTTTGGGCACTTCAACATGGGAGTGTTTGCCGAGGTAAAAAAGGGGGGTAAAATAGCTGTTGGGGATGTGCTAAAACCTTTCACAAAGTGTAATATTGATTAAAAATAGAGTTTTTATAGGCCTGTTACAAGAATTGAAATATAGAAGTTTATTAAATTTTATGTCGCTTCAATCGCTTTCAATACTTGTAATTGGGAGAGTTTGAGTAACAATTAATGCTAGCTGTTTGTGATTAAAAAAATAGTCTTTTTCGTTGACTGAATCTGGAAGATCTTCAATTTACAATTGGATAGATTAATTTAAATCCAAGGCACGTTTGTACAAATCGAGTATTTGTTCCTGTTCTTGACGGTCTGTTTGGTCCATTTTTCTTAACTGTATGATCATGCGAATAATCTTAGTGTTAAAGCCGGTTCCCTTTGCTTCTGCATAGATTTCTTTGATATCAGAAGCTATGTTTGCTTTTTCTTCTTCTAGATTCTCTATTCTTTCAACAAGCGACCTTAGTCGATCAGTTGCGATACCGACAACTCCTGTCATTTTTGACTCCTAAAATAAGTTATTTAATAAAGAAATAATAGTGCCAGTCGTGTGATATAAAGGCCATACATAAAATTACTTAATAATATTGTTTATGTGAATTCAAAACTTCTTTAATAAATTCCATAATTTAATGAGTCATCAAGTTTTGGCTCCTTCCCCACAATACCAAATTTGCAACATGTATTATTGTTATTGTGTGGAAGTAACTTTCAAATTTGGTTCTATGCATCAAAAAGAAAGGCCATGTACTATAAGAGCATTTTTCAAGTAAATTTGATAGGCAATGTAGGTATTCAGTTGCCCATGATTCATACTTGCATTGATACTTAATATTTCTTAACCCTGTGTAGGTTTTCGTTATTTAATATTTTCCCAAGTATGCTTGCAAGTGCGTCAGACCAAAACTGAGCACCGTCAGAGGTATCAATTAAATCCTGCCGAATTTCTACTGCGCAATTTGGAAGCCCTACAACGCCAGCATGAACGTCGATTGTATATCCAAGTTTTTTTCCAGAATAGGGTTTGTTATCGCCAATATGAAAGGATCGGGTCTTAAATTTTTTGAGTTCATCTAGTAAGAGCACAGCAAGGCGCGAGTCTCGATTCCAAAGCACGCCTACATCCCAGGGGCGTCTATTCCCACCAAGAAATGGTGTGAAACTGTGTATTGAAACTAGCGCTGGAACCGGACCACGTCGCCACAAACAGCCAAGAGCGTTGGAAACATTTTGATGATAGGGCCAAAAGAAACTCTCTATTCTTTCAAGCCTCTGTTTTTTACATAATTTAAAGTTTCCAGGAATAATGGTATCATTTATTTTTTCTGGAATTGAGTCTAGACCACCTGGATGACGGTTTAAATCGATTAATAAACGGGAATATCCAGATAATACTGCTACTGCATCTATTTTTTCAGAAAGCCTACGTGTAACATCTTCTGCCCCGATATCCCATGCTACATGTTGTTTGAATGTGTTTTTATCCAAACCAATGTATTCCATAGCTCTGGGGACTACAGGTGAAGCATGGTCGCAAACAAGTAATATGGGTGACTTGCCATCAGCATTAAGAACTGTAAAAGGTTTTGGATCACCTTCTTTGATAAGTTTCACTTTGCGGGATTCCTCAGCTTGTTGATACTGCCCTTGAGCAACTCAATCTAAAACAATATTAATGGTTGCTTTTTTATTTTGGGCAAAGAGGTCCAAAATTGGATCTAATTGATATTGATAACTTCTTTTATAGTGCTATCTTATGTGTAAATGTTAGAAAAAACTATGATGTTATTCCTGTTAGTATTGCCTTACTTAATTGGCTTTTTTGCCATTGCTACATTAGTAGTTCTTACTCTTGGATTATTAGGTATGGCACGTAATGGAGTTACCCACGAAAAGCGCTCCAACCTACTTATGTGTTGGCGTGTAAGTTTGCAGGGGATCACGCTTGCTCTGCTTGCTTTACATATAGCGTTGACGAGCATGTCATAAAAATTTTGTTCAATTCTTGATTTACATAAACCTTCTGGGAACTCTAAATGCAACATTATTGGTTAGTTATAAAACGAGGTTTAATTCGACGGTGTCCCAGGTGTGGACAGGGGCAAATTTTCTCAGGTTACATCAATCTATTGCCAGAATGTCTTGAATGTGGGGAATCATTTCGTAACATTCGTTCTGATGACGCTGCGCCATGGGCAACTGTATTATTTGTTGGCCACTTAGCTGCTTGGTTAATTGGTTATATGGTTAAAACTGATGTTCCGTCAATTAATTTGATTTTGATGGTTTTGTTTTTTGTCTTAATCGTTGCTGGACTTACCTTACCAGTAATGAAAGGAGTATTTGTTAATCTCAACTGGATTAGTGGGATACGATATGCTGATCCTAATGAACTTAATGACTAAATATTACAAACGGTTCTGTTAAACTGCCAATTTGAAAGTGTAAGTAGTAAAAGATACTACTCAGCTGTGCAACAAATTTTGTTGGTTCAATAGATAGTCTATCTAAGTATTTCATTTTCTGTGTTTGCTAAACAGAATGCTATGTATTATCAGGGCTCTAACCCAGATTGCTGCTTGAAAAAATAACTTTATCAATATGTCTTCTACTTAAGCAGGACANATGTAGTGGTGCCGCCGGACAGAATTGAACTGTCGGCCTCGCCATTACCAATGGCGCGCTCTACCCCTGAGCTACGGCGGCACAATTTTTTAGTGTCGAAATTCCTCGCAAAAAAAACGCACAATGCCATAGGGGATGTTACCTTGCAAGCGTCCCTTGACGAAGTTTTTGAATTTGCACACTCTGTTTGATTACTAAAAATGTTAGGAGAAAAAAATATGGCAGGACAAAATAAAGCTAAGTCCTTTGAAGTTAAATACACTAATTTGTCACGGCACGAAAAAAATATAGAAGAGCGTCGAAAACGTCAGGCAACTGCGCTAAGGTCTAACCTTAAAAAACGCAAAGACCAAATACGTCGACGAATTGTATCAAGTTAGAGCGTGTTAAATGTTTACAAGTAAACAGCTTAGTGACTTGTTCATATTTAGAGCGTACATTCAGATTCATTTGACAGTTTCTTTTTTTGAATATGTAAGCCTATGGACCGAATAATTATCCGAGGTGCAAGACGCTTGAAGGGTACGATCCACATTAGTGGTGCTAAGAATGCCGCTTTACCACTCCTTGCTTCTTGTCTGCTTACTGAAGAGACACTTACATTATTAAACTTACCCCACTTAATTGATGTGTCTAGCATGGCTCACTTGCTTGCTGAACTTGGTGTTTGTATTTCAATGAATGGAAGTGCGAATGGAGGGGGGAACATGGGGCGGGTTTTTGAACTTACTGCTAAGGGTGAGATTCAAACTACCGCACCATACGACCTTGTAAGAAAAATGCGAGCTTCAATCTTAGTTTTAGGCCCACTATTGGCGCGCTACAGAACTGCGCGAGTTTCTCTGCCTGGTGGATGCGCTATTGGAACTAGGCCAGTTGACTTGCACTTAAGAGCGTTGGCTCAGATGGGGGCAGAAATTGATTTAGAAGATGGCTATATTGAGGCGAGAGCGCCAAAAGGTTTGAAAGGGGCACATATTGTTTTTCCTACTGTTACCGTTGGTGGTACAGAGAATCTTTTAATGGCTGCAACCTTAGCTGATGGAGAAACTGTTATTACAAACGCTGCACGCGAGCCGGAAGTAACCGATTTGGCACAATGTCTGGTTGCTATGGGCGCAAAGATTGAGGGTATTGGAAGTGATACTCTTCACGTCATTGGCCGGAGAGAATTGCATGGCGCAAATTATTCAGTAGTACCTGATCGCATTGAAACTGGCAGTTATGCAATTGCGGCAGCCATAACTGATGGGGATTTGACTCTAAAGGGCACTCGCTTGAATCTTATTGAGTCTATTGCTGGCGTTTTGAAACAATCAGGGGTCAATATAACAGAAGTTGATGATGGAGTTCGGGTGCGTCGATTGCCAAGAGGTCTAAAAGGCGTTGATATTATGACAGAGCCGTTTCCTGGATTTCCCACAGACATGCAGGCACAAATGATGGCTTTGATGACAGTTGCCAAAGGAGCTTCAATGATTACTGAAACAATTTTTGAGAACCGCTTCATGCATGTACCTGAACTTTTACGCATGGGCGCCGATGTGAATGTGCATGGATCGTCCGCAATAATCCGTGGGGGGCGCAAACTTAAAGGCGCACAAGTCATGGCAACTGACTTGAGAGCCTCAGTTTCACTTGTTCTAGCAGCTCTATCAGCAGTAGGAGAAACGGAAATTAATCGCGTTTACCATCTTGACAGAGGTTATGAGCGGCTAGAAGAGAAGTTGGCCGCTTGTGGAGCTGATATAGTGAGGATTAAAAGTTGATCCTCCAATAGTACTTAGTCGATTGCGACTAAGCTCTCAGCTGAACTTCGTCCACCATCACCTGGGACAAGTTCAAATTCAACCTTTTGGCCTTCACGAAGTGTATCCATACCAGCCTTTTGAACGGCAGAAATATGAACAAAAGCATCTTTTCCCCCGTCNTCTGGCTCTATAAAACCAAATCCCTTTGTAGGATTAAACCATTTAACTGTACCAACAGACATTTTATTCTCTCTCTTTAGATAGTCTTAAACTTAGTAAAAAAATTAAAATATAACTTATAATTAAATCATATTATTTGTTTTGCTATCATGGAAACGTGTCAAATTCCAACAATTTCTGTTAAATTCTTCAATAATTTCGTTATTAACAATAATACCAATTTTGTTTAAATAAGGTTTTTTTGAGAAAAGGTAAACTTTTCGTGCGCAAGAAATGCATGTGAAGAGGCTGGTTAAAATTTCTTAAACACTATATTAATGCTGCCTTTGATTTCTGTTATGATGATAAGTCGAGGAATATGATGTCGAGCAAGCGAGATAAATTAGTTATAGCTGTCCCTAAGGGACGTATCTTACATGAGCTAATGCCTCTCCTGCGTGCAACGGGGATTGAGCCTGAGCCGGCTTTTTATGACGATAGCGTGCGTCAGCTTCGCTTTGCCACGAATTCCGTTGACCTTGACATCGTTAGAGTTCGCAGTTTCGACGCTGCGACTTTTGTAGCCTTTGGTGCCGCTGATCTAGGTGTTGTTGGTGCAGATGTACTTATGGAATTTAATTATGCAGAAATTTATGCTCCTGTAGATTTAGGCATAGGGTATTGCCGTCTTTCTGTAGCAGAGCCAGAAGAAATGTCTGGAAGTGACGATCCTGGTACCTGGAGTCACATTCGCGTTGCAACCAAATATCCTGAAATTACTCGCCGCTATTTTGCTCAGCGTGGTGTACAAGCTGAATGCATTAAACTAAGTGGAGCTATGGAGTTAGCACCAAATCTTGGACTTTGCCGCCGTATTGTAGATCTTGTGTCTAGTGGGGATACCTTACGGGCAAACGGCCTAGTAGAAATAGAGCAAATAGCTGAAATTACATCATTGCTTGCAATAAATCGAACAGCTTGGAAAACTAGGCCTCAAAAAATAGGGAAACTTATTGAGGACTTCCGTAAAGCGCTTGCAAAAGCTAGATCCACAATCGAGACAGTCTAATGACAGCTTTCTTGAATTTTTCAGACAAAGATTTTGAGTTAGCTTTCGTGAAATTGCTCAAGGCTAAACGCGAGACAAACATTGACGTCTCTATTGCAGTCTCTGCCATTCTTGATGATGTACGTGATCGTGGAGATGAAGCAGTCATTGAATTAACCAGACGTTTTGACCGTTTTGAAATTGAAGACTTAAAAATTGATGCAGATATAATAGAAAAAGCTATAGGCCAGTGCGACCCAGAGATGATTGAGGCTCTGAAAATTGCAGCAGACAGAATAAAGGATTTTCATAAGCACCAATTGCCAGATGACTTAGATTATGTTGATGAAGCAGGACTTCGTCTTGGTTATCGTTGGAATGCAATTTCAGCAGCGGGTCTATATGTGCCAGGTGGAACGGCCGCCTACCCTTCGTCTGTACTGATGAATGCCATTCCAGCCAAGATTGCTGGTGTAGAGCGACTGGTCATGGTGGTCCCCACACCAGACGGTACTATTAACCCTTTGGTTTTAGCAGCCGCAGGTGTTTCTGGGGTTAACGAGCTATATCGCATAGGTGGCGCTCAAGCAGTTGGTGCGTTGGCCTATGGTACTGAGACTATTGCACCTGTTGATAAAATTGTTGGTCCTGGTAATGCATATGTTGCGGCTGCTAAGCGGCAGGTATTTGGTGAAGTTGGTATAGATATGATTGCTGGCCCCTCTGAAATTTTAGTAGTAGCAGACAAGAACAATCAACCGAATTGGATAGCTGCAGATCTTGTATCACAAGCTGAACATGACGTAGCTGCGCAATCTATTCTAATAACGGATGATGCTAAATTTGCTGAGAGAGTGTCGAAGGAGGTTGAGGAGATATTGAACACCCTTCCACGTGCAGACATTGCAGCTAAAAGCTGGTTTAATTTTGGTGCAGTAATTATTGTTGATAATTTGAATGATGCTCCACCTTTAATTAATCGTCTTGCACCGGAGCACCTTGAATTAGCTGTTGAGGATCCAAATGCTATTGCTGCCAAGGTTAGTAACGCTGGAGCTATCTTTCTTGGGCGTTATGCACCTGAGGCGCTGGGTGATTACATAGCTGGACCAAATCACATCCTGCCTACAGCTAGAAGTGCACGTTTCTCGTCAGGTCTTGGTGTCCTCGACTTCATGAAACGCACTTCCTTAATCTCGGCAGATGCAAAAAGCCTTGGTGTTGTTGGCCCCGCCGCAATATTACTGGCTAAATACGAAGGACTTGATGCTCATGCTCGCTCAATAGCTTTGCGTCTGAACCAGCAACCAGAGGAAAAATGAACGACCAAAGGTTGGTAGGTGTTTTCCTGGATGAGCAGACTGTCGTTAGCCGCTCAGCGCAGGTGGATCACGAACGTAAGGTCGCTATTTACGATTTAATAGAAGAGAATAGTTTCAAGCTCGTAGGTGACTTTACGGGTCCATTCAATCTACATCTTTCCATAATTGAGAATAGGTTTGTATTTGATATACGAGATACGGATGATAATGAATTAGTTCGTTTTACTCAGCCCCTGAGTCCACTGCGTTCTATTGTCAGAGACTACTTTATGATCTGTGATAGTTATTATAGAGCAATTAAGATTTCAACACCCGCACAAATTGAGGCTATCGATATGGGTCGCCGTGGCCTGCATAACGAAGGTGCTGAAATTTTGCAGGAACGTTTGGCTAATAAAGTAGAAATTGATAGTAGTACTGCCCGCAGACTATTTACATTGATATGTATTCTTCATATCAGGGCTTAAGATAGGGGCGTTATATGATAGACTTCCCTTCAGCTGTATTATTTGCCTGTACGATGAATTCTGTTCGCTCGGCTATAGCTGAAGGTCTCCTGAAAAATTTGCTAGGCAAGGCAGTTTATGTTGACTCCGCAGGTGTAAGGCCAGGTTCTATTGATGGATTCGCTGTCGAGGTAATGAATGAAATTGGAATTGATATTTCCAGACATAAAGCAAAAACTTTTGACCACCTTGAAGATAGATCTTTTGATGTTATTATATCCTTGTCAATTGAGGCTCAGCATAAGGCAACTGAAATAAGCCGTGTTTTGGCCTGTGATGCTGTCTTTTGGAAAACTTTTGATCCGACGATTATCGAAGGAAATCGTGAAATTAGGCTTGGGGCTTACCGTCAGGTTCGAGATCAATTGTTTATAAAAATTAAAAAAAGTCTTGTATCAGGAGTTTTGACAGAGGACTGAGATGTTTTTTTTTGATTCAAAGAATTAAAATTAATTAATGAAATTACTTGACCAAAGCTGTCTCGGGCGTCACTTATGTGGCCAATCGAAACAAATAGAGAGAATAAATGGCTAGATGGCTAAAGAAGAGCTTTTAGAATTTTCTGGTGTAGTTAAAGAACTCCTTCCAAATGCAATGTTCCGGGTAGAGTTGGAGAACGGTCATGAGGTGCTAGCCCATACTGCGGGGAAAATGCGAAAATTTCGTATTCGTGTTTTGGCAGGCGACCGAGTTAATGTCGAGATGACCCCATATGATCTAACAAAGGGTCGTATCACTTTTCGCTACAAATAAACTATTCTTCAGGGGGTTACAGCATGGTGGGTTCCGATAGGAAGTTACCCAGCCTAATACTTGCCTCGGCTTCTCCAAGGCGAATTTCTTTGCTTGCTCAGATTGGCATCATTCCTGATCAAATCATACCTGCCTACATTGATGAAACACCACACAAAAGAGAATTACCAGGTCACCTAGCTAAACGTCTTAGCGTAGGAAAAGCCACGGCGGTTGCTGAAAAACAACCAAGCGCATGCATCCTCTCTTGTGACACTGTTGTTGCTGTTGGTAGGCGTATTTTAGATAAGGCAAAAAGCGAAGAAGATGCACGACGTTGCTTGAACCTCTTGTCTGGTCGTCGCCACAGAGTATACAGTAGTCTTACTTTAATTGGTCGCAATGGGAAGTTTTATAACAAACTTGTCATCACATCAGTCATCTTCAAGCAATTTGATGGTTTAGAGATAGACGATTACGTAAAAAGTGGTGAATGGCAGGGCAAAGCTGGGGGATATGCCATTCAGGGCAGAGCAGGAGCATTTGCTAGAAAGATTATAGGTTCCTACTCTAATATAGTTGGCTTGCCACTCTTTGAAACGTCTATGTTACTCAGAGGTTCTTATTTTGAGTAATGCTAAAGAACTTCTGATCGAGGTTCGTCATGGCCGGTTACGTACGGCCTTGGTAATAGATGGTCGCTTAGTTGAACTGAATGTTGAAGATGAAGAACATCCCAGTCTTATAGGTAATATATATATCGGTCGGGTCGAAAAAATTGTAGATACACTTAATGCTTGTTTTGTGGATTTGGGTTTGCAACACAAAGGTTTTTTAGCTCTTGCTGAGATTCTTCCAATTGGGGCTAAGGCAATTTCTGGGGATAAGGTTTCAAAACATCTTTGCGAGGGAGATAAGGTCTGTGTTCAAGTACTGCGTGATGCATATGAAGATAAAGGTCCGAAGCTAACAACGCATTTGAGACTAGCATCCCGCTCTATAGTTCTGACTCCTGGTGTTTCTTCAATAAAAATATCTCACCGTATTAGTGTCAGTAAAAAAAGATCTTATCTAAGAGGTTTGCCACGTGAGCTTACTTCGAAGAAAGAAGGCTTTATTGTACGCACCGCAGCACAAAGTAATTCCGAGAAAGAAATAATTGCGCAAGTTGAAAGTCTGAAAAGGGAATATCAGATTATTAAAGATAGGTTTTGTAAAAGTACGACCCCGACCTTCATTTATGGCCCGCCAAATGGCCTCATACGTACGCTTCGTGATCGAACTCCAGGGGATGTGTCTAGAATCGTAATTGATGATATTCAAGCCTATCTGGAAGCTAAGGTTTATCTTGAAAAAGAAGCACCAGCATTAATGAAACGACTAATCTATCACAAAGGGCCACAGCCACTATTTTTTAGGGAAGAACTGGCTGATGATATTGATCAGGCTCTGGCAGCTAGTATCGTTTTGCCATCTGGCGGATCAGTTAAAATAACTGAAACACCAGCTCTGGTTGCAATAGATGTAAATGTTGCTGGTACATCAAAAGTTAGGTATGAGCAATCAGTTTTAGAGACAAACCTTGAGGCCTGTGCTGAGATTACAAGGCAAATTCGTTTACGTAATCTAAGTGGTTTGCTGGTTGTTGATTTTGTTTCAATGAAAAACAACATAAGCAAAAATAAAGTGCTTACAACCCTTAAAAAGCTTGTTAGAGGGGATCCTGAACAAATTTTCGTTGCAGGCTTCACCCGTTTTGGGCTCGTTGAGATGACACGCAAACGAAGTAAGCCTTCATTGAGAGCTAGTCTTGGTCAGAGTTGTCTTGTTTGCGAGGGTAGCGGTGTTGCACTCACAGCCCGTACCCATGGCTTTAATGTCTTAGACTGTTTGCGGTTGGAGGGTTTGAGCTACCAGAATCAAGGTCTAGAGCTTAGAGTGAGTAAAACAGTAGCCTCTTGCTTGACTGGGCAGCTTAAAGTTGCTTTAGATCATTTAAAAGCGGAACAAGGTGTCGAAATTAAAATAAGTGTTGATGCCACTCTAAAAGATGAATTCTTTGATATAATACCGTTTCCTTTGACCAAAGGAGGCCTGAATGGCTGAATTAAAAGCTTCGCCAAGAAGACATGATAAAGGTTGTCCTATTTGTGGAAAGTCAGAAAATCTTAATTCTTTCCCATTTTGTTCCAAAGCCTGTGCTGACTTGGACCTTGGGAAATGGCTCGTGGGAGATTATAGAATTCCTGTCGTCGATGAAGAAGATAGTGATGGTGAGGCACATGAGAAGGGGTATTGAAATTACCTGTCTAGGGAAGCTGGACAGTTCTGCTAATTTCTTCTATAAGCCTTTTTCTCTGGTAATTATTTGTGTTTGAGTTGCTTTAACGCAAAGAGGCCCGGGTAGCTCAGTTGGTAGAGCAGCGGACTGAAAATCCGCGTGTCGGTGGTTCAAATCCGCCCCCGGGCACCATTATCTCTAAGGAAAAAGCTAAAAACCGACTTTCAGACTACAAAATAATTTCTCTCACAAAGTTTCATTCTTATTGTGTAATAGATGAGTATGTTGAAATCGTTCCAAATTCTAGATTTATTACTTAGTTGGAAGCGGAATTTATTTAAACGTAAAGGTCCGGGAAGAGGAATATTAATAATTTCAGCCGGTGGGCTCGGAGATACTGTATTGTTTTCCCTTGTTGTATCGCGTTTTGCTACTTTAGCACTTGAAAAGGAACCAGTAACAATTTTGCTTCGTAACGACTCAGCAAAAATGGCTTTTTTATTTCCAAAAGAATTCTTCATAGAAATCGTAAATTTTATAAATTTTAGGAAGTCTGTGTTGTACAGACATAAAATTGCTAATTGTTTGTTCAAGGCTCACTATAGATTAGTAATCTCTACCGATCAATTACGTCATCCCGACCTAGATGAAGCAATGATCAGAATGGCAGAGCCTGATCAGGCGTTTGCTATGGAACCGCGCTCTTGGCCTAAATACGACGTCCAATTAAAAGCTAATAGAAGACTTTACGGACGTTTATTTGATAGTGGGCCAGATCGAATTGATAAGGTCGTAAGATGGAGTAATTTTGCCAACTGGTTGACGAGAAAAGATCTTCCTCCACCTAAAGTGCGAATCGATTCCAGTATTTTTACTGAAAAAGAAGGTCTGCAAACCTCGGATGTGTATATCCAACCCTTTTCTGCAGTCGCACTCAAACAAAGCCCTGTAGGCCTGTACCGAAAGATTATAAGTGCCCTTCCAGATGGAACCTCTGTTGCTATCATAGGTACACCTGGCGATCTAAATGACAATCCGCAATTTAGGGAGCTACTAGAACTAGCAGGTGTAACTTTCAATTCGGCCCCATTTGAGGAACTTATTATCAATTTGAAAGCAGCAAAATTGATGATAAGCGTTGATACAGCAGCCATGCATCTAGCAGCTGCTATTGGAACCCCGACACTTTGCTTAGCTAGCGCAGCTTTTGTTGGTGAGATTGTACCTTACGCACCAGAAGTGATGCCTGACAATCTTTGTGTTATATACAAAAGTATGACCTGTGAGGGTTGCCTGGGCTATTGCCACCTTGAACCTGTGGAAGATATGTATCCATGCGTTGCAGCACTTGATGACGATCAGGCTGTACTGAAGGCATTGGAACTTTTTGAATTTAAAGTTACTCCAAGCGACAAAGCCTCTTGCAGCCTCCTACATTGACACGTAAATATAAAACATGAGTAAATTGCATGAACAAAGAGCCTCTATCCTTGGCCATAATTTCGTTTCAAATGCTTTCTGGCGCATGTTTCCGGCAGGTATGCGCAGGCGTTGGTGGTTGTTCCGTTTTTTTGATTTAATTGCAAGAAAAATACCCATACCTTGGCAGCGTAGGGGTTTGGTTGTGGTTCGTATGGACGGTATCGGTGATATGGTATTGTTTCGCACATCACTCGACCATTATACTGAGGTCTTCGGTGTTGAAATGTCACAAATTACCATCATCGGCTGCGAAAGCTGGGAGGCAATTTCAGACGAGGTATTTTGTGACTATAAGACTTTAATCATTAATGAGCATAACTTTGCGCGTAGACCGCTTTACCGTTTCTGGGTTTCGTTGAAAGTACGCGCCCTTAATCCTTCGATTAGTGTTTGTGACTCATACATGCGCAGGGTGTTGATGGCGGATAGCCTAGTTTGGATCTTAGGTGCGCCAAGGACAGTATCATCGTTACCTTTTATCAACGAGCGAACCCGAGATGAATATTTATTTTATCTTAGTCAGGTAGAAGAAGTTGTTCAGACGGGTCATTACCCGCTTCATGAGGTTGAGCGTCATTATAATTTTTTGTCTGCTGTTGCCGGTCGCAAAATAAAGCCGGTGCCACCCCAAATTTCATGGCGACAGACTAAACCACCGAAACAGTTTATAGATAGTAAAATTCAATATGCTGTCCTTAATCCTGGTTGTAATGAGTATGGCAGACGCTGGCCTTTGGAAAAATATCAGCAATTAGCAAAAAAGATCGTTGATAGAGGTTTAAAGGTGATTTTCATTGGCGGACACGACGAGCGTCTTGGTAAAATAAATAAACGTGGCGGCAATGTTATTGATTTAATTGGTAAAACTGACTTACCGCAATTACTTGACCTAATCAACCATGCGCAATTAGTGGTCAGTAACGATACCGGACCAGCTCATCTTTCCATTGCACTTCAAACACCAACTCTTGTTGTTGTAGGTGGTGGCCATTTTGGGTGTTTTGTTCCATATCCTCAAAATATTCGGCCAGACCATGCACGTTTTGTATATCATAAAATGGATTGTTATCACTGTTTCTGGAATTGTCCTAAGCGGGCATCGAAGTATGACGTCTTCCCCTGTATTGAAGCTGTTGAGATCAACAAGGTTTGGGATGCGGCTGATCAATTATTGTCTTAAAGTTATGGTGTTTTTGTTATAACCAAGTTTTCGAGGCTCTAATTGATTTTAATGCTCCAGAATCAGCCTAAGTGAATCTTGACGAGACTGCTAACCATTTTTGTTTTTATCAAGTACATTTGGATCGATGGGGGTCTTAAACAGTTAGCTCCATGCTCATAATATTCACTTAATTTCGCATCATTAATCCATCAATTAAAGATTGACGATAAGCTCGATAAGCAGGAATAGTGCCAATAATTGTTCCTGCGATAATAATAACGATAACTATGTAAATTTCGCGTAAGCTTAGCATACTTAAAGAAATAAATACTCCAAACTGATCATTAACTATTGGTTGAACGATAATTTGAGTTATGTACAACAGCAAAATACCAGTTAGCGTGCCAACTAGGGTAAGGACGGTTGATTCAAATAGAAATAAACCAAAAATATGTATTGGTCTGGCACCAACAGATCTGAGAATTGCCATTTCTCGACGGCGTTCATTCAAATTGGCAAGTAACATTGTCAGCATACCTATCAAGCCGCTTATAACGACAAATGCTGAGATTAGGGAGAGGGATGTTTCGGCTGTTCCCATGAGATTCCAGAGTTCCTGTAGTGCGGCTCCAGGCAGAATTGCGAGAAGAGGTTCCTCTCTATATTGGTTAATAGAGCGCTGCATTGAAAAGGTAGAAAGCCGGGATTTTAGACCAACTAGAAATGCCGTGATAGCTCTCGGTTGAAGTTTCTTTTTTCGTACTTCGTTAGCACTGATGTTTCTTCCAGGAATATGTGAGCCATTTTTCCAGTTGATATGTATTGCCTCAATCGCTCTTAGGCTTACGTGCACAGTGCGGTCTACTGGTGTTCCTGTTTTGCGAAGGATTCCAGAAATTCGGAAGGGTTTATCATCATGCTTTGTAAAACCTTCTTGTCCCAATCCATGGTTAACAACGATTTGGTCCCCAAGTTTATAACTAAGGCTTGTAGCAACATCTGACCCAATAACCGCATCAAATAGATCTTCAAAAGGGGCACCACTCAAAAAATTTAATGATCTTTTATCGCCATAAAGGTAGTATCTAAAGTAGTCTGTATTAGTACCCAAAACACGAAAACCTTTATGAGAGTCTCCAAGTGAAAAGGGGACAGTCCAAGCAACATTGGGATCACTTGCAATGTCGATGTAACTTTTCCAAGTCACGTTGTTCGTGGCATTTCCTATCCTGAAAATGGAATATAATAAAAGTTGTATTGCCCCGCTGCGTGCTCCAACAATTAAGTCAGTACTTGATATTGTAGAGGAAAAACTTGTTTTTGTTTTATTTTTTATTCTTTCCACTCCAAGCAGCAACATAACACTTATCGCTATGGAAAAAACTGTCAGAAAGGCTGTTGTTTTCCGATCAAGTAAGCTTTTAATGCAAAGCGAAATAGTGGGCATAAATTTGTTACTCTTTTTGTCTAGCTTGATTGAGGTCTGTCAGTAAAACAGTTCTGTCAAAGAAACTCTCCAAATATGAGTCGTGACTGACAAAAATCAGAGTTATCTTTGTGTTACACACCTCTTGAAACAGTAAATCAAGAAAGGAGCCTCTAACATCCAAGTCTAAAGATGATGTTGGCTCATCAGCAATTATTAATTCAGGTGAGCCAATTATAGATCTCGCTGCCGCAACTCGTTGCTGTTGCCCTATGCTTAACTGTGAGACTGGTTGGGAGATAGTTGTTGTTAAATCGAGCTTAAGAGCTGAGAGGATGCGTTTTGCCTCTTCCTCGATGGTACTGGCTTGTGATAGTGCCCGTTGACGCCTTTTTGTTGAAAATCGGCAAGGTAATGTCACATTTTCGATTAAGGATAGATATGGAATTAGGTTAAACATTTGAAAAATGTAACCAATATGGTCTGCTCGAAAGGCGTCACGTTCAGCGCTTCCTAATTCAAACAAGTTGGTGCTCATTACGGAGATTGACCCAGTCTCAGGAATGGAGACTCCGCCAAGAAGATTCAAAAGGGTTGTTTTACCGCTACCGCTAGGTCCTTTGATGAAAACTCTTTCGCCACATTTCACCCGAAATTTTGGTATTTGCAGAAGTATTGGGTCATCTTTTTTCCATCGAAAGCACGTATTTTCTAGTTTTATCATGCAGCTCACAGTGAGGACTGATGTTTATATCGAATTTGTACTAAAACTCTAATATAGCTGATGACGGTGTCAATTCAAATGCGCTCTGAATATGCGGTAAAATTATTTGTACAGTTAATTTGCGTGTATTGGGAAAGTTTTTAAAAAGCAAAACTTCAATAGTTTTTACATTTTTAATTGCACCACATTTGAATTCGTATATGGCGTGAAATTCAGAGTGAATATCATTTTTAGAGTGATCATCATGTTCTGATTTTTTATGACTGTGTCCATGGTCTTTCGCTTTGTGGCCATGCCCATGATCTTTTTCTTTGTGATGGGTATTCTGGTCTCCAATTATTGTAGAGTCAATTTTTACGTCAATTATTTGACATCTTGCATTTGCAGGAAATGAAAATAATTCTTTTGCATTATTCAAAACAGAGAGAGCATTTTTGATGATGGCCTTATCTTTATCATTTTTTGGCTTATGCTCAAACCCAACAATGTTATATGCAGGTGTTTGCAATTCTAACAAGATTGTTTGGGCCTCAAATGCTATGTTTAGGTTCCCGTTTCCATGAGTGTGTGCATCAAGTTGTCGTTCAGATGAGTCAGCTTTTGCCAAGAAAATAGGAAATAGGGCACAAATTACCAAATAGCGCATCTTGTAGATAAGTAGCAATACAGATTGGTTTGTGTTTTTACTTTTAATCAAAAGAAGCTCTTTTCCTTAATTATAGTTTTAGTATTACGTTATATTCTTTGTTATGTTATAATGTAACAAAGAATAGGTCAAAAAAATCATTCGTTGTAATCTTCAATTACTGCATTCTCTATAATATATCCAAATGGTATATCATCAGAGCCATCAACCAAAAAGAGACTTCTGCTTGATGCCTCAATGTTCAGATGGCCAGTTACCCAAACGGGACGATATAACTCTTCGACCATCAATTTTTCTTTAGTGCGAATATATACAATTTGGTTAGGTGGGGGTGGTGGAACATGAATACACGCTCCTATATAAGGAACAAGAAAAAATTCATCCACACCTGACTCATTAAACTCAAGGGGTAAAATATAGCCTGCAAGCCGAATGAAGCGTCCATTTAATTCATTGACCACTAACCAACTTCGACGCTCTATTTCTTTTAAATATTCATCGTATGTCAATAATAGTGCATTTACATCGAGATTTGCAGATTTAAGGTTGTTAACTAATCTCAGTACTTCCTCACTATCTTCCGAATTTATGGGCCCCTTTTGATCGTATGCATCGCGGAAGTAGTCGATGCTCTCAAGGTCGTAAAGTTGTTCTTCTGTTAAGTGTTTGAACGGGTCTTCAAGGACTTGCATGGTTGGTACCAGGTTACCCCATTCGATTACATATGCTTTCTCTTTTGCAACAAGTATTGTTGTAAAAAGAAAAAAGGTTATTGAAATAATAATTATTCTGTTCACTAATTTGTATTCCAATATTGTATACAAAAAATAATCTGAAGTATCATTTCACCAAAAAGTTAGAATTAAAAAAATATGACTGATTAACGATACTCATTATAGAAAATGAGAATTTGAAATTTTGCATGTTAATGCCATTTTATTTAAAAATTTAAATTATTTACATTTAGATGAGGTTATCAGCTCGTATAACAGAAAAATAAACATTTCTTAATTAAGTATTTCAACTTTATTACTCTCACTATGGCAAATAAAACCTGCAAAAATAATAAACGTTGTGTCTGACAGCTAAACTGTTTGGGAAGAGTCAATTGATGAATAGAAAATTGCGGCGTTTACAAAAGAAAGAGGCAAAAAAGAGAGGGTACTCTCATCAAAATCCTGCGGAGGTTTCCGGTCTTCAAGTGGCCAACGAACTTTATCGATTGGGTAAAATTACTGAAGCAATTCAGACACTAGAAAAGGTACTTGAGATCAATCCCAGAAGCATAGATGGGGTTAGCTTGCTCGCAATTATAAAAGCTAATAGTGGCGATGTTGATTCTGCATTGAAATTATTCAAAGAGGCGACTTTGATTAGTCCAAAAAATGCGATGACGCATTTTAATTTTGGTAGGGCACTAGATGATGCCGGTAGGCCTGATGAGGCTAAAGAATCTTACCATCTATCTCTGAGGATTGATCCAAATAGGGTAGATGTGCACATTAATCTAGGCAGTCTGTTGATAGATACCGGAGACTTTGATGGTGCTGCCAATCATCTTGAAAAGGCTATTAAAATAGAACCAGACAATGCACTTGCTCATTCTAATTTAGGTTTGGTATTGAAACATTTGAAACAATTTGATAGAGCTGCATCAAGTTGTATCAAAGCAATTGCAATAAACAAAAAGTATCCAAGTGCTCACTACAATCTAGCTTGTATTTATTTTGAAATGGCCCGCATTAAAGACGCATTGTGCAGTTTTCAAGATACTCTTAATTTAAACCCAGAATATCTTGAAGCTTGGAATGGTCTAGAAATCGCAGCAAAAATTGACGGCAGTTTTTTTTGGAAAAAATATTTAGGTGATGCTGCTCAGTCTACTGTTTATTTTGAACTTGTTGAATATTCAATTAAAAAACTAAGGCCTCACGAGGCAAAAGAACAATTTCAAAAGACCATGTTGGCCTTGCCTGAAACAAATAGAGAAGAGATTCGAGTTATAAGACAAGTGACAGTTTCAGAGAGCACTTGTACGTTACCAAAAAATATGGTTGCTCTTCTCCATTTTGGGCGCAGTGGAACAGGATTATTTCATAGTTTGATAGACGACCACCCCGAAATATCCACCCTGCCAAGCATATACTTTCGGGGTTTTTTTAATCCGGGGGTCTGGTCCTCAATCTCTGAAGGAGGTTACGATGGTCTACCGGAACGCTTTGCTAATAAATTTGCCGTTCTATTTGATGCAAGTTCACCCATCTCAACTCCAGGAAAATTGCATGAGGTATCATCTTCACTTGGGATTAAGGAGGGTATGGCTAATGTTGGAGTGAGCCGTGATGAGGTTCTCTCAGTAGATCGTGAAAAGTTTTGTTCGGCCGCCTATTCCCTAATGCAAAATTATGAAAAGATAAATGCGGGGACATTCTTTTTAATCATTCACGCCGCTTATGAAATGGCAACGGGTAACAAGAGAAAAAAAAATACAGCTTTTTATCACATACATAATCCTGACGATTTTGCTCTACTGAATTTCTTACGTTATAATCCTATGGCAAGGCTGGTGACAATGGTTCGTGAGCCTATTGAATGTTGTGAGTCTTGGCTTCGCAAAAATTTTGAACAAAACAATTATAAGGATATGGTTCATCAAATAATTTCTATGCTCTTTGGCCTAGATCAAGTGGTTTTCCAAACACAAGATTCAGTTGGGATACGCCTTGAGGATCTAAAAAAAAATCCAAAGGGCACCTTGCAGGCTTTTTGTCATTGGCTTGGGATTGAAGAAACGCCGAGCTTGTATGAGATGACAGCTCAAGGGAAAAAGTGGTGGGGTGATCCGAGCAGTCCTGATTTTAATCACAATGAAGCTATGTCTCCCTTTGGCATGTTTCCTAAAAACCGAACTGTTGGAAACATATTTAATGAGGATGACTTGCTAGTATTTGAAACTCTGTTTTATCCAATAAGCGTTCACTTTGAATACTTAGAGAGGGATACGGGCGGGCTCAGAAGAAATTTGGAGAAAGTTTTTCCTTTGCTTGATCAAATGTTAGGCTTTGAAAAGATTATTGCGGAGAGGTCTAACGTAAACTACGAAACTTTTGTAAGTAGTTCTTCTTATAAATTACTGCGCAGGGCCTTAAATTACCGCTTGAAAGTACTCAAGGAGTTCAATGATTATCCCAATATCATCTCTAAACTGAAAATATAAGCATCTGATAAGTTTGCATATAAAATAAAGACTGCTCACACAAAAAACTTACTAATTTTATGGCTCAATAATAAAGAACTTGGCCCATATTTATTGATAAATAGACAGGAGTTTTTATTAGTGAAGAACAATAAAAGGGCTTAGCAAGCATTTTTGGTTGTCTGACTCTAGGGACAAACCTTGCTTTAAATAAAATAAACTGTATTATATTTTTGTAAAATATGAATTAAATAACAAATTATTTTGTACAATAAAAGTTTATATGAGGAGAGCTTAATGACTGACAGTAAGAACCCACAAACTCAGGTTCTGCACGCTGGCTGGAGAGGTGATCCCACCACAGGTTCAGTTGCTGTACCGATCCATCAAACAACATCATATCAGTTCAACAGTACAGAACATGCAGAAAACTTATTTGCGCTATCTGAACTAGGAAACATATACACTCGCATAATGAACCCCACTAACGACGTTTTAGAAAAACGCGTAGCTGCATTAGAGGGTGGTGTAGCTGCATTAGCTGTAGCATCGGGACAGTCGGCATCCGCATTTGCGGTCCAAAATCTAGCAAAAGCTGGTGATAATATTGTGAGTTCTACTGACCTATACGGAGGTACATGGAACTTATTTGCTAATACATTAAAAGATCAGGGTGTTGAGGTGCGTTTTGTAGACCCAACAGAACCAGAAAATTTTAAAAACGCCACAGATGAAAATACACGTGCTTATTATGCAGAAACACTACCCAATCCAAAATTATGTGTCTTCCCAATAGAAGAATTTGCCGATATTGGACGAAAAATGGGCATCCCACTTATAATGGATAATACCGCAGCCCCGGTATTGTGTCGTCCAATTGAACATGGTGCAGCAGTAATCGTCTACTCTTGCACTAAATATATTGGTGGGCAAGGTACGTCCATTGGTGGAATGATTATTGATGGTGGTAATTTTGATTGGGAAAAAGCTGGCGTAGACCGCCAACCTGCTCTGAATACACCTGACCCCAGTTACCATGGAGCTGTATGGGTTGAGGCTGTAAAGCCAATCGGACCCGTGTCCTACATTATCAAGGCACGTACCACGTTGTTGCGAGATTTAGGAAGTGCTATGAGCCCATTTAATGCATTCCAAATTATTCAGGGTATGGAGACCCTGCCACTACGTATGAATGCGCATAGTAATAATGCAGAAAAAGTAGCTGACTACCTTGATAAACATAAAACAGTAACAAAGGTAATATATCCAAGCTTGCAAAATGGTGAAAACAAGCGCCGTGCAAACAAATATCTATCGGGTGGTTTTAGTGGTTTGCTGGGTTTTGAATTGGAGGGTGGCAAAAAAGCAGGCTGCGCTTTCATCGAAGCGCTAGAGATGTTTTATCATGTAGCAAACATTGGTGACTCACGATCTTTAGCAATTCACCCCGCAAGTACAACACATTCGCAATTGACGCCAGAGGAAAAAGAGGCAAGTGGTGTCACGGAAGGCTACATACGCCTATCAATTGGTATTGAACACATGGCTGACATCATTACTGACCTTGGCCAGGCTTTGGGATTCAGATCTTCTGTTTAGTTTTCTATTTGAGAATATTGATTTTATTCTTTGAGATATGGATGAGTTTTTTCTTGATTAAACTTTTGTGTCTGTCCAAGAAAATGGAACGTAAAAAACATTACCCATGAATTTGTTAGTGGTGGGCCGAGGAGGTTTAGTTGAGCTCACTTGGGCAAAAAACTCTTTTGGTTTTTACTAAAATGTTCACAACTGGTTGATGTTCAAACTTTTGAGGTTAAGTAAGAAATTACCCAATTTGGGTCAGATGTGCTTTTATGGATTGGATAGTGAATAGCCTCAATAGTGCCATTTTCTATAACTAACGTGATCCTTTTTATTAATATTTTGTTATCAACAGTAAATGTGGGTATCCTCAAGGTATCGCAAAACTCAAATTTAGAATCGCTTAAAATTAAAAAAGGTAAAATCAGTCTCTCTGCCATTTCCTTCTGATAATCTGTATCTTGTGTACTCACTCCATAAATTGAAGCATTTAAATTTGAAATTTCCAAAAAATTATTCTTGTATTCGCAGTTTTGAAGAGTGCATCCTCTGGCACCTGGAATTTCATCCCAGCTAGTTGGGGACTCTATCCCAGGTTTACTTGTCATTGGATAGCAAAACAATATTGTTGTGCCTAACAACCTAGAAAGATTTATCGAAGAGCCGTTGGTTGCCGGTAATGTTATATGTGGCAAACGGGCACCTAAAAGATGTTCACAGGAATTCTTCATTCTCTGTATTTTATATATTTTTTAATTTGCAACTTCATTACTTTCTCACGCGACTATCTCTCCAGATATTTTTCTATATTAGTAATATCTAAAAAATAACAGATATTTTGTTGACTGACAAAAAATGATTTTATGCATAAATTATTGTGAGGTAACCAGTCAAAAAAATGCTAGTTAAATTAAGTTTCAATATTTAAGCAAAGACCGTGCTATTTAAGATGTGGACCTATTTAACACGGTTGATTACCAGGGTAACCAGGGTGGCGGCAAAAATCATATATGCCGCAGAGGCTAGGGAAATTTCTTCAATTGTGAAACCTTTATCAATTGCTGCCCCCATGATTGGTGGTGATAGAGCTGTAGAAAACACCATAAAAGCTGTGCCTATGGCTTTGATAGCTCCAAGGTGAGTAACACCATAAGTTTCAGCCCAAATTGCTCCGTGTATGACTCCAACTGCACCTGCTGATAAACCGAAAAGAGCCATAAAAATTCCACCTATTAAAAGTGTGTTATAATTAGCTATAAGCGCTAAGCCAACTATAGCTGGGATCAGATAAAAGCGCATAGTGTTTTTGGCTGTAAAGCGATCTACAAGAACTCCAGTTGCTATGGCTGAAAAGATCTGTGCAATTGCATATATGACAAAAAATCCAACAAATACATGTAGACTCCAGCCCTTGCTTTCTATCAGGTGCACTTGATGAAAAAATAATCCCGTATAGATGAAACTAGTGGCCAGAAAACTTGGTAAAAAGGCATAAAAGCGAAAATCTTTTAGAACTTGCTCTCGTGACCAATCGTTAATTTGTCGCTCAACTTGAAGAGTCTTTTTTTCTTTGGCACTGAATAAATGCTGCTCACTATGGCCTTTAAGTAACCAAAGCATGAAAGGAACAATTATGAAAAAAACTATGATACCAATTCCTCCCCACATTTGGCGCCACCCATAAGTGGCTATAAGAGCTACAGCTATTGACGGAAAGAATGCTTCACCCAATGGATACCCCATAGAGGCAAGACTGAGGGCTTTACCTCTGTGATGGTTAAAATAACGTGCAATAGAAACGGAAGAAATATGACCTAATAGGCCTTGTCCCATAAATCTTAGGCCAAAAATAGCAAGCATTAACCAGATTGTTTGATTTGCAACTGACATGTTTAGACAAGCCAGAGCAAGACCAACGAGGACCATAGTTGCGTAATAGCGAAGATCAACGTCATCTATTTTTCGCCCAGCCCAGATCAATAGACCAGCACTAGCCAGTGTTGCTGAGGAGTAAATTAGACCAAAATCACCATGGCTTAACCCAAATGCTGATCTAATATCAGCACTTGAAAGTGCAATAAAAAAAGTTTGGCCAAAAGATGAAAAGAATGCCGAAAAAAAACCAAATGCCAGCAAACGGGTGTTAATTGAAAAGAAAGTTGACATAATTATTTGAGGATAATGCAGGTTGACTAACAAACGTCAAAGAATAATTTTGAACCCCAGAAAAAAACATAACACTACAATATGTTATAAATTTGAAGCTATAAATTTTTTGGAACTAGCTTGCCCTTTTTTGCTATTTAGTTCATAAGATTTTGATGTCAGATTTAGAAAATAGAAATAATAGGTTGCGTTTTGCAGTTGAGTATGGGCCACTTATTGTTTTTTTTATTACTTACTACATTTCAGATTTATTTGTCGCAACAGCATCAATTATGATTGCAACTGCACTTGCACTGGCACTTTCGTATCTATTTGATCGTTATATTCCGACTCTGCCGGTGATAACAGCTTGCATCATAGGAGTTTTTGGGGGGCTAACTTTGTGGCTACAAGATGAAACTTTCATTAAAATGAAGCCAACTATTATTCAAGCAATTTTTGGAACGGTTTTGATAGCTGGCCTTGTAGCTAAACGATTATTTTTAAAATCTCTAATGGGGGCGGCTTGGCATTTAACAGATGAAGGTTGGAAAGTCTTAACAATACGTTTCGCTGTTTTTTTCTTTGTTTTGGCTATTTTGAATGAGGTAGTTTGGCGTACCCAAAGTACAGAGGTTTGGGTTAACTTTAAGGTATTTGGTCTGATGAGTTTAACTATCATTTTTATTTTCACTCAGTTGTCATTATTAAAACGCTATGCCATTGAGGATCAACCTGATGGCAAAAAGTAAGGTGTAATCAAATTGTTGTTATTCAAAATAGGTCATCAAGGCTGAACAATAAATAAAACCAAAAAAGTCACTTTTAGCACAAAGAATTTTTGTTTGTGAGACTCCTCTCGGTTGCCCAATCGAGCACTTCATCATAAGTACCTCGAAATACTATTTTGTTTGACTGTGCCTCCAGCTGGTATGAATACATGGGATCGTAATAGTCTCTTAACATTGCAACTATCCATGCTTCATGACCACTAATATCTCCGTGATTACTTTGTTGGTGTAATGCATCTTTCATTAACTTCGCGATTAGTTTGTAATTTTCTAACCCTAGGCGTTTACGGACCCTAAAAAGGCTTTGAGTTAAATAATTTTCAAACATCTCCCAACCGTTAATNGGATGTGCTTCAAAAAATTCTTTTGTCATCTGCAAAATATATTCTTGAGCAATACATTGGACTCGGAATTCCATTGGCATTACAACTAATGCTATGTCTGCGGCACGCATTTTTTCAAAAAATACTTTTGGAATCAGATTAGAGCCAATTCGACGACTTTCATCTTCTACAATTAATGTACGACCCGGAAAGGCTCGGCGTTTACGCAATAGATCAATGCCCAAAGAGTTCTCAAAATCAATTTGATTTGATACACCAGATACTCTCTCTCCAAAACTAGACCCCCTATGATTAGCATGACCCTCCAAATCAAGACTAAATTGAATTTTATTGATAAGTGTCGTTTTTGCAGTTCCTGTTTTTCCACCAATGCGAATGATTGGCAATTGACTTGCCGCATCTGAAAATTGGTTAAGGATTACGTTTCTCAGGGCTTTGAAGCCTCCATCAATTGAGGGAACATTAATTCCAGATGCTAAAATCCAATCACGTGTATATTTTGAACGCATACCACCTCGCCAACAGTAAATATGGGTATTTGGATTTGCAGACACAAACTCACACCATGCTCTAATACGTTGTTTCTTTGTCGTTCCCTTAACTAGGGAATGAGCCATTTCAATTGCTGCTTTTCTTCCATTTTTTTTGTAACATGTACCAACAATGTGTCGTTCATCATCGTGTAATATAGGGATGTTGGTTGAGGTGGGGAAAGCACCCTTGGAAAACTCAATCTCAGCGCGAACATCTAAAAAGGGCACACCAGAAATCAGCAAATCCTCAAAATCCTCGCCGTAAATAATATAATCTGCCATATCAAAAGTATTTCTGCTGTGATTTTATCACTATTTGTTAGATTGATGATTAGTGGAAATAAAAAGTGGTATTTCTTGGAAATTCGCTAATGACTCAATGATTCTATACGCCCTAACTTCTTTAATGCCATTTGCATCAAGGCTGATGATAACCCAAAGCATTTTTGGATCGTAGGCCATTTTTAAATCTTGTTTTGATGGCCTTGCTGGTTGATTGGGATGAGAATGATAGTGGCCAATAACCCTCTCACTAGTTCCTTCTAATTCATGAATAAAATTAAAGTGTACCTTGGGATCAACCTCAAAGCGAACTCTCGGTGAGCTAGTCGTAAGATTAGTGCTAGCTCGTAATTGGGTAATAGTTAGTTGGTCGTCAATGTCGCCCTTACCGGCTAGTAAACCACAACATTCATCAGGAAATGCTCTTCTAGCCGACTCAGAAATTTCTTTAATAAATTGATTTTTGACGGAAATCATGGTGAAGTCTTAATGGTCCCTAATATGGCTCCATTAGTGGAATTTATAATAATTATTCGCTCGCATTTATGCCCTGAGGGCCCAATTTTTAAAAATAATCTGTAACCGTTTACATTGACCGTGGCAATATTACAGCCTGATGGTAATGACAATATAACCTCGCCAAAAGAATTTGGTGTGAATATTTTATTGTTTATGTCCTCAGAAGTAGCAGATAAAGGTGGCATTTGTGTATCACTTAATGCAGGCTTGTTGCTACTTAATTCAAAAAATTTGAAATCTGGATCTACAGATTTACGATACATTCCATAGGCAATAACAGTTATTGCAACGATAATAAGAAGGGTCAAAATTGTTACTAAAACCTTGAGTGCTTGCATAATTTTGTACAATCTTCAGTCATGAACGAAAAAAACCAACTCACCACTTACACTGTAAAGGTACCTGTGGACAAGGCAGGACAGCGTCTAGATAGCTTTCTTGCTGATACTTTAGACGATTTTTCACGCACGCGCTTGAAAAATTTGATTGACGAAGGCAGGGTCATTCCTGAGAAGGGTCTGGTCGGTGGAGGTGTTCTTGATCCATCAAGTAAGGTTTTAGCTGATCAAGTGTTTTTGATTGAGATTCCTTCACTCGTTTCAGCAATTCCAAAGGCCCAAGCAATACCGCTAGACATCATTTATGAAGACAATGATATTTTTGTCATCAATAAAGAGGCTGGAATGGTTGTTCACCCAGCCCCTGGTAGTCCTGATGGTACCTTGGTCAATGCTCTACTTGGCCACAACCTTAAACAGGGTAATATTGGATTATCTGGTATTGGCGGGGTCGAACGGCCGGGAATTGTTCACCGACTTGATAAAGGGACTAGTGGTCTAATTGTCGTAGCAAAAAATGATGTTACACATCGTTTTCTGAGTGAACAATTCTCAAGTCGTTCAATCAAACGGGCATACTTTGCTCTGATTTGGGGTGTGCCAAGACGATATGTGGGCGAGATTTCTAGTAAAATTGGACGTTCCCGTACCAACCGGAAAAAGATGTCTGTTGTTGCTAGTGGTGGAAAAGCTGCTTTGACCCACTATAAAATAGTAAAAACGTATGGGGACATAATTTCATTAGTCAAATGCCATCTGAGTACTGGGCGTACCCATCAGATAAGAGTTCACATGGCTTCTATCGGTCATCCGGTAATAGGCGATCCACTTTACGGTTGTCGTAAAAGATTTAAACATGCGGGATTGAACGACTTAGCTCTTGCTGAAATTAAGAGCCTAGATCATCAGGTATTACATGCAAGTGTGCTTGGCTTTAGGTCGAGATCAGGACAAGAACCACTTTATTTTGAAAGTGAATTTCCTAAATACTTTACTAAATTATTAGATATACTTGATAAGATGTAATTACTATTTTGCTCGGTAAAAACTCAGGTGTTATTAATCAATTCTATGGAGGAAAAAACTCAAATTGAGACTTAAGGAAAATTTGAGGGTGGTACAAAAACAGTTTATGGGGTCTTCAAAATGAGTGTATTAACTTTTGAATTTGACCAAATTGCGGTTGAAACATTTAACCGATATCTCTAAGCAAGCAAATGTTTCCTCTGCTTAATAATCAAGAAGAAATTCCTCTCTCAAAGAAAAGAGAGATAAGCGTTCAAGCGTGCCTCCCATCCCCCGGTGACGAGTAATCTTAGATTGGCTGTTAAAAACAGCTATGAACTGTCGTGGATATAGCTTACCAGTTGGCGAGCTGATTGTGATGGGGAATGTGGATACGATTTATTTGGTAAGTTTTTATGATCTAGAAAAGGCTTCAGCCCCTCAACTTAATCATTATGGTGGTTTTGTGTAGCTATTTAGTAGTACGCTTTTAAAGCCGTGGTCGCTAATAAGAATGGAGACTATGTTAGTTCAGATTGACTATGGAAAGTCTTAGTTAGTGTTCCAGAATTTCAAGCAAAAAGTTCGTAAAATTTAAGCTCGAGCTTTTAAAAAAGGCAAAAAACAGTAAAGAATTTAGTTATGGATGAGAGTAAGGTGTGCTCTAAAATTAAGATGCCTTGGTTTCTGAAAAAGCACTTTTAACACCATCAATTGGCTTTGTAGTGTCGATGGTTTTTGAGGAAGGCTGAACAATAGTGTCACCATTTGCTTCATTACTCAACCTATCGGGCATACTATTTGTGTCTTGTACTTTAATGACAATATCACCCCATTCCTCAACAAGCTTACGTTGCGATGAGCGAAGGCTAGATACTCTGCTTTGTGCAAGAACTGTGATGAATGTTGCAATAAAAGGGGGAAGGGACTGAAATATCATCCATCCAAAAGCTGCAGCTCCATACATGACAACTAGTGAAAATACATCAGTAAGAATTAGTATTGCAGCGTTCATACTATTATCACCGGTCCATAAATCGATTAAATAGGGCAAAACGCCACATAAATTTAGGCTACCGATACAAAAGACGGAATTTTTTTCAGGAGTATTATCAACAATAAAAGCAACAAATGTTGGTAGTAATGCAAAGATAATTACCATAACGGATGGTAGGGAAAAAATAACTAAAACAATGAAACTTATTGATAAGCAAACAGTTAGAAGATTTCGTCTTAAAAAGTTTGCTTGTTCTGGTTTTTGAGCATTTTTAGCCATGTTGATTATGAAAACTCCGAAAGGAAAAGAATGGTGGTAACAATCATTAAGATGATGAGAGACACCAAGGCTGAAAATTTTTGTCCTTGTTCTACTGTAGCCTCCTGCGAGGATAAATCTCCAGACTTTATGTCCTGTATCTGTTTTTCAATGGTTTTATATTCCAAACATGTGTTCTCAAAATCTTCCCTATCTTGATCACGTATTTCAGGATCGTCTACCAGATTAATCAGCTCAATTAGGCTGCCTTCACTAACAATTTGTGGAATTTCTTCCTCTATTCTTTTTCGTGTAGACAGGTTGTAATAGGTATTAATGACAGGTCCTAACAGACTTCCAACCCAGTTTGTCAATGAGTAAAATGGTTGATCATTGCGACTTTTTAATTGCAGTGTAGCAAGAAGTCGAAGCATACCGATCAAAAAAGATGAGTCTTTTTGTTCTGAAAGAACACTAAGTTCATTCTCTATTGATGGTCCAATTCGAGCGGCAATAAAAGCTGTAATATGGCGGTCAATAGGACGTAGTTTTTGATCTGTTACATCAGCGATTTCATCCAGAGCTGGCAACAATTGTTGGAGGTTTATAACACAATTTTTTGAAATTAGAGGGCTTTGACAGGGAAGTGAGCTATTTAATTGGTAAAGGCATCGTTCAATTCCAAATCCAGTATCGGTATTTTGCAAGAAGCTCGCCATTTCTCTATAAGTCATTTGAAACTTATATGAATTACTATCACGTAACTGTTGAGAAGGTGCTCCGTACCAAAAATTAGGAAGATCATACCTAAGCACTTCTGCAGCAGTTTGCATTGTGTTACGGCGTAAAAGTTCTACGGCTATGGTAGGCCCGTAGGCATCTGGCATGAAAGAGAGGCCTTTGTAGCGAATAGGAGCAAGTGGATCCATCAAGATAGATGCTCTGGCAACTACGTGGTCATCGCTATTACGAATTTCATTTTCTTTAGCGGTTGCAGTAGTGGCAATTGCATTAATTTTGAGAGCTAAATCATCTTCACCAAGGTTATGTCTGATCCATTTTTCAAGCCTTCCTTCCTTGATTGCTATAGCAGCTTCCTTGATATTTTTAGTAAAGGCGTGTGCTAGAACTCTGGGGTTATGGTAGTTCTTCTCCATAAAAGCATATGGTTTAGTGGCTTTTCTTGAGGTTATATGTTTTTTTGAGTTTTGTTTTTTTCCGTTGAGCCACTGGGTCATTTCCTCACGCCCCCAACGTTCATTTATGTCATCGATAACAAAGCCGCGAACTGGTTCTTGAATTGAACTGAAAATTCTTCGACTCCCACATAAGGCATCGTAGGTTCCCAACTCAAATTTAGCTGTAAATAGTTCTTCTAGCGTTTCGTATTCTTGTATTCTTTCGCCAAGAATAAGAACAATAATAGTAACGCCTAACGCGTAAAGATCATCACTTAGATCTCCATTTCCACGCCCGCTTGCTGATGCCATAGATCGGTGTAGTGGTTCATATATAATAGGCTGATCAAATCCTGGTGGGCAAGTAAGGCAATCACCAATAACAACTTCTTGGTGTTCGTTGTCCATAAAGAACAAATTTTCAGCACGAATTTCTCTGTGTGTTATTCTAATTGAGTCAAGATGTTCAATTGCCCGAAAAACAGGGTCTATTATAATGTTCTGGAAGTTTTCTTCGTTGACTTCAAATTCACCACGCTGAATAGCTCCAACAACACTGCCACCAAGAGGACGCTCATAAATTAGTATGATGGTTTTTTGGTCTAGTTGTGGCCAAAAGGCTACATCCCAGGTTACCAGAGTCATGACACCTATGTGATCCATGCTGATTAAGTCTGGAGCGTGATTTAAGCGTGCTGGAAGACCTGGAGTGCAAACAAGGGCAAAAAGCTCTCTATCTGAGTCGCGACCATCAGCAACATCGTAAGCCTTTGCTGAAGGCAGACTTAAATCATTTAATGGTGTATCTTCTTTGACCAAATATTGGCCTTTGATAAGGACCGGGCTAGAGTCAATAGCCTCTTGGTCACCTGCACCATTTTCTTGGGGCGAGATAGCCATATTTTTTCCAAACATCGGAAACGTTGCCAAGCTTTCTAGCTGGCGACAAATTTATAATTTTTAGATTCTATCGCTAATACTCCACATTAACAATCAAATATTGAAATTTAAGAGTTTAAAATTTACAGATTTAAAAAAGATACTTTCCTCATTTACTTTTTTTCTCAATCAGTAAACGGATCATGATTAAGAATAGATTCTTCACGTTCTGGACCGGTTGAGAGTAGAGCAACTGGAGCTTCTATCAATTCCTCAATTCGGCGAATATATTCTATAGCGTTTGAAGGTAGCTCGGCCCATGATTTGGCCCCTTTTGTGCTCTTTGTCCAACCCTTCATGCTTTCATAGATGGCTTCAACTTTTTGTTGTTTAACGGTTGAAGCCGGTACGTGATCATAAATCTTACCATCTATCCGATAGCCTGTGCATAGTTTCAACTCTTCTATACCGTCGAGAACATCAATTTTAGTTAAGGCAATACCCTGAATACCATTAACTTTGACGGATTGGCGAACCAAAACTGCATCAAACCAACCACACCGACGAGGTCTACCAGTTACAGTACCTAATTCTCGACCACGTTTAGCAAGGTTTTGTCCAACCTCTCCCTCAAGTTCGGTAGGAAACGGACCACTTCCTACACGGGTAGTGTAGGCTTTAGTTATACCGAGAACGTAATCAATAGCTCCTAGCCCTTGCCCTGATCCAGTTGCGGCTTGGCTAGCAACTACATTAGATGAAGTGACGAATGGATACGTTCCATGGTCTATATCGAGCATGGTACCCTGTGCTCCCTCATAGAGTACCCTTTTCCCCAATTTTTTTGCCTCATCGAGTTTTTTCCACACGGCCTGTGTATAAGGCAATAGCTTTGGAGCTAATTCTTTGAGTTGGTTTAGTAAATTACCTCCGTCGATTTCTTCCATGTTAAGGCCACGCAATAATGCATTATGATGCGATAATAATTTTTCAATTTTTTCAACTAGTGCTTCAGAATCTGCAAGATCGCCTGCTCGGATAGCCCGCCTTGCAACTTTATCCTCATACGCCGGACCGATGCCACGTCCTGTGGTCCCAATTTTGGATTTTCCAAGGGCTTCTTCACGAATCTTGTCAAGGTTTCCATGCAAGGGTAGAATCAGGGGAGCATTGTCGGCGATGTAAAGATTTTCTGGAGAAATATCAATATCCTGATTGCGAATATTATCAATTTCCTTGAGCAAAGCCCATGGATCAAGGACTACACCATTCCCAATTATGGATAATTTGCCTCCTCTAACAACTCCAGAAGGAAGCATATTAAGCTTATATGTTACCCCATTGATAACAAGTGTATGTCCTGCATTATGACCACCTTGAAAACGCACAACAACATCAGCCCTTTCAGATAGCCAATCAACAATTTTACCTTTACCCTCGTCGCCCCATTGCGAGCCTACTACTACTACATTGCCCATGTTAAGATTATCCTTTAAGTGACAACTGATTATATTTTTTTAATTATTCCATTGAGTAAGTAGTGGGAACAATGCATGCGTTTTGCTTCTGCTTTGTCGTTCCCTTTAGCTTCTAGACCACTTATTGTAATCCATCCTTCTTTACGAAGTTTGCGAGCCTCACTTATATCCGTCATTGCTGGAATATAGAGACGCTTATTTTCACCAGAGGTGGGTATAGCGCGTAATATACTGTCCATAAATAGGGTAATCCCTGTTGCGGGCTCGCTATTTTTTGCTTCTTTATCACCTGTAAGATAACGCCCACCGCGACCCAGCTCACCTCTAATGCTTTTTGCAAAAATAGTGAAAGTTATCCCAGTGTGATATTTAAGGTCACGACTCTCAACCAGATCAACAGTTAAATTTACAGCAGGTGCCGCGGTGCTGATATCATATATCACACTTTCCAGAGAATGGCATTCTGCAGCCGTTGTTTTGGGTAGTTTAAGCTTAGCCAAGGATGTTAACGCAGTTTTTGCAGGTCCAGTAATTCTCAACAACCCCTCTAACTGGTTGATTGTATCAATGCTAATTTCTGAATCAAGGCAAGCGAGCTTAGATTCATCCTTACGGTCCAGGACTGCGTATAAATTTTTTAAAATATCCTCATCTAAATCTAAATGCCGTACTATTGATGGTACTAGTGTTGGTAACCCAACATCAATTGATAAATCGTCGATGCCAAGACTGTATAACGCCTCGACAGCCATTAAAATTACCTCAGAGTCAGCCTTGGGACTTTGGTTTCCAATTAGCTCTGATCNAACTTGACCAAACTGGCGCTCAGGGCGTATCTGAGTGCCACGAACTCTGAGGACTTGTCCTCCGTAACAAAGCCGAATTGGTCTAGCTTTCTTTTTTAGTCTTGTTGTTGCGATGCGGGCGACCTGCATGGTCATGTCTGTTCTTACACCCATCATGCGTTGTGATATTGGGTCCATAATACGAAATGTCTGTTCGGCCATAGCTGAACCACCGCCACTCAGTAAACTTTCTTCGAACTCAATTAATGGAGGTTTTACCCTCTCATAACCAAAGCTGGAAAAACAAGCAATGATATGTTCTGTAGCATACGCCTCTATTCCAGCATGTGGTGGCAGTACATCACACATTCCAGCTGGTAAAAGGTCTTTATTTGTATAATCATTCATAAAATTTATTGGCCGCGTTATTTAAAGGAGGGTGAATGCAAACCAAGCCTGTGTGCTTAGTACTCGGAATCCACAACAACGGCAAATAGAAAAAAGCAAAGCGGTTAGTATAGGTCAAAAGTTCTGCTTTTGATTTTTTTCCCAATTTTATTGACCATTTCAGGGGCCATGGCCGAGATAACGTCTCCACTAAACGAGTGGCTCTGATTGGTCGTGGTCCAAGCCTGCCAGTGGTGTTTTCCATTTGTACGATTGATGATAGATACGTCGAGGCGAAAACGGCCATTTGTCCCGACAGTTGTCTCGCCTTTGCCTTGATTGAACATGCCCCCTGAATTGCTATCAAATAGATTAAAACGCATTCTGGCATCCTCTCCGCCCTCGCGACCACCATGGGCATCCAATTCAAGAATTGACCGTCTGTTTCGAGTTGTGTACGTGCTAAGTTCATTACTTGTTCCGAAAGTGAATACTAAAGGAGCATTTCGTCTAATAGGATAACCCTTGGTTTTAAGTAGATGCTCAAATTTTTGTTTTAAAATTATATTCTGATCGGAGTCATCTAGAGGCTTTACAATAAAGGCTGTGTTTTGCGGAAGTTCCTTATATGAGATAGCATTCATTAGGCCTTGGCCTGCAGCTTGTGCTTGAACTATATCCGGGAATTTTAGAAACAAGCCAGAAGAAAACAATAGAATAATATAATATAAGTGCCGCTTCATTCAAAACCTTTCATGTCCAAAATGCTGAGTATGCCAAAACATAATCNTTAATTATTCGCAGGCAATAGCGATCTGTCAACATCAGAAAGCAGGAGAAAGAGTTTGTTAAAGAATTTCTGCAAATATTGAAATGTTACTAGTTGAGTATAAACCCCTCGAGGTTTTGAACGTGGTTAATGTTTAAAAGGGTAGCATCAATGGTTACAGTAAATGAAATATCCCAGAGTATAACAATTTTTAGGCTAACAGGCATGTTTGGACTTGGTTTTATTTCAGGATTGTTGGGCGGCTTTGCCCTATTGTTTTTTGCTGTTTAAAACGCAAGGTAGCCGATAATGGATTGTTTTTTGCAGGCCATGTACCAGAGTCAATAACTGTTGCTGAATTAAAGATTAGGTAACTATTACGTCCATAATGAGGTAATGGTTTGAGTAAATATTTTAATGCTCTCGTGTCATTAGCTTCAATTATCAATAAAGGAAATAGTTTACCTTTTTGGGATAGGTGGCGGGTAGTCCAAACTCGAGCTGAACCAAGCCCCAACAAACTCTTTGGTGTTGTTGGCAAACCATTTTCTTGGAGGTATCGTGATACTTCTGGTGTTGTTCCAATGATTAATTTTGGATTTTCATGATTAGAAATTTGCGTTTCTTCTGCATAGGTGGGAGGATTATCCAATATTCTTGTCGCTAGTTTTTTTGCTATATTACGCAGTTTTTTATTGGAACTGATCAAAAAAACAATAGAGTTTGAGTTTAAAGTTATATCTCGTAAGATCGGTGAGGTTTCACTGGGACCGAGCTTGCGAAAAACATTAAAGTTGGGGTCGATCTCAATTGATATTGGAGGTTCTGAAAGTCTCAAATCTATTTTTGAATTTTTTCTGGTGATTCTTATTTGGTCCGACTTTATACCACTCTTAGTGAATATTTTGATTGGTATGTCCAGAGAATAGGGAGGTTNTGGTTGTAATAACCTGAAAGAGAGCTTTTTTGCCCCAAAAAAGACTTTTGACATTTCTAAGCGTGGTGCGCCTTTTCGATTTACCCATTGCTGGAAAAAAATTTGTAAATCCAGGCCTGTTGTTTCTTCAAATGTTTTCTGGATATCTTCCCAACTGGCCGTTTTCGATTTGTATGCCCTCCAAAACCTACGAATGCTGTTTTCAAAAGACTCTTTGCCAACTTTGTTTGAAAGCATATGAAAAATAAAGGCGGCCTTTTTATAGCCAATAATCTGGCTGGCATCGTGTTTTTTACTTATAAATGATCTAACTGGCATATCTCGTTGAGGTGGAAGGGAAGAATAATCTCGTAACCATGCTTGTCTCATGCGTCTACCGTTATAGACATTTCGTTTTGCAGATAGAGCATAGTCCGCCATATATGTGGTTAGACCCTCAGCCCAGTTACCTTCTTTGTAGTCAACTTTAACCCCATTACCCCACCAGTTATGTAGGACTTCATGGGCAAGAGAAGTGAAGCGGATAAAGGGAAGTCGTAAAACTGTTTCTCCTATGTAGGTTAATCCTGAAAATCCAAGGCCAACTGGTAATGGACCTGAGATAATACTAAAAGAAGAAAATGGGTAGTCGCCAATTAAGCTTTCAAAGTATTCAATGTGTTCAATTGTAGACTCTAGATATTTGTCAGCTAAATCAGATATTTCTGATGAAAAATAGGTTCTCAGTAAAATTTTTTTGTGGCGTCTTTCCTTTACAATGAAGCGACCAGCAATTAAGACAATACCGGTTGCTGGTATTTCAGACTCAAAGACAGCATTGTAGAAACCACCAGTAGTATTTTCTTCAATGAGGCGACCTGGAACTATGGCTTTGTGATTTTCATCTATAATTATTTTCAAGTGATAAGTGGAGGTTATATCTTCTACGTAGGGATGCCATGCAGACCAAGAAGATAAATAACTTCCTTTTTCAGAAGTCATTAATGATATATTTCTTAAGCCCTGATTTTTATTAGGCAAACCGGGAAGAACGCCCTTGTACCTGAGTGAAATTTGGTATTGTTTTTTACTACCCAATTGAAAACGAAAAGTTTCTTTCTGACGGGTATGATTTATTGGTTGTCCATCTTTTTTAATGCTTGAAATAACTAAACTTGGGGCAAGACGAAAAATAGCTTCGCCTTCTCCTGTGATTTGCATTTCGTTGTTAACTTCCAGAAAGTGTTTTTGTGGGTCAAGGTGAACAATCATTGAGTGGTGAATGCTCGTAATATTACTTAATGCGAACGTTGGTGTTAAGATAATCAAAAGTGTAGTGATAAAATTCAAACCACAAGTTCTCATCTACGATTGTTACCGTTGCTTAAAGGTGGAAATTTGGCAATTATAACGACTTCTTCACCGTTCCGTAGAATAAGCAAAGGTAGGTATGTCCCAGGGGATTGGTTGCCAACTATTTCAACAAATTCTTCAGCCGTACTTATTTTTTTCCCAGCTGCCTGAATGATTAAATCACTTTCTTGGAGGCCTGCTAATTTAGCGACACTCCCTTTTGTTACTTTAGTAACAACTATATTGTTTGTAGCAGTTTTTATTTGTACTCCAAGTAGGGGCCGATATGGTTTTTTCTGTTTCAGCAACTTATCAATACCAAATACTGCGTGTGCAATGGGTATGCCTTTACTGGTTTTTAGCTCATCACAAGAACGTTTTTTATCCCACGGCAATAGGACGGCTCCTTTCTTTATGCCCATGTTGGCCAATTGATGTGGAATACCATATCCATATTTGATGTGCCCACTTCCGACGATAGCAACAACAAGTGGGCTGTCGTCAGCTGAGCTTGCTTTGGCTATAGCCTCAGCCATCGCCCTATCCCAGACCGTCTGAGCTTCAATGAAACGTGAGAGCTTCTTATTGTCTACTTTTCTTTGCGTAGAGTCTTTTGCTTCAATGTTGCTGTGCAAAGCAAAAGTATTTGACAGGAAATGTATATAGTCTTTTGAGGGAGGAAAAGGGGTGGAAATTCCACCTCGTTGGTCTTCTGGAATAGACTCCCAACCATAACGGCTAATCTTTCGTATAAGGCTACGTTCAATATTTANTGCAATCATTGGGACACGATGCATCCTTGCAAATTGAAATAGTGGCATATATAGCTCAGGATCATAACCCCAAACTTCATTCCAGCGGGTTAACTCAAGAAATTTATTTTTGCTAAGCTCCCCCCTAGTCCAGCGATTAAGAATTGGTTGTTGAGATCTATGAAAAGACTCAAAACCAATAACCATATTTTGATTTTGCCCATAGAGTGCTGATAGGACATGTAACTGCCACATGTGATGTTCTTCGCTATCGTGGGTTTCACCTAGCATGATTACAGGTCGTTTACTTAGATTATCGAGTAGGGCCTTTCCTGAAATTCTTGAGCCATTGCTGGGAATTTTCCATTGGCCGATTTGTAAACAGGGTGACACACTTTTTTTAGCGTTGCTCAGCGTCGGGGCAATAGTCATACACAAAAAAAAGATAGAAATTTTAAGTTTAGATAGAAGGAAGTGTTGCATGCAAAGGTTTTTTATGTTGCGTGGCGATTAAGAGGTTTAGTTGGTATGTTTTTTGTGTCGTAACTGAGAAAAGCTATAAGTAGTTGTGACCCCAAAACAATTGGTAAAGCTGCCAGTATAACTGTTCCTGCCGTTGCTGGAATTCCAGTAGTAAAACTTTCATACCAAGTGAAGGCACCAAAAATTATCCCGAATAGTAGTAAAATTTTGCCCAAAACAAGTTCAATGGATGAAATTCCAAAATCCCGAATGAAGTAGCTATAGAAAATACGTTTGATCATGTTGCAGTAGTGTTTGGTTGCAAAACTCAAGATGATATTGTGTATTTTTAGACTGCTTTCCTCATTACCATATTTGGCTGACATGGGGATATCAATGACAACTGCACGCAACATATTTAAATGGTACAATATATCAGACTCAAAGAAGAAACCATGATCGATCTTATCAAAAGGTAAATTACTTACGGTATCCAAATGAATTGCAGTAAAACCATTGGTAGGGTCAAAAATATTCCAGTATCCGCTTGATACCTTGGATGCAAAAGATAGGATTAAATTACCTAGAATTCGTACTCCAGGCATTTCTTCTAGACTATTAAGGTTGTGGAAACGGTTTCCTTTGACATAGTCTGCTGCACCTTTCTGAATAGGACCAACTAAAACTGGAATAAGTGACGGATCCATTTGCCCATCACCATCGACTTTAACAATAATTTCGCAACCATTTTCAATCGCATACCTGTAGCCACTCATTGTTGCGCCACCAACACCCGTATTTTTTGAGTGTGTGATTACCTTAACCCTCGGGTCTGTACAGTTGGTCTTTACATATTCCCCAGTTTTATCAGGGCAGGCGTCATCAATTACAATAATTTGGCTAACTTCGGGGCCTATCTCTTTAATGACATTCAAAATTTGCTTGGTTTCCTGGAAACACGGGATCACAACGCCGATTTTTAATTGTAAAATACTTTTGTTCACTTCTTTCCCTTGAGCCACTATATTAATTAATATTCTTTGGGACCAAGATAAACTTACGTTCATCTTGGCGCAACCTGATCTGGTTTATGGTTGTTAATTTGTACTAAAAATAAAATTATTAACTAAATCAATAAATATGTTCGATCATGTACAGGCTATTGTGAATTGAGTGCAAAAAGTAATTATCTCAAAAAATCCTGTATTGTCTTTATAAAAGGAACAACTGAGATCGGTTTCTTAATATAAGCATCACAGCCACTATCACAGATGTTTCTTTCATCATCTTTCATGGTTAAAGCAGTTACAGCTATGATAGGGATTTCTTTTAAATCATCTTCGGATTTTATTAATTTGGTAGTATCTAGGTCAGATAGACTTGGCATTCTAATACCCATAATTATTAGATCAGGATAGTGTGCTTTTGCGAGTTCGATAGCTTTCCTCTCATCAGAGGTCAGAACTGTATTAAATGAGTTAGCCTGGAGAATATCATTAAAGAGTTTTAAATGAAGTTTGTTGTGCTCGATGACGAGGATGGTTTTTGCCAAGGTAATTAAATAGAGCCCTTTTTGAATTGTTACTAAATTAATGTGTTTAATTTAATGCTTTGGAGAATGTTAGAATATTTCTGATTACACTACCAAATTGTTAGCTGTGAAGGAGTTAATAGTTTTTATATGAGACGACTAGTGTAGATATAATTTACGTGGTATTTTATTCCACGTTGTTAACAAGTTATTTTATTTTGGCTTCTTTGAAAATCACATGTTTCCGAACTACGGGGTCGTATTTACGGAACTCCATCTTTTCAGTCGAGTTACGTGGATTTTTTTTTGTGACGTAGTAAAACCCAGTTTCAGCCGAGCTTACAAGTTTAATAAGAATGGTGCTTGGCTTTGCCATTTTTGTGGTCCAACAAACAAATTAATATTTAGTTTAGTGGCGCGCACAATACAATGCGCATGGCTCATGTCAAGGTCTATGAAAAGACTATTTTTTATACTCACGGAACACTAAATCAGTCCTTGTGAGGTTTAAGGTGGAGTAATAAAGGGCCTTATCAAGTAGTAAGGTTGTGGCAACGATACTCTCAAGCTTGAGCTTTCGCTGTTCAGGGGGGCAGAAAGATCGTAAAAGCGGATATTTTTTTTCCTTCAAATGGCTTACTTTTCGCCACGCTTTNATAAGATTTTTTATTCTTAATTTGTTAGCTAGGGCTTTTTTGATAACTGAATATCCGTCTGGATTGTTTCCATCGATTCCACTAGTGCAAACCACGGGGAAAACACCAAGTCCCTGCAATTTATACCCAGAAGGGGTAATCAAATGTGACCATGTCAGGGTTATTTCTCCATCATTAGGTAATCTGATGACAGTTTGGACTGTTCCCTTTCCAAATGATGATGTGCCTAAGATAATTGCTCGGCCTTGGTCTTGTAGTGCGGCAGCAATCACCTCAGCAGCAGATGCTGACTTTCCGTCAACAAGAACTATGATTGGCCGCCCGTATGCCATATCCTGTCCACTGGCATCATAAATTTGTAGGCTATCTGGATGGCGCCCTCGAGTTTCAGAAATGCGTCCATTCATCAGGAATAAGTTTGCGACTTTTATAGATTGTTCAAGTATTCCACCAGAATTTCCCCGCAAGTCAAGTATTATTCCTTTGAGGTTTTTGCCCAGATCAGTCTGAACTCTTTTAAGTTGTTTTTCGGTATGTCTTGCCGTTTGCTGACTAAAGTTATTTATCTTTAAAAAAACTATTCCATCGTTTCTTTCATAGGAAACAGATTTAGTGGTAATTAGTGCTCGTTTGATTTTAAATTCTAGTTGTTTCCCTTCTACCTCGCGATCTACGGTAAGTGATAGAAAGGTTCCAACAGGGCCACGGAATTTGTCTGTGACCTCACTTTTTTTGAGACCATTTAGAGACTTAGTGCCAACATGGGTTATTTTATCCCCAAGCTTCATGCCAGCCTTGAAGGCCGGCATATCAGGCAAAATTTTGGTCAATTGAGGCAGACCCCCGATAATACTAAAACGTACCCCAACACCACCAAAACCATCACGTTTTTCCCTGTTCCTTCTGGCTTCACTTGCTCCTGCATAACGTGAATGAATGTCAAATCCAGCCAAAATGCTATCAAAAACAGCTTCATAAATTTTATCTGACTTGGCTCCTCTCATTTCTTTTGACTTAAGACGGCTTAGCGCAATTATTTTGACTAAAAGTTCTGCCCAACTACTGATTTCATTATTTTTTGGGGTGTAGAGGCGTCCTGCAAGCTCATTTTTCACTCTCATGATAAGTTCGCCCTCAACAGATTCAAACGTTATGGTTGGATCAATAGATCTCAGACCTTGAAGACCTTCAATTGTAATTTTTGAGGGTGAAGTAATTTCAATGTAATGTTCATAAATACTTGCAAAACCTGTCAAAAGAACTTCCTTTTTAATCTCCAATGAGTAGTTTTGAGCAGTAACTAATCCAGGAAGTTTTTGTGTGCATGCTGTGGTGAGAAAAACAATAAGAATCAACCTTATTGCAAGTGAAATTGCGTATATTAATTGCATAGTTGTAAATATGTATTAGTTAGTCAATAACGTCATTTAATTAGATATTTTCTTTAAGGCCTTTCTTCTTCCAGCTTTAGATCTTGACTTGTGTTTTTTTGATTGATTCTTTTTCTTAGGTTTAGATCCCAGAGCAGCTTTCAATGTGATTTTTGTCTTCGAGTCATAAACTAAATTTAGTAACAACGAACCTGAAATAGGATCAGCCTCAACGATTATCACGCTGATCTTATCCCCTAGTCGATAAGTTTGCTTTGTTCTGCGGCCGCGTATCAGATGACGAGCGTCATCGTGAGTAAAATAGTCGCTGTTGAGAGATCGTATGGGGATGAGACCATCTGCACCAGTATCATCTAGTGTAACAAACAAACCAAAGCGGGCGACGCCACTTATTCGCCCATTAAAAGTTGTGCCTATTTTTTCCGAGAGATAAGAAGCACAAAATCGATCTACTGCATCCCGTTCAGCAGCTGATGCTCTTCGCTCATTATTTGATAAAGTTTTGCCAAGATGTCGAAGATCTGTGTCACTCCTCAATAGTGAGTCTTCACTAAGACCTAGGCTACTGATCAAGGCCCGATGCACAAGCAGATCAGCATAACGTCGAATCGGGGATGTAAAGTGGCAATATCTTCTCAGCGCTAATCCGAAGTGACCAATGTTTTCTGGTGCATATTCTGCCTGTGATTGACTTCGAAGAATTACATCGTTAACCAACCTTTCATGGGGCGTATTCCTAACTTTTTTCAAAATATTGTTTAGTGTTTCAGCTCGGATTTTTTGCCCTTTTGCAAATGGTATGTCTAAGCTATCAAGGAATTGGCGAAGACCATCTATTTTATCTTTGGAAGGTTCATCATGGATTCTGTACATACATGGCAGTTGATTTTTTTCAAGTGTTTCTGCTGCTGCTACATTAGCTGTGATCATAAATTCTTCAATTAATTTATGGCTGTCGNAGCGCAACTGCTTTTCAACTCGTTCTACACGACCACTTTTATCTAAAATAATACGTCGTTCAGGAAGATCTAGTTCAAGGACCCCACGCGCTGAACGTGCTTTGGTCAACGCTTCGTATGCACCGTAAAGTGGTGGTACAATTTTTCTCAACAGCATATTATTCTTATCCATCTTACCATCTCGAGCAGCTTGTAATTGCTCGTAAGTCAGACGCGCATGGGATTTCATCAGACTGCGTTGAAATTGGTGACGGATTAGTATTCCTTGAGCATTGATCCACAAGTGTGCGGCTAAGCAGGGGCGCTCCTCATTTGGCTTAAGGGAACACCAGCCGTTTGATAGTGCCTCTGGTAACATGGGCACGACTTGATCAGGAAAATAAACTGAGTTTCCACGGTACTTTGCATCCTGGTCAAGTGCGTCACCTGGTCTTACGTAGTAAGCAACATCTGCGATGCATACAATTAGATGCCAACCACCAGGATTGTTATCATTGATGTCGATTTCAGCAAAAATTGCATCGTCAAAGTCCTTGGCATCAGCACCATCAACAGTTACTAGTGGAAGGTCTCGCAAGTCATCGCGGTTACCAAGTGGTGCAGCTTTAGCGGCGTCGGCCAGTATTATCGCCTCGCTGCTGAATTTTGTTGGTATATCTTGATCAACAATAGCTATTTGGCTGAAAGATGCATTGTCGCCAACAGTAGAGAGTACTTCAAGTACTTTGGCATACTGATTGCCCATCTTGCGTTTACCTAATACTTGCAGGTGAACTAGATCACCGCTTTTAGCATTAAGTCGATCTTCCTTTGCTACAAAGTACTCGCTCTTTATTCTGCGATCTGTTGATTTTAAGTAACCTTGTCCATCAATCTCTGTAAAAATACCAAGAATTTTATGTGAGGTTGAGCCAATTTTACGAATAATTTCCCCTTGGTATAATTTTTTTTCCATGCAACTTAGACGGGCTAGAATTTTATCGCCTGCAGCTAATGATGACGTGCCCTGACGCCCGGGTATTATGTTGATATTTGGCGGCTTCGATTTTCCAGCCCAAGTCGAGGGTTTGGCGCATATATTTCCGTTCTCATCGGCCCCCAGAATTGTTACTACGGCGACTGCTGGAAGTTTTACTTTCTCAGAATTGATCTGTTTAAAATGCGGCCCAAGTTGGCCTTTATCTTTCAATTCCTTCAGGACCNTTTTAAGATCTTTTTTTTGTTCTTTGCTTAGCGAGAAGGCACGTGCGATTTCGCGTTTTCCAACTTTACCTGAAGTGTTTTCGATAAAACCCAGGATCTCCTCAGGTGTCGGAAAAGAAGCTGATTTTTTTGGGGTTTTCACAAAAGTTCCTAATCCCCAGTGTTGGGTGCGTCTTTTTTAAGAGTTTTCTTTTTTGTAGTTTTACTCTTTTTTTTGTTTTTCTTTCTGCCACTGGTTCCATTAGCCGACTTGGCATCTGCTAGGTCAATAGCTTCTTGCAGGGTCAGATTGTCCACATCTTTGCCTTTAGGAATATTTGCACGGATTTTTCCGTGAGAAACAAACGGTCCCCAACGGCCACTTTTGATACTGACAGGCTTTTTGGTTTTGGGATGATCTCCAAGAATTTTTGGCGGATCTTTCTTTGGAGCTGCCTCAATTAAATCAATGGCGCGATTTATACCAATAGTTAGTACATCATCATCGCCTTTTAATGAGAGGTATAAGCCGCTATACTTTAAATAAGGACCAAAGCGACCGACACCGGCTTGAATCATATCGCCAGTTTCGGGCCAAATCCCAAGATCACGTGGTAAAGCAAGAAGGCCCAAAGCTTTGTTTAGGTCAACATCAGCTGGTTGCATTGTGCGTGGCAAGGAAGCACGCTTGGGCTTAGATTTTTTCTTCTTTTTACCATCATTTATTTCCTCAACTTCTCCTAACTGAACATAGGTACCGTAGGGACCTTTTCTGAGGGAGATTTCCTTTTGTGTAACTGGATCTTTGCCCAATATCAAAGGACCAGAGTCAATGATGCCATCTGACCCTTCTTCGTTTGCGATCAAGGGTCGAGTATATCGACAAGCGTCGTAGTTGGAGCAACCTATGAAAGCACCAAATTTCCCAATTTTAATACTTAGTTTTCCATCCTTGCAGTATAAGCAGGCACGCGGGTCCTTGCCGTTACCTTGATCGTGAAAGAAATGGTCTCCAAGCAAATCGTTCAATGAATCCAAAACCTCGCGCACACGCAAATCCTTGGTGTCATCAACCGCTTTCGAGAAGGGGTCCCAAAAATCTCGAAGCACGTCTTTCCATTCAATGCGACCACCGGAGATATCATCTAACTTACCTTCAAGTTCAGCTGTGAAATTATATTCAACATACTTCGAAAAAAAACTTGTTAAAAATGCTGTGACCAGACGGCCGCGGTCATCTGGTTGAAAGCGCCGTTTGTCGAGTGTCACATAATTTCGATCTTGTAGGACAGATATAATTGAAGAGTAAGTAGATGGCCTGCCAATTCCAAGTTCTTCTAGAGTTTTTACTAAAGAGGCCTCAGAATACCTGGGCTGTGGTTGTGTGAAATGCTGTTCAGATTTAGTGGAGATACGTTCGAGGATATCGCCTTTTATTAAATCAGGTAGCACTCGTTCTGAATTGTCATCTGTCTTGTCCTCCTGGTAGACTTTTAGGAATCCATCAAAGGCTATTACTGAACCTGTTGCACGTAGTGTTGTCTGCTGATCAGTTGAGTCTATGTCGGCTGCAACTTGATCAATGATTGCAGCTTGCATCTGGCTGGAAATAGTGCGTTTCCATATTAATTCATAAAGTTTGAGCTGATCTTGATCTAGGTACTGTGCAACATCACTTGGTTTCCGAGTAAGGTCAGTAGGTCGGATAGCTTCGTGTGCTTCCTGTGCGTTCTTAGCTTTAGATTTATAGATGCGCGGATTGTCGGGTATATATTTTACACCATAATCATTACTTACAATTTTGCGAATGGAATCGACGGCTTCACCAGAGATAAAAACTCCATCAGTACGCATATATGTGATCAGTCCAACAGTTTCTCCATTAATGTTAAAACCTTCATACAATCGCTGGGCGATTTGCATAGTCCGTTTAGTTGCAAAGTAAAGCTTACGTGAGGCCTCCTGTTGTAGGGTTGATGTGTTGAAGGGTGCGTATGGGTTTCGCCGAGATTGCTTACGTTCTATCTTGGAGACAGTGAAATTTGTAGACTCAATGGCATCTACGCAACGTATCGCGTGTACTTCATCAGCTATCGACATTTTGTCAAGTTTTTTACCTTTAAAATGGGTCAGGGAGGATTTGAAACAAGAACCCCGTGGTGTGTTGAACTCAGCTTTGATGGACCAATACTCAACTGGTTTGAAGGTTTCAATCTCTGTCTCTCGTTCGCAAATTAAGCGTAACGCCACAGATTGCACGCGTCCAGCAGAACGTGAGCCTGGCAATTTGCGCCAAAGTACAGGTGACAAAGTAAAGCCAACTAAATAATCTAACGCACGCCGTGCCAAGTAAGCATTTATCAGAGGCATGTCTAGGTCGCGCGGAGTCTCAAATGCTTTTGTAATAGCGCTCTTTGTGATTTCATTAAAAACTACACGTTTGATTTCAATATCTTTGAGTGCTTTTTTCTTTCTTAATACATCTAGAACATGCCAAGAAATCGCTTCGCCCTCACGATCGGGGTCAGTCGCAAGATAGAGTTGAGTCGCACCCTTAACAGCAGCAGTAATCTCTTTTATCTGCTTTTGTGACCTTGTATCTACTTCCCAATCCATGGCAAAATCATCTTCTGGACGAACAGATCCGTTTTTAGACGGCAGGTCTCGTACATGACCATAACTAGCAAGAACCGTGTAATTGGAACCGAGGTACTTGTTAATAGTTTTCGCTTTAGCTGGTGATTCAACAATAACGACGTTCATTTATTTTATTGCTCTCGTACTGGGTCCAGTAATTTTAAATAGCTAATGTATTGTCTTTTAAATCGTATAACTGGCCTATTTTTTCAATAGCACTTTCAACATTAAATTATGGACAATTGGCAGTTGCGGATGAATTCGTCAACACAAACGGACAATTGGACTTCATTTTATTTTATAGTTTTATCGAGTTGAGGAGTTATATATCCTCACAAAAGAGAATTTTTTAGAAATATAATCAATGGCTTGTGTATAATTTTATTCGCCTTATTTGTTAAAAAATTTTAGACTTGCTTATGTTAATGATGTCACATTATTTTTCTTGGTTCCTACTTTATCTTTGAAATTGTGTCAAATAGTTCAAGTTATCTTGTGAATTGGTGTAAATAGATCGAGTTACCTCATATTTATACTGCAATTTAGATGTAACAAGTGTTTCTTGTTGAAGAATTTAAGAGCTTTTTTTCGTGCCAATTTTTGGTTCCTGACCTCTTATTAGGCGGTTGATGTTTTGGCGATGGCGGAGTGTTGAAGTGAAGGCAAGAATGGTAGCAAGAACGGTTAGCTCAAAATCATGAGTTAGCCACCAAGCAATAACAGGGGATATTGACAATGCCACCAGTGCTGCGAGGGATGAAATGCGAAAAAAAGATACAGTTAATATCCAAACTGCACAAACTGATAACCCAACAGGCCATGCGAGTGCGAGGAGTACACCCAGCGTTGTTGCAACGCCCTTACCTCCTTTGAATTTGAGCCAAATTGGAAAGTTATGGCCAATTACTGAAAAACCACCAGCAATGATACCAGCTAATGGATCAAAGTAGCTAACAGTCAGTGCAGCAGCAGCACCTTTCCCGGTGTCGAGTAGTAATGTTGCTAGCGCCAGCATTTTGTTGCCAGTTCTCAATACATTTGTTGCTCCAATGTTTCCTGAACCAATTTTGCGAATGTCTTCTTTCTTAGTGAAACGTGTCAGCACCAACCCAAAAGGAATGGACCCAAGTAAATAGCCGCAAATAATTGCAATAAGTTGAATGGCTGTTATTTCGATTGTCATGGTTTAGGACATCTGGTCAAATACTATGCGCCCATCAACTACAGTCATGAGAACGGCGCCCTGAACAGGCCGACCGTCAAAGGGAGAGTTCTTGGAAATACTTTGCATGGTATCTGCGTCTATTTTCCAGCCGCGGTTCGGGTCAAATAGAGTAAGGTCAGCAGGAAATCCTTTTTTAATTTGACCTGCTTTAAGTGCCAGAAGATCGGATGGAGCACTCGTAATTAATTTTAAAGTGCTAAGAAGATCAAGATGGCCATTGTGAAATAGCTCCAAGGTTATGGCTAGAAGTGTTTCTAAGCCAACACCACCAAAGGCGGCATCAGCAAAAGGAAGACGTTTAGACTCTTCATCGTGTGGTGCATGATCTGAGGCAACAGTATCTATTGTACCATCTCTTATACCCTCAATTACTGCTAGTCTGTCGCTTTCGTTTCGTAATGGTGGCGATAGTTTAGAAAATGTTCGATAATCACCGACTGAAATTTCACTCAAGGAAAAATAGGGTGGTGCAGTATCACAGGTAATATCCAGACCTCTAGCCTTAGCTTTTCTAACAACATCAATAGAGTCAGATGTTGATAAATGAGCAAAGTGCAAACGTCCGCGAGTCATTTCAGCTAGTCGAATGTCACGCTCTACCATAATAATTTCCGCTTGTCTTGGAATACCAGTAAGACCAAGTCTGGTAGCAGTTTCCCCAGAATTCATGACCCCATCTCTCGCCAAGTTTGGTTCCTCGGCATGTTGAATTATCATTTGTCCAAAGTTCGAGGCATAGCTTAAAGCTTGACCCATTATTCGGGGATTTTCTACAGACTTGATGCCATCTGTAAAAGCAAGTGCGCCGGAATTAGAGAGTAATCCAATTTCAGCTAGCTCTTTCCCCTCCAGTCCCTTTGTAACTGCTCCGTACGAGTAAACTTTTGCTAGCTCTAATTTTCTAGCCCTTCTTGCAACAAATTCCAGAACTGATACATCGTCGATGACCGGGTTCGTATTGGGAAGACATACCATTGATGTGACTCCACCGGCAGATGCCGTCCGTCCAGCGGATTCAAGTGTGCCTTTATGTTCCTCGCCAGGTTCTCGTAGTTGAACCCTCATATCAACCAGCCCTGGCATCAGGCAAAAACCCTTACAATCAACTACTGTAATACCATCAGGTACTTCATCCTTGAAGAGTTCAGGGCCAAAATCAACAATCAATTTGTCATCACAAAGTAGTGCCCCATGGCTGTCAAGACCACTAGCAGGATCAAGAAGACGAGCATTTATGTAAGCAACGCGACTCATTATTCGTTACTTTCAGTTGTATTGGTTGTCAGTAACTCTAAGCAAGCCATACGGACTGCAACGCCCATCTCTACCTGTTCCCGAATGACTGAGCGTCCAAGATCGTCGGCTACCTCGGATGCAATCTCAACTCCTCTGTTCATAGGTCCCGGATGCATGATCAGGGCATCGGCTTTTGCGCTTGCTAGTTTTTTATAATCTAGTCCAAAAAAATGAAAGTATTCTCGAATTGAGGGGAAGAAGCCACTAGCCATACGCTCGCTTTGCAAACGCAACATCATAACAATGTCACAGTCCTGAAGTCCCTTCTCCATATTATTAAATATTTCAACTCCCATTTGACCAATGCCTGCCGGAATGAGGGTTTTTGGTGCGATTAATCTAACTTGCGCTCCCATGGCGTTGAGGAGAAAAATGTTAGAGCGAGCAACACGTGAATGTGCTATGTCGCCACAGATAGCAACAAGTAAACCTGATATGGAGCCTTTGCGTCTACGGATAGTCAGAGCATCTAAAAGCGCTTGGGTTGGATGCTCGTGCCATCCGTCACCAGCATTAATGACCGCACAATTTACTTTTTCAGATAATAATTTTACTGCACCGGACTCATTATGTCGCACCACGAGAACATCTGGATGCATGGCATTAAGGGTCATTGCTGTGTCAATTAGGGTCTCTCCTTTTTTGACCGAACTGGTTGCAACTGACATGTTTATAACATTTGCACCCAATTGTTTTGCAGCTAACTCGAAAGATGTTCTTGTACGGGTTGATTCTTCAAAAAACAGGTTGACGATGGTGCGTCCACTCAAGGAAGATAGTGTGTTGTCTACTTGCCGATTGTGTTCGACAAAGTTTTCAGCGCAATCCAAGAGGAGAGATATAACATCAGAAGTTAGGCCTTCTAAACCAAGAAGGTGTCTATGTGGAAATCGTACTTTGCTTGACGCATTTTTATTCATAAAATTGCACAATAGGGTGGCTTTCTAAAAAGCGCAAGTCGCAGTTTTAGCGAACATACTATGACAGCTCCCATCACAAGAAAAAGATATATAATTTTTATTTCTTTAACCTTGGGTTTTTTATGTTTCCGAGTTGTTCAAAGGGTGTTCGTTAAACAAGTAACGTGCGATTCTTGAAATTCCGCATATGAACATACAAAATAACTATATTTTAAAAACTTCTCATAAATAGTCCAAGGCACCTTGAAGTATGAAAGTGGCAGCAGCTTTATCTATTATTCCAGCCCTGCGCTTTCGGGTCATATCAATTTCATCTATCAATACCCGTTCAACAGCTTTAGTTGATAATCGTTCATCCCAGAAGGCAAGTGGAATGTCTAGTCGTTCAAGAAAGTTCTTGGCAAATTGCCTGGTAGACTGGCAACGTGGGCCTTCTGTCCNATTCATATTGATGGGTAAACCAATAACAAGCCCCCCAACATCGTGCTTGTCAACCAGTTCCTCAAGAGTGTCAGCATCTTCACTGAATTTTGAGCGTTTTATGGTTCCTAGTGGAGAGGCAATCAACAAAGATACATCACTCAAAGCAAGGCCTATAGTCTTGGAACCTAAATCCAGCCCCATTAGACGACTTGTGGGCTTTCGTATTTTGGCCATTTTGGCAAGTTCTATCACAGCCATTTGTGTTTTCCTTTAGCTTTGGGTTAGTTATGAGTGATACAGTAATCAACTATTCGATTTTCGCCATTGAAAAAGCTTCTATGGATAGGTTGTTCAATAGATTATTATTAATTTGATGTTTCTTTAGTTTCAGCGGATTAGTATGAATTGGAGCTATGATAAGTGTTTAGAATTTTGTGTAGCCATACTGCACTGATTTTTTTTGTAGTTGTGATAATCATTGGAGATCAATCAGAAGCGGAGGATTTGAATTTTTTGGGCAATAGTATTCATGCTCAAAGAGGGACCTTTCTTGTTACTAAAAAGGCTATTGTTCGAGCAGGACCCATGACTGAGTCAAAAAAGCTTGGTGTGTTGGAGATTGGGGAAGAAGTTCATGTTGTTGGGCGTGCAAAGAATGGTGCTGAATGGATGGCAATCCAAAAAAAAGGGACTGACTATGGGTTTGTTTACGAACCTATTTTGCTGCCTAAAATTGAAGGTACTCTTGAGGAAAGTGTTTCGGGAGTATTGAAAATTCAANATGGTGAAAAGTGCAAATATATTTTTATTTTTGATGACAAAAATATAATTGAGGACGAAAAAAATGTTTTTTCAGATTATGAAATTACTTATGTGTGTAGAGTTAATGGAAAACTTTTTCGTCTGCTTGCGGCAATGTTCATCAGTGAGGTTCCATTTCTTTTGACCCGTGAACCTGTTTTCCAGATTAGCATTGATTTGATGGAAGTTGAAAAAGGTTATGACGAGATTTTTTCTACAATTTTTGAGTATAGACAAATAGAAAAAAAGGTGGTTTTTGTCGGGACTTCTCTCAAAGATTTAGCGAGAATACCCGAAGAAAAAGTGCGTCGTGCAAACTCTGTTGTTGAGGCACTAAAGGCTGCTGTTGAGATGGCGCCGAGTGCTTGGGGGGAGGGTGCATGGAAGCAAATTCAAAAAGCACATTTTGGGAGTGATTGACATGAACTTTGGTTGCTTGCGCCTTTCTCGTGGTGGTGTTAACTTCCGCAGAATCTAAAAAAAAGACAAACATACAAGGTAACGCCTCACATGTCGCTGGATAGAGAAACTGTAAGAAATATTGCCAATCTGGCAAGGATAAATGTTGCAAAAGACAATCTTGATCACTTAGCAAAGGAGCTTTCATCCATATTGGAATGGGTTGAGCAGTTAAATGGNGTTGATACTAATGGTGTTGAACCTTTGGCAAGTGTTATTGATATGAAATTGCCCTTACGTAAAGATGAAGTCACAGATGGTGACTGTCGCGATAAAGTTCTGGAAAATGGACCAGAAATTGAAGATGGCTATTTTGCCGTTCCCAAAGTGATTGAATAATGGGTAAGGTAAAAATGATTGATCTTACCAATAATACCATATCCTCAGCTCGTGATGGACTTAAATCAGGAGATTTTACCGCAGTTGAATTAGTAAATGAACATCTGCGCAAGATGGAAAAATTAAGTTTTCTAAATGCCTTTATTACAGAAACGCCTGACATTGCACTTCGACGTGCTGAAGAATCTGATGCACGTCGTGCTAGTGGAAATGCGCTTGGCTCCATGGATGGTATTCCTATCGCAGTAAAAGATCTTTTTTGCACCAAAGGGACACTTACAACAGCGGGATCGCATATTCTCGATGATTTTGTGCCGACTTACGAATCAACTGTATCTGCAAACCTGCATAACTCTGGTGCGCTGATGTTGGGTAAAACCAACCTTGATGAATTTGCCATGGGCTCTGCTAACATAACAAGTTATTTTGGTAACGTAATCAACCCTTGGAAATGTGAGGACGACAAGGACTTAGTGCCAGGAGGATCATCAGGAGGATCAGCAGCTGTTGTTGCTGGGCGTATGGCCCTCGGTGCGACTGGTACTGACACGGGAGGCTCAATTCGTCAGCCCGCTTCTTTTACAGGTATAGTTGGATTAAAACCCACATATGGTCGTTGTTCACGTTGGGGTATCATTGCCTTCGCTTCGTCACTAGATCAGGCAGGTCCGATGACACGAACAGTACGTGACGCTGCAATTATGTTGGGTGCTATGGCTGGACACGACGTGAAAGATTCTACTTCAGCGCTAGTCAAGGTTCCTGACTTTGAAGCGGCGCTCAATGGCGACATTAAGGNGCTTAAAGTTGGTATACCTCGCGAATATCGTGTTGAAGGAATGTCTTCAGAAATCGAATCTTTATGGGAAGAAGGTATAGCAATGATGAAATCGGCAGGTGCTAAAATAATTGATGTGTCTTTGCCAAATACTCAACATGCTTTGCCAACTTACTACATTATTGCTCCAGCTGAAGCATCAGCTAATCTGGCTCGCTACGATGGTGTGCGGTATGGTTTGCGCATAAAGGGAGACAGTTTAGATCATATGTACGCCAATACTCGTGGAGAAGGCTTTGGAGTTGAGGTTCAGCGACGGGTGCTGATTGGAACATATGTGCTCTCAGCAGGATATTACGATGCATATTACAGAAAAGCTCAAAGGGTACGAAGATTGATATCGGAGGATTTTACAAATGCCTTCAAAAGTGTTGATTTGCTTCTAACCCCAACTGCACCTAGCGCTGCATTTGCCATTGGAGAGAAACTGGACGATCCAATCACTATGTATCAGAATGACGTATTTACTGTTCCATCATCGCTTGCAGGTATGCCGGCAATATCATTACCTGGTGGCGTAAACACCAGAGGTTTGCCATTAGGCCTGCAGCTTATTGGAAGACCATTTGATGAAGAGACCTTATTACGTGGGGCTGAAGTTCTGGAAACAGCGGTGAATTTTGATGTTTTGCCAGACATGGCGAGTTAAGAATGTCATATATAATACAGGGTGAAACAGGTGATTGGGAGGTTATTATTGGGCTTGAGGTTCATGCTCAAATACTATCCGAGTCCAAGCTTTTTTCAGGGTCTAAGGTTTCATTTGGGGCTGAGCCGAACACTCACGTCTCGTTGGTAGACGCAGCAATGCCAGGCATGTTGCCTGTGATTAATAACTACTGTGTCGAACAGGCAGTTCGCACAGGTTTAGGATTGAATGCAAAAATCAACCTGACCTCTGTTTTTGATCGTAAGAACTACTTTTACGCTGATTTGCCCCAAGGGTATCAGATCTCTCAACTTTATCATCCAATTGTGGGAGAGGGGACAGTAATCCTCGATCTTGAAGACGGTTCCACCCGTAAAGTAGGGGTAGAGCGATTGCACATTGAGCAGGATGCAGGAAAATCAATGCATGATCAGGACCCTAAGCGATCTTTCATTGATTTAAATAGATCTGGCACAGGGCTAATGGAAATAGTGTCTCGTCCAGATCTTCGAAGCCCTGAAGATGTGGGTGCTTACCTACGAAAGCTTCGATCAATATTACGTTATTTAGGAACTTGTGATGGGAATATGGATCAGGGTTCCTTGAGATGTGATGTGAATATTTCAGTTCGAAGAGTCGGTGAGGCTGAGCTTCGTAATAGAGCTGAAGTCAAAAATGTCAATTCTGTTCGTTTTGCGATGCAGGCGGTTGAAATAGAAGCACGACGACAGGTAGAGGTTTATGAGGATGGTGGCGAGGTGGTCCAGGAAACTAGACTATTCGACTCAGTGAAAGGAGAGACCCGTTCAATGCGTTCGAAAGAATTTGCTCATGATTATCGGTATTTCCCTGACCCTGATTTATTACCTCTGGAACTGTCTCAAGAATATGTAGATAACATTAAGGCAACTCTACCAGAGCTTCCTGATGTACGTAAGGATCGTTACATGACTAGTTTTGGTCTATCTTCATATGATGCAGGTGTATTAGTGGCTGAGCGCGATACCGCTAGATATTTTGAAGAATTGGTAAAAGGTCAAGATCCTAAGTTGGCTGCCAATTGGATCATTAGTAACTTATTTGCTGTTTTGAAAGAAAGGGGCGTCGGCATCGCAGAGAGTCCAATTTCTGCTGAAAGTTTAAGTAAACTACTTGATCTTTTGAAGAGCAACATAATATCAAGCCGCATAGCTAAAGATGTATTTGAGATTATGGTCAAAGAGGGTAAAGAGGCCGATGTTATTGTTGAGGAAAAAGGATTGAAGCAAATTACTGATGCAGGAGCTATTGAGGCTGCGGTTAACAAAGTGATTGCAAATAGTCCTCAGCAAGTAGAACAGTACAAATCTGGCAATGATAAAATTGCTGGTTGGTTTGTTGGCCAAGTTATGAAGGCAACTCAAGGTAAGGCTAACCCGTCTCTTGTTAACCAAATGCTTAGAGATAGGCTTAAATGATGATGGGAATCTGCTAGCAAAGTTTAGTAAGTGAAACTTAGAATTTTGTTTGAGCCCTTTATCGTTGCTAAGGTGAAAAAACCTACTTNAGTTTATTAATTTATGTTTATTCGGAGTCGATTTGAAGCGGGGTAATCATGTTAGGGTAGTCTTTAAGTTCGTTTAAAACTTTCCAACGATCCATAAAGCTCGCACGGAGTAACAGGTAGCCTATACTGCTTTTGAAACGAGCAGGATCGGCTTTTGATTTTTTTACTNACTCTCTCTCAAAGTCCATCAAGTCATCAAATAATGGCCTAATTTCTTTTAAGTCACTCTCAAATTTTTTTTGGTTTTGCTCTCTATATTTAAAGCGGACTGAGAAAGGGTAAAAAAGTGTGCGTAACACAAATTGATCTTTTTCACTGAAGACTGTGCCGGTTGGACGTTTAATGCAAGTCTCATCAAATGGTGACATAGCCTTGTTCTCTTTGAAGTCTGGNCTTGACGGATCCCCCCACCATTTTTTCCCTTGAGCTGTCATTTCGTATAAAGTTGGTGATTCTTTGACACCCAACCAGGAGCAAAAAGCACGCATGGTAGCTTTTGGCCGTTTTTTTAGATCCTCTAGACGAATTCCAACAGAGTCCTGTGTACGGAAAGCAATTTGGTCAATGGCAAATAGCATTCCAATTATGCGGTAAATTAACTTAGAGTAATTATTTTCTTTGAAAAGAACCCGAATCCAAGATTCACAGCTTTGTATTGGCTCGCGGACCATCATTACTAATCGGGCATCTGGTACATGCCGAAGGAAGTTTAGCTTAGTAAAGTTTTCTGGACAATGAATGTGGTAAAATACGGTTTTCTTATCAGTACTTGTTTTTAGGACCCTCTCAAACGCTGCGTGTATGACCATGAGGAACGATTTAGGGTCAATTCTGTGGTGTAATTGAAGTAACCTTTGCGCTTCGTCACAAAATACTTCTTTATCTAACGAGAGTGACTCATTGCGGTTTTCACCAACGTTTGCCATCCCCTCTTTTTTCCCTAAGAAAGAGGTGTCATCTGTTCTTCTGCTGGGTGTGGGATGTGGACTATTTGCGTCAAATAAAACATCAAAATCTTCCATAAAGCGGCGAGGTAACCCTTGCCAACCATTAGTTGTCATTTTGCTCCATACATCCTGGTTGAAGTAACCCTGTAGGTAAATACTTGGCAAAGTTGAAATTTCAGGGTGGGAATCAATTAAACTATGCAACAATCCTGTTCCGCTACGTCCAAAGCTTAACAATGCGACNAGTCTATCAGGAATCTTTGAGGGTTCTATGTGGTCTGGATGTTTTTTAGATATGAGTATTTCTTCATCATTTTTTGGAGGTAATGTAGCTAAAGCATTTCTAAAGCTTTCATCAGATTTATGTGGTTCAAAGCTATCCAAAAAGTATCGAAGTAACATATACTCACACGTTGATTGGGCAGCAGGGCTGAATCGTAGGTGGTCAGGGATACCTTTTTTATTTTGCATATCGTTAGAAAAATGCAGTGCTTTCAGGGCGTTTTTCAGCCCATACCAAGCATCAGAATGGTCTGGTTGAATAGCCAAAACCTTTTGGTAGCTGTCAACTACCTCTTCTACATAGCCACATTTTGTTAAAGCTAAACTGAGATTGTAATGGGCATCGGCATAATTAGGTTCAAGGATTGTAGCTTTGCGAAAAAATTTTATGGCTTCCAAATAGTCTTCATGGGCTGCCATTATCAATCCAAGGTTGAAATGGGCATTGGTCGAGTTTGAATCTATATTAAGGGCGTCTTTGAAGCATTTTGTGGCGTTTTCTTTTTTATTGAGAGCAATATAAACAATACCAAGATTATTGATATATTTGACATTACTTTGGTCGTTCTCAATGGCTTTGGCAATAAACCTTATTGCTTGCTCATTTCGGCCCCCATGATGGGCAGCTAATCCCAAAAGGTGAAGAGCTTCAGCATCATGGGGGTTGTAGGTCAGTACTTCTCTGTAGCATTTTTCAGCTTGTACCAGGCGCCCTGCCTTGTGGTGCTCAAGCCCAATATCCAGCAAAGTGCCAGGGTTGTCTTCCAATTACTTTTCCTCCAAATAATTTCATATATGTTAATTATTGTATCGGTATTGCGTAGTAACGAAAATAAAATATGCAAAGAACTCATTGTAATTTATTAGTCATAATGATCTCTTCTTGTCCTCTTGTGCATAGAGGGCTATACAAAGTTAACGGGCAGTTGGCCGAGTGGCTGAAGGCGCCTCCCTGCTAAGGAGGTATGGGTTCACGCTCATCGAGGGTTCGAATCCCTCACTGCCCGCCATGTACTCATATAAGAGATTGGAAACATTGGTAATTTATAAACCTAAATCAGGCTGTAACACAGGTTTGTAAGATGCTGAAGAGTATACAAAAGATAAAATTTAAGTAAGGCCAAGCTATTTTCTTTTACAAAGTATAAATTGAAGAATTATAGGAAAGTTTTTTGTGATGCGTATCATAATAGCCGCAACTATTCTAGTTTTGATTAGTCACCTTGGGTGGGCAAAAGAGGAAGAGTTGTTATTTGAAAGCGTATCTAATCTTCCTATCCACTCTTTTGAAAACGACCAATCCAAACTAAATTTTATTGCGATAATTGGGGGTGCAGGATTAAAAAATAAAAAAGGTAAAAGTAAAAATTTTTTGGTCTCTCAAAGGACGACCTTTACAAGTTACAATATGAACTACTATTTATTTCCAAACTGGTCTGAATCAGAAAAAGCAAGTTACAAATTGCGGGCAAGTAAGAAAAGAGCAAGTAGAATCCTCAATTTATTGAAAGAACTTAGAAAACGTAATTCCCTCCCAGTTTATTTGGTGGGTTTTAGTAGGGGCTCTGTAGACGCAGCCAGTTTTGCAAAGAAACACCACGATAAAATTAGAGGCATTGTTCTCGCCTCTGGTGTTTACACGAACTCTTCAAAAAACGCAGAGTCATATTCTATGCAACGTATTGTTGGCACAAAAATCGGGGTCAATACACTAGTTGCCCATCACAAGAAAGATTTATGCAAGGTGACTAAATTCAAATTTGCCAAAAGGTTTTATGACGATCTTCATGCTCCTGTTAAAGAGTTACTTGCGTTTGATGGAGGCATTCCTTCCGGTAGGAAATGCGGGCCCTTGCATTATCATGGTTATGAAAATATTGAAAGTGAGGCAGCAAAAAAAATTTCTGAGTGGCTACTAATGGACGTTGATAGATAAAAAGTTACGGGGTCAAAGTTCTAATTTAAATGATAATTGAGGGTCGACGGCATTATTGCGTTTTTTTTTGTTGTTAGGCCGTCTACGGCTCCCAAGTTTTTTGTGAATATTTTTTGCTTTATCTTTGAAGTTTTGATCTTTTTGGATTGCTGTAATTTTTGCGAGTGCTGACTTTGCAGCCTGAGTTTGATTGACGATCGGTTCGGGGTAATCCGTGCCTATTATACATTGCGCATCTTTTTGGATTGATAAGGTCATTTGTGAGGGTTCATGTATCCAGATGCTCGATACGTTGCTTAATTCTGGTACCCATTGTTTTATAAATTTTCCGTTTTTGTCATGTTCCTGAGACTGTTTAGTAGGGTTATAAATCCGAATTGTATTGATGCCTGTTACACCGGATTGCATTTGAAGCTGGCTGTAATGAATACCTGGTTCATAGTCAGTAAATAATTGTGCTAGATGGTCTCCAGTTTTTCTCCAATCAAGCCATAGGTGATAGCTGGCAAAGCTCATTAACATGGCACGCATGCGAAAAGTAATCCACCCTTCGTAAATTAGGTTACGCATGCATGCGTCAATAAATGGGAAACCAGTTAATCCTTTTTTCCATGCTTGAAAATAGTGCTCGTTATGGTCAGTTTTTCGCATCTCCTCAAAAGCAGGGTGCATGCATTTTGTTTCAATACTAGGTTGATCCTCTATTTTTTGAATAAAATGGCACCTCCATGCAAGCCTAGAACTGAACGCTGTCAGATTTCGCTTCCAAGTTTTAGAATTTTGATCACTCAGATGCTTACGGTGTTTCATGCTCAGCTTGATCACTTCACGCACAGTTAATGTGCCCCAGGTGAGGTGAGGCGATAGGCGAGAGCAATACTTTTCTGATTTTCCTGGGGCAGAAAGATGAAAAATATAGTTTTTGCTACTTTCATTTAGAAATTTCCAAAGGGTTCTTATACCCTCTCGACGACCTCCTTTTTGTGTGATTCCGTGTATTTTATCACCAAACATTGGATTTTTTTTTGANGGGATCGCCCCTAGTGAAATATTGTTAATTGGTTTTAATTTTTGTGGCTTTTTTACCAATGGTTTTACCATTCGGGCATTGCGAATTCTTGACCAATCATCTCGTTTTTTAAGGTAGCGAACAACACCATTTGTGGGGTACTCGTGCAATGGAATAGTTTGGTTCTTACACCATTCAGTCACTTTCTTGTCTCGGCAATACGTCCAATTATTACCACTCTCTTCATGTGCAAAAATACCTTTAATTTTGTAATTTGCACTGATCGTTTCCAGGATCTCAACTATATTACCAACTCTTATAACAAGTGGTTGACCAAGATTGGTGCAATCCGAGAATAGTTCAATTAAACAATCATGGACGAAATTCCAATGTCGACGGGAGGCAAAAGATTGCTGCCAATATTCTGGTTCTACAACATACAACGGTAAAGTTGGTAAACCGGTCATAGTAGCCTCTTGTAGGGGGAGATTATCGTGTATCCTAAGATCACGTTTAAACCAGACAATGTTAACTTTCTCTTTCACAAGAACAAAATAGCAACATATGTATCCCAACACAAATATTTTTTTCTCTTTAAGGGTTTCAAATTTTTTGAAACTCGTACGCAAAGAACACATTAAAAATTTTTTTAAAAATGCGCATTTTTGAGCTAAAATGTTAATGCTTTGATTTAGCTGAAACGATATTTCTATTGGTGTAAAGAACTTTGAGCTATTTGTTTACATAAAAAAATTTTTTGATAGTTGATAGAAAACTCGTCAAAACATAGGGGGTGGTCATGCCTAAATTAAAACTAAGATTTTTGACAATGACAATGATTGTAGTTTTTTTTGGGGTTTTAGATTTTCAGCCCCTTATAGCAGAAGAGGTAAAGGTTAAGCGTGGTAATCTGACCCTAAATGCAAATCTCAATCTTCCTTCAGAAAAGTCTTTGTCTGACGGTGTTGTTTTGATGCTTCATGGTACTCTCGCCCACAAGGACATGGAATTCATGCGTGGTCTTCAAGATATGTTGGTGGAACGGAATATTCCAAATTTGGCTTTTAATTTGAGTTTGGCTCAAGATAATCGTTACGGCATGTTTAATTGTGCTGGACCTCATCGTCATAAAGATACCAATGCTGTAGAGGAAATAAAAACGTGGGTGGATTTTCTAAAAGCAAGAGGAGCAACTGCAATAACGATTTTAGGACATTCCCGAGGTGGCAACCAAGTGGCGCGGTATGTGGCTGATAATCCTGACCGGGCCATCAAGAGGGTAGTATTGATATCACCGGGAACATGGACACCAGGAGAGTTGAGACGCAATTACATCAAAAATTACAAAAAAGATTTATTGCCACTATTGAAAGAGGCCAAGTCTTTGGTGCGAGGAAATCAGGGTGATAAACTTATGGAAGGCGTTGATTTGCTCTATTGCCCTAATACTATTGTCGCAGCAAAGACTTTTGTAGATTATTATAGTGAGTCACCACTTTTGGATACGCCATCCGTAATTAGGCGTATTAAGTTGCCTGTATTAGCGGTAGTGGGTGATAACGATCAAGTTGTTCCAAAGTTTTTAGAGCAAATGATTATGTTTGACCAACCTAACGTGAAATTTAAAATAATTGAAGATGCCGGTCACTTCTTTCTTGATCTTTACAGCGAAGATTTGGCTGATGAAATAGCCGCTTTCGTTAACGCTGGCTAATTTTAATGTAATTNAAAAATTACAGTTCATTTTTTGCTTGGGATATGGTTTCAGCTAAACCTGAGCTAGCCTCTCGTTTTGGAGCGTGTGCGCTCAGATAATACTCAAAAAATCTCACAAAGTCCTCTACCACATCATTTGGATCCTTTGACTTTTGGGTTGCCAAGAAAAAAGAATATGCAGAAAAATTTGCAGCGGCGTGGCGTATACCTTGGGCTAAGTCTTCAACCCCTTGTCCCTGCCTTAAATGATCATTGGCGAGATTAATAATTTTGTTTGCAAAGACCATGCTAGGGCTTGGTTGCTCATTCTCTGTTATTTCAGTTGTCATTCTATGGCCCTGCTGTACCATTAAAAGTAAAACTAACACAAAAATATTGACAGTCCTTAGGGCTATACAAAAACCTTATCTGTAGATCAAGTACTATAATGTGTTCAATATGATTATTTGCTCTGCATTTTAAAAAATCGGAATTTTAGGCGAGTGGCCTAGTAATCAACATTTTTTTTAACATACCAGTAAAATAAGCCAACACGATTTTTAGAAAAAAGTTGAATGGGATTGACCAAGTGCCTAAAAAGTATTTTTTTTAGTTGATAGTTTATGTTCAGCAGTACAATCTGGTATTAAGATAAATTTAGACGCTTTTATTAGGACAGAGTGTTTTGGGAGAAGGAAATGGATGTTAAAGCGGCTGTTGCATTTAAGGCGGGTGAACCGTTAAGTATTGAAACTGTGCAACTTGAAGGACCAAAGGCTCACGAAGTCTTGGTTGAAATAAAAGCAACGGGTATTTGTCATACTGACTCCTTTACACTCTCAGGTGAAGATCCCGAGGGCTTGTTCCCTGCTATTCTTGGCCATGAAGGTGCTGGCGTAATTGTTGATGTTGGCCCTGGAGTATCGTCTGTTAAAAAAGGAGATCACGTCATCCCCCTCTACACCCCTGAGTGTCGTCAGTGTAAATTTTGTCTTTCAGGTAAGACAAATCTTTGTCAGGCAATTCGTGAAACTCAGGGTAAAGGTATAATGCCAGATGGAACAAGTCGCTTCTCGATTGATGGTGAGCCAATTTTTCACTACATGGGTACTTCAACCTTTTCTAACTATTCTGTGATGCCAGAAATCTCAGTTGCAAAAATTCGCAAAGATGCCCCTTTCGACAAAGTTTGTTACATAGGTTGTGGCGTGACTACCGGCGTTGGAGCTGTCATCAATACAGCTAGGGTGACACCGGGTTCTACCGTTGCCGTCTTTGGTCTTGGCGGTATAGGCTTAAACGTGATTCAGGGCGCACGAATGGTGGGTGCAAATGTCATTATTGGGATTGATGTTAATCCTAATAAAGTTGAACTTGCTAACCAGTTTGGTATGACTCATTTTGTTAATCCTAAAGAAGTAGATGATGTGGTCGTAGCTATTGCAGACATCACAGATGGAGGGGTTGATTATAGTTTCGAATGCATAGGTAATGTCAATACAATGCGCCAATCCTTAGAATGCTGTCACAAAGGGTGGGGCGAAAGCGTGATTATTGGCGTTGCAGGTGCTGGACAAGAAATTTCAACTAGACCATTTCAATTAGTTACGGGCAGGGTCTGGAAGGGCACAGCTTTTGGGGGTGCCAGGGGACGCACAGATGTTCCAAAAATTGTTGATTGGTATATGGAAGGCAAAATTGATATTGATAGCTTGATAACCCATAAGTTGTCCCTTGATGATATAAACAAGGGTTTTGATCTTATGCATGCCGGTGAATCAATTCGTTCAGTTGTTGAGTATTAGTATGTCTTTGAAAGTATTAAAAAAACACCATTGCCATGGTGGCGTCATGACTTATTACAGCCATACCTCTCAATCTGTTAATGGAGAAATGATGTTTTCCGTTTATCAACCACCACAATTGAAAAAGGGAAAACGTTTGCCTGCTTTGACGTACCTTGCTGGCTTAACATGTACCCAAGAAACTTTTATGATTAAAGGTGGTGCTCAACAATTTGCTGCTAAGTATGGCATTATTCTGATTGCACCGGATACAAGTCCCCGTGGTGCGGGTATAGCAGGTGAGGAGGATTCATGGGACTTTGGTACAGGTGCTGGGTTTTATATTGATGCCTGCAAGGAAGAATGGGCAAAAAATTACCGTATGGAAAGCTATGTTACTAGCGAACTTCAAGCTATAATGAAAAAAAGTCTAAATGTAGACTTGTCGAGACAGGGCATTTTTGGCCACTCAATGGGTGGTCATGGAGCATTAACTCTTGGTTTAAAATATCCCAAAATCTACCAAAGTATCTCTGCTTTTTCACCAATTTGTTCACCAACAGACTGTCCGTGGGGGAAAAAGGCCTTTTCGGGATATCTTGGCAATGATACGGAAGTCTGGAAGCGCCACGATGCTGTCAAGTTGATTCAGAACGTAGATAAATCGCAACACAATTTAATTTTAGTTGACCAAGGTTTAGATGATGAATTTCTTGATGAACAGCTCAAGCCTGATCACCTTGAACAGGTTTGTAAAGATGTTGGTTTCCCCCTGAAGTTGCGTTACCACAAGGGCTACGATCACAGTTATTATTTTATCAGTACCTTCATGGCAGACCATTTGGCACATCATGCTGGAATAATATGCTCATAAAACAAATGGGTTCTGTTTTAATCAGTAATCAAACTTTGAAATATTTTAGTTAAAGTGTCAGAAATATTCCAATGATAATTAATTTTTTGCTCTGGCTTTTGAAAGATGGTTGAGCAAGACAATAACAGTATGGCTTATTGTGCAATAGAATAAGTTAAAACCGATTTGCAGGCATACCCTTTTCTATAACTGCTTGTATCAAACAGGTACTATTACAAATATGGCTAAACGTTTAATCTATCACATTTGTAGGCGCCAAGACTGGCAGAGTGCAGAGAAGACGGGTCTCTATGATGGTGGCATTGATAACTGGACTGATGAATTTATACATTTTTCTACAGCCCAACAAGTTGCAGAAAGTGCGGGTCGGCATTATTCCAAAGTCGCAGGCTTAGTTTTGATCGCTGTAAATGCTGATGATCTTGGTCCGACACTCAAGTGGGAGTCGTCACGGGGAGGACAGTTTTTTCCTCATCTATATGGCCCACTTTTAACAGTTAAGGTTCAAAGTGTTTGTGACTTGCCTCTGCGAGAGGATGGTTTTCATCAATTTCCTGATAATATTGTTCCCTGCCGATTAGCAGGAGGGATGGGTAGAAATGTTTAACCCTTATTCTTTGGTAAGACCTCTGATTAGTATGCTAAACGCAGAAACTGCCCATGATATTGTTATTGGCACTCTGCGCACAGGATTGGTGCCAAGCCCAAAGGTGTATGAAAGCCCTCATTTAAAACAAAGTGTTTGGGGACGCTCCTTTTTAAATCCTATTGGTTTGGCTGCTGGGTTTGACAAAAATGGCTTGGCTGTAAATCCAATGCTAGAGCAAGGTTTTGGATTTGTAGAAGTAGGTTCTGTCACACCTCAGCCACAAACTGGTAATGCACGCCCTCGTTTATTTCGCTTGTCTAAAGATAAAGCAGTAATAAACCGCTTGGGCTTTAATAATAAAGGTATGGAAGACGTTGCCACCCGCCTTGAAGCCTGTTCTCGAAAAGGAATTGTTGGAGTCAATTTGGGTAAAAACAAAGATACACAAGATTCAATTGGTGACTACCGGAAGGGTGTGCTTAGATTTGCTAAAGTAGCAGATTATCTAGTCATCAATGTATCATCGCCAAATACGGTGGGACTGCGTAGTTTACAACGAAGAAAAGCTCTACGGGTTTTGCTTGAAGCTGTAATGCAGGCACGGTCAGAGGTTACACTAGAGTGTCCCCCTCCTATACTTTTTAAAATTGCCCCGGACCTGAGTGACGAGGATAAATTAGATATCGCTCAGGTTGCTATTGAAACAGGAATTGATGGTATAATCGCAACAAATACGACTATCAAAAGGCCACATAGTTTGATTGACTCAAACGCCCATGAAAGTGGTGGGCTTAGCGGCCAGCCTTTACTTGAGCCGTCAACTCGTGTTCTCTCTGAAGTGTATAAACTGACATCAGGAAGAATACCTCTTATCGGGGTCGGTGGAGTATCGAGTGGTGCAGATGCATATGCAAAAATTAAGGCTGGAGCAACCTTAATACAACTGTATACTGCAATGGTCTTTCATGGGCCTGGCCACGTCCAATTGATCAAGCGTGATTTGGTTAAACATCTTTTAGCAGACGGTTTCTCAACTATTTCTCAAGCAATTGGGACAAATCATTCTTAAATAAAATAATGCAATAATTCTTTACCTATGACCGCTTTTAGGTGAGAAACTGTTCTTTCAGGATGCGTTCCTCAAAATTATGGTCTTGGTCATGCAACATTGTGACGCTTCGCGTCAGGTCCTCTTGTACCATGACCCTGGACACACTCCTGATTTCTGTATTGTCTGCAACTGCACTCACTCTTCGTTCTTTTGGATTTAAAACCTCAAAACTTATCAAGGCATCATGTGGAAGCAGGGCGCCCCGCCACTGACGAGGCCTGAACGGACTGATAGGTGTTAACGCTAGGACACCAGATCCAAGAGGCATAATTGGACCGTGAGCAGATAAGTTATATCCCGTGCTTCCAGCAGGTGTAGCAATGAGAACTCCGTCGCAAATCAACTCCTGCATACGTTCAATTTCATCAACGTGGATGCCAATCTTTGCAGCAAGACGTGTTTCTCGCAGTAAGGAAACTTCGTTGATAGCATGCGCTGTATGTTTTTTCCCTTTTATATCAATCGCTTTCATGATCAAGGGGTTGACGTCAATAGATACAGCCTTGTTGATACGAGTTTTGAGAGATTTTTCAGAGTAACCGTTAAGCAAAAATCCAACTGATCCTCGATTCATACCATAGATTTCCTTACCGCTGTTGGTGTAGAGATGCAAAGTTCTCAACATGAAGCCATCCCCACCCAAAGCGACTATGACATCAGCTTTGCTGGCTGGAACATGAGCATACTTTTCCTTGAGCCTTTTCAAAGCATATTGTGCTTGCGGTTGTCTGTCGGCGGTGAAAGCGATTTTTTTTATCATAATCTTATATATATATTAGAATGGGGCTGATAGTTCACAAAAAAAATCAAAAGAAAATTTCAACCGCCGGTTACACTCATATGGCGATTAAGCGAAGGGCCAGAATTTCCGGGCTCGATAATGAATTCATGGCTTTTTGGTTTGCGGCTGATGGCTTCATCAATGACAGAGTGCAAAAGCTCATTTCCTTCACTCGCCCTCAGAGGTGCACGGAGGTCTGCGTTATCCTTCTGCCCTAAACACAAATATAATTTTCCCGTGCAGGTAATACGAATACGATTGCAAGTTGCACAGAAATTATGGCTAAGCGGTGAAATAAAGCCTACAAGTTGGCCCGTCTCTGCCACACTTGTATATCTTGATGGTCCACCAGTGCTGTAATTGTTATCTTTTAAAGTCCAGTCTCTCTCAATAATTTTGCGCACCTCTGAAACAGGCATATACTGAGTTAATCTATCTCTTCCTATATTTCCAAGAGGCATGGTCTCAATAAACGTGATGTCATATCCTTGCATACCACACCATCTTACAAGGCGACTGAATTGGTCCTCATTAAAATCCTTGAGAACGACTGTATTGATTTTAATCTTGAGACCAGCTTTGCTTGCTGCAACCAATCCTCGTTTGACCTGGTCTAATTTTCCACCGCGGGTAATGTGAGTGAATTTTTTGGGGTTAAGTGTGTCTATTGACACGTTTATACGCCTAACCCCTTTACTAGCCAGTTCGTCAGCATATTTTTCTAGCTGACTTCCATTAGTGGTTAAAGTTAATTCTTGTAGATTACCATATTTTAGGTGTTGGCTGAGAGAACCAACTAGTTCCATAAAGCCGCGTCTAACTAGAGGCTCGCCACCTGTTAGGCGAATTTTTTTAATACCTCTATCAACAAATGCACTACACAAGCGCTCCAATTCTTCCAAGCTAAGAATTTCCGACTTTGGAAGAAAACTCATCTGTTCAGACATACAATAAACGCAACGGAAATCGCAGCGATCTGTGACCGATACTCTGAGGTATGTAATGTTTCGACCAGTTGGATCGATCATAAAATTGAAGTTCCTCGGCTCTTGTTGTTTGTTAATGCTTATATTAGCCCGCATCTTGCTTATTGGCTTTACAAAAATTATTTTTTTTATTCTTTTTTGGCGTTTGCGTGACTAAAAATAAAACGCTTTAACTTTTAGTACGAATAGTTAGATCAATTATTGTTGTTGAATATTACTCTAGGTTGCTTTTGAACAGTTGTTCGCCATTGATCTTAAAGGCTTTGATTGCATTTTGACCCTCATTCGAAATCAACCAGTTTATCAGTTTTCTTCCAGCATCCGCCTTGACATGGGGGTGGCGTTTTGGATTCACAAGTATGACACCATAAGAATTGTGCAGTCTAGGGTCACCCTCCACCAGTATTTCTAGTCTTTCTTTGTTTTTAAAGGAAAGCCAAGTTCCCCTGTCGGCTATAGTATAACCGTTCATGGTAGCCGCCATGTTTAGAGTTGCTCCCATCCCTGAGCCCGTTTTTCTGTACCAACTGCCAGAATATTTATTGATGTCAATACCACCAGCAAACCATATAGTGTTTTCTTTTTTATTGGTGCCACTATCGTCACCCCGAGATAGAAATATTGATTTGGAGCTTGCTATTTTGATGAATGCTTTGACTACGTCTTTCAAGCCAGAAATTTTGGCGGGATCTTGGGCTGGGCCAATTACCACAAAATCATTATACATTAGATCATAGCGTTTGACACCAAAGCCTGCTGCTATAAAGGCTTCTTCAGATTCTTTGTGGTGTACCAACAAGACATCCGCATCTCCATTTTCTGCAATTTTGATGGCTTGTCCGGTACCTGCCGCAATTACCCGTACCGAGATGCCGGTGCTTTTGGTAAAGTTTGGAAGGATCTCACCCAGCAAACCTGTATCTTGTGTTGAGGTAGTTGACGCTATTGTTATGTATTCATCAGCTTGAGCTTTTCGTGATTGGCTAGTATTCAGCAATGCGATAGTTAAAAAAAAGACGGTTAACTTCATTATGTGTGACAAGTTAGTATCCCTATGTTTTGATTTCTGTTTGATTCCAAAGTAATAAATCGCCGTTCAGAAAAGCTTGTGCATATGGATTTTTAGGCCTTTTAAAGAAGGACGTTGCTGAAGAGCTCTCTAGTAACTTGCCTTGATGAATAAAGATCACTTCGTCAGCAAGTCTTCTCGCTTGTGGTAAATCATGGGTAGTCATGATGATTTCGGTGCCACTATTGTGGATGGCATTAATTACTTTTTCAATCTCAAATGTTGCTGCTGGATCAAGGCTAGCTGTTGGCTCATCAAGGAATAGTATCTTTGGTTTTAGAGCCCAAGCTCTCGCTAGTGCCAGTTTTTGTTGCTCGCCAAACGATAGAACTCGGGCTGAACAATGGGCTAGGGGGGTAAGTCCTGTTGATTCCAAAACCTCTTCAGTTCGTGCGTTACGTTGAGCTTTGTTGAGCCCACGTAAGGAGAGTGCGTAATCAATATTCTCAGCTGCTGTTCGGCGCAGCATTACTGGGCGCTGAAAGACCATTGCCTGATCAAAGATTACACTGCTCTTGTCATTAGTTTGGCCATGCCATTGGATATACCCTTGACTTGGCTTAAGTAGACGATGACATAATTTCAGTAGTAGGCTTTTCCCTGCCCCATTTGGACCAATGATGATGTTCCGTGGTCCTGTTTTAAATTGACAAGAAAATTCTTTAATTAACTGTTTGCCACTTGCCTCATAGTAGACATCACTTAGGCTTAATAGTGGAATAGGTTCTGTAATCATACTCGACGACTTTCTGTAAATTCTTTAAGGAAAAAAGCTGCTGTATTGATGGATAAGGATAAAATTATTAGAACTATGCCCAGACCAAGTGCGAGGGCCAAATTGCCTCTTGAAACTTCAAGTGTGATAGAAGTTGTCATTACTCGTGTTACGTGGTCAATGTTACCACCAACAATCATTACTGCACCAACTTCTGCGGTAGCCCTTCCAAAACCTGCTAGTACAGCCGTCAGCAAAGAAAAACGTCCATCCCAAATTAGGGTTTTCATTTGCCGATATGGAGTAGCTCCAAGTGACAATAATTGTTCTGCGTATTCAACCCATAAATCATCAACAACTTGGCGGCTCAATGCAGCTATAATTGGTATGATTAAGATTGTTTGCGCTATAATCATTGCAGTAGGGCTAAATAATAAGCCTAGAACCCCAAAGGGACCTGATCTGGACAATAATAAGTAAACAACAAGCCCGACAACAACGGGTGGTAATCCCATTAATGCATTTAATAAAACTACAAGAAACTTACGACCTGGAAACTTATATAAAGCTGTTGCAGCACCCAGAGGTATACCAATCAAAGTTGCAATAAAGACAGCGATTAGGCTAACCCAAAGTGAAAGTCCAACTATTGTCAACAAATCGCTGTCTGTTGCGGTTAATAGATAAATGGCATCTAAGAAAACATCCATATAACATTATAAAAAAAAAGAAACAGATAAACAAAAAAAAATACTAAAACTTATCTATTAAACCGTCTACTTGCTGACGCATGGATAAGAGCCATAAGGGGGGGGAGTCCGAGCTGTAGATGACCCGGGCAATAAAGGAAGTTGGAAAAGTTTAAGGGTTGTTGAACAAGAAGTGCACATCACTTTTTTTATAAGCACAATATTAGGTAAACAGGGCACAATTTAATGTTGTAGTTTAAATAGGTGCGATTCTATTTTAGGATGAAAAAGATCATGCAGTTAAATTTAAAGGTTCTCCAGCTTCTATCTTCAAGGTTGTGCCACGATATTGTTGGGCCCGCTGGAGCTATACAAAATGGAATTGAGTTGTTTGAAGAAATGGGCTCTGAGGAAGATGAAGGAGCACTAGAGGTTATTGCTACCAGTAGTGAAAAGTTATTAGCGCGTATAGCTTTTTTTCGTCTAACTTTTGGCCAAGGAGGTCCAAATGGTAGAAAATCACCACTTGCTGAGGCCCGAGAGTTAGCTCAAGCTTACCTAAAAGGAAGCCGAGTTTCTCTGGATTGGCCCCCAGAAATGGTTGAAAGCTTGGAAAAAAAAATTACAGTCATAGCAATTAAGATACTTCTCAATATGATTTTAGTTGCTATAGATGCTATCCCACGGGGAGGAAGCCTCGAAGTTTCAGTATCTACAGAGGATGAAATTCATAAGGGACAAGCTGTTAACTTGGTTGTGAGGGCTATTGGACGAGGAGCCTTTCTTAGTGAAGATTTGCAATGTGCACTCTTGTCTGAGAAATCAAGTCATGCAGATTTGAACTTGAGCGCTCAAAATATCCACGGTTTTTTTTGTCAACGGCTGGCTGAAAATCAATTGTCAAAGGTCAGCGTTTTTACAGATCGTGATGAGGTGAGGTTCACAGTTTTGTTGCCGCAATGCCCAAAATGAAAATATAATCTCAGCAATGAGTGCGTTGTGTTGCGCTCAGCAATTAAAAGCCTGATCTTATTTTTAAACGATCAAGTAAAATTAGAAAATATCTCTATTATATTAATTGAAATTTTAATTTTATCTTGTGAATTATAATTAATCGAAAGTGGATTTAGGCTTTTGTTTTTGCGTTTTCTGGATCTCGTAAAACGTAACCCTGGCCCCAAATCGTCTCGATGTAATTTTCTCCTCCAGTCGCTTTACCTAATTTTTTGCGGAGTTTGCAGATAAACACATCAATTATTTTTAATTCTGGCTCATCCATTCCTCCATATAAATGATTCAGAAACATTTCCTTAGTCAGCGTTGTCCCCTTTCGAAGTGATAACAATTCCAAGATTCCATATTCTTTGCCGGTCAAGTGAACATGTCTGTCATCAACTTCAACTGTATGGGAATCAAGATTAACTGCTAATTTTCCTGTGCGTATAATAGATTGCGCATGCCCTTTAGACCGCCTTACTATAGCCTGAATTCGAGCCATTAATTCGGCTTTGTTGAAAGGTTTGGTCAAATAGTCATCTGCACCCGTTCCTAGTCCTTTTACTTTGTCGTCCGCATCAGTCAGGCCAGAAAGGATCAATACTGGGGTTTCCACACGAGCGTCACGAAGACGTCGTAAAACCTCAATTCCATTAATATCTGGAAGCATTAGGTCTAAAATGATTATGTCATAATCATAGAGTTTTCCAATTTCTAGTCCATCTTCGCCAAGATCGGTAGCATCAACTACCATTTTCTCAGACTCGAGCATTATCTTTAGGCTCTGCGCGGTAGATGGATCGTCTTCGACAAGAAGTACCCGCATCTCAGTAATCTCCCAATCACAATCAGATTCTTTATATTAAACCCAAATCTTAATCTTTTGTTAAACTTTATTTATGTCTACAGCTTTAATAAATTATTATACGAATTGTTAAAGTCTTAATTGAATAATCAAATTAAGAGCAAATTTAAAGTGACAATTAATTTTGCAAGTAAACAAGAATTTTTTTTTGAGGGGTCTGATTGAAAATCCCTACTAAACAAATACTGGATGAAATAGACCACTTGCCCGAAAAATCTGTTTACGGACGAGTTTCTGGTATCGTCGGCCTAATGGTTGAGGTTGAGGGTGTTGTTGGTGAACTATCTATAGGAGAACGTTGTAACCTTTTTGGTCGCGGTAAGCGCCGTGTCATGTGTGAGGTTGTTGGCTTTAAGAATGAAAGAGCACTTTTGATGCCTTTTGGAACTCTTGATGGTATTGGATTGGGATCCAGGGCAGAGTTAAATGTGAGTGATCCCTTAATTTATCCTGATTTAAGCTGGATGGGTCGAGTTATCAACGCTTTTGGCGAGCCAGTTGACGGAAAAGGGCCTTTAATTAAGGGCACGAAAGCATACCGTGTCCACTCAAGACCACCCCATGCACATGAGCGTCAGCGTGTAGGCAGTAAGATTGACCTTGGAATTCGTGCTTTGAACACCTTCTTAACTTGTTGCCGTGGTCAGCGCATGGGTATCTTCTCTGGTTCAGGTGTTGGAAAATCAACAATTATGTCCATGATGGCACGTCATACGGATGCAGAAATAAGCATAATTGGATTGATTGGAGAACGTGGCCGTGAGGCGAGAGAATTTATTGAGGACGATCTCGGAAATGACGGTATGGCACGTAGCGTAGTTATTGTTGCAACTTCTGATGAGCCACCTTTAGTTCGCCGTCAGGCGGCCTATGTGCAAATGGCAATTTCAGAATTTTTTCGTGATCAAAAAAAGGATGTTTTATGCCTCATGGACAGTGTTACAAGATTTGCAATGGCTCAGCGTGAAATAAGTTTGTCTGCGGGTGAACCTCCTGCATCTAAAGGGTATACACCGTCAGTTTTTGCAGAGTTGCCTCGGTTATTAGAGCGTGCAGGTCCCGGCAGTGCTGGGCAGGGGAGCATTACTGGTCTATTTACCGTTCTTGTGGAAGGTGATGATCATAATGAACCGGTTGCTGATGCTGTTAGGGGTATCCTAGATGGCCACGTGGTTTTGGATAGGGAGATTGCTGAACGAGGGCGTTATCCAGCAATAAACATTCTGAAAAGTGTTTCGAGAACTATGCCAGATTGTAATACACCGGATGAGAATGAGGTCGTAAATAGAGCTCGCCAATACATGGCTACTTATGAAAATATGGCGGAGTTGATACGCCTTGGAGCATACCGTCGAGGGAGTGACGGGGCTGTCGATGAGTCTATAACTTTTTATCCAGGGATAGAAAAATTTTTGGCTCAGGATATAGAAGAAAAAGCCCCACTTGCCTCTTGCTATGAGCAACTTCGCACTATTCTCAGTATGCCAGTTGAGGTTGCCAATCCGCCAGGGTCATCTATTCCCCCACAGTCAGTACCTGTTGAAGAGCCTTTACAAAATAAAAGCGCAATAATGAAAGATTCTGAGGTTGTAGATGAGATAGACCAAGTTGTTGGTGAACAGACATTAAGCCTTGACACCCTGAGTGGTTTAAATTCCATTGGCGAAAACTAATTTTTGTTGGGAGCTCTTTAATTGGCAGAAGGTATTGAAACACTTATTCGCCTCAATGATTGGAATGTTGATCAGAAGCGTCGAAAGTTAGGAGATTTACAACGTCTTATTGAAGGTTTTGAAGCTGAATTAAAAAAGCTTGAACAAGACCTTTTAAATGAACAGGCTGCAGCTACTGCTGCCCCTAACGAAGGTGGATTTGTTTATGGTTACTATGCAGAACGTGTTATAGAACGGCGAGCCATTATTCAAATTTCTATTCAGCAGTTGGAAAAGGACACAGACGAGGCACGTGAGGCATTGTCTGTGGCATACAGAGAGTTAAAAAAATTTGAAACTGCACTTGAATCTCGCAAGTTACGTCAAGAATTAGAATTGGCTAGAAAAGACCAGCTTGATCTGGATGAGGTTGGTATTCAGACTTTTATTCAAAAACTCAGCTAAACCAACTTAAGGCGAGAGAGTAAACCTTTATTGTCCCAATTTGGCTGACGGTCTTCGAGCATGACTTCATGTCTGTCAATTCCATAATGGGCATGGTTGGGAGCTGAAATGGAAAGTTGCAGCCATCTCGCAACTAGTTCGTTATTTACATCATTGATGACTGCAACGGCAACCTCTTCCAAGGTTCCCCATTCCAAATCACCAATGGCGCCAAGGTAACGCCCAAAAGAATCTGGTTTGAGGGTTGTTTTGTCAGGAACATAATTTAAATTTACAAAACTACTTCCGCCCAATCTAGAATTTGTCAATTGGCCAGTAATAGAAGTTACATAATCCAATTTTATATCTGGGTTACGAATACAAACAAGCAAAGAGCGTCTTTCATTAAGATCCATTCTTACCCTCAGACTTCAAGTCCAACATTGTTAGCAACTTCAGGGTCGGGAATATCAACGAAATTAGCTGGTGACGCTTGAAAATTTACCCCACCTCTAATACCTGAAGAAGCTATAGCTTCAATAAAAATTGTGCGAATATTATTTTGTATGAGTTCAGCTAAGTGAGAATCGGAGCGAATTATAAGTTCAAGAGAGCTGTCTCCTTCCCCAACAAGTCCATCGAGTTGTAAGCGACCAAGTTTGGAAAGGACAACATCTATTATAAATCTTGTGTGTTTGGTGTTTCCTTTGTTTTTTTCATCCTCATTCTGCCTCAATAATAATCTCATTTGTTGAATTTCATCGCCTGAATTTATTGGAATAAGGGCAACACGCCAATCACCTGATTGTGGTTCCTCAACCATTTTTGATAAGGTTGTAAAATCTTCCCTCATTTTACTAGCGATATATGGCTGATGGCGTTCTACAATACGCAAATTTTTTTCTCCCACCCAAGCATGTAAGTCACCAGCTCTCAGGGCGGAAAGGAAGAAGATTACATTTGAAATTAATGCAACACCTGGACGAGGTATAATAGAATTTATGAGCTTAGGAGTGCTCCTTGGGTGAACTTCCTCAATAATTTGGAAAGTTTGTTCGAGTGCTGGCCATTTCCGAGACCTAAATAGGCCCTCGTTAAAAGGAGATACAAGCTGAGCTTCACTAGTTGGCCCTGAAGGACCTTGAGTAACTTCCAGAAAAATTGTTGAACCGAGCGGAATATTTGTTTGGGTGCTCAAGTTTAAAAAGCCCACTTTGGTCTGAATAATAGGCTGTCCTGAGCCAGTAGTTCCTGAGACAACACCCTTGAGGTTAGAACCTAATGAAAGAGAATGATGTTTGTTTTTCTTGCTGAATGTTGAGGAAATTGCTTCAGTTACATTTGGATCTGGTGGTTGAATTGATATAACCTTAACGTTTATTTTACTGCCAATAAGCATTTCTTCAGGTGCCTTGGGATTTTTAACCGACTTGATTTTTAGGCTTGTTAAACCCTGAGATGGTTTTAGGTCTTTTAAAACTGCCGAAATATTATTCAGATTGATAATGGATTGCTTTGTGCTTCCTCCTCTTGTTGAACCAATTTTCTTCAAAAAAGCACCTGCTTCCTCAGTTGAGTCGGTGGTAGTTGTGGTAGGTAAGATGGGATTTTCTTTAAAGATTTGTGTGGATATTTTTTGAGGCCCCGACAATTGCCCTATCAAAGTTGCTAGTAGGATCTTTCCTTCAACCAATTTTGTAGATGGCGACCATTTTTTTTGACTCGTGTTACTTGTGACTTTGGGCTCAGTTTTTGTCTTTAATTTAAGATTTTCGCCATTTAAGCTGTTGATATGGAATTGCATGAAAGGTGATTGAGATGATAATTGCAACATAAGAGTACCACCTTTCGGTAAGTTTAGTGTCGAGTTCAATAAAAATTGACCTAATGGCGTTTGTACTTGAAAAGTGTCTTTTGCTGTTTGGGATATGACGGTTGCCTCCAGTATCTGTCCAACAGAAATGCGTCCAAGTATGGATGGTGCTCCTTGAACAATAGCGACGGGAGTTGTGTTTTGTGGGTTAACTAGGGACGGTGTTGATGTCGTTGGTCGAATTGTACTCATACATAACTCATTTGGAAGAAACTCGCTCTTTTAGTTTTTCAGCTATTCTCTCAACATCGGTTGTGGCTTCTGTATTGGGAAATCTAGTAAGTATAGATGACTGACTTTTAATTGACTCGCGGACTTTGTTATCTCGTCTTATCACGCCAATCAACGGGGGTGAAATCTTCAAGAAACCCTCGCAGGCTTTTAGCAACGTGTTGTAAGTTCTCTCACCTTCGCGAGTTGAATTAGCCATATTTATTACAATTCGGATGTCTTCGCCAGGACGCTCTACATGAGTAACTTTTATGAAGGCATACGCATCTGTGAGGGACGTAGGCTCGTCAGTTGCAACGACGATACAAGTGCCAACACTCTGGGCTAGCTGTCTTACTGTTCGCTCAACGCCTGCTCCAAGATCAATAATTACCTTATCATATGCGGCAGCAAGTAAGTTTAGATCGTCTCCTAGAATCTGTAGACGGCTGACAGGGACGTTTGCCAGTCCACCTGAACCAGAGCGCCCAGCGATAATATCAAAGTTACCTTCTTCATAAGTAAGTACAGCTTGATTGAGCGTCAGTCTTCCAGCAATTACACTACCTAGATCATGTTTCGGCATTAAACCCAGCTGAATATCTAAATTAGCTAGACCTAAGTCGCCATCAAAAAGTAAAGTGCGTAGTTTCTGCTTCGCTAGAGCATGAGTTAGGGTAATAGCAAGCCAGGTTTTGCCAACACCCCCTTT
>PBDF01000007.1 GCA_002717285.1 Magnetovibrio sp.
CGTAACCTTGGTCGAAAACTGAAAGTTCAGACTGTAAAAACATTGCAGTGTCCTGTGGATTATCAATTACATGGTCTATTTGTAAAAGAGGTTGGTGAGTCTAATATAGCTTCAAAACTGATAAACAAACTTTTAGACAAGCGCCATTCTTCCTCAATACGTAAAGCCCGCTCTATGGGCACAGAGGCTGAGCTCTTTGATTATTGGTTTGACTCATTGAGCAAAGGGGACATACCGGGACCTTATTGGTCAATTCTTAGTCATCCTTCTTTGACTGTTAAACTGGCTGAAAGAATGTTTGCTGACATTCACATGCTTTCTCATATGGTTGGCGCTTCAAACCAGGCTGATATAAGAAAACTTCAATTGTTAGAGGAAAATCTCTCAAAAATGGAAGAGAAGGCTGTTCGCAAACAACGCCAACATTTAAAAAACCTAAAAGCACGTGATAAAATAGTTACTGAATTACGTTCTGAATTAAAACGAATTCAAGTAAAAAAAATAACAACTACAGAGCAGGAGACCATATTATCTCCAAATCGTGACCGTATTTACCAACTAAACCATGATATTTTGCAACTCTCTGCAAAAATAAAATCTAAAAACATGATTATACGCCAAAACCAAGACAGGGTCCGCTACTTAGAGGCATTGGTTGATCAGTTAAATGATGAAAATACAAGTCTGGAATTGGCTTGCTCCCATGGTGGGCCGTTTGCAGATGAGATAGAGACATTGAATTTGAATGGCAAATGCCTTCTTTATGTTGGTGGGAGACAGAAAACTGTATGTAGGCTGCGTAAACTTGTGGAAGATCTTAATGGTAGGTTTATTTATCATGATGGTGGAGTAGAAAGATCTATGAAAGAATTAGCGAGTGCTGTGACGCGTGCTGATGCTGTCGTTTTTCCAGTTGACTGTATAAGCCATGGTGCTGCTAATAAAGTTAAGCGACTCTGCCAACAGAACTTAAAGCCATTTATTACACTTAGAACGTCAGGAATTGGTTCACTTATTACTGGTCTTAAAGATGAAACACTTAATTTGCACTTACATCAGAGCACAGCAAACTAATTCTGAAATAACAAGTCACAACTGATTTTTTCTTATAAAAATTCCTATTTGCGCCAAACTGTTACAAACCACGGCTGTTTTCGGCGTGGAAGACCTGATGGTCTATAGTAACTTTGAACTTCACTAAAGCCGGCATTAGAAACATATTCTCGCCAGGTTTTTGGATTGAAGAAGCATCCATAACGGTCGTCGCTATAACCTTCATCATTATTTCCTCGGGGATTTGAACAAAATAAAACGCCAAGTGGTTTAATTGTCTTGAAAAGTTCGAGCAACACTCGTGGTAATTCACTGCTTGGTACGTGAAACAATGACGCATTAGCGAAAACACCATCATAACAGTTATTTGGCAAATCCAAGTTTAAAAAATTTTGATGAAGTATTTCGCAATTACAATTGGATCTTGCCATATCTACGAATTTTTTTGATCCGTCTAGGCCTGTAACTAAATGGCCCGAGTTTTGAAAAAAAAGTAAATCACGTCCTGGTCCACACCCAAAATCGAGAATTTTGTGAGGCGGGTTGCTTTTAATAGCCCCCAAGAATGATTGGTAATTTTGGCTGACATCATGATTTTGTGTATTTTCCCAAAAGTCTTCAGCTAATCGATCATAATGTCCTATAGTCGCTTCAGATATTCCTTGCAGTCTATTATTATTCAGAGTTGAGAATGTTTTTTTATTTATGACTTCTGTCAGTAATTTTTCTTTACACTCATTTGCTGAAAAAGAATTTCCCAGCGCAGTAATATTTAAATATTCATTTACAAGTTTGCTGTTCCAGCGTTTGCCCTTGAGGGTAGTGATGCCACTTGAGTTTAAATGACTTGCAATATCTTGGGGAGCAATTAAGCCATCAAGAATGGCTCTTTCAAATTTGATGATAAGCTGATGAAAGGGAATTTCACTTTTGTTTTGATTTTTTTTCATCAATAAAACTCGCAAACACAAACGGTATTATTTTTAAAATAAGGCAACCATAATCATAAGCTGCTTAATTGCTGGATAGTCATTTTTCGCAGTTAAATCAAGTTCCACAGAAAGTCTCATGGATTTCCTCATTAGCTTGAGGTGCGTTCTGAAAATTAACGTTTTTAGGCTGATCATCGAAGGGAGATGATAATATTTTAAGTAAATTTTCAAAAGGTTCCAGGTTCTGCTTAAGTGCAGCAACAATCACCTCTTCTACCCGATGATTACGTGGAATGTAGGCCGGATTTGAAGTGTGCATTATCCTCTGCCGTTCTGTATCATCTAATACCTCAAGATGAAGCCTTGCTCGCCATTTCTCCAGCCAATTATCTGCTGCCAAAGGGTCTTTAAATAGGTTGGTAAAAGGTTTATCCAAAGTTTGGTTTTGGAGATTTTTAGTTGCTGGAATATCAGAGAGACGCCTGAATGTGAGCGAGAAATCAGCTTTATTTACCGCCATACAGTCAAGCAGGTTTTGTATTAGATTAGCGTCACCTTTTTGATGATTTTTTAAACCAATTTTTGAACCAAAATTAGAGATCCAAGCTCTGTCATATATTTCATAAAAACAGTTTAGCTTTTCTGTAGCAACCTTGACCGCAATGTCAGTGTCTTCATTTATAAGGGTTAGTATGCAAGAAGCAAAACATGATAGGTTCCAATGTGCTATAGTTGGCTGTTTTGAATATGCGTATCGTCCCCAGTGATCAATGGAACTGAAAACCTTATTTGGATGGTAGGCGTCCATGAATGCACATGGGCCATAGTCAATTGTTTCGCCAGAAATAGCCATGTTGTCAGTATTCATTACACCGTGAATAAATCCGACAGCCATCCATTTGGCTATTAACTCAGCTTGCCGTGAAATTACTCCTTCGAGAAGAGCTATATATGGGTTTGGTGAATCCCAAGCTTCAGGATAATGTCTATCAATTACGTGTTTTGATAGTAGTTTAAGTGCATCTATATCTTGGTTTGAAGAAAAATATTGAAAGGTGCCTACCCTAATGTGACTACTTGCAGTACGTGTTAAAACAGCACCTGGTAGCATGCTCTCGCGCATTACCATCTCTCCGGTGGTTGCAATGGCGAGTGCACGTGTTGTTGGAATAGACAGTGCTGCCATTGCTTCACTCAAAATATATTCTCGAAGAACTGGGCCTATCCAAGCACGTCCATCTCCATTTCGTGAGAAGGGGGTTCGACCTGCACCTTTGAGATGAATATCGTGACGTTGTCCGTCACGGCTGATGATTTCGCCAAGCAGAATAGCTCGACCATCTCCAAGTTGAGGCACCCACCCTCCAAATTGGTGGCCAGAATATACCATAGCGAGGGGCTCTGCACCGTTCGGTAATTGATTTCCAACAAGTATATTAGTGCCAGTTGGTGTTTTGAGTAAGTCTGGATTCAGGCCAAGGTGACTGGCTAATTTTTTATTTACTTTAATTAGATCAGGTTTTTGAACTGGTGTTGGACTCAGACGTGCATAAAAATGCTCTGGCAACTTTGAATAGGTATTATCGAATTGAAATTGATTGGAACAAGTCAAAACCACGCTAATTAACACCCCTCAAATAATAATCGTATTGTTTATTTCTGCTCAAATTAGCTATCTTAATAAGAATATCAGTTTGTCCGGTTCTCGCTTTTATTATTGTTTAATTTTGTCTTCACTAGGTAATCCAGCTTGTTTCCAAGCAGTTACACCACCCACCATGTTATAGGCTACCTGAACCATCTTTGACTGAAGTAGGAACTCCCCAATTTGTCTTGAACGAATTCCGTGAGCGCAAACAAACACCAATCGTTTATCTGTTTTAATTGGTATTGCATCAAAATCAAAAGATGACATTGGGTTGTGAATAGCTCCTGGAATAGAAAACGTAGTTAGTTCTCGTTGCTCTCTTACATCTATGAGAATAGCTAAATCATTATCGAGCCATTCTTTGACTTGTAGTGGTTCAATTTCGAACATTTTTANGGNGTCCTTTTTAAATTTAGAAAACAAACAAGGAACTCCTCTTGATAATTCCTCATTATTAAAAGTCACTACAAAAACTATTTAAGCCAGTAAACAAAAATATTCAAAATCAATCTTTACTTGCAATCAATCTAATGTTTGCGTAGTGATCGAAAATCTCTATGTCTGATTTTAGGTTAAGCAACATGTGTGTAATTGGTAATTATGTTTTTTTTTCTTGTTTTACAGCATCTGGCAGGATAAATGGCTCAGAGTTTTTACCATTAGTTTCAATGTAGAGTGATTGGCTGGGGAAAGCAAACCCGCTCCCTGCTGTCTCTACTATTTCTTTGATTGCATAGGCAAGACTCTCTTTGACTTTCAGCCACTCACCCCAGTCAGTTGTCTTGGTGTAGCAATAGAGCATTATATCTATCGAACTATCTGAAAATTTGTTTACCCTCACAAATAGTATGTTTTCTGGAGGTTTAACAAAGGCATCGTTTTTGGTTATGTAAGACTCAATGCCATCGCGAATGGATCGTAATTGATCCACCGAGGTGCGATACTCTAGTCCAATTGTCCAATTTATGCGTCGGTGCCTCCTCGATGAGAAATTAGTCACAGCTGTGTCAGATAATTGTGCATTAGGGACAAAAACAGGTGCACTATCTAAGCGGCGCACAACTGTAGAGCGAAAGCCGATGGTTTCAACAATGCCCTCAACAGTACCCTCTACTTTAATGAAATCGCCGGTGTTAAAGCGTTTTTCGGCGATAATTAGAATACCTGAAATAAGGTTCTTAAATAGATCTTGTGCACCTAAAGCAACAGCAACGCCAAACAAACCAAGGCCTGCTAGAATAGGACCAACCTCAATCCCCCAAATTTGTAGAATGGTTGCAGCACCAACAAAAATGAATGCTGCCTTTATAGCTTTAACAAGCCATTGAATCATGGCTTGGGTAAACACCTTTTCCAGGTTATTGAGGAACTTACTTAAAGGATCAATGATCCTAAAAAGAGCCCAGAAAATAGTAAAGGTGATTAGAGATCTTACAAAGTAGTCGCCTAGATTAGCGAGTGTCGTTGGTAATTTAAGATACTCAATTACAAAAAAGGAACCCATAACAATTGGAATAAAACGAATTGGATGTTCAAGCACTTCTATTGCTTGATCATCAAAATCACTCCCAGTCCGTCTGGCTAAGCGTTTTAAGAATGATAAAACAAAGTGAGTAAATAGGCGTCTTAAAATGAGAAACGTAATAAAAATAGCAAAAGCTATGACCAGACGGCCTATATCTATGCCCAAAAAGCCAGTCTTCCATACATCAAGAGTTAGTTGCCAAAAGCTCTGAAGTGTTACTATCAAGTATTCCAAATTATAAATCCCATTTTTTGGTTTTTTTACCCAGCTTGAAGTTTTACGTTATAATATTTTGATACAGACAAAAAATAAAATTGAGTGTTATCGCCATTTTTTAATGCTGTGGCGCAGCTACAATGAATGCCTCAATGGTATCATCTCCCAGTGCCTTGTGGGCTTCCAAGCGATGAATGCCCCTAACTAATACGTACCGACCTTTCCCTCGGCGCACCTTTATTGGAAGTTCTTGAGAGTCGTCCATTATTTTTTCTGCTACTAATTCAACCTTTGAGGTGTCAAGTTCCTTGCGTAGGCCTATTGGTACATAAATTTCTTTAATGTTTATAACAACAGCTTTAAGCAACTTAATGCTCCCTTTTTCGAATTATATTTATCCGTTTATTTATCTCTTATTGGAGATTGACCTTTAAACTCTCAGTTTGAACTTTAAAAAAAATATTAACGATAGTTTCTCGTCCGTAATCCTTAACTTTTTAACGCAACGAATAACGTCCTTAAATACATTTTTAGGATATATGTATTTATTAATAATTCGAAAAACTTGTGTTTATTGTTAGTCTGCTTAAGTTTTATTTGTAATTTGACTAAATATTAGTAAGGAAAGATAGCACAAGCTTGTTGTCGTCAAGTGCAAAGATATTGGCGGTAACTACTCGAAACTTTGTATGTTTTTTATACATTAGTGTTTTTTCCCTCAGTATTAGGTCCAAGTTTGGTAAAAGAGCTTGAGACACTTAATTAAATATAACCCAAATATAAAAATTCTTGTGTTCTATAGTAGTTATATAAACTATCATTATATGCTGGTTCATTAACTAGAAAAAAATAATATTACAGTCCCTTTTTAACGGTTCTACAAGATCATTCTTACAATGATTCGTCCTCTTGCAGAATTAATTGCCAAGACTTAACATTGTTTTTCAGTTTTTTTGATGATTACGTAACATGAATAATAAAATTTCTGCTTTTCTCATAGAGTTTTTCCAAATTGGCTTTGTTATAGGGTTCAACTCTGGCCAGAGTGAGGATGAAAGTATATGAAAGGACTTCATGTTGTTGGCTTGAGCCACTCATATGGAAATAATTCGGTTTTAAACAATGTCTCCATCATGATCCCAGCTGGTGAGTTAGTGTGTCTGTTAGGCCCTTCAGGATGTGGTAAAACGACACTTTTACGACTAGCTGCGGGTTTGGAGGAAGTACAACAGGGAACGATTACCATAGATGATATTACTGTAGCTGGTCCAAAATTGCACGTTAATCCAGAACGACGCCAGGTAGGCTTTATGTTCCAGGATTACGCTCTCTTCCCGCATTTAAGTATTTTAGACAATATCACTTATGGCCTCTCAGGAATGGCCGCAGAAGAAGTTAGACTGCGTGCATTGGATTTGCTGGATCAGGTTGACATGAGTTCTTATAAGGATACTTACCCACATATTCTATCTGGTGGACAACAGCAACGCATTGCCTTAGCTAGAGCCCTAGCGCCAAAGCCAAAACTGCTACTACTGGATGAGCCTTTCTCGGGACTGGACGCTAATTTGCGGCAGACGATACGTGAAGAAACTTTGACAGTCCTTAAACGAAGCGGCGTTGCCACCTTAATGGTCACCCATGACCCTGAGGAGGCAATGTTTATGGCAGATCGAATAAAAATTATCGGTTCTAATGGTTGCATTCTTCAAGCTGGACGCCCGCATGATATATATTATCATCCCAGTCATGAATTCGTCGCTAAGATGTTTGGAAAGATGAATAGGTTTGAGGGGTTAGTTGAAAATGGTTTGGTGCAAACACCGCTAGGACCAGTTAAGACTAAACTTGAAAATGGCCTAGCTGTACAAGTTTTGGTTCGCCCTGAAGGTGTGATATTACAGAATGGAAATAGCTCGTTACCAAGGGTAGAAGTCACCTCAAGTCACTTACTCGGACATGATAGTATAGTTCGGGCTCGATTAGACAATGGTAAGGGGGGTGAAGTTTACGTTCGAGTTCACCACACATTTGAGGTTGAGTTTAAAGAAAATTTATCTGCTAAAATAGATCCTGAATATGCCTTTGTATATGCTATTGATGAACTTCAGAGATAAAGAAGGAGGTGCATAGTTGAATGATGGAGCTAACTGAAACTTTCGTATTGGAGTGCGAGGAGTTAGATAAGGATCACAAGCGCCTTGTTGAAATGGTAAACGATATTATTGAAAATATCGACAAAGGTAATACTAAAAATTGTAGTAAGATGGTTCATGACTTTGTAACTTTTTCCAAAAAGCATTTTTACCGAGAAGAGCAGTTCTTGGAAAAAAATGGGTACCCAGAAGTAGCCAAGCACCATAAACATCACCAAACACTCATTGCTAAAATGGAACATATTCAGGAATTTTCTACAACAGTCGAAACTAATGAAATGTCTCGCATAAGCCTAAAGAGAGAGTTAATATATTTGCTTATGGATGATCTTATTACTACTGACATGGATTTTAAGAGCCACATAAATCAAGCACATACTTAAGTGATTTCACGCAGCCTTTTAAGAATTTAACAAGACCGTACAATTCGTTAAATCTGTGAAGTTGTTGCTACGTTATTGTTTAGATAGCGTTTGAGGTCTACCAGCGTGAAATCCGTATTGTATCTGAAGGTGGCCACCCATCATATGTAGTTGAAAGTTTCGCCTANGAACACAAACGCAAAAACCAGCAAACGCTGAAGCATGAACTTATTTTCAGCCTCATGATTGAGTAATACTAGAACAAAATCTGGACACCCCTCTGTCGCCCTCTATGAGTAGCCAAGTGAAGACTGCTACTGTGTTGTCTTAATTACACTTTAAATTATCCAGTCTGTACTTTAGAGCACAATAAGGATACCCACAAAAAGAAATATTTTTTCTAGAAAAACGGCTTCTTTTTTAAAACGGGTGTGAGGTAATTATAGACGCTAGATAGACGGTGATGATGCTTTCTTCGCGAATACCGTAAAAGGTAAGAAAAAGTTGTTTTACTAGAGAATATCGATCACGTGATTATATAAGTCTGCAGGCTGTTTATCCGTCCGTAGAGGGAAACCATGTGAGTGATGAGTGGTGTAGCGAAATAAGAATGCGTCCGTCACGTTTATGATAGATAAACGTATAGTCGGCACATGTTATGTCGCCATTCCCATCCATAAAAAAGTACTGCCCCATGTCGCGATAGCAAAGCCCATCTGGATTTGGAAGTGGACCGACTGCGCTTTGAAAATCGACTTGTTTCCAACCACAATTGAGAAAACCTTTATCGTCTGGATAGTTAGGATCACCGCCTACAAAGTATGCGCGTACGCTCACACGATCGCACCGGATGATCTTAGATAAGGTTGGCTTGAAAAGAAGTGGCTGATTAGGCACCCCAAAATCATACAGATCTAAAAGCTGGTCCACGTTTTGTTCGGTAACGTGTTTTGCCCAAGTGCACTGTGCTGCATTGACTTCAACATTAGTCATAGACTCGAATAAAAGCTCGGAAATATTATTTCTCCACAAATTTTTTTTTAGTAGTTATTAAAGGGTTCAATAGTTGTATTACATGGTGTTCTATACATGTGTGGTTTCTTGATGTTATTACTTGGAAGAAGAACTCTTGCAACTGTGATATTTTAGTCAAGCAGATCAACGAAAACAACAAATTTAAAATACAGAGTNATTGATATAAATACCAAGTTCTATTCAAGCTTTGTTGTAAAACTTGTGTCATATTTCATGTCAAGATCNAGCCAGTGAACTTTTTGGTGTTTNATTTCTTGTGGAGAACTGTTGGGGTGGGCAACGCAAAGGGCACATAGGTGATCATCTGAAGGCATAAACAGGGCGAAGTTCCAGCTACTACTGTTATGAAGTAAGCATTCTTTGGAAAAAGAAATTTTAAGAGAATCAAGATTAAAGGCAAAAGTATCCAATGGTATGCTTAACCCTTTACCAGTAGCTTTCAAATAAGACTCCTTGAGGGTCCATAGTGAAAAGAATACTTTGCGTTGCTCAGTTGGTGGGCTAGCTTTAAAATAATTATATTCCTCATTTGAAAATTTTTTCTTTGCAATCTCATTAATAATGTTAGGACGAGATGGCCATTCCAAATCAACACCAACATTATTTTTTTTTGTTAGTGCGCAAGCTACCATGCCATTAGTGTGGGATATGTTAAAACGTATATTTTCATGATTCATTTTTTTGTGTATTTCCGGCCTGCCATGTTCACCGATTTTGAAAAGCCAATCTGCAGGTGCCACATTAGAAAAACATGAAAGCATAATACGACACAAAATATGAGCTGCCTGATATTCTAGTTTTTTTTGGTTCTGGGTGATTTGGTTAAGACGGGCTAATTCAACAGGACCAAGTATATGGGAAAATTTATCAATTTTTTTTTGGTCATTCTCTGTTACTGAAAGAGTCCAAACATGAACATCTTTTGGGTCTAGGGTGCTCATAGTCTTCTCCTTTCATTAGCGTTTCAAGTACGCTTATCCTTAACAGTATTTTTTAGTATAGGAAGTATTTCGGCACCAATAACAGAAGCTAGTATGATGCCGCAGCCCAATAAACTCATGAAGCTGAGTCGTTCTTCTAAAAATAAAGCAGCAGCAAGTGCTGCAAAAGGCATTTCCAACACAAGTATTAGTGCAGCGTCGGCTGGATGAGTATAGCGCTGGCCAACAACTTGAAGTGTAAACGCAATGCCAACAGATATCGCTCCCGCAAACAAGATTTCAGGCCAGAATGTTAAAATTACATCTATACTAGGGGTTTCATATATTAGTGTGCAGACCATACTGAGCAAAGCTCCCGCGCTAAATTGCACGCAGGCTAAAGTCAGCGGGCGTCCACTACTTGCAGCGATCACTCCAACTAAAATTACATGTAAAGCCCAGAAAAAAGAACTTAGGATCACCCATAAGTCGCCTGAGGCTATTTCACTTAATGTACCGCCATTTAGTAGAAATAGCCCACAAATACAGCCACATGATGATGGCCAGACAGACCAATGCGGTTGCTTGCGAAATATAATAAGTGCCAGACCTGGCACAATCACAACGTAAAGACCAGTCAGAAAACCAGCGTTTGTTACAGTTGTTAGGTTAATTCCTTTCTGCTGCAGAACCAGAGCTACAAAAAGAATAGCTCCAATGCAAAAAAAGATAATATAAATTTTGAAATTTATTGGATCATAGGACTTGGTTTTCTCGTATAACGCAAATGGAAGCACTACTAATGCTCCTAGCCCAAACCGTAATGCAGTAAAAGTGAATAACCCTAGTTGACTCTCATTAATAAAAACTAATTTTTGGACAACAAAAGTTGTACCCCAGATAATTGCAGCTATGAGTAGAACAAAATTAGCCTGACTTCTTGTCAAAGTGGCANCTCCCATTAATTTTTGATATACAGGTGATATCAAACTTTTTGTGTTTTTAGACCCTCAACACAAATATCTCAAAAATTTAATGACTCAATTTAACTTTTCTTGATTTTGTAAAAATAGAAAATTTTAATAATGCCATATTCAACAAGCATTAATTTTAAATTACAGCAATAAATATAAAAAATGTTTTTAAACAAAGTCGNTTTTTCAAGTTTTAGAANTGCTCCCTTTATAGGCCTGCTTTTTTTAATTATTGGTATTAAGAACTGATAATATTTTATAACTGAGGGTATTTGATGTTTAATAAAGAAACTAAAGAAGTAAAAACGGGTGATCAATTTGTTGAGCTGAGTAAAATATTAAATGCAGTCTGGAAAGTATGGGCTTAATTAATAATCCACATTTACCACCACACGTCAGGATAAAAAAGAATCGGTGAAGACAGGATTCTTCTCACCTCTGTTTCTGCATTATTGGATAAGTCAATTTTTAGACCAAATACAAATTAGTATATTAAGTCTAAATTAGTCCCACCATAAAAGAAGAAAAATAACTCCCATTGAGATAATATAGCACTTTTAGATCGCCTATTATCGAGATCTACTATGGTTTTTTGAAAAAATTGATTACTGGAGGGGTTCAAAGCTTTGTTTTTATAATTGCCGGAAAATGTGATTTGTTGATCTTTTTTTCAACTTGTGTAAATCCAAAAACTAAAGCTATAGTTTGCTTTTCTTTTCCTGAACAGTGCAAGGTGGTTTATGGTTCTTTTTAGCAAGAAAAGACAAAAAATTATTTTATGTCTATTGATTAATACAACGGAAAAATAGACCGTTATATAATATTACCATCGGCATAATCAGAAGGATAAGTTTTTTTTGTCCATTCAGCTACTTTTGGATGTGTCTTAACATTTAAGAAATTTCTTTTTAGATATGGAAATGGCTCGATTAGTGTTGTGGGGATATAGTCAATCATTCCTGATGTTAGCCATCCTAATAATCTCCATATAGCTATATCTGCGATTGTAATTTTTTTGCTGACAAACCACGTTTCATTTTCTTTCTCTAGTAATTCTTCCAGGTAGCTAATTTTTTTAATGAGCAATCCACAAGCTAATTTTTTACGCATTGATCTCTTGTTTTCCTCATTTCTTTCTCTCAAAGATGGGCCAAGTAAAACATTTATATCTGTAGCCATGTCAATGATTTGGTCAATTAATGCAGCATTTATTGCGTTTTTGAGAGGGTATAGGCCACTTAATTTTCCACAAAATCTTGANATGCCCGCTGTTTGGTTTATGCTCGTTCCATCGACATTCAGGCAAGGTATTTGTCTGAAGGGGATGATTGTTCCATCATCAAGTTTGCCTNTTTTTCGAGATCGCAGAAACTCATCACGGGTAATTCTAACATCTTGGAATTCTATGCCTCCTATGAAAAGTGCTAATCTTCCGACCTCAGCCCTCCAAAAAGGTGTGTCTAAATAAATAAATTTAATTTTCAATATTTGTTTCCTTTTTGCTGAGACCGAAAATCTATGACAGACCAGAAGTTACATTAGCGTTTCTGAGTAGCTGCTTGTATTATAATTGTGGTTGTTTTGTGGTATTATTCTCAAGGAATTCTGACGACAGACAGATAAATTGCAGAAATAAATAATTTCAAAAAGGTGACCCATTAAATTATAAAATCAGATCAATTGTTGGGTGTTATAAAATGATTCCAANCCTAAAAATACACTAATTATTAGTGAAGAAAATCTTTTTTAATTATGGGTAGGAGTTCAATCATATGAATAATTACTTTCCGGCAGCAATAATTCCTGAGGGATATCACGGAAAGATATTATTGCTAACGATTGGTGGTGAAGGGATTGAGGATTCAGTTGTTCTGCGTTCAGGAGATATTTGGCATAGTGAAATTCTTCGTGCTACGGAGATTGAAATTAGTAATAGCGGGGTAAAGAAGTCACGCGTCCAAGAGGCGGGTGGTGCTTGGGTTCGGTTTAATGAAGATGGTATTGTCGTAATATACGGGCAAAGTGAAGAATTTGGGACGTGTGATAAAAGTATTGCTGCCAAGCTACTGAGACAGTTATATCCCGATAGGACTATATACATTGAAGAATAATAATAATNTTAGGCATCTATATGCGAGGTTTGTTGACTTTATGCTGCCACTACTGAGATTTATTTTTAAAATTTTTAACAAGTTTTGCGTCAAAAACAACTTGGTTAATAGGGTTTCTTTTCACCTATCTAACGCTTCCAGTAAAGGAATTAACTCAGTAAGTTCAGTGATAGTGGTTATATTCTCTTTTACTTCGGGATAGTTTCGCTTGACGCTGTGATGTTTAAGCCAAATTGGGAACAAGCCAGCTTCTTTGGAAGCTATAATGTCATTTTGCCAATCGTCGCCTATGTAGACCGCCTCGTCTGAGGTGATGCCCAATTGTTTGAGGCACATTTCAAAAGCAAGAGTATTTGGTTTTGCTGGTATGTCATTTTGACCTGCAACTACAATGATTGAGAAGAAGGTTGCTAAATCAGGATGATTTTCAAATCTGTGCGCTTGAGAAGAAGTTTGTCCTTGAGTGTTTGTTACCAACGCTAGATGCTCATAATGGCTAGAGAGGTATTTGAGAGTATCAATGACTTCAGGAAAGACTGTCGTTTTTCTCTCAACTATCTTCCAGTAAGATGTTTCCCATTTAAGTAAATTGTCATTTGAGGCCTCTTGAGAGAATTCTTCGAAGAGCGCTCTCCAAATATTAATCCTTGACAAGTTCCCATCTTGATGAAACTCACTTCGAATTTTTCTGTAGGTCTTTTTGAAATGATCGTAGTCAGTTATGGCAAGGTTCTTGAAGATAGCTTTTTGGGCTTCACTTTCTGCACTTCGGAAACCATCTGAGCTATCTACAAGTGTTTGTCCAAAATCAAAAATGATAGCTTTGATCATAACATATTTGGAAAGTTACCCCTCGCGAGGTGAGTAAAACTCTCAACTCTGGAAATCCTTAATCTCGACCATATTTTTTAAGGTAGTCCCCAAAGAGTTCCTCGTCAGTTGGAACATACTCTGGAATTGGCTCTGACAGCCAAGTGTAGTTAAGAAAATGTTCAAAATTAATATTATCACTAGTCATGTTTCCAGCCCAGCTTCCGCTACCTAAAGTATCTGTTGTTGGATTTCCATTAAACCAGCTTCCAGAATTAGCAGCTGCGTGGGGCATTCGACAATTTACTCTGCCGACATTTGCTTTTAGTGCGAGCTCTACTAACCGTTCGTCGTTGGTTGAATGTATGGAGGCAGAATGACCCTCACCAGAAAAACGTAACATTTCTCCCATACGTTCGACCATTTCGCTAAAGTCAGTCCATTTCCAAACTGTCAAAACTGGCGATATCTTCTCTCCTGAAAAACGGTCTTCAGGACCTGCTTTTGTTCCCATAACCATGATAAACCGTGTACCTTCGGGAATAGTAATGCCAGCTTGTTCAGCAATGTAACTAGCAGATTTTGCTACAACATCTCGGTTAAGATGCTCGCCATCAGGCCAATAATATGATCTAAGCTTTTCACGCTCCTCAGTTGAGCATAGATAACCACCCTCATTTTGGAATGCTGTTATCATGTCATCAAAAAAAGGCTCTTCAATTGCAACAGCATTCTCAGATGAACAAGATGCTGAGTTGTTAGCGCATTTTGACTTAACGATCTTTGCAGCTGTTTCTTTTGGGTCTACGGAGGAGTCAATTATAGAGATGACATTGCCTGCACCAACTGTGTGGGCCGGTTTTCCTGCTTCGTAGACGACTCGAACCAGAGCAGCACCACCAGTAGCAACAGCAAAGTCACAGTTTGCCATAAGTTCGCGGGTACCTTCATGAGAGGCCTTAGTTAGGCACTGAGCGAGATCTTCTGGTGCGCCAACCCTACGTAAACCCTTTCTAATATGTTCTACAGTTGCAAAGGTTGCTTTGGCTGTTCGTGGATGAGGGGAACAGATCATAGCATTACGAGTTTTGAGCAGGCTTACGCCAATGCAACAAACAGTTGACTCTGGGTTTGTGCAGGGGACTACATTGGCGATAACGCCCATGGGTTTAGCGTAAATTCGTAAGCCTTTTTCTTTGTCCTCTCGGACTAAACCACAGGTTTTCTTTCCAATCATGTCCCTCATCATACCACGAGTTTTATTTTGTACTTTGTGAACTTTGTCTTCATATACCCCAATTCCTGACTCACTAACTGCCAAGTGGGCTAGTTCTTTAGCTGTGTCTTCTTTCTGTAGTTCCCAGCCAACCGCTGCACAAATTTCATCAACTCTTTCTTGTGTTTCAAATTCGATCTCTCTAAAAGCTTTACGTGCTTTTTTGTACATTTCTTGTATATTGTCAGACATATTTAATCCTTTTAATTTTTAATCTACCCTTTATCATTAAACGATTGAGACCTGTCTGGTTTAAATTTTTTTCCCGACAGATTTTATGCCGGTTTTCTTGCTTGGATCCTCAATTTCTTCGTGAATAGAAGCTCCACTTCCCCATACACTTTTAAGATCTTCCTCAGCCTTGGCCCACTCGTCTAGTGTTGTGCTTAAAGCAGGTTTTGTATTTGCATCGCGCTCTTCAATTGGCGGGACTGGACGGTCAGGTTCGCCATCATACATTTCTTTTGGGGTTAAAACTTGTCCTAATTTTCGGTATTCATTTCTCTCTATTTCCTCAATAAAATGGGCACCCGCTGCAAACGAGCGAGTAACTGCAAGGATGGCCCAAGTAGCTTCTGCTGTGAATCCGAGGTCCATCATGACTGAACCCATTGCACCAAGCATATCAATATCAACAGGTTCGGTTGATGCTTTTTGAGCTTTCTCAACGATTAGCTTCATAATTGCAATATGTTCACCAGCAACGCCAAGCTTTTCAGCCCGAGCAATCATGCGTTTTGCGGCTGGATCTTTGAGCATAAGGTTAGATACACCAAGGGAGTCATCGTGAAGACAACTATCAACAATATTCTGAGCTACGGCGTCTTGGTCGAGGCCATTCTCTCTGCCAATTTTGATTTCATCAACTAATCTGTTGCCAAAAGCGGAGTATGCGCCATATGCGTGTCCAAAGGCATGAATTGAAGCGCCACAGGCTTGAGTAAGAAAGGTTTTACTCTGCGCAACCAAACGAGACATTGCAGCAGGTGCTGATAATCCATCCTCAAGTGCCATTNTCATAACATAGTTGAGCATTTGGTCTTCTTCGATAGTTGGTATTCGAGCCTGAAAGTCGACAAACAACACGTCAGTCATGCCATAGCCTTCTTCCATCAGTTCGGTTGTATCGTAGCCGCGTGAAACAATACGATGGACGTTCTTGTAAGCAACCTCAGAAACCCATTGAAAACGGGCTCTGCTTTCATCCATCTTTACTGTGCCATACTCACGTTCGCTGTAATTGAAAGGCAAACCTGGATCGTCAAGGTTACCAATACCCTTTTTGTCCTCTGGTTTTAGATCACCCATTTTTTGTATTCCCCTTCCTCTTTTTGAGCTTTTGCGTATTCTTGGCGTTCAGACTGTTTCGGCACTTTACGATCCGCAGGGCCCACATATTTAATCATGCTAAGGTCAAGCATTTGAACCATAGGCTCCCCCTTAGAGGCTGCCCAAGCTCGACCTCGCTTCATATTGTAAAGTGCGTGGGCGGCACAACTGAAACCACGGCACACACTACCAATACACCAAGCGGCATTGGGAGCAAATCCAATATCGCATAAAGCAGTATTACCTGCCCCAACAACGTTTACACCTACATAGCGTCTACCCTCAGCTTTGCGACGAGCATGAAAATATTTCTCAAGTGCTCGTTGTAGTCTTAGGTACACCCCTTTGAGACCTAACTCTTCTTGCTTCAGGTGTATGGGCTCTGCACGCGGGTCACTATCGGTATGCTGAGGCTGGCCCATGCCCATTACAGGTGTTCCATTATCCATGTAATCATCCACGAGGACTTTTGCGATTTCCTCAACAGTTTTACCTTCATCATGAGCACGTCTTAGGTATTTTTTCATCATATAGCCATGAGCTGCACCTGGCCCATGTACTCCTCCAAATGTAGAAATGGAGGCAGCAATAGCACTCGTAAGGTTAGGCCGGCCAACGCTCACACCAATTGCTCCTGCTGCTGAAGGTGACATAGAATGTTCAAGAAAAACTCCCATCTCGTAACGAAGCATTTTTTCTTCTTTTTGAGTGGGGATCCTATTTTGAAACAATACGAACATTGCATCAGTGAAGGAGTAACCCGCCTCGGCTAATTCACTAAGATCATAACCGCGTAAAACGGTTTTCTCTTCAGTTTTATATGATATGGATGTTTTTCTCTCGATATCTGGTGTTCTTGGCATGTAAGTTTATCCTTGGGTTTTCGAAAAGTCAGATTATTTCATTTTTCTAAAGGAGGAAGCTTGATTTTTTTTTATCCTATTTGGCGCACTTAATTTTTGATTTCTGTCTGAGGACTAAAAAGCTATTGTTAGGGTACAAAAATATTTTTTTTGAGTAAACGTTATGCTTTTCACAAAACTTTCAAAAATAGCAGATTTTCATAAAGACATTAATATTTTATCTCGAGCAAGTTTTTTTTAGTGTTGTGTTTTTTGCAACTTAATAACTAATTACCCCTATATGCAGTTTCTAAGTTTCAAAGTAAATGTTAAAATGCAATAGTGATGATTAATATCATTTACAGAAAATGCTGGTATAAGAATAGCTTTACTTAAATAACCCATGATTGAGATAATTCCCTGTNATTAGACAATAACAATATTTTTATCTTTGTTAAATTAAAAACATAATCTGTTATTTTCTCCCTAATGGCCAAATTTGATAATTTCAGTTTGGGTAGTGCAACAGACATAAATTCAATATTGATTCAATTAACTTATAACTTAAAAAAAGGAAAAGGTTGCAGTTTTGAGAGTTTTTTTCACTCCCACCCCCTTTTCTGTGAGCCGTAAAAGCACATATAATTAGAAGTAATAAATAACAATGGATAAAACTAATTATTTTTGACAACTGGTGAGAAGTTTATTGAGAACGCTTGTATACACAGAACACGGCGCAAGAGCACCCGGTAAAATAGATGACGCTAACAACGTCGGAACCGGAATTGCTACAAAAGAGCGTCCAAAAACAAAGAAACCGTCAATGTATAAGGTCTTGATGCTCAACGACGATTATACTCCAATGGAATTTGTTGTTTACACTCTCGAACGATTTTTTGGCAAGAGCCAAGACGAAGCAACTCATATCATGTTGCACGTTCATCAACGTGGTATTGGAGTTTGTGGAGTTTTTACACATGAGCTAGCTGAGACAAAAGCAACACAGGTAATGGATTTTGCACGTCAAAATGATCACCCACTACAATGCACCATTGAATTAGATGGAGACGACTGAACCAATGTTATCAAAAAATCTTGAACAAACGCTTCATAGGGCCTTGGCGCTGGCAACTGAAAACCGTCATGAATATGCTACGCTGGAACATTTACTATTAGCATTGACAGAAGACCAAGACGCAGTTGCAGTTCTTAGAGCCTGTGGTGTTGAATTATTTCAATTACGACAAAACTTAGCCATTTTTATTAACAATGATTTAGACGACATAAAATTTGATACGAAAGTGTCTTCAACAGAGGATCCTAAACCTACCGCTGGTTTCCAACGTGTTGTTCAAAGGGCAATTATCCATGTTCAATCCTCTGGGCGTGAAGAAGTTACTGGGGCTAATATTTTAGTCTCTATGTTTTCTGAGCGTGAGTCCAATGCCGTATATTTCCTCCAATTGCACGAGATGTCCCGTCTGGATGCAGTTAATTATATTTCACACGGTGTTACCAAAGTTTCTGGGCAACAAAATTCAACTGCAATTAGAGGGACTGATAAAGATTTAGATGGTGAAGATATTGTTAAAACCAGTGCTGAGGTGCTCGACTCTTATTGTATCAACCTTAATCAAAGAGCAATTGATAATGATATTGACCCCCTGATTGGACGTAATAATGAAGTTGAACGCACTATTCAAATATTATGTCGTCGTTCTAAAAATAACCCTCTTTATGTTGGTGACCCAGGCGTTGGAAAAACAGCTATTGCTGAAGGACTTGCAAGAAGAATTGTAAAAAAAGATGTTCCAGATGTATTAATAGATTCCACAATATTTTCTTTGGATATGGGGTCTTTGCTTGCTGGAACTAGATACCGTGGAGATTTTGAAGAACGCTTGAAAGCTGTTATCAAGGAAATTGAAGCAACACCAGGAGCCATAATGTTCATAGATGAAATTCACACAGTAATTGGTGCTGGTGCGACAAGTGGTGGTTCAATGGACGCCTCCAATATTCTTAAGCCCTCATTGGCAAATGGTAAACTGAGATGTATGGGCTCCACAACTTATAAGGAATATCGCTCCCATTTTGAAAAAGATCGTGCTTTGGTTCGGCGTTTTCAAAAAATCGACGTTCATGAACCTTCTGTTGAGGATACAGTAAAAATACTCATAGGTTTGAAGTCCTATTTTGAGGCTCATCATAGTGTCAGTTATACCAACGAGGCTTTGCGCACAGCAGTTGACCTATCTTCTAGATATATTAATGATCGAAAATTACCTGACAAAGCTATTGACGTCATAGATGAGGTTGGGGCATCGAGAATGCTACTACCAAAGAACAAGCGACGAAAAAAGGTGACAGTTAAGGATGTAGAGGAGACTGTTGCTTTGATTGCACGTATTCCTCCAAAAAGTGTCTCAACAGACGATCGTGAGGCATTGAAAACTCTAGAAATGGACCTGAAAAATATGGTTTTTGGCCAGGATAAAGCAATTACTGCTTTATCTAGTGCCATTAAGATGTCCCGTGCTGGTTTAAGAGACTCAGCAAAACCTATTGGATCTTATTTGTTTTCTGGTCCTACCGGGGTCGGTAAAACCGAAGTTGCCCGTCAACTCTCATTAATCTTAGGTGTTGAGTTGGTACGGTTCGACATGTCTGAATATATGGAAAGACACAGCATTTCCCGCCTGATTGGTGCCCCTCCAGGATATGTTGGCTTTGACCAAGGTGGATTGCTAACTGATGCTATTGATAAGCAACCACATACGGTTCTTTTATTGGATGAGATAGAAAAAGCTCACCCGGATTTGTTTAACATATTGCTTCAGGTTATGGACCACGGAAAACTAACTGATCACAATGGAAAAAGCGTCAGCTTTCGAAATGTCATACTTATAATGACTACCAATGCTGGTGCTGCANAACTAGCAAAGCCTGCAATTGGTTTTGAGCGTTCAGAACGTAGTGGAGATGATATGGAAGCTATTGAAAGGTTATTTGCACCTGAGTTTCGAAATCGTTTAGACTCCATTATTACGTTTTCAAGCTTGTCGCCTCAGGTTGTACCAAGGGTTGTTGACAAATTTATAATAGAACTTGAAACTCAATTGGAAGATCGTGATGTACTAATTGAACTAACGGACTCNGCTCNCAACTGGTTAGCAAAAAAGGGCTATAATAAGTTGTTTGGGGCTCGTCCTTTGACCCGTATCATTCAGGAACACATCAAAAAACCCCTTGCAGAGGAATTGTTGTTTGGTAGGTTAAAAAATGGTGGTATAGTATGCGTAGACGTTGATGATGGGACAATTGTTTTCAATTACCCTGATGCATCCCCCAAGAGAATAGGCAAATCCAAGAAAAAACCAGCTTGTATAAAATAGTCTAATAATGTTTTAATATTTGTTCTATTTAACGAATTATCCATAATTTTAGCTAAGTATTTCTGTTATTTATTATTATCTACAAGCTTTTTCACTAAGTATTCCTGCCTTGGTAGCACCCTTGGGTGGCAATGTAATAANTAGTTTACCATTTACAACGACATTTTGTGAACGTCTTGAGCCACTTGCATCAATGCGTTCGACTACTGCTATCCGACATTCGTCACATGCATTAGCAAGGGCTATGCCGGTATTACCCGCTTTTTTGGTACGTTGCATAAATATGCAACGCTTATCAATTTTTTTTGGCGAATAATTCTCATTTTTTTTAATTTTACTAGAATTTGGATGACATGAGGTGTCCGACAAAACTCTGGACCGTCCTGGTCCACGGAAGGATAGGTCTGTGGTGGTATTTGGTGGTACTGTATAGGTTCGGTTTATGGGGGCATTAGCACCAGGCCTTTTACGTTGAACCTTTACTATGCGGCATGAATTACAGGAGTTGATTAGTTGTTCTCCAGTAGCTTTTTTAAAAAGTTTGGAGCATTTTACCGTAGCATGCACGTCGAAGGTTTGGGTCTGGCAGACTAAAAAAATAGTAAGTAAAAATAAAATATAATTTTTTTTTGACATAAGGTATTTGATAAGTTTGTTACTTAATTTCTTTTAAAAGGTGAATGATCACCAAGGTAGTTGATTACATCATTCATTTCATCTGTTTCTTGAATGAGAAAACGCTCGATAGCCTGCCTAAAACTTAAATTGGCAATCCAGTGAGCACTATAGGTGGCAGTAGGCAAGTAACCTCGTTGTAATTTATGATTGCCCTGAGCGCCGGCCTCGACCTTTCGCAAACCATGTTTGATAGCAAAATCTATTGCTTGGTAGTAACAAACCTCAAAATGCAGGAACTTAAAGTTTTCGAGACATCCCCAGTAGCGTCCATAGAGCGTGTCACCACCGATCATATTTAAAGCTCCACCGACAAATAACCCATCCAATTCAGCCATGATAAGAAGTAACTTCTTTCCCATATTTGCTCCTAATAGAGAAAAAAACTTACGGTTAAGGTAGGCCTGTCCCCACTTTCTATCGGAGGTATTTAAATAGAAAGTATAAAATGTATCCCAATGGTGCTCCTTTATTTGATCCCCGATTAGTGTTCGAATAACTATATTTTTGTCGTGAACTGAGCGTCGTTCCTTTCGAATACTTTTACGTTTACGTGATGATAAGGCAAAAAGAAAATCATCAAAACTATCAAAGCCATTATTTGTCCAATGAAATTGTGTTCCTGTTCGTTGCAAAAGGCCCAATTCACCACATAATTGCCATTCTTGTTTATTCGGAAACGTTATATGAAATGAAGAGACTTTTGATTTTTCCGCTATTCGTATGAGATTAGAAATCAGAGCTTTCTTTATAATAATCTGTTCATTTGATGTTAAATCTTGCTGCACCAGAAGACGCCTGCCGGTGACAGGGGTAAATGGTACAGAAACTTGTAACTTTGGATAATACTCTCCGCCCGCTCGATAAAGAGCTTCCGCCCAGCCTGAGTCGAAAACGTATTCTCCGTAGGAATGGTTCTTAAGATAAAGTGGGGTAACACCTACGGTATGTGCATTCTTGTCTTCTAATATCAGATGTTGGGGTATCCAACCAGAATCAGCACTTACTGAACCACTTTCCTCCAGGGCGTTTAGAAAGGCGTGACAGACAAACGGATCATCAGTACCAGCACAAGTGTTCCAATCAATGGGGTCAACTTCTCTGATGTTACTTAACACTTTGATGTGCTTAAATTCACTATCGTCTGGCATAATTGCAGGTTGTTGATGATATTCAAGAGGTTTCAAGATAGCACTATCTTTTTTAAACCAGTTAAAATAATTAACTCTATTTTTAAGAATAAATCAAATGACATACATAAAATTGAATCCTTGAGAGAGTTGTTTAATGTTAAATAATTTCAAAAATTCCATCCACTTCAACAGCAACACCCATTGGTAAAGATGGTACTCCTACCGCAAAGCGAGCGTGCTTGCCATTTTTCTCAAATACTTCAGCTATCAGGTCTGAGGCTCCGTTGATAACCAAGGGTTGNTCTATAAAGTCAGAGGTACAATTCACAAATCCGCCTAACTTGACTACTTGCTTCACTCGTTCGAGATTGCCAGCACAAGCTGACTTGACCTGGGCGATCAAATTGATTGCGCAAATTCGGGCGGCTTTGTATCCATCTTCAGTGCTTAAAGTGTCACCAACTTTTCCAATATATTGTAATTCTCCATCTAAAAAAGTTATTTGACCTGATATAAAAACCATTTTTCCTACAGTAACAAATGGGACATAGTTAGCAGCAGGGGTTGCAGGTTCGGGTAAACAGATGCCTATTTCATTCAAGCGTTGTTCAATAGTGTAAGCCATAATTTTACCTCTGTTACTATAATTATAATTCATACAGAACGCTGCATTTGAGTCTTATTTTTACTCCTCTATAATTATCTAATTTAAGTAGTAATTACAGTGGCTTGCCTAATTTTAAGGCCGGTAATAAAATAAAAAAAACGGGGCAGTTTCGGTTTTTTGTTCCGAAGCCGCCCCAAGTTTCCCAGGGAGGATTTCTTCAGTCTTGCTATTCGTTATGAGCAACCACTAGTGCTGCCACACGTCAGGCACTTCATGCAGGTGCCATTCCGGACTAATGTGAAATTTCCACACTCACCACAAGGATCTCCCTCATAGCCTTTCATTCGGGCAACACGAACTTGGTCTAATTGATCATCAGTAGTTGCCATCACCGATGCTTCCACATCTACTGCGTTATTTGTTTCTGTGTTTGTTAGAATTTGGTTCCCACCTAGACCTCCTGAAGCTGTCGTTTTCAAAGTAGATTCTGAGGCAGTTGTGTCTTCCTCTACATAGCCTTTAGCACCTTTGATGACTAAAAATTTTGATCGCACATAACCTTTTGAAGCTATACGCTCAACTGCTTCTTGCGCTTCTTCCTGAAAGCTTTGTTTGAAATTTCTTTCATTATCCCCGCTACCTAGGCTATCAGGTGCAAGGTCTTCTGGCACAACATGCGCCAGATCACTGCGGTCAAGGTACGAAACGGCTAATTCACGGAAAATATAGTCAAGAATAGATGTAGCCATTTTTATCGTATCATTTCCCTCTACGATACCTGAGGGGTCAAAGCGAGTGAAGGTGAAAGCCTCAACGTATTCTTCCAAAGGGACACCGTATTGAAGGCCAATGGAAATGGCGATGGCAAAGTTATTCATCAAAGATCGAAAAGCGGCACCCTCTTTATGCATATCAATAAAAATTTCACCTAAAGGGCCATCTTCATATTCACCAGTTCTTAAATAAACTTTGTGTCCGCCAACGACAGCTTTTTGTGTGTAGCCTTTGCGCCGGTGTGGTAATTTGCGTCTTTGTGTAACGAAACGCTCTACGATGCGTTCAGCGATTATTTCTGTGCGTAATGCACCTGACGCATTTGTAACTTGATCTATGGTGTCGTTATCACTATCAAATATTTGTGCTTGTAGTGGTTGTGAGAGCTTTGAGCCATCTCGATAAAGAGCATTTGCTTTTAGGCCTAGCCGCCAAGAGAGCATGTAAGCTTCAGCACAATCGTCAATAGTAGCTTTCGCTGGCATGTTAATAGTCTTTGAAATTGCACCAGAAATAAATGGCTGTGAGGCTGCCATCATACGGATATGACTCTCAACAGATAAGTACCGTTTACCAGTTTGACCACAAGGGTTAGCACAATCAAATACTGGTAAATGTTCCTCTTTTACATGTGGTGCCCCTTCAATGGTCATAGAGCCGCAAACAAATATATTTGTTTCATCGATTTGGTCCCTAGGAAAGCCCAAAGCAGTCAGCATGTCAAAAGATACATCGTCCAGTTGTTCGGGCTTCAATCCCAGGGTTTCGGTACAGAACCTCTCACCTAAAGTCCACTTGTTAAAAGCAAACTTAATGTCAAAAGCTTCCGCTAATTCTTTTTCTATTGCCTCNAAAGCCTCATTTGTGAAACCTTTTTTGCGTAAGGTTTCATGGTTAATATTTGGGGCATCTTTGAGACTGCCGTGTCCTTCTGCATATAACTTGATATCTCTGATTTGGCGTTCAGAGTATCCAAGTTTTGATAGTGCTATTGGCACCATACGATTAATTATTTTGAAATACCCACCACCAGCTAGTTTTTTAAATTTGACAAGAGCAAAATCTGGTTCAATACCAGTAGTGTCACAATCCATGATGAGTCCAATTGTTCCAGTCGGTGCAATAACGCTGACTTGAGCATTACGGTATCCATGTTCTTCGCCAAGTTTTAGCGCTCTGTCCCAAGATGAACGTGCAGCAACAGCAAGGGCAGGATCTGGAGATCCTTCAATTATCAGAGGTACAGGGTTAACATTTAACCCTTCGTAGTCAACAGCTTCGCCATAAGCAGCACGACGGTGATTGCGAATAACTCTAAGCATCGAAGCGCTATTCTCTTGGTATCCCGGAAAGGCTCCCATTTCTGATGCCATCTCAGCAGAAGTTGTATAAGCAGTACCTGTCAGGAGCGCTGAAATTGAAGCACAAATATTTCGNCCCTCTTCGGAGTCATATGGGATGCCAGCGGCCATCAAATAACCACCTATATTGGCAAAGCCAAGACCTAGTGTACGAAATTTATAGGATAGTTGGGCAATTTGATCAGAAGGAAATTGTGCCATCAACACAGAAACCTCCAGAGTCATCGTCCACAGCCTGACAGCGTGCTCAAATGCTTCGACATCAAAAATTGCCTCGCCACTGTTACTTTCGGTCATGAATGTCATTAAATTTAACGAAGCTAAATTGCAGGCAGTATTATCTAAAAACATATACTCTGAGCATGGGTTGGATGCATTAATTCGCCCGCTTTCCGGGCAAGTGTGCCATTCATTTATGGTGGTATCGAATTGTAAGCCGGGATCTGCACAGGCCCAAGCGGCATGGCTTATTTGCTCCCAAAGTTCACGAGCTTTAATACGTTTAGATACTGCTCCATCAGTACGTCTTATTAGTTCCCAATCACCATCTTCAAGCACTTTATTAAGAAAATCATTGGTGACGCGAACCGTGTTGTTGGAATTTTGTCCAGAAACAGTCAGATATGCTTCTGAGTCCCAATCTGCATTGTAAACGGGAAAAGATATTTCAGTATAACCCTGTTTTGCAAATTGTATGACACGCTGAATATAGCTCTCAGGAATCATGGCACTGCGAGCAGCTAAAATAGCAGCTTTTAAATTTGAATTTTTAACTGGATCATAGTTACTGTTTTCATAATTATTTTGCTCATTTTCATCGCAATCTTTCGTGCAAGCTTGCATGATAAGATTCATGTGAGCTTCAGTCATTTTAGAGCCAGAAACAAGAGCTGCGACTTTCTGTTCTTCTATAACTTTCCAGTTTATAAATTGTTCAACATCCGGGTGATCAACGTCCACAACAACCATTTTTGCAGCACGGCGTGTTGTTCCACCAGATTTTATAGCGCCGGCAGACCGGTCTCCAATTTTTAGGAAACTCATTAGTCCGGAGGATTTGCCGCCACCTGAAAGGTCTTCGTTTTCTGCTCGTAAGCGCGAGAAATTTGTCCCTGTACCTGACCCGTATTTGAAGAGGCGAGCCTCGCGGACCCACAAGTCCATGATCCCTCCTTCATTAACTAGATCATCATTAATCCCTTGAATAAAACAAGCATGTGGTTGTGGGTGTTCATAAGCGGATTTTGATTTAACAAGCTTGCCTGTGCGATAATCTACGAAAGAGTGACCNTGTGCAGGGCTGTCAATGCCATAAGCCCAGTGAAGTCCTGTGTTAAACCATTGTGGAGAGTTCGGCGCACCGACTTGACTTGCCAGCATATGACGCATTTCGTCAAAATAAGCTCTAGCATCAGATTCACCGTTGAAGAAACCACCTTTCCAGCCCCAGTAAGTCCAGGTACCAGCAAGCCGATCAAATACTTGTTTGGCAGAGTTTTCTCCAGTACTGCGTTCGCTATCAGGTGAGTCACGCAAGGCCTCCTCGTCTGGAATGTGTCGCCACAGCCACGAGGGTATTCCCTTCTCCCTTACTGCTTTAAGTTTGGCTGGAATGCCAGCTTTGCGGAAATACTTCTGTGCTAACACATCGCAAGCAACTTGTGACCAATTTGCAGGGATTTCAACGTTCTCTAATTGGAAAACGACAGATCCGTCCGGGTTACGGATCTCACTACTTGTATAACGGAATTCGATAGAATCGTACGGTGATTCGTTTTCATCAGTAAAAAGACGTGAAACGCGCATAGAAACCCCAGTAGTTTAATCAAAACAATATGGTAATTGCTCAACGCAGAGTATTACCGCTCATTTCCCCAAGGATTTTTCCGCAGGGTTTTAGCTTGTGCTTTAACTGAGTAGACGTCAGAAACTATATGTAGTGTTTATACTGTAATATAGTCTCTACACATTGAGTCTGTAACAACATGACGCGTACAAACAAGCTATGAGCACAATATTTAGTTGATAGTAGCAACCCGCGCAACAAGAAAAATTTAGGTGATATTCTGTAGTTTTATTTTTGAAACAGGCATAATTTGTTTTCAAACAATAAGTTATGACATTCTGGTGTTGTTTGACTTGAAAAAAAATAAACTTTTTTGTCTTTTGCCATTATTTAAGCCTGTGTATAACTTTTTTATGGCTTGACTAGAGAAAACTCATAAAAAGTAAGTAGTTATGGAATGTCGCTCATGATTTAGGTTTATTTTTATTCAGTAGGCAAGGGATAGGGAATCTTGGATTAAATTGAAGAATCTTAAATTTTTTTTGGCCCTTATTGGTGTACATTCTTGAGAAAATCACATATTTGTGCAATTAATATCGTACAATTTCAAAACATGCACAAGATTAAACAAAACTGAGGTCATTATGATAATCGGGACTATCTTGAATACTTGGTTTAATGCAGACTTTGTCGGAACTGATATCTTTTTAAATCGTTACTATCGTTCTAAAAGGTCCACATTATCTGGTCGTAAACGGCGTTGGGTTTTGTATAAAGGAAAATCAGAAGCGTCGGCAATTCCTGCAGAATGGCATGCTTGGTTGCATCATACTAGTGATGCTCCACTTAGCGAAAGAGCTGCTAATTCATATTTCTGGCAAAAAGAACATCAACCTAACCTTAGTGGAACTACCAAAGCTTATCTTCCAGAAGGTCACGAGTATATGGGCGGACGCAGAGCATCTGCGACTGGTGATTATCAATCTTGGTCTCCCGATGATTAAGTGGTTTTTATTGAAAACTCTAACACAAGCAGAAAATTTAGAATGTTGTTGACCCTTCTAAGCTCCTTGAAATGAAAAAGTTCTTCTTTGTATTTTTGGTTTCAATAAATCTGTGCTGCTACAACGCCTTTGCTGTATCTTATGACACAGCGATCTTACAGGGTTTGGATAAGGTGACTGCGAGAGTTTTGACAATTGAGGCGCATCTTGGTGATACGAAAAAAATTGGTTCGTTAGAAATCATCGTTCGTGCTTGTGACAAGCGACCTCCTGAGGAGACACCGGAAAGCGCCGCTTTTGTTGATGTTTGGGAGGTTCGACCAGGTGAGCCAGCAAGCAATATTTTTAGGGGCTGGATGTTTGCATCTTCACCTGCGCTATCAGCACTTGAGCATCCGGTGTATGATGTATGGGTACTCGATTGTAAAAACATCCAAAATAACGTAAAGTAAATAAACACTATAATTAGTGTAACTTTTTTGTATTTGTGTGTTTAGAATTTAAATAAGAAAAGTTTCTAACTGCAAAAAATCTTTTGAAATTTCAATCTATTGTGTGCAAAAATCACGCAATTAATAATTGTTCTAGTGCTAGTCTAGACTCATTTTCCGGTAAATTACCTTCAAATTTTGCTTTGCTTTGAAGAGCTTGCTGCAAGTGTTCCATGTAGTTCTGAGTTGGGATTTCTACAGCCCCAAAAACTTTTAGATGATCAGTAACGAACTGGATGTCCAGTAAGCATAACTGGCATTGCTTTAAGCGTGCAACCAAATGAACAAGGGCGACCTTTGATGCGTCTGTGGCAACTGAAAACANACTTNCTCCNCAAAACAAACCATTTATTGAGATACCATATAGTCCACCCACTAACATACCATTCAATCGGCATTCTACACTATGTGCTAATCCGAGTTGATGAAGTTCTGTGAAGGCGTTGATTATTTGATCGTTAATCCACGTTCCTGTATCAGCTCTTGGAGTTTCAGCGCACGCGACAATAACTTCGTGAAAATCTGTATTGAAGCTGACTTTGAATTTACCTTTACGAACTGTTTTCTTAAGAGAGTGCGAAATATGAAAACTATTCAAAGGCAAAATGCCACGCATCTTTGGGTCAACCCAGAATATTGACGGATCGTTGCGTGAGTGGGACATGGGAAAAATTCCCACTGAATATGCTCTTATTAATAATTCAGGTGTCAGTAATTGATTTTTTGAGCTGACGCCACTCATTATTTTTGGCCTGTTTATTCTTTTGTTTTGACAAAGTTTTCGAGCGAGTGGATATCATAGTCACCGTTAATAAAGTCAACTTCTGACATTAAGTTTTGGTGTAAAGGAATTGAGGTATCAATACCGTCAATGACATACTCTGAAAGAGCTCTTCTTAGGCGCATTAAGCATTCATTGCGATTTGTGCCGTGAACAATTAATTTTGCGATCATGGAGTCATAATTTGGCGGCACATTATATCCAGAGTATAGGCCAGAGTCGACACGAACTCCAAGACCACCGGGTGCATGGTATACCCCGATATTACCCGGAGAAGGAACAAAGGTCTCTGGATTTTCTGCATTGATTCGGCATTCAATAGCGTGACCAGTAAAACGAATATCTTCCTGGCTATAACCTAATGGCGCACCTGCAGCAATGCGAATCATATCACGGACAATATCAAGTCCTGTAATCATCTCAGTTATGGGGTGTTCAACTTGCAGACGTGTATTCATTTCAATAAAATAAAATTCATTATTTTCATATAGAAATTCTATGGTTCCTGCACTGCGATAGTTTATTTTTTTTACAGCTTCAGCTGCAAGATTGCCAATTTTTTCACGGGTGTCATCATTTAAAGCAGGAGAGGGTGCTTCTTCCAGAATTTTTTGATGGCGACGTTGCAGTGAGCAGTCACGTTCACCCAGATGAACAACATTGTTGAAGTTGTCTGCAAGTACCTGAATTTCGATGTGTCGTGGCTTGCCAAGAAATTTCTCTAAATAGACCTCTCCATTACCAAAAGCTGCCGCAGACTCAACCTGCGCCAATTTTATTGCTTGTGAAAGTTCTTCCGCAGAGTTAGCTACTTTCATGCCTCGACCACCGCCGCCTGCCGTAGCTTTTATTAAAACTGGATAGCCAATCTCTTCTGCTATTAGAGCTGCTTCATCAAGGCTATCAATTGCACCATCAGAACCTGGAACAACCGGGATACCAGCATCCATTACTGCTTTTTTTGCAGCAATTTTATCGCCCATAAGAGTGATATGATCGGGTTTGGGCCCAATGAAAGTAAATCCGTGTTCTTCAACCATGTTAGCAAAATTTGCATTTTCAGACAGGAAACCGTAGCCTGGATGTATGGCATCTGCATTAGAGATGGTGGCTGCCGTTAAGACAGCTGATATATTGAGATAGCTTTCCTGAGCTGCAGGTGGGCCAATGCAAATACTTTCATCCGCTAAGCGTACATGCATAGCCAATTCATCTGCTGTAGAATGGACAGCCACAGTACGGATGCCCATTTCGCGACAGGCTCGCTGGATGCGAAGGGCGATTTCTCCACGGTTTGCAATTAGAACTTTTTCGAACATTTTTGCTCAGTTTTCCTATTCAATAATCATTAGTGGTTCGCCAAATTCAATGGGCGTACCATTTTTGATAAAGATCCTTGTAACTGAACCACTGCGAGTAGCTTTTATGGGGTTATAGACTTTCATTGCCTCTATTAAAATTAGTGTGTCTCCCTCAGATATATTATCACCAACCTTGACGAATGGGGGGCTTTCGGGGTCTGGGGAGACATAAGCTGTACCAACCATTGGTGAAACGATAACCCCTGGGTGATCAGCATGACTGTCATTGTCAGTAGCTACGGTGACGGGTTCAGCTACAGTTGTTTGGGGCAAAATTTGTGGCATATCTGAATGGGCTGATTGAGAGGAGATAGGAATGCTGGTTCCAGCCTTTGCGACACGTAAGTGCCACTCGTCGGTTCCATATTCGATTTCATTTAAACCTGTCTCGTCAAGTAAATCGGCGAGTTGGCGAACAATATTTGCATCAATCTTGGATTTTTTGGGTTTTTTATTTGCCATTTTAAAATTACCAGCTGTTTAGTTTCAACCTTATTTATTGAGTATCTTTGCTGCGGCTGCAAGTGCCAATTCATATCCATGTCCACCAAATCCACAAATTGTACCGGTGGCTATTTTTGAAATATATGAGTGCTGGCGAAATTCTTCCCGCTGGTAAATATTTGATAAATGAACCTCAACCACGGGAAGTTTACAGGATTTTAGTGCATCAAGTAAGGCTACTGAGGTATGAGAATAGCCACCAGCATTAACAACCAAAAGATCAACATTTTCATGGGCCTGTTGCACCCAATCAACAAGTTGTCCCTCTGTGTTTGACTGGACAAATTCAATGTCCAAACCAAGACTCTCGGCACATTTTCGAGACTTGGCTTCAATATCTGTTAGGGTTTCTTTACCATAGATTTCAGGTTCTCGTGTGCCCAGCAAATTTAGGTTAGGTCCATTTATTATTAATATTCTTGATGCCATTTAATGCCCTTAGAATCGTTGATAATAAAATTAATTTATATTATGTGGCAAAATTTTGCTTAAAAAAACTTTAAAAAAAAATTTAAGCAAGCGATAACTGTGATTAACTAATGTAACTGAAATCTACTATTTAAGAACTGGATACCGATGAAGATTACCATAAATGGCGAAGTGATGCACTTTGATGCCGTCCTAAATGTTGAGCAGCTTCTTGTTGAAATAGGCTTTGATCAAAATAAGGTTGCAGTCGAGCGTAATCTCGAAATTGTACCTAAATCGAGCTACACTAGTACTATAATAAAAGAAGGAGATAAATATGAAATTGTTCATTTTATTGGTGGTGGCGCCTCCAATGTTGACGACCCTCTAGTTATTGATGGTCGTAAACTGGCCTCACGTTTGATTATTGGCACCGGTAAATATGAAAGTTACGATCAAAATCGCCTAGCACTTGAGGCTTCAGGAGCAGAGATGGTCACGGTTGCAGTCAGAAGGGTTAATCTTACAAATTCGAATGAGCCTATGTTAATTGATTACATTGACCCTAAGAAATACATATACCTGCCCAACACAGCGGGTTGTTTTACAAAAGAAGATGCGCTTCGAACCCTGCGTTTAGCTCGTGAGGCAGGAGGTTGGACACTAGTTAAGCTTGAGGTTCTTGGTGATGAGAGAAGCCTTTATCCACGAATGATTCAAACCCTTGAAGCCGCAGAGGCACTAATAGATGACGGATTTAAAGTTATGGTTTATTGCTCTGATGATCCTATGCTTTGTAAGGAACTCGAGGATATGGGCTGTGTTGCCATAATGCCACTTGGTGCGCCTATTGGCTCAGGACTTGGGATCCAAAATCCAGTAAATATTCGTATGATTGTTGAACAATCTCAGGTGCCTGTAATAGTCGATGCAGGTGTTGGAACAGCGACGGACGCAGCCTTTGCTATGGAGCTTGGCTGTGACGGTGTTTTAATGAATACTGCCATCGCTAGTGCGAAAAACCCAATTTTAATGGCTAGGGCTATGAAACACGCTGTGATTGCTGGTCGTGATGCTTATCTTTCCGGTCGTATGCCGAAAAAAAAGTACGCCGATCCCTCATCTCCTTTGGCAGGACTGATATAATAATTGCTTACGTTTGCTATTTGTCCTTGGGTTTCTGCATAAAAGCAGGTACGTGATCCGAGTCACCAAATTTTACGAAGTCATCATTATCGTTTTGCTGTGTCGAGATAATTGTTTCATGCTGAGACTGCTCTGTTCTAGACTTAAAACCTTTTTTACCCAAAAGTTCTTTTTTACGAAAGCGATTTCGGCCACGTCCTCGTTTCCTCTCGCCGATACTTGGTTTTTTTGACTGTGTCGTGTTTTTTGAGTTAGTCTCCTTTGGTGCCATAATTAAGGGGATCTGTTTGCCTATCAATCTTGCGATTGCTTCAATGTATTTTTGGTCCTCGGGAACGGCAATAGTGTATGCGTAGCCTTCAATACCAGCTCGTCCAGTTCTTCCTATTCGATGAACATAATCTTCAGCATGGCTTGGCACATCGAAATTGAAAACATGGCTCAGGGCAGGTATGTCCAGTCCTCGTGCGGCAACGTCACTACAGATCATGAAGGTAAATTCATTGTTTTTGAAACGTGCTAGCATTTCCATTCGGGCAGGTTGCGTCATGTCTCCGTGTAACTGACCAACTGAATAGCCGTGCTTTTTCATTGAACGGTAAAGGGTACCTATATCACGCTTGCGGTTGCAGAATATAAGCGCATCCTTTACATCTTCATTTGCTATTATTTTTCGAAGGGCAATTCTTTTTTCTTTCTGACCTCCACCCGGGCGTTTTCCATCATCGTGGGAGACCATAACTAGACCTTGGGTGATAGTTTCAGCACTAGTAGCTGGAGGCGCAACTGTGATTTCTTTAGGATTCATAAGAAATTTGTCAGCAAGCTTTTTAATCTCAGGTGCTAGTGTGGCTGAGAAAAATAGTGTTTGACGCATTGGTGAAATTAAAGAAACAATTTTCTCTACTTCTGGAATGAAGCCCATGTCGAGCATGCGATCTGCTTCATCAATTACAAGGGTTCTAATATCTGTCATAAGAAGACGTCCACGTTCGAACAGATCAAGTAAGCGTCCCGGTGTCGCAATGAGCACATCAGGACCACGATCAATAACTTTCATTTGTTCATTCATGGATGAGCCACCAATTAGAAGTGCTTTAGATAATTTGTGATATTTGCCGTATGTATCAAAATTCTCTGCGACCTGGGCTGCAAGTTCACGAGTTGGTTCAAGTATAAGAGAGCGTGGCATTCTTGCCTTAGCTCGGCCTGAGGCAAGAATATCGATCATTGGTAAGGTGAAGCTTGCTGTTTTGCCTGTACCAGTTTGGGCACAACCAAGAATATCTCGGCCCATTAGCACAATAGGTATGGCTTTTTTTTGAATAGGCGTGGGTGTGTTGTAACCAGCGTCTTCGACTGCTTTAAGGACACTGTCACCAAGTCCAAGTTCTGAAAAATTCATATGTTTGGTACCGGCAAATCATCATGTATGTTTGCCATTTTTTTTCCCGTTATTTAGTTGAGAAAGAAAGATCTTAGGCATTAAGAGATTTAAGTCAATGATCGTAGTTGATTTACGAATGTTTTTCGTCGTTTTGTTCAAGTAAATACTGATTGGAGCCGTGCTTTTTTGGTTCTAAAAAAGTTGTCTTAGTAATATTTTAGATGAAAAGTTATCATTTTTGTTAATGGGGCCAAACTGCTTATTTTGTTCGATTATTTTATTGAGGAAATTCTTTATTTGTGGTCCCCAAACACATCAATTTACTGGCAAAAACTAAAAAAGTCACAAGTTAAAACAAAAAGGGCGTTTATTTTGTTGGTTTTTTTGAATGACAATAGATTCTATGATAAGAAGTGTGCAAGTTTAACCGATCATAGACAATCTAGCTCTAAAAAGTTTTATAGGTGATGATTTAATGACTGGTGTTATCCTGTCTTATAAAAATAAAGTACCAACAATTTCTGATAGTGCTTTTATTGCGCCAAGTGCGACAATAATTGGGGACGTCGTGGTTGGTTCTGAAAGTGGCATATGGTTCAACTGTGTGCTCCGTGGTGATGTAAACAAAATTGTTATTGGTGAGCGAACCAACATTCAGGATGGATCAGTGGTGCATGTTTCCGGTATTGGAAATGGAACACATATTGGCAACAATGTAACTATTGGACATATGGCTCTTGTTCACGCTTGCTCTCTTCAAGATGGATGTTTTATTGGCATGAATGCTACTGTGATGGATGATTGTATTGTTGAAACTGGTGCTATGGTTGCTGCAGGTGCCCTAGTCGCACCCGGTAGGCGGGTGTTGGCTGGTCAAGTATGGGGGGGGACACCAGCGCGCTATCTCAGGGACATTCGTGAGTCTGACATTGAAATGTTTAATTATACAGTACCGAGGTATGTCGAGTTAGCACAGCAATATCGAAAAGAACTACATTAATAAATACGCTTACTTGGTAACGAGGATTGGAACACTTTTCAGAGGATAAAAAAAATATAGAATTTGTTCATAGAGTTTAATTTAGTTGCCCACAAGCAAATTAAGTCTAGTTTAAGACATTCAACTGCAAATTTTGATTAAAAAAGTTATGAAAATTTCGCTTAATATGGCATGTTTAATATGTATGTTGTTGAAAGTTGCTAAATTACTGGTAGTAATGACAGTTAGGATATAATCCTCTGCTTTAACACAGGTCTAGTAACCCAAATTAAAATGTAAGGTCATTTGTGGGTGCAAAATATTTTACTATGGCCAAAGAACTAGGGTTTTTGATGAGCAAATTAAATAGTCGTTCTATAATTTTCTTAGCTTTAGCTGATAGGTTTGGTGGTTTTTTTCACCATATAACTATGGGGGGGCTTTTAATTGCTATCATTAGTTTGACAGCATGCTCTTCTGTTCCAAATACCATTAATCCTGCTGAATGGTACAAAAATACTGTTAATCTTATTGCTGGCGAAGATGTTCAGAAGACAGAGAGTGGTTCTCAAACTGACAAAAATAAGATTTATGAGCGCGGAACACAAACAAACAAGGCCAAAACTATTCTTAGTAGAAAAAGTGCAATGCCAAAGCTTTCTTCTGTTCCTAAACGTCCTAAAAAGCCTCTTGCTCAGGGTCTTGTCTCTGATCAAAGAAAGCGCAAATATGCAGAGCCAATTGCTCGTCAAGGGGAGGTTTCGCAAATGATGGCCCAACAGACCCCACGTCCATCAATTAATCAACAACAAACCCCTGTCAAAATTGAAACACAAAAAGCGCCACCAGCAATGCCTGCTTCGCCGGTCACCTCAGAACCAATGGTGCAGCCAAAAAAAGTGGATCCTACTTCGACTTATTCTTCAATTAAGCCCAAAAAATTTAGTTTGACACCACAAGAGCCCTCGGCTCCTCCAATGCGGCCCAACCCCTTAAATTCGATTGTGGATGATCCATTTACAACCGTCGTTGTATCTGCTGACGGTGTAAATTTGAAAAGCACAAGTGCTGTTTCCACATCACCTGCCCGAGTCCAAAATTTAGACGATAGCTCACCAAATCTTGCATCTGGCTCTCAACAATCTCCGCAAATAAGCGGGACAAAAGTTGCCACAATACTCTTTAAAACAGGCTCTTCAGTTTTAAATGAAGGCGACCGTAAAATTATTGGGCAAGTTGTCAAGTTGCACATACAACAAGGTGGCACAATAACTATAGTTGGCCATGCTTCAAGTCGTACACGTAATTTAGATCCTGTGACCCATAAAATGGTAAATTATGGTGTGTCTGTTGATCGCGCAAATCGAATAGCTAGTGAACTAAAAAAAATGGGACTAGCACCTGAGTCAATTTTTGTTGATGCTCGTTCAGATAGCATGCCTCTTTACTACGAGATAATGCCTTCTGGAGAAGCCGGGAATCGTCGCGCAGAAATTTATTTCAATAACTGATCCTTACGAAAGTTTGGTAATGGTAGTGAGGGTTGATTTACAGGAAAACTTTCGGTCTACCTAGTAAAACAATGAGTAAAGAATTCTGTTACCAAGCATAAATAAAAGATAAGACGACGGATTTAACTATTTTATGGAACAGGAATTTTATCGGGTTAAGCGGTTGCCACCCTATGTGTTTGCTGAGGTAAATGCAATGAAAGCCTCTGCTCGAGCTGCAGGAGAGGATATTATCGATTTTGGCATGGGTAATCCTGACCAACCGACGCCACAGCATATTGTTGAAAAACTCTGCGAAGCTGTTAAGGATCCCCGCACCCATCGCTACTCAAATTCTCGAGGTATAACAGGACTTCGAAAAGCTGTTACTTCATACTATGACCGACGTTTTGGTGTTCAAATTGATCCGGATACTGAAACTATTGTTACCCTTGGTTCAAAAGAAGGCCTGGCAAATTTAGCCTCAGCAATTACCTCTCCGGGCGACGTAATACTAGTGCCCAACCCAAGCTACCCGATTCATCCCTTTGGATTCATAATTGCAGGAGCAGCTGTTAAAAATATTCCTGTTACACCAGATATCACCTTTTTAGAGGCTCTGGAACAAGCAATTGCCTATAGTGTTCCAAAGCCAACCGCACTCGTTCTGAATTTTCCAAATAACCCAACGGCAGAATTGGCAGATCTTGAATTTTATGGCCAGGTAGTTGACTTTTGCCGCCATCATAAAATTTGGATTTTGTCGGATCTAGCATATGCTGAGGTCTATTTTGATAATAAGCCTCCCCCCTCAATATTACAGATACCAGGGGCCCGCGATATAGCCGTAGAATTTACCTCAATGAGTAAAACATATAATATGCCTGGCTGGCGTATTGGTTTTGCTAGTGGCAATAAGACATTAATTGCTGCATTGGCAAGGATCAAATCTTATCTTGATTATGGAGCTTTTACACCGGTTCAGGTTGCTGCCACAGCAGCATTAAATGGACCGCAGGATTGCGTAGATGATATGCGTATGCTCTACAAAGAGCGTCGTGATGTTTTAATTAATGGCCTTGCGGCTGCTGGATGGAAAATTCCATCGCCACCTGCCACAATGTTTGCTTGGTCGCCAATTCCCTCAGTCTTTAAACATTTGGGATCAATGGAATTCTCAAAAAAATTGTTGAGTGAAGCAAAAGTAGCAGTCGCACCGGGTATAGGATTTGGCGAGCATGGTGATCAACACGTAAGAATTGGTTTTGTTGAGAACCTACATCGTACTCGTCAAGCTATTAGAAATATTAAATCCTTTTTTTTAACCCATGAAGCTAAGGGGGAGAAAGAGCGTGCCTCCACACTTTAGTGTCACTTTGGACCCAATTTAATGAGTAATCCTCTCAAAATTGCAGTAGCAGGACTTGGTACAGTCGGAGTCGGAACCATAAGGATGCTTGCTGAACAGAGTGATCTTTTAGAGAGTCGTTGTGGTCGCAGACTAGAAGTTACTTCTTTTTCTGTCCGTGATGAAGATAAGGACAGGGGCATCTCCCTTGACGGCCTAGATTTTTTTGCGGATGCAACTGAAATGGCAGCTAAGGCTGACTGCGATGTTGTAGTCGAGTTGATAGGGGGATCTGAGGGAATTGCTAGAGCTACTGTTGAGGCTGCCCTTGGCGCATCACGACACGTTGTAACTGCCAATAAGGCCCTTATTGCGACTCACGGAACCAAATTAGCCTTGAAGGCTGAAGCCGCTGGAGTAATTTTGGCTTTCGAGGCCGCCGTTGCGGGTGGTATCCCAATAATCAAGACACTGCGTGAAGGTCTTGCCGCAAACAAAATAAATTCAATCTGTGGCATTGTAAATGGTACTTGCAATTATATTCTTAGTCGCATGCGTGATGAAGGGTTAGAATTTGATGAGGCTTTGAAAGATGCCCAGCGCATGGGATGTGCTGAAGCTGATCCTAGCTTTGATATAGATGGAATTGATGCAGCACACAAGTTAGCTATTTTGGCCTCACTTGCTTTTGGAAGACAGGTTGATTTTGATAACATCTATGTTGAGGGAATTCGCCACATTTCAAAAACAGATATTTATCTTGCAGAGGAACTTGGTTATCGCATCAAGTTGTTAGGTATAGCTTCAGAGAGTGAGAAGGGTATTGAGCAACGTGTGCATCCTTGCCTAGTCCCACATGCTGCCTCTATTGCAAGTGTAGAAAATGTATTTAATGCTATCGTGGTTCAAGGTGACTTTGTCGATACCCTAATGATGGAAGGGCGTGGAGCGGGAGAAGGTCCAACAGCCTCAGCGGTATGCGCTGATTTGATAGACATTGCGCGTAACGTAAATTTTTTAACCTTTGGTGTATCCGCCAAAACCTTAAAAGCTGCGAAAACTATCCCAATGGGCCTTCACAAAGGGGCTTACTATGTTCGTTTGATGGTTATTGATCAGCCTGGAATTTTTGCTGACGTTGCAACGGTTCTTCGTGATAATGAAGTTTCCATGGAATCTATCCTTCAGCATGGGCGACAACCAGGTGAGGCGGTAACCGTTGTTCTGACATTACATGAAACAGAAGAGTTTCGTGCTTCAAGTGTTATAGATACCCTGTCCAAGCTGAATGGCATTCTTGAGAAGCCAATTATGATCCGGATAGAAAACCCTCAAGGAGGAGATCATGGTTAAGCCAATGTCCTTCAAACGCAATCTTGCCATGGAAGCAGTTTTTGTGACAGAGGCGGCTGCGCGTGCAGCTAATTCCTGGATGGGCCTTGGCGATGAAAAATCAGCTGATCAAGCAGCTGTAGATGCGATGTATGAGGCTTTTAAAGAGTTACCAGTTGATGGAAAAATTCGCATAGGTGAAAATAAAGCTAATGGAGCCTCCAAACTTTTTGTTGGCGAAAATGTTGGAACCGGAGTTGGTTCAAGAGTTGACGTTGCCTTGATGCCTGTTGAAGGGCCAACTATCGTTGCAAAGGGCGAACCAAATGGACTTTCTGTCATGGCTATGACTGAAGGTGGTCAATTTTTAAACCTACCTGAACTATACATGGAAAAGCTTGCAATTGGGGGCGGTTTTCCAGCTGACTTGGTAGATTTGGATAATGAGCCTGCAGAAAATCTTAATGCACTAAGCAAAGCCAAGGGTGTATCAATAAGTGATCTTGTCGTCTGTATTCTAGACAGGCCACGTCATGCAGAAATCATAGCCAAAACCCGGGAGGCAGGGGCACGCATTATGTTGATTGTAGATGGTGATGTTTCTGGAGTAGTTGCTACTGCCTGGCCGAAAAGCGGTATAGATTTGTATTGTGGGATTGGTGGCGCCCCACAAGGTGTTCTTTCAGCTGCCGCCTTAGCTTGTGTAGGTGGTCAAATGCAGGGCCGTCTTGTTATTCGTGACAAGTCAGATAAACAAAAAGTTTCTGATTCTGGTATTACAGATACTGCAAAAAAATATTGTATTTCTGACCTTGCCTCGGGTAACGTCACCTTTGCTGCTACTGGGGTCACCTCTGGTGCACTTTTAAATGGTGTAACTAAGGTCAATAACAAGGCACTTACCCAGTCTCTGGTTGTACGCTCGCAAACTGGAACCCTTCGTTATGTAGAAGCTTATCATCAATTTGCCAGTTCTCATGGCTGAGGCTTTTCTCGGAGTTGAGAGATCACTGATGGGACGGCTTTGGCTTGCTCGTAATTATAATAAACGTTTGGCTTTGACTATTGCTCAACGTCTTGCTGTTTCTGAGGTTGTTGGTAGGGTTCTGGACTCACGTGGTATCACTATTGAAAACTCAACAAATTTTCTCAATCCTACCCTGAAAGATCAATTGCCTGACCCAGCCCACTTAAAGGATATGAATATTGCTGCTCAACGATTGTCCAGGGCAGTGATTGAAGGTGAAAAAATAGCTATTTTTGGGGACTATGATGTTGATGGCGCCACTTCCTCTGCCTTATTGAAACAATTTTTTACTCATGTGGGTACTAAAGTTAAAGTGATAATTCCTGATCGAATTAGAGATGGATATGGGCCCAATACAAAAGCACTACTCAAATTACGTGAGGAAAAATTCTCAGTTGTTGTGACCGTTGATTGCGGTACTACTTCGTTTGAGCCAATAGAAGCTGCAATGAATGCAGGGCTTGATGTCATCGTAGTTGATCACCACGAATCTGAAGCAACCTTACCTAATGCAACTGCTATTGTTAATCCTAATCGAATGGATGATGATAGCCCTCATGGGCATTTGGCTGCTGTTGGTGTAACCTTTCTTTTGATTGTAGCTGTTAATCGTGCTTTACGCGGATCTAAATGGTACGTTGATCATAAAGAACCTGATCTGATTCAATGGCTGGATCTTGTAGCACTAGGAACTGTTTGTGATGTTGTTCCTCTAAAAGGCATAAATAGAGCGTTTGTGAAACAGGGTTTGAAGGTAATGTCTAAGCGAAATAATCTTGGAATAGTTGCTCTTGCTGATTTAGCTGGAATTGATGAACCACCTAGTGCCTATCATGCAGGCTATGTACTAGGCCCTCGAATAAATGCTGGGGGAAGGGTTGGTAAATCTGATCTTGAATCACGACTGCTCAGTAGCAAGGATAAAACTGAAGTTGCGGAAATAGCCACCGCATTGAATGATTATAACTCAGAGCGTCAAGAAATTGAGGCTAAGGTTTTAGATCAAGCAATAGAGCAAATTAATAATTCAGAAAGTAAAACTGCGTCCTTTGTTATGGTTGTTGGTGAAGGTTGGCATCCAGGAGTGATTGGTATTGTTGCCAGTCGTCTGAAGGAACGTTTTGATAAACCATCAATTGTTATTACACTAAATGAAGATAATGGCATAGGCTCTGGACGTTCGGTAAGTGGCGTTGATTTGGGTAGCGCTATAATTTCTGCCCGCCAAATGGGTATTATTTCAAAGGGAGGTGGCCATGCTATGGCTGCGGGTTTGAGCATTGATATTGATCGTATAGGAGACCTGAGATTATTCCTAAATGACCGTTTTGCTGATGACTTTGCAGATCGTCCCATCGTCCCTGCTCATTTAATGGATGGCGCTCTGAAAGTAGCTGGAGCTAATCTGAATCTTGTTAAAGCTCTAGAAAAAGTAGGACCCTATGGTTCTGGAAATCCAGAGCCACGATTTGTTATTACTAATGCACTAATAAATCATGCTGATCTAGTCGGAAAAGATCAGAGCCACCTGAGAATGACCTTGTCTGATGAAACAGGAAGACGCTTGAACGCTATTGCATTTAGGGCTGTTGATACTAATATGGGCCAAGCACTTATTAACCATGGAGGTGCGCCATTTCATGTGTCGGGAAAGATTCGTGTTAATTCCTGGAATGGACGTTCAACGGTTCAATTGCTTGTTGATGATGCGGCTCCGGTTTGGTGAAACTATAAATAAGTTTCAAAAACAATTTTGTTGACTGGTGTTATAACAAAATCAAAGTACAAGTTAAGAAGTGGGTAGTGGGGTTATTTATTTGCTTCTTCTTTATCTTGTTGTGCAGATGGAGCAGACTCTGCTATCCGCCGGCAAATTCTGTAAATGCTATTCATATATTCGATGGTTTCACGCACCCGGGCATAATTATCAACACGTTTTGGCGCATCTGCAGTCAAACGTTGAATACCGTGCTTCTCAGTTTCCAGAGTCATGGCTGCAATTTCATCCCTCAGATCCAGCACTCGTCTGATAGCATCAACATTGTCATTAGTGATTACGCTAATAGTGTCCTCAATGACAGTTTTAATTTGGTTATGGTATCTGTTGATGATCTCTAAGGTAGCGTCACTAATTATTATGTTGTCCTCAAGTCTTTTGACGCCCACTCGAACCATGTTCTTCTCCATTATGTCTCCCATGTTTTCAAGGCGGTCAACTGATTGAAATAGAAAGAATAACTCCTCAGCCTGCTGGTCTGAGAGATTTGTTTTGCTCAGCTTTCCAAGATAAAGGACAATTTCGCGATAAAGATCGTCTACTTTATTATCAATTTCAGCTATTTCTTGGAGATCATCTTTGCTTCCTGTCAACACAGCAGGAGTGATTTTCTCAAACATTTCTTGTACTTTTGCTCCTAGTCGAGCTATTTCAAGTCTGCTACGAGCAAGACCTAGCTGAGGTGTGGAGATTAGAGAATTATCAAGGTATTTGGGCATAAAAGTCTCGGGTCGGTCTTTTATTCCTTGTGGCCGATCTGGAACTACCCATTCACAGAAACGTGCAAATAGGGGAGTGACAGGCAAAAAAAGGATGGCTAGCCCAACGTTGAAAAATGTATGAGCATTTGCTATTTGGCGTGGTGTCTCGGCAGCTAATCTATCAACGCCGTTTAACTCTGGATAGGTTGGTGAGACAGAGCGGCAAAGTTCTGCCAATTGTGGAATAAAGAAAAAGATAATAATGACACCAGCGATCTTGAAAGTAACGTGGGCAACAGCCACACGTACTGCTTCTCGGGGTTTACCAATAGAGGCAAGTCCTGCAGTAGCACAGGTGCCAATGTTTGCACCAAGTGCAAGAGCGATTCCACCCTCTAAAGTAATTAACCCTCCCTGTGCCAGTACGATAACTACACCCATAGTCGCTGAGGATGATTGAATAAGGGCCGTGAAAATTGTTGCAACTATAATTCCGACTAGGGGATTTTCGACGTCTTGCATTAGAGAAATGAAGGGCTCAAAAGATCTCAGAGGTTTCATTGCATCACTCATTATTGATAGACCAAAGAAAATCATTCCCAGGCCCATTATTAGAGTACCATAATGTCTTGTTTTCTCATTACGACTGACAAAAAGGATTGAGAAACCGATTGTGACTAATGCAAGAGCATATTTTTTTACGGGAAATGCCACTATTTGAGCAGTAATTGTTGTTCCAATATCTGCACCCAATATTACTCCTATAGCCTGAGATAATGACATCATTCCTGCAGTAACAAAACCCACTAGCATTACTGTTGTAACTGAAGAGGACTGAATAACTGCTGTGACAACGGCACCGGTGAAAAGACCGGTAATTCGGTTGTTGGTTAGTGCACCAAGTATGTCTCTCATACGATCACCAGCTACAGCTTTCAGCGAATCAGCCATTTGGTCCATGCCAAATAGGAAAATTGCTAAACCACCGAGGACCTTCATTCCCATAAATCCCCAAGCTATGCTTTTATCAGAATCTAATACAGCTGCAAAAACAGGGGTGGCAGCAACGCAAATTATGGCAGCTGTTGCAAGAACAGTGGAAACATGTGATTTTTTTATAAGTGCAATGTCAGATTTATACATGTTAGATTTAGCTCCCCCCGATAGGAATTTAGTACAATTCTCTTATTATTTGAAGAATCAATACAATAATTGCTTAAGAGTCAGGGTTCAACTCACGCCTCCTCATAGTATTCATGATTAAGAATTATGCATTCGAAGGACTAGTGAAAGCCCAAGGAAACATATTAAAAAAGTATTAATTTTTTACTATTGTTACTGGTATCTTTGCTAGACGTACCACTTGTTCTGCTTTGGATCCAATGAGTAGGTGCTTAAGGCCAGTAAGACCTTGACTGCCCATAACAATCATTTTAGCGCCTAAGTTATCCGCTGTCTCAAGGATTCTTGAAACAGGTAATCCAGTTACTATTCTAGTTTCAAGGTTACTGAAAGACTTAAAAGAAGAACTTTTTTGATTAAGTTTTTGAATAAATTGTTGCATCATTTTCTCTGCTACATCTTCCATTGGACGCATAGCATCGATACTATCATGTTTGTAGTAACCAGGTCCTTCCGCGCGATCATGGACAATATGAATCAGAACAAGATTAGTGTTCAGAGCATTAGCCAGATCTACAGCCCATAATACTGCAGTCATAGAATTTTCAGAAAAATCTGCAGCGACTAGGATTGGGCCTTGTTGTGATTTATTGCTTTCTATTTCCGAATTCATGCAGTAGTTGCTCCTTGAGGACCATTTTTATTTTGGTCACTATTCAAAGTTTTATTGTGATTAGTTGATATTGCGAAATCAAGCAAGTTTAACACATATTTTTTTTGTGTGTACCAATAACCAATACAAAAGGCCATATTTAAATTTAGTCATTTTGCTTTTAAAAATAAATAATTTTATCATATGGCTTCCAAGGAGGGTTTTTGACCATGATGGATAAAAAAAAGGTGACTATCTAAATGATTTATCAGCCACTTTTTTAGGAGTGTGTAGGGAGTTTTATCAAACCAAGATTTATCAACAAATGCAAATTGCCTTATAAAGGGGAAAACAGCGATATCTATCAAAGTTATTCGAGTGTTGCAAAGCCCCTTACCGTGATTCTTAATTAGATTATCCTCTAGCTTTCTAAGAAACTTTTCACCCAGTTCTCTGTAGTGTATTTGGGAATGTTCGGGGTATCTCACACAATACTTATATTTATCAAGAGCCTTTTTAAAGTTATTATCGAGTTCTGTAATGAGTATCTTTGCCTCATCAATCTCTTCCAACCAGTAATCTGGGTCTTTGATGCTTAATGCCCAATGCATTATATCAAGGCTTTCATCCAGAATAGTTCCATCGCTTAATTGTAATATTGGCACAGTCCCTTTTGGCGATATAGCAATCATAGCGTCTGGTTTGTTATTCAATGAAACCTCCCGCAATTCACAAATGACACCAGATTTTTTAATAGCCATTCTGCTGCGCATAGCATATGGGCAACGCCTAAATGAGTATAGAATTGGGCGAGAAACTATTGTCTTCATTTTTTTGCTTCAAAAATTAGTATTATGAGTAGTTTTTTTTCGCTGATTATTTAATTCGCACTGTCTTTGACGTTCTCTGAGCCCCTTAATCTTCTCGTCTTTATGTTTTCCATAGCAGTAGGGACAAGAAACACCAACTTCATAAAGTTGGGAGTCTAAGTCAGTAACTTGAAGTGGCCTACGACAAGCGTAACACTGAACATATGAACCGGGCTTGAGGTCCTTATTCACCGCCACTCGCTCATCAAATACGAAGCATTCACCTTGCCAAAGATTGTCTTTTTCATCAATGGTCTCAAGATATTTAAGTATTCCACCATCTAAATGATATACCTCCTTAAAGCCTTGGTTTATCATGTAGTTAGATGCTTTTTCACAACGTATTCCACCCGTACAGAACATTGCTATTTTTTTATGTTTGTGTGGGCTTAGGCATTCATCAACAAATTTAGGAAAATCACGAAATCTTTTTGTTTCTGGAGAAATAGCATTTTTAAAAGTACCGATTTCGTGTTCATATTCATTTCGTGTGTCTAACATTAACACATCTGGGTCCTTAATTAATTTATTCCACTCCTTTGCATCTATTCTTTTGCCGGAAGCTTTTCTAGGATCTGTCCCCGGTACGCCCATAGTTACTATTTCTTTTTTAATTCTTATTTTCAAACGGCGAAATGGCAAGGTGGCTGCAAATGATTCTTTGTATTGTAAAGCTTTAAAGCGAGGATCAGAAAATAAAAAAGTAAGCAGATTTTCAATACCTGCTCGTGGACCAGCAACTGTCCCGTTTAACCCTTCGTTGGCAAGTAATATAGTTCCTACAAGTCTATTTTTACTGCATATCTTTGAAAATAATGGCTTCAATTCCTGAAAATCATCGAGTTGTACAAAATGGTACATTGTGATGATAACGACGTTATTTTTTAATTTTGAAATCATCGCCATCAATTCTTGATTTTATATACGCACGTAAGGATTTTCTGTTGGCAAATTTAAATTTATTGCTTTTATAAGTAGTAAGATTCATGAGTTTTATGCTTTTTCTCATCGTAAAGTTCTGACTTCAAAAATAATCGTAAAGTAATGTTTCTAAAAATAATTGTCTTTACAAATCCAGTTGGTGAAAAAGTGTGACACTTTATTATTTATAATTTTTCAAATTTTCAGTTACATTAATGGGGTCTTTCTATTTGTATTAAACCATTTCGAATCTTAAAATTTTGGATACTCTAAATTTAAAAATTCTAGCAATTTTTTACATTTTAGAAGTTGTTCTTTCGAAATTATTTAAATTATTTTAAATCATTTTTTTCTGCAATTTCAGGGCATGTGTAAATTAAAATAATAGCTAATTTTTTTGTTTTTTTGTACCGTTGATTATGACTTTTATTATTTTTTTCATATGCTTAAGCACGTTTAGATTCATTTCTTTAAAATTTGTCGAATGGCACTTTAAAGATGTTTATTGACAATTATAACCCAAAATTTTTGCTATCTTGATATTTATTGTCCAAAGCAGCACCTTTACAATTGAAACCGACCCATGCAAACTTATGACACATAGCTAATAAGTATCTTGGATTCTAATTTTTGGGACTGTTTGATAATTTAATCCTTGAAAAAATTTGCTAAGTTTGAAAGTGAAGTAACGTAACTAATTAAGGCCTTAGGTTATGTAAATTCTTGAATAGAAACCATTCTAGGACTTAATTTTTACTTGCTGATATATGATAGTCATTATCATTATCATATATTAGTGGTCCCAGAACTTTATAATAGTGTACAATTAAGAGATTCCACTAAAGCTTAAGAAAAATGTGTATTTATTTTTAATGGAGTAAAAAACATGAGAGTAAATTCAAAAAAGTCGCTAGCGGCGCTGACTACAGCGGCGCTTGTCGCCTCTCCAACAATAGCGTCTGCTGCAGGTCACGGTGGTAACTTGCGCGCAGATGATCCTGTTGGGATCACCTTCTGGTTGATCTCAATAGCTATGGTCGCTGCCACAGCCTTTTTCTTCTTAGAAACCCAGAGAGTTTCTGGAAAATGGAAGACATCCCTAACTGTAATTGGTCTTGTGACCTTAGTTGCTGCAGTTCACTACTTTTATATGAGGGATGTTTGGGTATCGACAGGCGAGACTCCTGTCGTTTACCGCTACATTGATTGGCTAATTACCGTTCCACTTCAAATGGTAGAGTTTTACCTAATACTTGCAGCTGTAGGTGCAGCTTCGGCTGGTATTTTCTGGCGCCTTTTGATTGGCTCACTAGTTATGCTACTTGGTGGCTACGCTGGTGAAGTAGGTGCCCTCGCAGTTTGGCCTGCGTTTATAATTGGAATGGCTGGCTGGTTGTTCATTTTGTGGGAGATCTTTGCAGGAGAAGCAGGTAAGGCTTCTGCAGAAAAAGCACCAGAGTCGGTCAAATCAGCGTTTAGCACAATGCGCTTAATTGTTACAATCGGTTGGGCGATCTATCCGATTGGGTATTTCTACGGATATCTTGCAGGCGGAGATCCTGCGAGCGCCGCAGATGCTTTGAATATAATCTACAATATTGCTGACGTACTCAATAAAATCGCATTCGGTGTGATTATTTGGGCTGTTGCAGTAAGAGAAAGTGAAGCAAATAGCTAAATTTGATAGGGGTGGCTCTCAAGGTCACCCCTATTTTCTTAACTTATTAAGAAAAACTGTTTGCAAAAAAACATAGAACCGAATGTGCTAATTGGTAATAAGGGATCAACCAATGAAAAATATGTCGACATTGGTAAACGCCTTTATCACAGATGACGCTGATACTCAGCTTACTAATCAATTAAATACTAATAACCTTATTGACTTTATTGAGTCCCGTCTTCCAAAAGTTAATCAACCCTTGGAAGCAGCCGCTGCCCATCACTTTAGAAATCCGGGAAAAATGCTTCGGGCTAAAATGGCACTGCGTGCTTCTCATATTCTAAATGTTGACAAAGCGGCAGCCCTTCATTGGGCTATTGCTATAGAGGTTTTACACAATGCGTCGTTGATACACGATGATATTTGTGATGGTGATCATTTGCGGCGTGGTCAGCCTGCAGTTTGGTCTAAATATGGACGAGATATAGCACTTGCACTTGGAGATTGGTTGATTGCATTATCATTTGAACTAGCAGCAGAAGCTGCTCAGAGATCTAACACGCTAATTTTATTGAAACTCCTAGCAAGGCATATGAAAACTACAACCACGGGTGAAGCCCGTGAGTTCAATGTTCAGGGTACTTGCAGTTGGAAGAGTTATTTGGATATTTCTGCTGACAAAACAGCTCCACTTCTTATCGCCCCTCTTGAAGGAGCTGCTGCAATGGCCCTTCATGATGTAACGGCTAAAGTTATTGGTTCTTATTTTCGTTGTCTTGGAAATGCGTATCAGGTAGCCAATGATATTTTGAATTTTAAGGGAGATGATGGAGCATTATCAAGTGGTTCAGACCTCATTCGTAGAGCTCCAAACGCAGTAATTGTAATTTTTCGTGAAGGATTAGACGACTTTACAAAAGCTCGTTTTGATAGTTGGTACGCATCTGGCAGCAAGAACGGTCATTTGCAGTGGCAAAGTGAAATTAATAATTCAACTGCTATCGGGATTGCGGGGGTCAGGATGCAATCCTTGATAGATGATAGTGAACGCCTTGCTGAAAAATTACCTGCTGAACTCATTGAAGTAGTTATTCCTATTCAACAAATGTTACAACATCAATGCCAGAAATCTACTGGTATGCTAAAGAGTTTATGATGATTATAGCTGCAGAACTACAAGCAGAATGTGCAATCGGTCTTCAACACGTATAGACAATTCCGAGACCTCACAATTTCACCTTAACAGCAATATTTTAGTAATTGGTGCTGGATTTGGTGGAATTGCTGCTGCACTACGTTTGAAAGCAAAAGGTTACTCGGTCACTCTTGTAGACAGACTGCATGCTATTGGTGGGAGGGCTCAAGTATTTGAGAAAGGTGGATTCCGTCATGACGCAGGTCCTACACTTATAACGGCTCCTTTTCTTTTTTATGAACTCTTTGAACTATTTGGAGAAAGCCTTGATGACTATCTTGAATTTAAACCACTAGACCCATGGTATAGGTTTTACTTTCAAGGAGGGGAGGAATTTAATTATCGTCCTTCAATTGAACATACTTATGAAGAAATAAGGCGTTTCTGCTCTGAAGACGTTGAGGGTTATGCTAATCTTCTGCAGGCATCAAAAGCAATTTTTAAAATAGGTTATGAAAAATTGGCTGATAAGCCTTTTAATAATTTCTGGACAATGATAGCGCAAGTGCCTTCATTAATGAGATTGCGCAGTTATAAAACGGTTGCTCAATTAGTTAATAGTTACATAAAACATCCGCTATTACGCCAAGCGTTCTCCATTCATCCACTCTTGGTTGGTGGTAATCCTTTCAAAACTACGTCAATTTACAGCTTGATTCACTATTTAGAACGTCGTTGGGGAGTTTTCTTTTGCATGGGTGGCACGGGAAAATTAGTGGAGGAACTGCATAATTTGGCTGAAAGGGTTGGAATTCAAATCATTTTGGATACTGATATTGAGGAAATTACTATTAATAGTGGTAAAGCAACTGGCGCACGTGCTGTTAGTGGTCAGGTGTTTACAGCAGATAGAGTAATTTGTAATTGTGATCCTCCAACAGTATACAGCCAAATGCTTGGACTTGGTCATAGGCGTCGAAAACGTGCTCTTCCTGAGTCCTCTAATCAGTATTCAATGGGTCTTTATGTACTTTTTTTTGGAGCCAACAAAATTTATATAGATATGGCCCACCACACGATATGGATGGGTATGCGTTATAAAGAATTACTTTCAGATATCTTTGATAAAAAGATCCTAGCTGAAGACTTTTCACTTTATATACATCGACCGACAGCAACGGACTCAAGTTTTGCACCTACAGGCTGTGATAGCTTTTATGTTTTGTGTCCTGTTCCTAATTTGCTTGGAAATATCAATTGGAAGGAAGAGGGGCCACGTCTTCGTGATCGCATCGTCACTGCCTTGAGTAATACCATCATGCCAGAACTTGAAACTACTATAAGAGACGACTTTTGGATGACGCCTGAAGACTTTAAATCCGATTATAGATCTATGCATGGTGCAGGTTTCTCCATCGCTCCAATCTTCTCTCAATCAGCCTGGTTCCGTTATCATAATCGTGACCCACATATCCCAAATCTCTATTTTTCAAGTGCTGGCGCTCATCCCGGCGCTGGTATGCCGGGAGTGCTTTGTTCAGCCAAAGTGGTAGAGGCCCTCATTGAAAAAGAGGAGCAGGTTCACCGAGCAAGTTAAGAAAGTACTGCTAAAGAAGTAAAATATTTTTTATACGATACAGATATGGTTCGAAATGAATTAATAAAGTCGCATGAATCTTTAGCTTTAAACGGAAAGAGTTTTTACTGGGCAAGTCATTTTCTTAGTGCAAATGTGGCTCACAAAGCAGCTCGTCTCTATACTTTTTGTCGACTCCTTGATGACATGGCTGATGGTGAAATAGCTGATGGCCCCTCACGACTTAAAAGTATTTATGCAAGCTTGCGATCTGGTATACATTGTAATGATCCAGTTTATGCTAGTTTTCAGCCTTTAATTACAGAAATGGGCTTTCCCAAGACAGTCTTGCTAGAGCTTTTAAAGGGTTTGATTCAAGACCTAGATGACCAAGTATGCCTCAATACTGAGGAAGATTTGCTGCGTTATTCATATCGGGTTGCAGGAACTGTTGGATTACTGATGTGTAAAGTTCTAGAATCAAAAAACTCGGCGGCAGATGCGTTTGCCATTGATCTTGGTATCGGGATGCAGCTGACCAATATCGCACGTGATGTACTGGAGGATGCCCGTATGGGGCGCCGTTACATTCCTGCCAACTGGGTCAATGGATTATCTCCAAAAGCTATCTGCATGGCTTCAGAAGATCCTGCGGGAAAAGAATCAAAAATGATCAAAGCTGCCCTAGAACGCTTGTTGGCACTAGCTGATAGGTTTTACCATAGCGGTGCAAAGGGTTATACCTTTCTTCCTTGGAGGGCTCATCTTGGCATAGCCATAGCTGCGCAGGTCTATCGTCAGATTGGAGTGCAACTTAAATCTAGGGGATGTGCTTGGCATCAGGGACGTCAAGTTACAAGTAAAAGTACTAAGCTTAAGCAATCACTATTTGCTCTAGGCAGTCTCTGTGGACGGTTGCATTTTTTTCAGGAAAGTTGTCATGACTCTTCACTTCATGACTCTCTCAAAGGATTGCCTTATGTTAAATAGCCCTAGGACCCTCATCCCTAAAAGGGAAGTCCATATTATTGGAGATGGCTGTGCTGCTCTATCTTTTGCAGCACGGGCTGGTGAATTACCTCTACATCAATTAACTATCATTCAACCCGATGGGGCCCCAGCCCAAAAAGAACATGTATGGGGTTTCTGGAGAGTTGATGGTCTTGATAATGCTGCAGAATTAGCAAGAAAAGGTTGGAATTTCTGGAGTATAATCTCAGCCAAGGGAAAAGTTGTATTGTCATCAGACACACACACTTACTATGCTTTGAGTAGAAAAAAGTGGGAAAAAAATTGTATTCAGCTTGCAAGGGAAAATGGAGTAAAGTTTATAAATCAGGCTAACTTGGTTGTCTCTCCTGATGCCCAAATTCTAGATAGTAGACCTCCAATTGTTTCAGTAAATCAAATGTTTCAGTATTTTATTGGATGGGAAATAAAAGCAAAACCTGGCAGTTTTAATGCAGAGAATGCAATTCTAATGGATTTTAGATGTGATCAATCCAGAGGAATTCATTTTATTTACACTCTCCCATTTTCAAGCAGTAAAGCGCTTGTTGAGTCAACAATGTTCTCTAAAAAAAGAGAACCGGATTCTTTTTTTGAAACAGCTATTAAAACCTACGTCAACCGGCATTTTGGAGTAGATGATTTTACTATAGAGCGGGTTGAAAAAGGTGGTATACCACTTGGCCGTCTACCTTCTGTAAAAAGTGAAAACATAGGCATTGGTGGTAATGGCAACGCTATTCGACCATCTAGTGGCTATGCTTTTGCTTTTATACAAAAACAAATCTTGGCAACCATCCAAAATGCCAAAGGTAAAAATAAAAATTCAACAAATCCACTAGTTATCAAGTGTCCACATAAACTTGTTGATCTATGGATGGATGAGGTGTTTGTGAATGTTTTAAAGTTGAGACCTGATATTGCGCCAGAGCTATTTCTTAAGATGGCAAAAGCCTTAGATGGAGATGCATTTGCACAATTTCTTAGTGGTGAAGCAGGTTGGTTGGTTCGCTTGAAAGTGGTACTAGCTATGCCAAAATTTATTTTTATATATGCTTTAGTTTTGTTGATCATTAAACGATCTGCATAGAGGTGATGCAATGACCTCAAAACATCATAATATGCGTAGGATAATTGATGGTTTTTGAAAATCTGACCGCCAGCCTTGGCCTTTTCAACATATTAGCACTATTAGCTGTGGTTGTGATTGGTTTACCTCATGGTGCTTTTGATGGCGCAATTGCGGTTCAACTTGGTTTTTCGAATCGACCATATTTTTTGTGCAGGTTTTTACTTTACTACGTCTTGATGACGTTATTGGTTGTAGTTTTGTGGTTTTTGTTTCCCATAATATCATTAATTGTTTTCCTTTTAATTAGCGCACTCCATTTTGGATTTGGTGATGCTCGATCTGAACGTGGCTGGTTTAGGTGGGTGCAAGTTATTGCCCATGGTGGCGGGGTAGTGGCAGGTATTAGTCAATTTCATAAGTTGGAAGTTGACAAAATTTTTAATTATATAACTGGTCAGGATACATCTGTTGTGTGGTTAGCCATGGATATAACCACGATATTTGTGGTCACTTGTTTTGTGATTTATGGATGTCAGGCACTTTGGGACCAACGTTGGCGACTTGGGTTCATGGAACTAAACTTATTACTATTTACTCTTTTTCTTTTTTCACCGCTAGTTGGATTTGCCTTATATTTTTGCTGTATACATTCAGTACGTCATTTGCTTTGCCTGAGGCGTTTTTTGCAGGAAACAACCCAGAGTAACTATTTTTATATTCAGGCCATATCTTTCACGATAGCTAGTTGGTTTTTTGGTGGGTTTGTATACTGGTGCTTATATGAACAAGTGCCGGTAGAGACTGCATTATTACGGGTGATTTTTATCGGGCTTGCTGCACTTACTGTTCCGCATATGATATTAGTTGATGGGTTTTTAAAAAGACATCTGAAAGTGGTATAAATTGCAAACCATATATGATTTATCTGCAATTAATTAGTCGTTTTAAGTAAATTACAATTTTGTAAAAAGTCAGTAATTAAACTCCTAATTGAGTAAACTTATACCTGCCAGCATCCAAGTAGCAATAAAGAGTGTTTCCATTAAAAGAACTGCTACTGGTTGATATCCTATAGTTAACATTGCTTTTAATGAGGTTTTGATTCCCAGCGCAGCTATTGCCGTAACTAAACACCATTGAGATACATCTATTAATAGTTTGTGTATAAAGTTTGGTACAATTCCGCTGCTATTAAGTGCCACCATTGCGCAAAAACCTACAATAAAAAATGGCAGGGGAGCTCTGCCAGTACTTTTATTCTCACCGTGAAAAACAATTGAAAGTACTATAGCTACAGGAACTAGCATGGCGACTCTAAACAATTTGGTAATTGTGGCAATATCACCTGCCTCATCAGAAACTGTGTAGCCTGCACCAACTACCTGAGCTACATCGTGGATGGTACCACCAAGAAAAATACCAGATAGTTCATCTTCTAACCCCATAAAGGTTGCAATAATGGGGTAGAGCACCATAGCGATAGTGCTGAATGAAGTAACAGCAATAACAGTAAAAATTGTATCACGTTCTCCATTCGCTGATTTAGGTAAAATTGCTGAAATTGCCAGGGCTGCTGAGGCGCCACAGATTGCTACTGAGCTCCCTGTTAGTATGCCAAAGCGTATTCCTCGCCCGGTTATTTTGGATGCCCCAATGCCAGCTATAATAGTTAACACTAGTCCTCCAATGAGTAGGGCTACTGTATCAATCCCTAAGTTAATTACCTGTTCAAATGTGATTCGTAGGCCCAGTAACGCGATACCGAAACGTAACAGTGTATTGGCTGAATAATAAATACCAATCTTACACTGCCCTTCTTCTGAAAGAAAATGGAAGGCCATGCCAAGTAGTAGAGCAAATAGCATTTGGGGCGCCCCATAATGTTGAGCAAGAAATTGAGCTGCAGTAGCTATTGTCACGCAAATCAATATTCCGGGTCCCCGACAACGAAAATCATGAATGATATTATAAAAGCGGGTTCTTGTTATATTAGCGAATAATTTCATTATTTTTGGTCAGCCATGGCACAGTAATTTTCAAAGTGTGATCTCGACTCAAATGTAAATATGGGTCAACTATTTTGAGAATAATCTACATACGTAGATTATTATCATCTAATTGCATAGGAGCATTGTTTAAATTGTTTTTATAGTGATTGAGCTCTTTAATTTTTATAACTGAAAAAATTTTCAAAGATTTGAATTTTGATACTATTTTTAATTTTTTTTATTTTGAATAAAATTATCAATCAATTGACAGTAAGTAAAAGAGAACTCTATTTTTTTAAATAATATATGGTTATTTTTTAGCCTATCATTCCAATTAACAGGACCAAAAATCTTTTGCGATGATAGGTTGATAAAATAGTAAGAAAAGTTACAAAATTTCTTTAAGTATAGTTTGGTTTTTACTCTTAACATCGTCACTTACAAATAGATAGATCAGTAAGGTGGATTTTTTATACTTTTGAAGTTATAATTAATCAAAATACATTATATCCATCCAAAAAAGCTTTCTTTTTTTATGGAGACACCAATGTATCGAATGTTGCATACCTTAATGAATCTCGTAGTTGCATTCATAGCTATGTGGGCAGTTGGTGTTTCTATCCTCACATTTTTTGGTATGACTGTCTATTTTCCATTTACGATTTCTGATGAAGGTACAATTCCTTACCATCGTTTGCAAACTATTAGGATAGCTGTTTTCATAACAATGGCATACTTTACCACTCTGCATTTGTTTAGAGGGAGCAAGGAGTATTTTCCTATACAATTTTTAGAAATATACTTAAAGGTACTTACCCTAGTTGGAATGGTTATTTTCTATCAGGCTAAAGTTGAAAAATCAGAGTTTTTTATTTTACTCTTTTTCGGCATTAGTTCGATTATTTTGCATTTAGCGCGGAGAAGCAAACACAAATATTTTTCAAAGAAACATAATCACTTCATGTAGATTTTTTAAATAACTTAAGCTTCTAGGCGAAAGTAGTGATAAATGGTTAACGAATTACCACACCAATTTCAAACTTGAGAAGTAATTTCGCAGCATTTTGTTAGGAGACCTGGTTTTCAAACATTTGTTCTTGTAAATAGTTTTGTAGACCAGTTTTATCTATTAGTGATTGTTGTGTTTCAATCCAATCTATATGTTCCTCAGTATCCTCTATTATACTTTGAAAAATTTCTCTTGAAACAAAGTCTTTATTTTCTTCGCATATGCCAATTGCAACTTTGAGATCAGTTTGATTTGTTACCTCTGACTTTAAATCAGATGATAAAATTTCCGGTACGTCTTCGCCTATTCTTAATTTGCCAAGATCTTGGAGATTTGGCAGTGCATCAAGCATCAGGATACGTTCAATTAATAAATCTGCGTGTTTCATTTCGCCGATAGATTCATTATAAACTTTGTCAGCTAATCTTAGTAAACCCCAATTCTTTAACATCCGTGCATGCAAAAAATATTGATTAATAGCTGTTAATTCATTTTTGAGAATTGCATTAAGTTTCAAAATAACTTGTTTATTACCGACCATCTTAACCTCATTTATAGTAAATATTAATTAAGAAGAACTTTTTTAATAGATTTAGTCAAGTAAATTCAGAAAAATAATCGTTATAAATCAATGAGTTGATAGTAATTATCATTTGCAAACAAGATTTTTATCAATAAAAAAATTAGTTGAAATCGTTTGAGCTTGATAATGATTATTAATTACACTATTTACAAAAAGTAGAGATGATGAGAACTGATGTATTTATGTAATTGCAATGGATTGACAGTTACCGACATTATAAAAGCTTGTTCAAGCGGGGTCACCAAACCAGGAGAAGTTTTTGCTTTTTATAAAGTTGAAAAACGCTGCGGTAAATGTGTGCCAGAAATTGAGGAATATTTTCTCAACTCCAAAAAAATGTGATCACAAAGTTGCATTTCTAATATAATTTATTATGAGTACGACTGAATCTAAATTTCTTAGCTCATGAGCAATTGATAGTTTTTAATTTATTAAGGCTAACAATTTAGCGTTGTTTTATTGTTGTTATTGCAGAAAAATTATTCTTTATTTGGGAAAAATAGAATTGTTCATTCTAATGGTTCGCTTTAGCAAAATTAAAAGCGAGAATTCACCGTATTGACGTTTTTTAAGTTGAACGAGACAATCACCTCATCGTAATACCCGAGTTTGTTGAAGCTCGACTACTGCGAGTTCTGGCGATTAAATATCACATCTTTAATTTTACACACCATTTGGAATAGTGAATTTTTTTTTGAAAGCTGGACCATTACAGATTTTTTTTTGTAAGGCTTATGTCAAAGCAGGTGGATGCAAAAAGGATATGTATCCAGGGCCACGTAATTTTAAGAATTCAAGATAATTCAAATAAATGGAAATCAGGAAAGTTGTAAATAAGTTTGATTGTAGAAAAAACTAAATTGCAATTTTTTAAGAATTAGGGACTGTGGGGAAAAATTCTCGAAAAATTTGACAATTTTACAAACAAATCTTTAAGAAGTAAAAGGAGCGCATCAAAGATGCGCTCCTTTTATTTATGTTCAAGTATGTTAGGCAGCTTTACCTTGAGCGTTGATTGTTTTATTTGACTTGTTAGTTAGAGGTTTGACTTTGTGTGTATTGATAGAAATTTGACGTGGCTTTAATGCTTCAGGGACCACTCTTTCAAGATCTACTGTTAAAACACCATTTATTAGGCTAGCGTCAATTACTTTTATATGATCTGCCAAATTGAAATTTAAGTTGAATGATCGACTAGCAATACCACGGTGTAAATATGTTACGGTCTCTGGTGAAGCATCTTTTTCACCAATTATCTTTAATTTATCATCTTCGAGCGTAATACTTATCTCTTTTTTGTCAAAACCTGCGACAGCAACAGTCACTCTATATGAATCGTCTCCATCAGTTTCGATGTTGTAAGGCGGGTATGTTGCTTCTGTTCTTGTTGATGCTAAGTTAAGTTGACGTTGCATACGGTCAAAGCCAACAGAATATCTCAACATTGGTGCAAAATCGAAAGTGCTCATTATATATCCTCCATCAAGCGATATGAATTTAAAATTTACCAATTAGGCTAAATTTAAGTTGTAAAATGTAATGATCCATTTTAGGCATCATCAATGATATAAATGTGTTGGTAGAATAAATTTATCAAGGGGTGTAATCGTTTTCTTTGACTTTTGGGTCAACTATTTTTGAAGTTATTAATAGTAGAGCTCAGAAATAGGAAAACAACTATCCACCCATCTAAAAAACAAATTGTGTTAAAAATAGGGTTCGTTTACATCTTTTGTTCAGTGAGACTTTCACAAATTTAAATAATATACAAAATGACTTTTATTAATCAATTCTAGGACTGAGTTCAAATGAGACACAGGGTAACTATGGCAAGAGTTATTGGTACGGCAGTTACTTTGTTAATTTTTTTTGGTGGATTATGGTGTTCCACAAATATTAGAGCAAACGAAGTTAGTTGGTTTGGTCTATCCCCTGAGTGTACAGGTCGACTAGGTGCAGGAGTTTTTTTTGTTCTTTTTATAATAATTATGAAAAATTTGAAGATATTTTCTTCTATGGTAGGATTAAAGATAAAAAGAAATAAAATCTTTTATTTTTGTAAAAAACAACAGGTTGCTTAAAGTTTTAACATTTTCTGTTCAAAAACTGAAATTAATCCTTAAATGTTTAATCAACTAAAGGCCATTACTGCATTGCTTATTACGTTAGATTAACTACTCATTTGAGGCGATAAATGAGTTAATTAGTTCATAAATCAACTTACCAATTTATTATTCTTATCTTGCTCGTAAAAATTGCTTGAATTGTATTTACTAAAAAACGACTGTACATAAGTTGCAGTTTCAACAAAGCCCCCGAAAGGATAGAAATGAAAGTTATCTATTAAACAACCCCTGTCATTTTCTATTCCTTTGGTCAGCCCCAAAAGTAAATCATCCGGTGACTGTATAGTGAGAAGTTTAGTAACATTTCGTGCTTGCTTAGTTAGAAAACTCATGGAGTTACCAATGCCAGATAGTCGAGCAAATCTGAACAGTTCCTTTATTGTTGCAGGTCCGGGAATACCAACATGTATTGGTAACTTATTCCCTTCATCACGGATTAGCGATTCCCATTTTAAAATAACTTCATGATCGAAGCAAAATTGTGTCTCAACATACATGTTGAGACCTTCAACTTTAGCAAGTTCGTTCTTTTCAAGAAGGGCGGTCTTTAATTGTTCTTCACTTATGTCAGCACTACCTTCTGGGTGTCCAGCAACACCTATTTTAGTAATGCCATGTTTTTGCAAAAGTCCACTCTTTAGTACAGATAAACTGTCAGAGAATTGGCCTAATTGCTTTTTGCCTCCTCCCCCTATTACTAGAACTTCGCTCACAGACGCTTTCTTAACAAGTTTCTGTAGTAGATAATCTAATTCTTCTAGATCAGCAAGTGATCGAGCAGCTATGTGAGGAACTGGATTCATTCCACTATTTTTGAGTTTCTCTGCAGTTTGTATGGTATCGTTTGGGCTAGTTCCGGGCAAACAAGTAACATTCACCGTTGTGTTAATCGGTAAATGTTTTGCAAAATTCTCGATTTTTAATCCTTGTTTAGGTGTTATTTCAATGGACCAACCAATATTTGCTTTTTCTGTATGTTGAGTATTCACTTCTTAAAACGCCTCTATAAATAAAATGATCAGCATAGATTAGTCTATGCTAATATAAAACTAAAAAGAAACATGTAACATACATGGGTATGATTTCATGCCAATTCTACTGATTTCTTAAAATTTAATATTTACTGTCTGAAGTTGATAATTGAATTTGTAAAATAATTTCTCAGACAGTCTGAGGGCTGGTGCGAAATAAATGCTTATGAGAGCCCACTCAACTTGTTTTTAGTGGCTTTATATATGAATGACAAGCCACACTAATAAGACGCAATAAAAATAGTATTCCAACAAAAATAATTACAGTCAAGTACATTATATGGCGGTACTACATTGTGTAGATCACTTACTATTCAGGCAGACTAAGAATAGATTTGAATTGAATTCCCTTAAAATTATATCAATTTGGCACGATAACAATGTAACAATCAATAGATTATTAAATTGTTATCGTGCTACAATAGGTATATGATAAGTCAAAGAATAGATCACATGAAAAATAAAAGCCAAAATTCAAGATATGCGCTGGGTATCAAAACAAATATAGGTCAATTTTGTCAGCAATTATTGCAGGTCTTTTTTGTTGGTCTTACCATTGGTTTGCAACGCAACGTAGTTCCTATTTTAGCTGAAATAGAATTTGGGGTTCCTGCTGGAGCTTTTATATTTTTTATGGCGTTTATCATAAGCTTTGGTTTTGTTAAGGGACTGATGAATTTTGTTGCTGGTCGACTTTCAGATTATGTAGGTCGGCGAAATGTTTTACTTTGGGGTTGGCTTTTGGCACTGCCAATCCCTTTTATTTTCCTGTTTGCACCATCCTGGAATTGGATTGTAGCTGCAAATATATTACTTGGATTAAACCAAGGATTTACTTGGTCAATGACGGTCACTAGTAAAGTGGATATTACGCGGGCGGAACAAAGAGGTTTAGCAACAGGAATTAATGAGTTTTTTGGGTATGGTGGTGTTGCAATTGCTGGAGTTGTTATTGGTTACCTTGCAAACGATTATGATCCCCGATGGAGCCTTTTCTCTTTTAGTTTAATTGTCATTTTGTTGGCACTATTAGTTGCATTCCTCTTCATTAAAGAGACGCTACCATGGGCTCAAGCTGAAGCTGCTGCGCACAAGGATGGTACATATGAGGGGCCGACACCACGCTTTGCAAACTTAAGTGAACAACCATCAGCCACAGAAGTATTCAAGTTTGTATCGTTCAAACACCGTACTTTTTCAGCACTTTCTCAAGCTGGTCTTGTGGAGAAGTTTGCCGACTGCCTCGTCTGGGCATTTTTTCCTATTTATTTTATTAAACAAGGGTTGACGGTCATCGAGATTGGTTGGATTGTTGGGATTTACGGTATGGTATGGGGTGCAAACCAGCTTTGGACTGGTCCACTTTCAGACGTCATCGGCCGAAAGTGGTTGATAGTCTCTGGAATGTGGTTATGTAGTTTAGGGGTCATAGCGACGTTACTTGTAAAAGGGATTTTTCTGTGGTCAGTTACTGCTGCTCTGATGGGGATTGGGATGGCTATGTTGTATCCAACGCTTATAGCTGCAGTTGGTGATATCTCTCACCCCAATTGGCGAGGTTCTAGTCTTGGAACATACCGTTTTTGGAGAGATACGGGCTATGGTGTTGGCGCCTTGGCTATTGGTTTTACTGCTGAAATAGTAGGAAATATTGAGGCTGGTTTTATGTTGACTGCTGGTGCAATGTTATTGTCAGGTCTGTGGGCTTCCATAATGATTGAGGAGACTCTTCCTAATATCAGTTCTGACAAAAAGTGATAAGGTTGCTGACTTATGAGTTTCGCTATTAGCAAAACTCATTAGGTTGCGTAGCATTTTTTTGTTTGGAACGGTGAATACTTTAGGTTAAATGAAAAAAATATTGGTGTCTAAAGTATGAAAACATTCAGCTAATGTAAATAAACTGAAATCATTAAAAGCTGTTGTCTAATTAGATTTTTTCAGATCAATCGCCCAAAAATGCTGGACAGGGAAGTTAAAGTATTAAAATTAGTTTCTTGACTGGTGGAGGTGGAGGTCGCCTCCCTGATAAGCTAAGAATGAATGATTTGGATATACTCGTATTCATAAAAGCTACTCTCTTTATAAAATTATTCAACTTATTGTGGCTCATTACCTCTTGGTTAAACTTAAGTTATAATTTGATAACCAATTTTTATTTCATTTTTAACAATGTCTGCAGCGAATAACCTTAAAAATTTCATCTAAATCTCCATCTTGAGCAGCGTAATCAAGTAAACACCTTATAGCCTTTGATGTATCTGGAAGATTATATTTTTCGACAATTTCTTTAAGCATTTCATGTGCTTCATCGTATATCTCAAATGATACTGATATTTTTTTTGACATAATACTCACTTAGTTTGGATTTTGAATTTTAAGTGTATATTTTTTCTTACATAGAAAGAATAAGTTTTCTGATGGCCTTTAATTGAATTATGTTTCTCTAAGGATTGTAGACTTAACTTCAGAGAACTAGTTTGGCAAAATTTTCATAAAATAGCTACTATTTATAAACAAATTCACAGTAAATAAAACAAGGTCTTGTAATTAGATAATAAAATTTGTTTATTATTAAAATTTCTGCTCTCTGCTTAATTATAACTCTATAATATCAACCAGTTATTATTAAAAAAAATCTTGTTCCTTGTAATGTTTTTTTATTGTATCCGTCTAAAGTGAAAATATATCAATTTTTAAGATATTAAACTCACGACACACGATTATATATTGGTTTTTTTGCTGGTTTAAGACAGGCCTTTTCAGTCATCTGGAGGGGCAAGTTTAGCACAAGCTACGATTAAAGCTGAGACATAGCTTGATGCATCACGTGACTCTAATCTGTCTCCAGCCTTAGCAACTGCAACAATTCGTGCCTCCAAGTTTTCTAAGTGGGAATTTGTGGGGTATTCTGTAACGTCAGTTAATTCCCTGATATCATGAGAGACCTCGGGGTCCGGTAATAGGTCTAAATTACTCTCATCTACTTGTTTTAAGAGTTGTAAAGCTCGCTCTAGATCAGCCATTATTAAAGAATTTACCATTTCATAACGCCTTTGTAGCCAACGAATTTTTTAGGCTCTACTAATGGCTTATCATTTACCATAAGCTTGCCTTCTTGAATGTGATAACGATTTGCATCAGCATGGCTAAGGCCCTCAATGGGAAAGGCTGTATCCAGAAATACTCTCGCGCGTGCAACGACACGTGCACCGTGTCCACGGTCATAACCGTCACTTGTTGGAGGGCCTCCCATTGCATCAGTGCCATAGAGGCAATCATAAAGACTACCCCATCTCGCATTTGCTGCATTTAATGCATACCTTGCGTTGGTAGCTGGTACTACGAGCTGCGGGCCTAGTATCAATGCAATTTCGGGGTCAATATTTTTGGTTTTTATTTTAAAGTTTGGGCCTTCCTCAATGAGATATCCAATTTCAATCAAAAATTCTTTGTAAGCCTCATGATCGTGTGGCTTGTTAAATCGGCTTTTGTGCCACATGTCAATTTCGCGTTGTAATTTTTTTCTTTTGTTAAGAAGTTCACGGTCTTGTGGGCAAAGTTCCCTCAGCAAGCTGGCAAACCCTGTCCAAAAGACGTTTGCTGAAATTTCTGTTCCCGGTAGTGCTTCCTGCTCAATAAAATGAACCAACACCTGTGCTACCTTCAATCCAGCCCGGTCAAGGTATTCATTCAAACTAAAACTCCACCTTTTTAATAACTTACAAAGGATTTTAGAATAAGAAATGCTTAAATCTACTCATACTAAACGAGGGTTTGCAATACTCTTTTAGTGTTTTTTTAACCCTTTTGGTATTTGATTATTTAGTTGAATAATCCATAGTAACACCCTGATAAAAAGCATAAATATTGATAAGGCAACATTATTAACAAAAATTTTGAATTTTGATGCTCAGTTTTAAGGTGGTAATACTTGTGCTCAAAGAAAAGATATGGAGAAGGCTATCTTAGGCTTATAAAAGAGATACGTCCATTGCGATAGCTTACTAACTATGTATATTGAATTTACTCAATTGTCCCGTGCAAAAAATAAAGAATTTAAATGGAAGTCTTTTATTTAGGTGTGGTGTCGGCAGACTAAGAATTCTTAAATTGCGCTTGAGGATATAGCTTGTTGAGGGCAGTTTGATATTGTTGAGTTTACAACGCTTTTAAATTTGTATGTGGTGAGTTTAAAAGATTTTCCTTTAGAAATATGAGACAGTCGTCTCTAGTTCTGGTCTTGTTCGTTCAAATGGTATCGTTACTCTTTCACCAATATATATAAATCCAGCTATTTGGTCTTTACCTGGAACACCACCAAGAGTTATCAACATCTGATCATTGTAAGAGTACCACTCTGTCAACCACTGTGCGGCATAATCTAATGATTGAGCAGCATAGAGCAAAGTGGTGCATACGGCACCTGCTGACAATTGCATCTCCCAACGAGTAATTTTCTTATGCTCTACTGGTGTTGAAATTACAGCAATCACAACATCCGCCCTTTGAAGACGAGTTCTCTCAATTTCTTGCAACTCAGCACTCGCATTTGGATTAATATTTTTGTATTCCGAAAAAATTACTTTTTCATCTATCTCTTTCCGTTTTGCCCCTGTAATTACAACAAGGCGCCAAGGTTTAAGGGCTCCATGGTCAGGTACCCTCAACCCGGCTTCCAAAATTAGTTTAAGGTGTTTTTTAGCAACTTTACCTTGAGCCATTTTTTTTGCTGTAACAGAACGTCTGCTCTTTAAAAAATCGATAAACAAATTTTGTTTCATTTTTTTTCTTACTATTTTTAAAAGGAATAGGGTTTTTACAGTTCATTAACAGAGCAATGAACTTTTTATGGTTATGGGTGAGGTTTAAACTTCTTTATCAACTACTTTCAAACGATTTAATCATAAGTTAATAAAGACATTTGTGTTTGAGAAAGAAAGCAGCGAACAAGCATTATTTGTATTGCAATATTATCCTAGTTTATTTCGTGAACCATGGGTTATCTTCTTATGGTTTGGCGTTAAAAGAGCCTATGGTCTAATGTAAATGTATCCCTTCGATTGTAATTCTGCGATCCTCACAACCCCACCTTCATCATGACGCGAAAAACCTGACAAGAGGTCTGCAATCCCAACTTTTTGTGCTCTCATTGTATTTCCGCACATATTAAATTTAACCCCATCAATACTGAGGTTATCAACTCGTTGTTCTATTTTTGGGTTTGTCTTGGATTTATGGAAAGCCTTACCTGCTGGTCCGTGTACAACCAGTATTAAGTCTACTTTACCTGGACCTCCGACTCCATTTATGTGATTTCGCATATTACCTAAAACAAACGGTACTTTTTCTATTTCGGAGACATGGTATACAACTTTTAACTTATCTGCTGCTTTTGCCGGACTTGTCAAATTGTATGAAAATAAAGCAATTATATAGAGAAGAGAAATTAATATCTTTTTCAATTTTAACACCTGGGTTCAATTTTAAAATTGTACCAATAGGGCATTCAGTCTTTCATTTTGTCAAGTAATACCTGCACATATTTCTAAAATTACTACAAGCATTTGGATACTTAAATAAAAATCAATTATTTTTGGCAATATACATTTTATGTGGGTAAATTTATTTGAGTTTGAAATAATCTTGCTTAAGAAGTTTGATAAAAAATTAAGTATAAAATATGGAGAGAAAAAATGTTCGATTCTATAACGATCCCTTTTGAGTCTGTTATGTTGTATAATGTTGCAAAATTGAAGGATGGTGTGGATTTTGATGAAGTTGAACTCGCAATTGCTGAAATGTGTTCCCACGTTAAAGAAAGTTATTCAGACTTTATTGCCGGCCAAGTCTTTCAGTATGAGGGATTTATTTCAGAGGAAGGAACAGTTGGTGAACATGGGATTGAAGGCAACCATATTGCGATCGTCACTTATTGGAAATCATTTGAGTCGCATGAAAAGAGCCACAAAAATGAAAAGTTCAAAACAGCTTTCTCAAATTTAATGTTGTACTGCAATGATACCAAAGAACTAGGATATAAACTATTATGGCAGGGAGAAAAATAGATGCTTAGCGCTACCCAACCTTGGGGTGCGAGTGCATTATTAAAATAAGAAAGAACATTGACAACAAGGTGCTTGATCACTTGTGTAATTGTGAATATTCATTTTACTTTTTTTGTTCTTATTACTGAGGTTTAGGGAGTGGGTTTATAATGTTGCGATCTTACTTTCCCAACATACTCAAGTTTATAGTAGAGTCTTGAACTATGTTGGGATATTCAATTCAATTATTTATGAAGTTTATCCTTATGTACATCAATCCAACATTCTTTGGACTGTTTAGTTAGAATTTCCATGCCTAAGTTACCCAAACTAACTTCATGGTATTTGATATCCGCCAATAATTTAAATTTATTCCAAAACGTTAAATGAAACTTTAGTTTTTCCACATCAAAAATCTCATCTGTTTCCAGCAATTCAAATCTGCATAAGCCAGTATCGTTAGTTGCGCCGTAAACAACATATTCGTTATTCAAATTTAGAAGTTTTTCGGTATTTAATTCTGTTTCACCTATTGCAACATCTGTCAGAGCAATATTTGCAATTTTTTGCCCTTTTTCAAAAAAATCTTCTTTACTCAATTTTGTTACATCCAATACAGAAAGAGTATTTGAGTTACAGAACACAACTGAAGAAATGTGAGAAATATTGTTCAACTCTTGCCAATTAGGTAGTTGGTATTTTTTTGGGACACCCATAGTTTCATTAATTTTTTTGTGATCGTTACTAAGCATGTAATCACCAAATGCATCAGCACCTTTACCTAACCAATATTTTGCCACTTTTTCTGGTATAGTTCCTATAGTGTGTTCTCCGCCATAAGGTCCTGCCGTCAAGTAATAGCTATATTTTGCCATTCGAAATTCCCTAAAATTTTTTATTCTATTTTATGTTTTAAATATGATGATTTTTTAAGAGCTGTAAGATATGTTATTGATAATATAAATTTATTTTTTTTCTTATGGCAAGGTCCCTTAGCTCAATTGGATAGAGTATCTGACTTCGAATCAGAGGGTTGGGGGTTCGAGTCCCTCAGGGACCACCAAAGAAACCATATACGTAGCTGTTGTTTTTGCGAGGTCCTTTTTAAATATGCTAGAAGGGACACCAAAGAGGTAAAAAGGGTGTGCTAGAGGGAGTATATTTGTTCAATAACATCATATAAGTTTTTTATTTCTGGCGTCTCCCCCTTCTTGAATGCTCAAAGTGTGCAAAGTAAATTTCTATTTCCGTTTTTTTTATCTGAATATTGAAACTTCAAAAGAGCTTAATATTGAAGACGCTTAAAAAGGTTATTGCTGATAGAATATTAAGAATTTGATTTTTTTTATGTAATTTTAACAGGCTTACTGCACATAGGTTTTAAATGTTTGAATTGAGATTCTTTGAAGTGTACCGTTCGGGGGAATATCTTTCATAATTATTTGATGGAATTTTGATATCAGCTGGCCTTACAGTTGCTTCAGGTATATTAGGCTTCATAATTGCTTTTAATAGTGATAGCGTCATTTTGTTTGTTCTTAAACTTACAGACTGATGAGCTCGATGAATTGCTCATCAGTCTGTAAGTTTAACTCTTGTAGAGTTTTTAAAAAATAAGTGGGCCTCATGGTAAATAGTAATGTTCTTTTTTTGAGGTACCTCAGGATGGAGCTCTATGAAGACAAAAAAATAGGAGCATAACCTTTTGAAAGTTTTATTTGTGGAACTGAGTAATTAGTAATGGTTTTGCTTATTTGTTATCACTCAAAAAATAACTTGTTTCATGTTGGATAAAGAAAAAATTTGCACCACGCTCTAACTATAGTGTTTATGTATTATTTTTAACCATTAGTTTTGATCAAACTAAGCTAATACGCGAGTAAACAAAATGTTTTTGATTATCGGCTGGATTTTTATACTTTTTTGGAGCATTGCTGCAATCAAAATAGTTTGGGATTTTTTTTTCCCAAAGGGCCAGATGATAAAAGTTTAGATCATATTATAGAGATCTGTGTTATAACCTTTCTTGCCTCATTTCCTTGGTTTTGTGGTGCTGTATTGTTCCTTGTGTTTTGGTGGTTGTCGTATTTTTTGAGTAGTTAAATAAATACAGAAGATACTCAGGTTTTAACCCTTCAAGCCTCATTCTTCTAATGCTCCTTCAATGTTGAGGAGAGTTTTCTGTACATTTCCCCATGAATTTCCAATAGAGACCTGATACTGTATGGGTCAAAACATTCTTCTGGGTCAGCGGATTTAACGTGTTGAAACTCGGGGTCTCGAACCCAACTCTGCACAGAAGAAACACCTACCCCATAGGACAAGGCAATCGTTTCCAATGGAGCAGGATCTTTAATAAGACTAAGTTCAACACAATGTCTGTAGAACACCGCATCCTCTATTAATTTTCTTTGTAGGGATCTTTTCTCAATGGTGCTAGTAGTTTCGGAAGTAGTCGGTTCTAAAAAATCATTTTTATGACCAGCAAGCACATCAGTGAACGCATTTTGTAGCCAAAGCAATAAATCCAAATCAATCGGCTCACCTTTTGGCTCGTCCGAACGCCATAATTGCGGAACGCTTTTAGCCCGTAGCCAAGTCACATGTTCATTAACAGCTTCTACAAATCCCTCCTGCAATTCTCTAATTAGTTTAGGGTCGTGTTTTTGTAATGAGTTTAGCCTAGTCATAGCTCGTCTAAACTTTTTTTTCCCTCGGTCATTACTCATGGCTGAATCCTGAACGCATATTAAATAGTTAACAATTGAGCAGTTTTTTGAACAAATCTATTTTCAAATTGAACAAAACTGACAAATCCCTCTTTTGATTTTGAGATGCTAATGACATGACTCAACTTGCCTAACTCAGATGGAAAGACTAGATTACAATTTTTACATCGTAAAGCACTTGTTCATTGATCAAAGGTTAAGAGTATGAGAGGCGCAAAATGCGCTCTATCTTTTAACCGCTCTTCAATTTATTAGCCAAAGTGCCCAAACAATAATGAACATTATATAGAATATATATCGCACGTTGTTTCTTTGCATTTATATAGATTGGTATCTAAAAATATTGTTTGTAATGATATTCGGAGTGATTTGCATTCATTGGTTGTAACATTGCAAGTGCACCGAATTAAGTTTTATCTTTCAATGTTCATCAAAAATCTTCGAGTTCTTTCTATATTATGTTAAGACTTTTTCTCGTTTTGTTCAAAGTCACTTGATGACAAACCCTTTCTATTAATTAATGGCAACTTTTCCCAAGGACTTGGAGTCGCCAATAATTGTATGGAAGAGGAGTTACAAAACCAACAATCAACATGATTGGAATGACCCACCACGTCAAAACTGCCCCACCAGTAAAAATTACGTCTGTCAAATTCATGGCAGTTTCCATTGCAACCATTGAAATGAAGGACATCCCAGTTGCTGTTTTAAAAGCGTTCCTTAAACCCATTTGTTTGCTTAATATAAAAGTTTCCAAAAGAATTGAAGTAATTAAGCCATTTGCCATTGCGAGTATCATTATTGCAAAGACTGGCCAAATAATTCCCATAAATTGAAAGTAAGCGATTGTCCCAAAGTCGCCAATTGAGCAACCTAAAAGACACCACAATGTATTTTTTGAAGCGACTATCCATGTTTTTTTACAATTCCAAGTCATAGTTTTTTTTCAGTAAGACAGGCATTCATTAAAGGGGTTTTAAATTATTCTAAAATCAGGCATTTTTATTTTGTCTTTCCATTACCTTGAGTTTGGTCTTAAAGCCAAAATCTCTATATATAGAAAGTAAATCTGTAGTCCATCGTTTTGAATTTGGTTGGATTTTTTGGATTAAGGAAAAAAACTTTGAGTCTGGCATCTCACCCGATCCGAAATACCCGCTTGGTATTCCAGTTTTATAAACACTCTGTCGTTTTTTGCAATTCTCAAACTGATCAAAAGTAAGGTCATATATTTTTTGTGAGAGTTTATCTCTTAACCACCAGTGGCCTTCACCTTCTGAATCCACTCCTCTCATTGGCTCTAGGTTGTTTGTATCTATCAAATACAACAAGACAAAAGTAGCCGGTACACAAAAACCAAAGAAAGGGTTTTTCCAACGAGGGTGATTATTAGGATATTTATTTTTTATCTCTTCAGAGAGGAGATCGTGAGTTAAATTTAATCTGATTAGCTTTGATACTTTATTTATCTGGTAAGGTGTATATTGGTGTCTCTCAAACTCCAGTACATCATATTTTCCTGCTAATCCTTCCAGATCATTACTTTTACGGAAGATTAGGTGATTTCCATTAATGATAGTCATCCATCTATTATGCTGAGATTTAGTCATAAGTAAGCATCCGTGACTTTACAAAAATAAGAATATGTTGAAGTTGTAAGAGGGCTTAATGTCTAAACTCGTTGCCTCTGAGTGTGTTTTGAATTTAATTTTAAGTTAGATTTTGAACAGAAAGCACACCCTAATTTTTTTTCACTTCTGCATACTTAGTTTTATCACTGTCGTCAGTTTGGTAACTATAAGTTTTTATTGGTTTATATCGAACTGTCAAAACCGCAATTGCGAGTATTAAGATAGCTCCAGCTTCAAAAAGTAGAAAAGACATGTCCATATCTTTGCCTTGTAGAATTATCAAACGTGCAATAGCTGTCATTGCAATGAAAATTGGTAGTGTGATTGGAATCTTATTGCTAACAAAAAATATGCCAATCATTCCAAGTACCTCAGTATAAATGAATAGCAATAGAAGATCAGCAAGCTGTACAGACATTTTTCTGTAAATCTCTGCAACCTCCTCACAGGTAGCCAATAGTGTAAGGATGGCAATAATTACGAGGAGACATTTTTCTGTGACTTTAATGAGCTTAGCAATAGTTGTTTCCATAACTACACCCTTCAGATTTTAGTTAAAGGATTTTGAATTAGCAGCAACCACAGCTTTTCTTTTTTTGCGAGATGCTATTTTTGCGAGTTTTTCTATTCCTAAAACGTTCTAATTGAGTTGTACTAGTTTCCGCTTCCAATGCCGACTTTTAATTTTATCATCAAGAATTTTTATATTATCTACATTAGATGATATGCGTACTTAACTTGGAAAATCAACCCTGAGTATACAGATGCAAATTGCAGTTTTGCATTTATCAGTAACTAATTTACCAGTTCCGACCAATCAAGAATTTGTAATTAATATTAGCTATAGTTGAAAACACAAATAAAAAGACTAAATGACTACATCCAATTATTTTTTGAGGCATACCAAAAAGTATAACTATTCGAGTGTCAATTTAATATATAATGAGGTCGTAATGACAAATAAACCTGATGATAACCCATATTTTCGAGGAACTAAGAAATGGAATTGGGCAATGGGTATAATGCGAGACACATTGGAATATGATGACCCTCATCTAATCCAAAAAGTGCAAGAAGGTTTTTGTGAGGCGGTTGATGATCATAATGCTTGGCTTGGGTCTGACTCTGAAGGGAGGCAAATCGATCCTGACATGCTGGACTGGCTGCAATATGCGTTTAAAGATGTGCTAAGTGGCAGTAGAAGCAAGTTTCTAGAACCACAAACAACCAATCGACAAAGACTGAAGAAAACAGCTCATCAAAAAAAACTAATTGAGGATGCAGTATTTTACATTTATTGCGTTGAGCATGGGCTTATTAAGGACCAAGAGCCAGTAAAGAAGATTGCTGATTTGTATGGTGTAAGTAAGCGTTCTGTTCATGCATGGGTTAAATCTCCAGAGTTTGAAGATGTCAAACGCCGAGACCCTCATCAATATTGGCCTACAGGCGGGCGTCTCGATCCAGTCATTGCTATAAGTTCATTGGAAAGTCATGGTTTGATGTATTTAAGACTCTACTCGCCTTTGAAAAATCAGAATGTTTAATTCAGGCGCAGTCAATCGAAACTTTCTTTAATCAAGACTATTATTTGCCCTGAGGGTGTTTTATTGGAAGCCATATTGTTGGTTTGAAGCTAGATAGACCTTTATTTTTTAAACAGATTCAACGAGTTAGATTTAAGGCATGATCAAAAACACCGAGTTTTTCTACGTTTTGCCAAGAAACAAATTTTTAATCTTGCGCAGTCCCCTGTTTTGCTTAACCTTAGGACCAGGATAACGGGGAAGTTCAATTGCCTCAATCATATTGCCTTTTCTTAGAGCTAAACGAGGCTCGGAATGCTGTTTAAAAACAAATTTAGCATTATTCTCGAAAAGGGCTGCTTCGCCAATCTTATCCATTCCTTCACCAACAAGATATGTTGGATAAACATGTTGTGCATTTTCCATACAGATGCTGCACATGTCATTAGAATATCGCATGTGCTGTAAATCCATGTGTGGTATATCAACAAAACTTGGAGCAACAACGTAGGCATTATCATAAGTGTAATTACAAAGTTGTACTGAGCCGTCGATGTTTATAGTCATATGTGTTTTGCGCAAATCACAGTCCTGATCCTTAAAAGGAAGTGCTGCTTGGGTTGCTTTGAATGGGTCAACAGCTAGCATGCTGATTGTTTCTAAATCTGCGTCAGTTGCTTTTCCATTAATGTATGCCAGAGATTTTTCAAGAGGGGTATAAAAGGCCCAGACTGGATCCAGAGTAAACTTTAACTCGTCGCATAGCTTCATCATCATCAACAAGTCATCACCGGCATTGTGTTTGTAAACGTGATAGAGAACTTGTACTTCAGTTTTACTTTTATACTGATCAATCAAGTGTCGAAGACGATACATGTTGGCTTTGACTACCTTGATGTCTCCACGTTTGTGGGTTTTAGAATAGTTTTCCTGATAATATCCTGAAACGGAGACACGGAACATTTGTGGATCAGCCTTAATAACTTCTTTAAGATTTTTATCTAAATTAAGGTTACTAGAAACGCCACAAACATATCCAGCTTCCTTTGTCAAAGTAATAAATTCAGCTACTTTTGGGTTCAGCAAAGGCTCACCCCAAGTATGAAGATGGACTTCAGTACGGTCGGAAACGTCATCAGATTTAATTTTTTCTAATATTTGCTTGAATAGGGAGAGTTTCATAAACCCAGTCGGATTGGGACCTGAGTTGAATTCTGTATCAAGAAAATTTCCAGTTGCACATGTAGGGCAACGCAAGTTGCATGTGCCCACGATTTCAACCCAGTAAATAAATACCTTGTTTCTTTTATGTGATTCAGGTTTGTGCATGTACTTTCCCATCTCTTCTCAAATTATAATGAGAAAATGTTTTAAGGAGTAGAGAAAAACTTCTTCCATATGTTCTTTTTTCCACATTCGCTCAATATTCTCACTTATGTGAATGAGGACTTAAATGCTATCATTTTCTGGATTTCGCTAGTTGGTGTTAACAACGACTGAAGATTACGTTACCGTCAGCGCTAAGTTTCTTTTGCTCTACTAAACCATAATTTTTTAAAAAACCACTCATACGCTGGCTATTTGCAGCATCACGGTCTATCATTTCTACTAGAATTGAATGAACGTTTTTGTCTTTAAGTGTTTCTGTGGCTCCGTACAATATTTCTTCTTCGGCTCCATCCACATCTATTTTTAAATACGTTGGAGCAGGTAATTGAAAAATTTTGCGAAAATCATCGATTGAAAAGCTAAGAACAGTCTCCAAATTTCTGTAGACATTTTCTTTACTAGGCGTTGATCCCAAATCACCAAAATTATGCATGGCAGCGCCGGCCTCTGTTGAACTCAGATAAAGTTTCTCTAGTTTGCTTTTGTTGAAGAAACCCATACATAAGCCGACAATTTTTTTATCAAGAGAATTAGCGTGAATGTTGGTGTATAGAGCAGAATGAGACGATGCACCCGGTTCATAGGCATAGACACTTACATCTCCTCTTAATGCTGCATAAAGCGAGTATATTCCTGTGTTAGCTCCAATATCCCAAAATGTGCAAGGCCCTTTAAAGTTGTCTATCCAATTAATCGTAGATGGTTCATGCTCCAAGAAATGGTGTGCATAATGAACCTCTCTGCGATTATTGCAGACTAGTATAATTGAACCTCTCTTGGTTTTAATTGAATGACGTTCTGTGAGCTTTTCACGTAAAATGAGTCGATTTCTCTCTGCACGTTCAGGACTTTGTATGTTTGTCAGAGCTGATATAGAGGAGGTCAAAAATTTTACTAGAGTTTTACTCATTATATTCTCTCAAATTTTTTTGTTTAACAAGAATGCTATGCATATTTTTTGTGTCGAAACCTAGACTCTATTTTCTGTATATAGACTCATTTTTATCAATACATTATTCTTGTCTAGCAAAAATAAAAATTTTATCCTAATCAACTATTGAAATTCACGAGACAGCTACAGTTAATAAGTGAAATAACTGTTACATTTGAGAGTTTATATAATAAGCACTCAGGATACACATTACGAAAAATAATAAGAACCACGAGGATAGATGCCCCATGTTTGCAAAAGTTTTACAAGTAATATGGGTTCATGGCCACGGTTAGTGTGCAAAATGTGGGTTTAATGTTGAACAGTATTGCTCAGGAGCCCCTTCAAAAGATTGAGAAATGTAACTAAAATAGATTAAAATCTTCCTTAAGTGCTTTGTGGAATAATCAAAAAGGTAATTACTTTTCAACAATAGAGCAGACTAAATTGAAACGACGTAATTTTATATTTGGGTTCTTTTCCTTTGCATGTTTCATAAAACCTGCTTTTGCGGGTTTACCAAAGATAGTAGTTTACAAAACTATAACTTGCGGATGTTGTAACAGTTGGATAGAGCATATCAGAAATGCAGGTTTTTTTGTGAAAGCAAAAAATGTTACCCATGTGGAGCTAGTAGAGATAAAAAGACAACATGATATTCCTCTAAAAATGACTTCTTGTCATACAGCCTTTATTAACAGTTACTTTATTGAGGGTCATGTCCATGCTGAAGACATAAAAGCTCTTCTTACCGAAAAACCGAAGGCTTTGGGCCTTAGCGTTCCAAATATGCCACTTGGTTCGCCTGGAATGGAAATGGGTGAACAAAAGGACCCTTATGATACTTACCTTGTTAAAAGGAACGGTGAAACAGAGGTTTTTAGAAGCTATTATTAAATTGGTAATTTGCATTCCTGACTTTAATTTAAGTTATTTGTAAATTTAATTTTATAAAAACGATAAGTAATTGCTATGAAGTTATAAATGGCTTTAAAGCAGTTTTTAAAGAGATAAATGTGTGGCAATGCACACACTTTTTAAGACTCAAGAAACTGTGGGTAAGATTGTACATCAACGTACAAAAGGTAATGCACGTTGTACTTTTAAAGCAAGAAAGCACCGAACAGTTCTTGATGAGCTTATGCAATCTGGATCATTCAAAGTGCGTCTTCCTAAAACAACCAAAAATTTTTTCCTGAGGCAGTCCTCATCAATACAGCCGGTGGATTAACGGGTGGGGACACTTTGTCTTTTGAGGGTAGGCTTAACGAATCGACGTCTGCTGTTTTTACTACTCAGGCTAGTGAGAGGGCATACCGATCATTGGCAGCTGAGGCACTTGTCGACACAAAACTAGTAGCAAATGCGCATAGTCGTTTAGAGTGGCTCCCACAAGAAACGATTTTGTTTAATGGCTCTAGGTTAAAACGCTCGCTTGATATAAAGCTTTCTGACGGGGCGTCATTGTTAGCTCATGAATCAGTTGTTTTTGGTCGAACTGCAATGGGGGAGGTTATTGAACAGGGTTATTTTTCAGATTTCTGGCGTGTTTATCGCAATGACCGTTTGATCCATGCTGATGCTGTGCGACTAGACGGAGATATATCAAAAATTTTATCCAAGGCTGCAACTTTAAATGGTGCTAACGCAATGACAACGGTTCTTTATATCAGCTCTGATGCTCATGAGCGGGTGCAAGGCATTCAAAAGTTTACCAAGAGTATTTCCTCGAAAGAAGGTGTGGTAGGTGTCAGCTCTTGGTCTGATAAACTCGTTTTTAGAGCAGTAGCAAAAGATGGGTCTGCCTTTCGATCTTGAAAGTATATTTACTATTAGTAGCAATAGTTAAAGTGATTATTATCATCAGCTATTAGCTGTTGGATTGGAGAAACTGAGTGGAAAACAGGGATTGGGGAAATTCATAATTCAATACAAATTTAAAACGTTCGAAGAAAACAAAAATAATTGATATTTCTACGAATTTTGATTGAAATATAGCAGGCTACAATAGCCTGAATGTTATTGGAGATACTTATAATGATTATTGGACCTATGGCTTTTATTATATGGGGTTTATGGATAATCCTCTGTTGGAAGGAATGGTCATTAAATAAATCAATACATGAAAACCACAATAAAATTTATAAGACTTCACTACTTTATCCACTTCCGGTGATCATTTGGATATGTGTTATTTCTTTTTCGTACGTGATGACTAGTGAAACTAATTAAATGACTTAAAAAAATATAATACGTGTCTGGTCCTTTTTTTCTGACATCAGTTTTCCCAGTACCTTCAATCTCACACGAAATAAATTTCAAAAATGGAAGTGATGAAGAGTATTTCTGAAAATGGTTGCAGGCTAGATGCACAAAGATGGCTTGCTGTAATTAATTGCCAAAGCACCTTCCGTTATGCTCAATCAAGATGTCCAGCACATAACAACCACTCAGTCAAATTGAGCAAATATATTGTTCGATCTTTTAAACAATAATTCCAGACGTTTTATCATTATCTTTGTATGCTATACCAATTGTAGTTATTAAGAATTGACAAACTAAAAGGATATTAAATAAGTTCGGGAATAATTCCATACTAGCAAACAAATCTCTTCATTTAGGAGGCTAATAGTTTGTCAATCACGAGCCCCTGCACTGGCGTTTGCAAAATTAATTCTAACACAGGCTGGTGTCTTGGGTGTGGTCGCAGCAGGGATGAGATGGATGGGTGGGGTATGCGAACAGAAGCATGGCGCCAGAAAGTTTGGAAGAAAATTCCCCAACGTCTTCATCAGATGGGTGTGATTTGTCGCCGATTGCCATGGACAAAAGAAGACATCAAAGAGTTCGTTATATCTTCTTTAGAAGACGTAAAAGGTACTTGGGTGTTTGGTGTAGTAGGTGCCGTTGGGGAGTTTACAGCTGCACCGGGTGAAAGAGTCTCTTTAATTTATGAAGATGATGTTATCTTAGCCCATACAAAGAATGGTGCGATGCAAATTAAGATTAATGATGAAGTACGTGCATTAACTTTTGAACAATCAGACCTAACTAAAGCTTCACTTATCCTTCTGGTTGTTAAAAAGAAATCCGGGAATATACCAACGGCCAATGTGATCACAGACTTAGGTAAAGACGTAAAACCGCTTTTCAAAAGCGATAACCAAAGATTATTTGACTTAGGCCTAGGTCGAAAAGAGGCCAGGTTTAGTGTAAGGGTGGCATCCGGTTCTGCTAGCAAGGCACTTAAAAATACTCTTGGGCAAAATTTTAAAAAGGCTTTTCCCTTCATAGCTGAAGCATTGATTCAAGAAAGCCCGACTAGAGTTATTGATACCGCAATTGGACGTATTGAAGTGCAAGGAAAGATCCCCCCTCCTGAAGCTAGTTCACCGTTGGGTCCGCACACTCATCTTTTACCTAACGAATTAGAAACTGGACGACCTCTTCCAATTGGGATGGAAATCCCCAGTTCTTATTTACCAGGGGCAATTTTTTATCCTGCGAAATGAATTTCATCATAAGAGAAAAGAATTTAAAACGATAATAGAGTGGTAAGATTATCAACCTATAGCTCTTGATGGCAGTAAAAATAAGTACCTGGCTATTAACCGCTAAGACCGCTAGTTAGTCCAAAGATTTTTTTACTGCTAATGTTTAGATAATATAGGGAGATTAATACGACGAATGCAGATTTAAAACAGCACAGGCAATTCATTATGAATGCAGAACAAAGTATAAGGATTGCAAACAAAGAAGTAATGAACCCAATTGTTGGTCAACTTTCAGAGGATAAAGTTGTTTACATTGCTGTTGAGGTAGCTAAACGAAGAGCGGCATATGTTGAGGCAACGTTGAAACTAGGTCAACATGGTGTTCATCAACCAACTGGCAATGAGCTGAGAGAATTAAGACTCGAATATGAAGAATCACGAAATGGCTTTGATGCATTTATGACCGCAATTGAAAGAGGTTATGTGGATCTTCCTGGTAAAGGTTGAAACAAAAAACTATTAATTTTGGCATACCTGCCATAGTAAATAAAAAAATAACAGTATTTGAAAATTTTATTTAACCAGACATATTCCTTAATAATTATTGAATAGAACTATAATGAAAAAAACAGTATTACTTACAGGTATTTCCGGTTATATTGGTTTATATTGTGCTAAAGAGCTTTTGGAAACTGGTTTCAAGGTTCGAGGAACTATTCGTAGCAGAAAGAAAGAGGCAACTGTACTCAATACTCTGGCGCTAAGTAAAAAAATTTCAAAAAATCTTACATTTGAATTGCTTGACCTAACTTCAGACACTGGTTGGAATAGGGCTGTAGAGGGATGCGATTTTATTATGCACGTTGCTTCACCTTTTAGGATTGCTAATCCAAAAAAAGAAATAGAGATGATTGGACCTGCAGTAGATGGAACTAAAAGAGTTTTATATGCTGCGCAGAATGCTGGTGTTAAACGTGTAATCGTTACCAGTTCAATTGTCTCGATGATGGCAAGTCTAAGACGTGGCCGTTTTGGTCCACACAATTGGACGGACGTCACGTATCCAAACTTGAATACCTATATTAAAAGTAAGACATTAGCTGAAAAAGCAGCTTGGGATTGGATTAGAAGCCAACAAAAGCCTGAAAATGTTGATTTGAATATACCGGAATTAGTTGTGATTGCACCAGGGGCGGTGTTTGGTCCTCCCTTGGGGAGAGATATATCTGGTGAGTCGCTTTGTATATTAACTAAAATGCTAAACGGTAAAATACCAATGGTCCCAGATGCCGCTGTTCCTATGATAGATGTCAGAGATGTTGCAAAATTACATGTAAAGGCAATGCTTAAGCCTGAGGCATCAGGCAAGCGATTTATTGCAGCAGGCGAGGATCCAATAAGTTTTTCTGATGTTGCTGAAATTCTTTTAAATGCTGGCCACATAGGACCAAGCACTAAAAAAGCACCCGGTTGGTTGCTCAAATTCATGGGTTATTTTGATCCAGAGGCCAAGGGGTTAGTAGCACTACTCGGTATGAACGCAAGTGCAGATAACTCAATTACCCGAGAGATATTTGGCTGGGAACCAATGCCTATGGATCAGGCTATACTGGAGTCAGCCCGTTCCATAAAGTTGCTTTCTAACTCTGATTAGCTGTAATCAAGAAACACCAATATGAGATAAGAAATAGATTTTTCAGTTTGAGAGGGGTTGGCGATTTCAGAATTGTTTTTTTAAAAGAAAATGTTTTGTATGATAGTGTACTGTCGTTCAAACTGGAACTTCTCTGGTTAAGTTTTCACTTGTTGGCCTATCGCCTATTTACCAGCTATTGTTTATAGTATCCTCTACTAGACTTTTATTAATTCTTGCGCGACAGCTAATTAAGTTTCTATACGCACACATACGACTATTCATTTATAGTAAAATATCGTTTAATAGTCTTCTGATTTCCAAAATTTCAAACTTTTTGCATTTAACAACGCAGTTGAGTTTTTTTATTTGTTGATTCCGTAATTTGGTAATACTTTTGATGAGACCCCGTTAAGATAAACAGCCTCAAATGTAAAAGTATAGACACAATCAGATTAGCCCCAAGGTCCACGTTTTCGTCTGATTGAAGGTACAGATCCAGAGCGTCTGCGGAGCGAGATTTTCTCTGTTGTACTTAATCCTGATACCGATTTTTTTGGTGCATTAAAAGAAACATGCTGTTTTTTAAAAAAAGGTATTAGTAGGGCACCAGCTAACGCACCCCCTGCATGAGCCCAATATGCAACTCCATCAGGAGAACTTAGCAATCCCGAAACCTGTCCAAATGCCCAAAGCCCAAAGACAATAAATGCTGGAATATTTACTGTCCTGAAGAAAAAAATTATAACAACAAGGCATCTGAAGTTAGCATGGGGGAATAACATTACATATGCCAAGATCATACCACTAGCGGCACCGGAAAAGCCAACTAAAGGGACTTCTGATGACGTATCTGTTAAACCATGAGCCAGATTTCCTGCCACACCACACAATACAACAAAAAATAGAAATTTAGTTTTTCCGATCTTATCTTCAAGATTATCACCCAAAAGATACGTGATCCATAAATTGCCAACAATATGCATAATACCACCGTGACTAAACATAGCAGTGAGTAGTGTCATTGTGGGCGAATATATATCAAGTGAGGGAGTGAGACTAGCACCCAAAAAAAACCGTGCAGGAATAAAGCCAATGGCATAAACAAAATTAGGTGGGTAACTCAGCTGATAGCCAAAATACCAACAAATCATAAAACCAATAAGAAGCCAGTTTACGACAGGACGAGATGAAGTTGGATTATCATCAAATAAAGGAAGAAAAAACATAGCCAGTGAATTATGAAAACATAATAAATATAGGGGTCATGGTGAGTAGAAGCTTAATTTAAAGATAATACTAATAAATTATTTGATAGAGTAGAAAAAACACATTTCTTCTATGTGCTTTTTATTACTCCAATATGCTCTGATAATTCTAAAAAGAAATAAGAACCCGATAATTATCTGCTAAGGCCACTAAAAATATGGTGCTGACACCAGATTGGTACAGTAATTTTTCAATATGGATTTGAACCTTAATAAGTTTGTAAGAACGTGTTTTTTTGTAGAAGCTACTAAGGCTAATTGATAAAGAAAATACATTTGGATCTTTCATATAATTTTTTTGTTAATTACAATTTTTTTCACATTACAATTTTGTCAAAACAATATTATATTTATTGAATGTAAGTTTTTAAAACTTAAGCTCCAAACTTCAACGAAGTTCGGCGAGACACAGCAATTTAATGAAAATAGCATTATTATTTGGTTCATCAGGCTTAATCGGAGGTCATCTTCTTAACCAATTAATTAAAGATGGTAATTACTCTAAGATAAAATTATTTGTTCGTGCACAACCAAAACTAAGTGATCCAAAATTAGAAATCATTAATACTGACTTTAATAATTTACAAAATCACAAAGAAGATGTCACAGGAAACGACTGTTTTTTTTGTGTTGGCACAACTAAGAAAAAAACACCCAATAATCTAGATTATCAAAGAATTGAGCTGGATATTCCTTTAGAAGTTGCAAAACTTGCAAAGTTAAATTCGATCAATTCATTTATTTTTGTTTCTGCAATATATGCAAATCCTAGGAGTTCCAGTAACTACCTGAGATTTAAAGGATTGGTTGAAGAAGAATTAAAAAAATTTAATTTTTCCAAATTAGCAATTATGAGACCTTCTTTTTTAATGGGAGATAGAAAAGAAACACGAGTAAGTGAAAAAATAGGTATCTATGTGTTTAATCTATTTTCTCCATTACTTTTGGGTTCTTTTAAGAAGATGGTGCCAATTCATTCGGAAATAGTTGCAAAAGCGATGATATCAGTTATTCAAAATGATTCTCAACAAACGATTTTTGAGTCAAACGAGATTGTTGAGATAATCAATCATTAAAGTTTTACCCAAAATTATATAGTATAATTTGTTTTTTTATACTTATGGTTTTATCGATTAAGAAACTTCAATTGAGTTTAATTTATCGATCTCTCTCGTAGCGTTGCAGTCGTTCTTGTAAGTTTCCTGTGTGTAACTCAAACATATGATTATCATAATCATAAAAATAAATTGAAAGGCCTTCACCTTTAACACGTGGCCGACCTTGTGACACCTCAAGTCCCAAAGATTGAATTCGTTCAAGGTAACTGTGAAAATCATCTTCATCAATTTTAAATGCAATATGATTGTATGTCTTAGATGAGAGTGACTCTCCTTCCATAATAGCAACCCAAATATCACCAATTAGAAAAAAACGTTCTTTTGATAATGAAAACATTTTATCACCGCTATCATATACCTTTTGGGCATCAAAAATATTAACAAGAAGGTTTTCCATTTTATCAAGGCTCTGAACGACAAACGTCATATGACTTAGTGTCTGTATCATTGTCTTTATTATCCTATTAAATGTAGTGTTCTAGTCTTCTATAGTGAGTAGGCTCTTCGTCCTTTAACATTAATAAGAAATTGTCAGAGGGAGTAGGGTAAACACATCATTTCAGTACATTTTTTTGTTACTTTTTGATTATAATACATCCATGTTGGATATTTATAAGATCTCGAGAATCTGGGTGTTTATAGCCGTTGTTTCTGTGGCATCATCGGCATTCGCTGACGAACCTTACCAAGGGCGAATATTTGACGCTCACGTGCATTACTCGCATCAGACCTGGGGCGTAATCGATACTGAGGCTGCACTTCGTCTTTTGGATGAAGTCGGTATTACTACCGTATTGACGTCTTCTACGCCTGATGAGGGGACGTTAAAATTGATGCAAAAAAAACACCCACGTATCCATGTCGTGCCGTTCTACCGACCTTATAAAGAGTATAAAGATCGTGTCAGTTGGTTCAAGAATCCAGATCGATTGAGGAACACAGAGGAAGCACTTGTGTCTGGAGTACATAAAGGTTTTGGCGAAGTACATATCCATTCACCAATTAATATCGCCGATGAGCAAGTGGTAGGTTTGATTCGTAACATAGCCGATAGGGATCTCTTCTTTCATGTGCATGCGGGTCATGGTGTGATCGACCGGATCTTCGAAATTTCTCCCAACTCCAAGATAATTTGGGCGCATGCCGGTTTCGACCCTCCCGATGTGGTTGGTCATATGATGGACAAGCAAGAGAACCTTTGGGCCGATCTCTCTTTGCGAGAGTTTGGAACCCTTGATGATGATGGGATTATCGATGTTGATGGTATTAATCTTAAATGCAAGTCCTTGCTCATACGTCACGCTGACCGTTTTATGATTGGGTCGGACACTTATAACGTTGGCCGCTGGCTCGGGCTACCAGGTATTATTAATGAGAACCGCATGTGGCTTGGACATTTACCCAAATATGTGGCTGACCAGATTGCTCACCAAAATGGCGAACGCTTGTTTGATCGATCGAAATAAACAATGAACACAATAATCTTATCTCTTTGTTATTTTTTTGACAGTTATAAATGAACTAAGAGCCTAGCACTTGTTTCAGGCGCCTTTTTTATAAAAGGGACCGTTTTATTTTGTGATAAAATATAGATGTAAGTTATTACGAGAGTACTATAACTACTATTCCTGAAGAAAGTAGCAGCGATGCTAAAACACGCTGTTTCATATCTAGCTCTTTCAACCACATGCCTCCAAGAAATACTGAGATTGGTATTGATGCTTGGCGTACTGAGTTCACTACCGCAACTTCCCCACCACCTTGGTAGGCAAGAAGGATTAATAGATAAGAGGCATAGCAAATTAATCCAATCTTAACATAAGGAAATGGATTTTTAAGCCAAGGAAACAAACTGACTATGCTTACTTTTTTCCCACCAAAAAAAATAAAAAAAAGAGTAAAGCCAGGAAGAGTAAAAATGAAAGTCCAAAAAAAAATCACAGACGGTGCTACAGCTTGAACAGCGTGAGCATCAGCTATTGAGTTGAAACTTGTTCCGGCCATTGCAAGTAAAGCAAGTGCCAGGGTTGACGGATTATCAAAGAAGCGAATACCACGCTTGTATTGTAGCCAAAATGCTCCTATTAGAACCATACTCATACCTACAAGGATCGTAGGGGTATACAAAACACCAAGAAATAGTGAGCTTATTATAACGATGAATGCCGGTGAAGAACGTGCAATGGGATAATATGCAGAAAGGTCCCCACGTCGCAACATCGTCACAAGAGATATTGTGTAAACTATTTTTGCGCAAACGGTAATAAATAAAAGGTCCCAAATTTTTGTTATTGTTAAAAGATCGTGACCGGCAATAAGTGAATGTGATCCAGCAAAAAGAACCAGCATTATGCTATTTCCAACAAAAGCACCCTCTGGACAAGCATCCCGCTTGATCATGGCATTCCAAAGTGGGTGAAGGATAGCGGAAACTATGACCAAAATAGTTATACTGATTTCCATGGACTTTCGAGGCGCTCTATCTCTATAAAATTATAATTGGCAACTACCAGCACACCCCCAACTTTGGGTATCCCTTTACTTGTAGACACATAAAATTATAGCAATTATAAAATTCTTTGGCGTCAATTATTATATTTTTATTTTCTGTAATTAATCATTTAAACGAAATTATTATTTTAGGTTTTATCCTCAAATGGAAAAAATGAAATTATCTTCAATTTTAAGTTTAATTCTATTGCCTGTGTTGTTGGGTTGTTCTCAGGTAACTATTGAAACTGTAGAGCAGGCTAAAAATCATCTTTCTAAGACTTCATGGAAATTATCTACCACGGTAAAATTTGACTCAGAGACATTTCTTTTTCATGACTCAAAAATTCACTTTAGTGAAAATGCTGAAACTTGTTATGAAGAATTTAAATTAGACTATAGATTGCCGGGAGGAGGAAATTGGCAAACTTACGACTCAGCTCCAATTAAATTCGGAAAAAAGATTTTTTTTGTAGATAAATTTGGCAAGAATACAAATGAGTGGTATTTTTCTATTAATACTGATTGTATTAAGAATGATAACGCTAGCATTATATTATCTATATTTTTAGGTAGTGACGGTAATTTAAAATATCAAACCATCTATAAAGGTGAGAAAGTCACCTTTGATGCATATAAACAATAAAATAACGACAATAGATAAAGTTATTAAAAGTATTCTAAAAATTGATTTTTATCATGGTATTTTATAAACCATTAAAAATCAAAGGACCCTCGCCCTACTTTACCAACTCTACTAATATCGGTGGGTCCTAACACCATAAACGATAAGTAACTAATTTAGATGTACGGAAGTTCAACCAAACCCCGTTCAGTCTAGGGGGTGTGGGGCAGGGGAAAACGTATCTTTCTAGTTCTTTCTTTCAAGTTATTGTTGGGTGGCGGAATGAAGATGCTCAGGTGGAGTCTATAGCTCTCGATCCGGCTGCGTAAACAAGGAACGTATAAGAGTGAACAGTAATTTTAAGCTCACCACCTCGACTTCACAGAATTTCACTGCTACATTAATTTAGTGATAATCATTCTTTGATCATAAAATTGTTTTTTTTTAAAAAGGACATTAATATGAAAACCCTCCCAATTATTTTTTTTCTGTCTTTGCTTGTAGGTGCTTGCACAAATATTGCTGAAAAAGAGTTAGAAAAAGCTAAAGCTCCAATTAAAACAGAGTTTTTTGGGGGTGGTATCACTGTTACTTACGATGTGTCTGGTAATTTTAAATCTTTGATATCCACTTCTACCTCAAAAGTTACCAGCACATTACCCTCTGCAGTTGAAGAAGCGTTCAAAATTGCAACATTAAAAGCACGTCGGCAGATTGCGGAATTTATTGAGACGGAGATTAAATCAGACAGGTTTACTTCATCAGTATCAGACTCCCTTCAAGAGTCTGATACATTTGATGCTGATAATAAATCAGATAATTTGAATACTATTGCATTAAAGGTACGTGAAAATATCACCCAAAAATCTAGCCAGATTTTAAAGGGAACTTTTGTTAAGAGTGAAAAGCATGATACTAAAAAAAAGCAGGTAATTGTGGTTGTCGTAACTGGAGTTGACTCCCTTGGTACATCTAACAAACTAAAGAAGTTAATGTCAAAATAGCTTTTCAATTCTATAGGAATTTTTTTAAAAGAATCTGATGATTATATTATTTAACTTATATACATCCTGCTGATATTTGGATTTGTTGGGTCTTTCGTAAGATGTCAGGGGAGATTTTAAAACGTAGTGTTCTTACGACAGGTCGCCAAGATGCAAAGTATAAGATACCAGAATATCCATATGGCGTAAAAGAGTCGCATAAGCCAAATGGGGAAAACTTGTATTGAATTGGTTCATTTAATTTTTGGCGTATCATTGCAGCGAATGACTTGTCGTACGTTTTGACGGTGACTGCTTGATTAAGTATACCACGCATGTTCCCCCACCTGATTTGGACATCGTTAGGGTCTACAGATGATATATGCCCCGGTTGCTTGTTAATTAGTCCAAACAGATTAGCTTTTCTGTTTGCACTGTCTGAGATGTGTTTGAAAAAAGAGATTATTTCAGATCTGAAATTCTTATTCCATCCAATAGAATAAGAAAGTTCAACCTTCGCCTTTTTCCCCATACTAGGTATTATTTCTATACTCTCTAATTGTGCTTGCAGGCCTATAGATCTTATGCGTGATAAATAATATTCGGTTAATTTTTTGCGTTGTACAAGGTTTGCTTTGGCAGATGAATATTGACCATGTAAAGAAGCTCCATCCACAATTTGAGTAGATTTATTTGAGAAAATTTTGTCGCGTATACCAAATGGTTTGACCTTTGCCTCAATTGTACATTACACCACACTTGTGTTTGTGCAATTTATTTTCTTATAACTTTTTACAATTCCTGATGAGTACATGCCAGCAAGTTCGCTCAAGACCTTCTCATCTGACGTAGTTATCTCTGAGACCACTAAGACCCCCATGGCCTGTTGAACGGCAGCTATTATTGCCTTGTCAATCGCTTCATTTTCATCTTTTCCTGAGCCCTTACTTTGAACAGTAATTTCGTCAGGTGTCATATAGGCAAAATAAAACTGAATTCCCCTTAGCACATAGGATGCTGCCTGAATTTCAGGTGGTATTGTGGCTGTTTTACAGGATGAAATTAGGGGATTTAAAAAGAACATCACAATCAAACAACGAAACTTAATTTTGGATAAGAAAATCAGCCAGAAATTAAGTGTGAATATTGTAAGTAGTGTTTCCATTCTATAACATTAATAAGAAAATGCTGGAAAGAGTAGGGGAAACACCTCATTTCAGTGCTCTTTTTGTCCCCCTGGTGTCCCCCTAGAAGCTTTAAAAAGAAACAGGGGCCCAGCAATTATCTGCTAAGCCCTTGATAAATATGGTGCCAATACATGGATACAATAGTAGCACGTGATACTAGCTAGCGATGACATGGCATATGGGTGAATCTTTTTTTGACTTCAGAAAATTATTGTATAAAAACATTGCCCTAATCATAGAACTGCCAACTGACAGGAAATTATTAAATGAACGAGTTTTCAATTCCTGAAAATGAAAATATGCGATTAGAAGCTCTGTTATCTTATGACGTGCTAGATACTGCTCCTGAGGTTTCTTTCGATGAAATAACAGAGCTAGCTGCAGAAATTTTACAATGTCCAGTATCTTTTATTGAATTTATGGATGCTGATAGACAATGGTTTAAATCAAAATATGGTCTGCCAGAAGATTACATAGAAACTCCTCGCGATCTTTCAATTTGTAACACCGTCATTTGTCAGGGTGACTTACTTTGTGTTCCAGATTTAACTGATGATGAGCGTTTTAGGAATAACCCTATGGTTCAGTCAGCTCCTAATATACGGTTTTATGCAGGCGCGCCTCTAATTACTCCAAATGGACAAGCTATTGGAACAATTTGTACAGTTGATTTTGAAAAGAGAGAATTATCAATTAATCGGAGAGAAGCACTGAGAAAGCTTTCTAAGCAAGTTATGACGCAGCTTGAACTGAGACGCACCTTAATTGACGTAAACCGACTTATTCACGAACAAAAAAAACTATCCCTGAGCATCAATAAAGAAAAAGAAAAAGCTGATAATTTGCTGTCTCGTATTCTCCCACCTGAAGTATCACGGGAGCTACAAGAAAATGATCGTGTGGAACCAAAATATATTGATGAATGCAGCATCTTATTTACAGACTTTGTTGGATTTACAAAACTTACTGAGACATTAGCACCCAAAACTTTGATAGATCTCCTTCATCAGGTTTTCTGTCAGTTTGATAAAATATGTAAAAAATATAGTGTTGATAAAATCAAAACTATAGGTGATTCCTACATGTGCGCATCGGGAATTACTAAAAATAAAAAAGACCACACCATTCGTCTATGTATGGCCGCGAGTGAAATGGTTGATTATTTAAAAAAGGCTAATGCACAAAGGGCAAAATTAAAAATGCCAACTTGGGAGATGAGATTAGGAATTCATACGGGGCCAATAATTTGTGGCGTGGTTGGTGATGATAAATTTACTTTTGATATCTGGGGAGACACTGTAAACACAGCTGCGCTCATGGAACAAAACTCAATTCCTGGGAGGGTGAATATTTCTGAATCTACGTATTTACGCGTAAAATCAGAATATAAATTTGAAGAGAGAGGGGAAATTGTTACAACAAAAAAAGGGCCATTGAAGATGTTCTTTATTGTGGCCTCTGAGAGCTCTTGAACGAGAACACTCCAACTGCCTGTCGACTTGTATCCAGAATGTCAGATCGCGTCTCTGTTCTTAATGCATTCGTCCATTTTTATCCCACTCAGCCAATGCATCTTCCCAATTTGGGATAACATCTGCTTCATAGCCATATACTTTTCCATCACCAATCTTTGAAAATTTTTTCATAGCTTTTAAATGTGCTTTAGATGTTAAATAATCCAACATGTATTTTTTGATTTCCACACGGTTAATGTATGTTGGTATCCTTGGCGTGAAATGAATGCACAATGCATTATCTCTTTTGCCTTTTGGGCATTTTTTGACGCAGGAATTTTTAACATCCAAAATCGTATCCAGCCAACTAAACCCCTTGGCTTAATCCCTGTTACTGATACATACATTTGCCATCATGTCCTTGGTACCTGACATAATTATGTAGTCACCAGTTGACTGAGCCCAATATATACATTATCGCCTTCGATCTTAACCATGTGTGTTTGGAGATTACAAGTTACTGGTGCACCTTTAGCTTCTCCAGTTGGAATATGAAAACGCCCCTGATGCAATGGGCATTCGATAATATCATCGATCACAAAACCATCTGAGAGGCGTGCTTGTTCATGAGTGCATAGGTCGTCAGTAGCGAAAAATGTACCATCCACGTTGTAGAGTGCAATGAACTGATCGCCAATTGTAACCGGTATAACGTCCTCTTCAGGTACGTCATCAATAGTTGCGACTAGATGCCATTCCGGGTCATTTAGCACTGACATGTCTTATATCCTATCCGTTCCAGACTGGTTGTGTGATATTTTACTGGGAGGGTAAAGTCTATTTCGGATATTACTGAGAACCTCACTGTGAACGGCTAAATACCCTTTGCCGACTGGATGAAGATTATTTCCGATTCGTTTATGAAGGTGCGGGAGAGCGTGAAACGGTACTGCTGGGGAAAGGTGATGTTCTGCATGATATGACATGTTCCAGAACAAAAGATGGAACCAACTAGCAGCTCGAGTTGTCCTCGTGTTTTTTAGCAGATTAGCTGATTCTTCGCAGCCACAGTGTTCAGTCACGCGAATCCAGCGCATGATAGGTTCACCCATGACGCGAGGTATTAACCAATAGTAGAGCAAAATGGTCGATGATGTTACGATAGACACGGTTGCAAGGACCGCATAGACCGAGAGCATAACGCGGACCTCACGATAAATTCTTGGTAACTCGTCTTTTGGAATATACCAACTATCACGTTTACTTACTTGGCCGCATGCGTGGCTGAAAAACCACGTAAAATTGCGTTTCCAAAACGGGAGCGAGGAAATGTAGGATAGATACCGTGTCCATGTGCCGGGGTTGGGCATCACGACGTCAGGATCCTTACCCGGTATCTGGGTGTACGTGTGGTGTGCTGCGTGAAAATAACGAAAGAAGATCGGCGGACTTATGTAAATGACTGAAATGAAACGGAAAACCAATTCATTCAACCATCGGGTTCTGAATGCTGTGCCATGACTGGTCTCATGCATTGGGGCAAACAGGAATGCTATAATAACGCCATGAATGAACATGGCAGGAACCAGCCAAAACTTTCCCAAAGATAGGTATATTAGTGTTCCAGAACCACCTAACGCTAAAAAGTGAAATCCCAGATTTGTTAATCCTGCAATATCATTTCGACGAACAAATTCCTTTAGTTCGGATCTAGATACAAGTGTATCCACACCAAAAACCTTCTCCATTACATTAACCCTTTTTATATAAAACCTCTGATCAAACCTAGAAATATAAAATTGAAATAGATAATGGATTTGGTAATGTTAATAAAAAAATTTTGGTATGAGTAGTAAAAAATATTTAAAACCGCTTTTTCATACTTTGAAAATAGCCTTCACAGCTTTAAAAAAGGCCTAGCATTCATTTGCTAAGCCCTTTAAGAATATGGTGCCGTAATTAGGATTTGAATCCTAAGCTCCCTGGTTACAAGTAGGGAGCTAGTCAATAACTACGCAACTCACAAACTAACATTATATGTATCAAAATCTTGATAAACCTAATTTTGTTCGGCTATTTTCCTGTACTCTCTATAATCTAGGCTAACATTTACTAACTAAGTCTTCTGTTAGCTCAGAGATTAATATGTCAACATAGATACTTACCGACAAGACAATTAGCAATGCTAAGCTCCATATTTAGGATCGTTAGGTGCTCTAGGATAGTGTTTTTACGAACGACGCCAGCTTGCCTGGTTCATTTGGCCTTCGTGTAATTCACTAATCGTTATTGAATTTCAGGCTATTATATAAAAAAAGCCCGTACATACTGTGAACTAGGCAATCAGGTATTTTTTACTATGCGAATATTCTCGTTCACTTTCAACAGGGGCTTCCAGACTACTTTCACCCTAGATTTAAGCGAATAACCCAGATAATCACCCCACTTGAACCCAAGTTGATTTCAATAAAATAATAGATTTTTTTTTGCCAGGATTGCCTTTTATAAAAACTTATTATAATACTGATAATAATAATTATTTGCAATTAAAGTGCAAAAGCTAGTAACAGTAAACAGACAGCTCTAATTAAGTTTTCAAAAAAGAAGAAAGTTAAAAATGTTATATTTCTATGAAAAAGTATCATTGAGGGGCACAATCCATGTATTAACTTTCAACCTTTTTCTTTTATCGTTAAGTGACGCATTTGCAAATTCTGCTAACAACGATCCTAGACGGGTCGTCTCCATAGGTGGATCAGTGACGGAAATTGTGTATGCATTGGGACAGCAAGAAAGGCTCGTGGCTCGGGATAGCACTTCGACTTTCCCTGTTGAGGCAGCTGAATTACCTGATGTGGGATATATGCGAGCTCTTTCTGCTGAGGGAGTATTATCTGTTGGACCAGAGCTCATAATCGCAGAAGAGGGTTCTGGGCCCAAGGAAACGATTGATCTTCTCAAAGAAGCATCGATCCCATTTATCACCATACCAGATATTTATTCCCGTGAGGGTATTATTGCAAAGATAGTTGCCGTTGGCGAAGCACTTGGAGCTCAGACTCGGGCTAAAGGTCTCATTGACAAGCTGAACACAGAGCTCATCGCAGCGGAAAAAAAATCGAACTCGTACAACGGTGTCCGAAAGAAAGTACTGTTTATTTTAAGTACAAGAGGTGGAAAAATTTTAGCCTCAGGATTGAATACTGCAGCAGATAGTATAATCAAAATGGCTGGCGGCATTAATGCGATTTCTAAATTTAATGGCTACAAACCCCTTAGTGATGAATCTATAACTGTTGCGGCACCTGACGTGATAATGATGATGGATCGAGGTGGCAATCACGTAATAGAAAATGAAAAACTCTTTGCTAAACCTGCCATTTCCACAACACCAGCTGCAAAAACCAATTCAGTTATTTGGATGAACGGTCTTTATTTGTTGGGCTTTGGACCACGAACAGCTTCCGCTGTAAGTGATCTTCACACTGCATTATACCCCAAATAAATTATGAATACTTTGAGTGGCTACATACTAAATAACAGTATCAATGGTAGATCAACGCGTGGACGTCGTGCTCATAAAATTCTGCTTCTCGCACTTTTATTGACATGCCTACTTAGCATTTCAATTGGACCAGTAGATGTCTCTCTATCGTTAGTTTTCCAAAAGCTGGTAATGGGCCAATCGCTTACCACTCTTGAACATATAATATTATGGGATATTCGCTTGCCGCGATTAGCTATGGGAATTTGCGTCGGTTCGGCCCTCGCTGTTTCAGGGGCGGTCATGCAAGGTTTGTTTCGAAATCCGCTTGCTGATCCAGGATTGGTTGGTGTGAGTGCAGGAGCAGGCGTTGGGGCCATCATTGCCATTGTTCTTGGGGGTGTCCTTCCCGTTTTTATTAATAATATTTTTGGCGATTATCTGGTTGTCTTCTCTGCCTTCTTGGGTGGTTGGATATCAGCTATGATACTCTATCGGATAGCTACTCACCATGGCCAAACGTCTGTCGCAACAATGCTTTTAGCTGGAATTGCAATTGGAGCGCTTTCAGGAGCAGTATCTGGCTTACTGGTCTATTTGGCAGATGACAAACAACTTCGAGATTTGACTTTTTGGGGCCTAGGTTCCTTAGCTGGCGCAACGTGGGCAAAAGTAATTGGTGCCGGTCCTTTAATGTTGATATCGATAGTGATTGCTTCAACCTTGGGAAGAGGCTTGAACGGTCTCGCTTTGGGTGAGGCAACAGCAGCTCACATCGGAATTTCCACACAAAAATTAAAAAATATATCTATTTGCACAGTCGCAGCTGCGACAGGTGCAGCTGTTTCAGTATCTGGTAGCATTGGATTTATAGGTATAATTGTGCCCCATTTGCTCAGGAAGACACTAGGTCCTGATCATCGGACATTAATACTCAATTCTGGATTCTTAGGCGCAATAACATTGATTTTTTCAGATATGATAAGTCGTGTAATCATAGCACCATCTGAACTTCCAATTGGGATTGTAACTGCAATACTAGGTGCCCCAGTTTTTCTTTGGATTTTGCTACGCCAGCGCGATACGAGAATTTGGTAAGATGTTATTTGTCGATCAGGTCTCTGTGTCACTCGCAAACACCACCATCCTTGACAGGGTCGTATTTCAGGCACTACCAGGCGGGATAACTGCTATTATTGGACCAAACGGATCAGGAAAATCGACACTATTGCGTGCCATGAGTGGCGATATTCCATATGAGGGTAAAATACTGTTAAATGGCATTAATATTGATACTCTTCAACCATGGGAGTTAGCATCCATACGTGCGGTCCTCCCTCAAAAATCAACACTTGCATTTTCTTTTACCGTCTCAGAAGTTGTCCATATTGGTCTTCGAAATGGTATAGGCGCTGAGTCCAATGAAATCATATATGAAGCCTTAAGCTGTGTTGGCCTTTTGGGATTTGCCCAGCGTCAATATTCAGAACTTTCCGGAGGTGAGCAACAACGCGTGCAATTAGCCAGAGTGATTGCTCAGGTTTGGAAACCACACGAGGCTGGTCAAACACGATGGGTTTTCCTTGATGAGCCTGTTTCAAGTCTTGATATAGCTCATCAAATAGAAGTGATGAATATTGCCAAAAACTTTGCCCATTCTGGTGGAGGGGTCATAGCAATCATGCATGACTTAAATCTGACATCAATGTATGCAGACAATATTGCAGTTCTTCATAAAGGGAGAAAACTCTGCCAGGGAATACCACAAGATGTTATGACCGATGAGTGGCTCTCGCTTGCCTACGAGTGTGACTTACGCGTGAACACTAGCCCACAACCACCCGCAATGTATATTCTACCCCATCTTGCCGTATCACGATCCGATTAATATAATTCCTAGTGAAAAGTGAAAAGCGCCTTAACAAGTTTTTTAGTTGATCTTAAATATCTTTTTAAAACCTGTGCATCATTCATGTTGTAACGTAGTGCATTAGCATTTATTTTTGGATTGCCTCTAACATTGATGGTGCGCCACTAACCTTAAAAGGATCGCCATCATCATTAAAGTCTTCGACGAACATATTTTCTATAACGCAGTTGTCAACTATCATTGAATAACGCCAAGAGCGTGCACCAAAACCTAGGTGTCGTTTATCCACCAGCATGCCCATTGCAGTTGTGAAATCAGCATTCCCATCAGGCAGCATCAAAACTTCTTCGCCAATTTCTAGGTCTTTTCTCCAAGCTTCCATTGTGAACCAGTCGTTCACTGAAAGGCAACAGATTGTATCCACCCCAGCGTTTACTAGTTGTTCCGCATGACTCGAGAAACCTGGTAGGTGACTTTTCGAGCATGTGGGGGTAAATGCGCCTGGTAGTGCAAATAAGACAACCCTCTTTCCTTTAAAGACATCAGATGTGGTTAATGTATGCCATTCGTCTTCTTGACGTATGGGGAAAAAAGCTTCTGGTACAAGATCACCTATTTTTTTGTGAATTGGGTTGCGCATATTAGTTTTCCTTTTTAGCATTAAGTTTTTAGGGTAATTATGTCAGTCAATGGATAGTGATAGGGTGCATTATGGTGCTTGTGAGATTTCTGCTAGGTAAATGTAGAGCAAGTGACCAGGGGCGAGGCCGGATAAACATCCCACCTTCTTTTAAAACGTTAGCAAGCATTTGGGTAACAGGACGTAACATTCGTAGGGTTGCTGGTTTTGCCCAGCATTCTAGATAAATATCTCCAGCATTGGAGCTGGAGGCACTTTGTAAAGCTGAAATTGTACCCATTAAACGCATTTCATCAGCACTAATTTCAGTACAGCTTGGGCAGCGAACATCCATAACCCCAGAACCATTGGCTGTTATCAATGTCATTATAGAGTCTAGAGCTATCTGAGCACTGGGGATACCAGCTTGTGCATATGCTAAGTGAATCAGATTGTTAGTATTTAAGTCTTTTTTATAGCCGCATACCCAGATACGAAATCCCCATAAGAGCATTTGTTCTCCAAATTTTAATTCTAAGAAAGTATCTTCTGGTTGTGCTTGGGGAACTTTTTCTAAATTGTTCATGATTTAATTTAAAACTAGTAAACTATTTAACTATATTGCGAATAATTATTATTATCATCATATATGCAAATTCTGTCATATGCAACTGCAAATCATTCGCATTAATTTATCAAGCATGGTGCGCTGAAAAAGATACAAAAGGACAGTTGATAAAAATGAAATACCCCAATCATGCAAAATTACTTATTGTCGATAATAACTATGCTGTTTGCGGAAGTTTTAATTTGTTGTCCAATAGGGAAGGACAAAATGCTGAGATAAGCTTTAAAGTTACAAACACTAAGAAAGCGGAAGAACTTGCAGATGAAATAATTGATAAATTTGAGAGTGCTCCTCCAGATAGAAGGGGGGTCATAAAAAAATTTTCTTCCATTCAGCAGGCACTAAAAAGGTAACTATTTAGCTCAAATTACATCCTAGATGTGGCAAAATTTAAAATCGGATTTTAGTTCAAATGGAACCAGGTGCACTTATTTTGGCAGCATGTATTCCTGTAGCAATACTAATTACAGTAATTGCTGTTATTAAGTATTTGCTGTGGAATTGGAGAAACAGAGGAGCAAAAAAAGGGTGAGTAGTATTTCATTCTTCAACATTAATAAAAAAATGCTGGAAAGAGAGGGGGAAACGCCACATTTCAGTTCTCTTTTTATCCCTTTAACAGCTTTAAAAGAAACAAGGGCCTAGCAATTATCTGCTAAGCCCTTGATAAATATGGTGCCGACACCAGGATTTGAACCCGGGACCCCCTGATTACAAATCAGGTGCTCTACCAACTGAGCTATATCGGCTTTTCTTGTATTTCCACAAGCTGTGGAATTTTAAACTCATGTATTGCATGAACTAAGATTTAGGAAAACTATTTTTTTACTAAAGTAGATGTATTTTTTCTGCCTAATCCCAGCTTTATATATCATCACTAATGTCACCAATCGCTCCTAAAACTTTTGGTACTTGCTCTTTATTCTGCATTAGCTTCCAACGATCAGGCCAATCCTTCACTAGCGGGGCAACATTGTAAGTGTTGTGCTTTTTGAGGTAAAGGTTGTGAGAAACTAGCGTATTAGAACGCCACAAGTGCATCATTAATCCTGGAGGTTCATCAGTTACCATTGCAGGACTTTCAACATCAACATTTAACTCAACTGAATAGCAAGTCGTTGGGGCGACAGTAACAGGAACGCCCGCAAACGTAGCGTGTATAGTCCTGTGTAAATGTCCTGCTGTAATTCCAACAACCTGACTGTGCTTGCTTAGCACTTCTGCAAAACGATCAAGACCATCGAGAACGCCAATTCTGTCCATCCACCAGATACCTGTATCAAAAGGAGGGTGATGCATAAAAATTAGGGTTGGTTTATTGGGTTTTTCAGAAAGAACTTGATCCAACCATAAAGCTCTTTCTTGTGGTATTGCACCGTTGTGGTGTTCGGGAACTGTGGTATCAAGGGAGACTAGCCGAAGTTCGTATTCCTCAATAACAATGCGAACAAAATCATGTCCTTGATCCACAAGACCATATTTACCAGAAAACGCATCAAGTAGCGGTCCAAGTTCATCATGATTGCCTGGTATCATATAAAGTGGCACTTCAAGCGGTTCAAGAAGATCCGCAAGTACTTCATACTGCTCAGGAGTGCCAGATGTTGTTAAATCACCTGTTGCCAAAACGACGTCCGGACGCGACGAAAGGTTATTTAAGCGGGAAATTGCTTGCGCAATATTTTTATTATTGTCGCACCCTAAATTAGCTCCCCTACCAACAGCTTTACAGTGTAGATCAGTTATTTGAGCAATCAGCATTTTAGATCCTTAATAAATAGAAATCGTTGAAAACTATATGAAATCATAAAATTTGGATCAATGCTGACCATTTTTTTTTAATAACATGGTAACAACATCTTTAGTTGATTAAATTTCGTTAAATCGATAATGGCAAATTTTATAATGAGGCGTGCTCCCAGTTTTAACTTTATTTGTGGAGTTTTGAAGGAGTTTTGATGAGAGCACTTTGTGTTGGAAAGAAATAAAGAATTTAAGAATTCAAACAAGAGAGCTTAATTAATTTAGGTTTCTTATTTTTTAAGTTAACTGCTTTAACTTATTAATCTAACTCTAGACTGTTCAAATTTTAAAAAAAAACCTCCTATGGAGGCTTTGCTGGAGCGTTAGCATTAGCAAAGCCTCCAAGGAAGCAATTTTAAGGACAAGCCTTATTTAGGAAGCATGTCTCCGATTTCTTCCTGCAACTCAGCTTGAAGTTTCTTCATATCCGTATGGTCACCCAAGAGGATACCTTCCATAGCATCATAAAGAACTTGTGTAACAGCCAAGCCTTTATCACCAGGATATGCAATCCACTCACGCAACAGTCCAGCTTGACGAACTGCAGTTTGCTTATTTGGATGTTTTGCATAGAAGTCCTTAAGCATTATGTCGTTTGCTGCTTTATTTGGCGGCATGTAGCCGGTTGTTTCTGCAACAGCTGCGGCACCTTTACCTGAAGTAAGATACTTCAAAAAAGTCCAAGCAGCTTGACGACGCTCTGGATCCTTTGATGTTGAAACCATCATAGCAGAGTTTCCACCTGCAGGAAGCCCCAAAGGTCCTTTATCGAAACCTGGGAATTCATTGGTTTTAAGCTCAAAGTTGTTACCCATTGAACGCTCAACTGCACCAAGTGCTGAAGTTGACCAGTACATCATGGCAATTTCACCAGCTGAGAAAGATTTTAGTGCAGCTTTCCATTGTAGGTTTTTCATTTTGCAACCATCAAAAATAGCTTTCATTTGCTCAAGGGCCTTCAGACCTGCTGGGCCACCGAGGTTAATCTTGCCATCTTTAACGATTGGTGTTTCTTGAGACCACAGAAGTGCTTGAAGGAACCAGTTACCAGTAATGTTCCAACCCCAGAAAATTGGGTTTTTAATTCCAGCGGCACGAAGCTTTTTGCAAGCACCAATAACTTCACCCCAGTTTGATGGTAATTTACTAATTCCAGCCTTTTTCATCATGTCCATGTTGTAGTAACCAACTGGAAGAGAGACAGAAAATGGAAGACCATAAACTTTTCCATCAAAAGTTCCGAGATCAAGCATAGCTTTGTGATAACCGTCTTTTGCAAAATCTGATTCCTTTGCAATGAATGGCCCAAGAGACTGAGCAATTCCCTTTTCTACAAAGATTGCCTGACGATTAAGACCCTGCATGGTAACATCGGGTAGGGTGTTTGAAACAGCCTCACGTAAAACAACCTGAGTTGCGTCCTCATAGTCATCGTATGTAGCACGGAACTTAACTTTGATATTGGGATGATCCTTCTCAAAGTCTTTCATTATTTTTGTGTAGGTTGTATCGAATAAGTGTGGATACGGATATCCAAACTCGATTTCAACTGCCTGCGATGCAGTAGCTGTGAACATCGAAGCAGCAGCTATTGCAGTAAATAAACGTTTCATAAATAGCTCCTTAGGTTAAAGTTTTATAAATTGCTAGAGGCCGCTCCAACAATTTTTGTCTTTTCTTATTGAAGTTAATCAACAGTATTTTGCTGTTAACCCCCCGCACGGCCGCGGTTATTTCATTCCTGATAATGTAATTCCTTCGATAAATCTTTTTTGCGCCAACAAAAATGCAACAATTAATGGCAATACTATGATAGTAGCTGTTGCCATCATTGGCCCATGAAGATCTCCGTCAGCGTCACCTTTAAACATACGTAAGCCCAGAGGCGGTGTGAAATAATCTTGATTAGAGGAGATGGCTATACGTGGCCAGAAATAATCATTCCAGTGTGCAACAACAGAAAAAATACCAAAAGCTAGCAAAGCTGGAATTGCACAAGGTAGCATGACTTTCCAGACAATTGCGAATTCACTTAAACCATCTATTCTTGCCGCATCTATAAGATCGTCAGGCACTGTCATAAAAAATTGACGCATCAGAAAGATTCCAAACACAGAAATTGTCCAGGGAATGATCAGGGCCGCATAACTGTTTAGCAGACCAAATTCTGCAAGCATGATATATAGCGGTAACGCGATTGCATGAACTGGGATCAGAAGACAAAATAGGACTAATGCAAAAACTGCGTCTCTTCCCCAGAATTTCAATTTGGCTAATGCATAGGCACAAGGAAGAGCGACTACTATTTGTATGAGAAAAATTGATACTGTTACAATGACTCCATTAAGAAGGTAACGCAGGAGTGGCGCTTTCGTGAAAGCTTGTGTGTAATTGAAAACAGTCGGATTTTTTGTGCACTTTTGGATGAGTTCTGGTGTTCTTGATTTGCCAATTTCACCTCTTGCCTTAACACACCATTCATCAAGCATAGGTTCCTGCGAACCAAAAAAACCTCCTGCATTTTGTTCTATTTCAGCTGGTGATTTTAGAGAATAACTAACCATTGCATAAAAAGGCAAAATAACAATGAGAGCGCCCAGTATTAAAACTGCGTGCCTTAAAGCTTGAGAATATGATGATTCTCCAATCATGAATAGTGTACTCGCTTTTCTACTAAATAACGTTGAGTAAAAGTTATGACAAGAACAAATGCAAGGAATATCATTGTTATGGCTGAACCAAATCCAATGAGATTTTCCCTGACAGCTTTCTCAAAAATTGCATACATCATGACATAGGTTGCCTTCGCTGGACCACCCATGGTTAATGCTTCAACTGTATCAAAAACCTTAAAAGAATTAATTGAAGTTATGGTAACTACAAAGACAGTCGTTGGGCCAAGCATAGGCCAAGTAACTAATCTAAACTTATCCCAGCCACTTGTAACTCCATCAATGGCAGCAGCGTGATAAAGTTCTCTAGGGACACCAGTAAGACCCGCAAGATAAAGGACCATATTAAACCCGAATGCCTGCCATATGCCAATAAAACAAATGGTTGGCATTGCGTAGTCTCTGTCATTTATCCAGTTCGGAAATTCATCAGCACAGCTTGTTGCGTACCAACTTTGTGAGCCATCCACCCAAGGTAGCCAACCGAAGCTCAGTAATGTCTCAACCCAAGAACCACAACCTAGTGCCAGAGTATCGTTAACCATACCAACAGTAGGGTGTAAAACAAGGTCCCAAACTAGTGCCATAGCAAGAAGAGCAGCCATAACTGGTAAGAAATATATTGCTTTGTAAACTTCACCAAATCTGTTCAGAGAATTTATCAACATAGCTGCGCCTAGCCCTAAAAAAATAGAGACTGGAACCACTATCACAACATAAGTAACTGAGGCCCATAACATTTTTTGATAGGCACTTCGTCCAAAAATAACATCATAATTTTTATCACCGATCCAATTTAAATCGGGGTTTCCAAGACTATAATCCGTGAAAGATAATATTGCAGCGATAAATATCGGAACTATGAGAATAACAAACATCAAAAAAATTGCAGGAGCACAGAATAGGTAACTCAACCACCTATCTTTATTTTCAACACTTTTATATGATTTAGTCTCTAATGTGTCGGTTTTAGAAGTCACTTTACCACCTCAAATTTAGCAGAAATGCGACGACCCTCATTTTCAAATAAAAGTGCATTTTTTGGATCGATATCCACTTTAGCCTCTATTCCAGTAGAAAAATTATCAAGAGCAGAGGCATNCATTCTACATACAACTCTNTCACCTGTACTTAATTCAGCGTGAAAATAGGCATCTGAACCCAAATTTTCATGGTGGACAATTTTACAGTCAAGGCCCGCTGAGTCTCTAGAAACCATGCTTAGCGCTTCAGGGCGAATTCCAGCCTGTATTGTTGTTNCTTTGAGATCAGACGTGACGCCTTTCAATGTGAAGTCTGATATGGATATTTTTCCATTACCATCAGCTTTTGCAGGAAGAATATTTATTTTTGGACTGCCAATAAATTCAGCGACCCGGATGTCCGAAGGGTTTGCGTAAACATTTTTTGGACTGTCTACTTGAAGCAATTCACCATCCATCATTACTGCGACGCGATCTGCCATTGTCATAGCTTCAGATTGATCGTGCGTAACATAAATAAAAGTTGATTCCAGACGTCTGTGTAACTCTGCTATTTCAGCTCTCATTTGCACACGTCGTTCAGCATCAAGGTTTGAGAGGGGCTCATCCATTAAGAAAGCTTGAGGGTGTCGCACCATTGCGCGGCCAACAGCTACTCGTTGACGTTGACCTCCTGATAGTTGTCCTGGTTTGCGATGTAAAAGATCAGAAATTCCGAGTGTTTCGGTGACATCAATAACTTCTCTGGCAATTTTAGCTTTTGCTTCCTTAGTGCCTGGCATGAAATGATTAATGAGAGGGAATCTTTGTAGAAAGCTCAATTGCCTCATACGCAAGGGGACGCTAATATTTTCCGAAACTGTTAAATGAGGATAGAGAGCATAAGATTGAAAAACCATTGCAGTGTCTCGACGACTAGCATGCAATTCATTTACAACACGATCACCTATAACAATGTTTCCGTTAGTTTGTTTTTCTAACCCAGCAATTATTCTTAAAAGAGTAGATTTACCACAACCTGAAGGGCCGACAAGAACTATGAATTCACCATCTTTAATGTCAATGGATACACTCTTAAGTACTTCAGTAGTTCCGAAAGACTTATCAATTTTGTCAATTGTAACACTGGCCATTCAAAATTACCCCCCCAAGTTATCAATGTGTTTGTTTTTTTTTGGCCAATACAGAGACCAAACACAAAGTACGTTTCTTAATAACTCTTTAACATTTTAAATATTTAATATCAAGTTTGCTTCAATATATATGTTTTTTTTAGTCTAGTTCTATATGTTTTTGAAGCCTAAATTACTGTTATTAACTAGGTTTTTTTGTTGATGTTCTAATTTGGAATTGAAAAAATAATTAGAATAATCATCCTAATTATTGAATAACCCTTTGGAGAATAAGGCTAATGAACAGTACACGAGTTTAAAATTTATTCATCATATTTTCTGATGTGGAGTTTAAGAATATTTTATTTTGCTAATAATGTCCCTACAAGTTAATCTTTAAAGATAAGATTTATTATTTTCACTAAGAAGGATAATTAATGGCTTATTCAATTATTCCAGATTTTTCCGAAGTTCCCTTAAAGCAGCATTATCCTGCCATGGAAGGGTCAACGCCCACTTATGATGCAGAGTACGATTACAAGAACTGCTTTAACAAGGGTTTTGATGCATGGGCAAATGTCCTTGGTGGAACTAGTTCAAGTTTTGCACCCTTCAATGCCCAAATGTCAGAATTTGCAATGGGTTATATGGGTGTGAATGCAAAACACTTTTTCACAAACCCGGAATTATTCGTTAATGGTTGTCTTCATGCTAGTGCAGAACTTGGATTTGATACCCCAGATTTAATATGGGACGTATATGATATAGAATGTGAAGCTAATGGTGGTGACATGTCATGGTTTGACGAATTGTCGCCTGCTATTAACAATACTCGCCCTCTAATTAAAACTGAAAAAGATCTGGCAAAACTTACACCACCAGATCCAGAAAAAGACGGGCGGATGCCTTTCGTTAGAGATGTTTTACAATTATTTCATGAAAAAACGGGTCGCCAGCCAACAATTCGCTTTTGTGGACCACTCACCTGTGTTTCTCAGTATATGCAGTTTGAGCAGATGATCCTGCAAATGAACGAAAATCCAGAATTTGTTCACAAAGTATTTAAATATGTTGTTGAAGAAGTTCAGGCACCTTATGTTAATATGCTGTTTAAAGCTTTTCCTGATGCTGGCACAAATGGCTCAGATGCCATTGGCTCACTTCCATTTATAAGTGAGGAAATTCTCGATGAGTTTTCAATTCCTAACATTTTGAGGTTGAGGGAACTTACAGGACAAAACCCTAAACTTCAGGTTGATAATTGGTGGGGAGACTCATTCTCAGAGAATACAGAAAAATTCTGGGAAAAGAAAAAGAGAGTTACTCCAAGATATCTAAAAGTACAGGACCCCGACCTTTATCAAGTTGGTGCAGTTAAGGCTCGAGAGTGGGCAACAGAAAATGATAGTCCCCTTGTTTTTGGTGTGGATAACCATGTCTTGCAAGAGGGTCCTGAGGAAGAGATTACCAGGCGAATTCATGAATACTTTGAAGTCGGAACTTCGGGAACAGCAGGTGATAAATTTGCTTTATATTTGTGTAACTTAAGTTCTGAAACTCCTTTTATGCATGCAAAAATGGCACTTGATGCCATACGTAGTTGGCGTGCTGGTGACCGCCCTTACGAAGGAGAAATTCGTAGTGGGGGCGAGTATGACTCTCTTGCTCGTTCTGGCGAAAAAGGACGTTGGATGGGAATTGGTGAAGCAGTTGCCGATAGAGCCACTTTAGAGGCTGAAGCCAAAGAAGGTAAAAAAGAAATTTTTACAAATATTTATGAGTCTGTCATGGAGTATCGTGATGATGATTGTGCCGCTCTATGCCAAGAAGCACTAGATGCTGGCGAGACATGTGCTGATATTCTTGATGAAGGACTTATAGCAGCAATGGATACGATTGGTGATCTATTTGCAAGTGGAGAGATTTTTGTTCCAGAAATGCTCATTTCAGCGAGGGCGATGAAAGCAGGACTTGAAGTCTTACGTCCAATTATGACAGCTAATGATGAACCCTCTAAAGGTACAGTATTAATGGCAACTGTTCAAGGTGACTTGCATGACATTGGGAAAAACCTGGTTTGCATGATGCTTGAGGGTGCGGGTTTTGATATTGTAGATCTTGGTGTCAATACTGACCCTAAAGACATAATTAAACAGGCTGAAGACGTTGGAGCTGATGTGGTCGGTTTGTCTGCTCTCCTTACAACGTCAATGCCATTCATGAGAAAAACTGTTAATGCATTTAGGGAAGAGGGTAAAGACTTTCCGATTATTTGCGGTGGCGCACCTGTAACTAGAGATTTTGCTGAGGAAATAGGTGCCTTTGGATATGCAGATAATGCTGCTGAGGCCGTTACAATCTGTAAAGGTATTGTTGCAGACAAACTTGATAATGCTAATCCATGATTAGTTTCTAAGCTAAACCTAGTTTGAGACTTTGCTTGCATTAGTGTTAGACAAAATAGTTGAATTTGAAGGAGCCAATCACAAATTGGCTCTTTCTTTATTGTTAATAATCTATCAATTTTCCTTAACTGGTGCCAGTTGCGACTTTTTTAAGCTTTGTTTTACAGGTTTGGACGAACGCATCAGCCAATTTACTACGCCGAAATCCTTTTAGAGAGGCAATGACCAAGTTGACGCTTGGAGGGGTTTCTTCAAGTTCTACATTAACTAGTGAACTTCCATCATAAGAGTAAACATTTTTAATCTTTACCAAACTTATTGAATAGCCATTTCCCATTGCAACCATTCCCCGAACCATCTCATTAGTGGTCGAACGGTGTTGTATTAGCGGTCTAAGATCATACATGCTAAAATAATTAAATAAGTATTCACTATAACCAGGAGAGTCCATCAATATTAAAGGTTCATTTTTAAGTTCCTTTATTGAAATTTTATTTCTTTTTGCTAAAGGGTTTTTGGAAGAAACCACAACGAAAGGTGATAGATTTGTAATTAATTCATGATCAATATCACTATCAGGGTGCAAGTCGTAGGTCAGACCGAGGTCAGCTGCACCTTCCTTAAGATAGTTTGCCACCTGTTCCATATTTCCTTCCTGCAGACCAATTTCTACATCTGGATACTCATTGCAAAAATTTTTGATTAAATCTGGAAGTAACAGGGGTGCCGGTGCAGCATAACAACTTATCTCTAGTCGGCCGGTTAGCTGGTCATCGTCAGTTTCATTAAACAAATTTTCAAAATCTTGAGCATTCCCTAGAAGTTCTCTAGCGCGAGTTACAAAATTTCGACCGGGTGGTGTTAGGGCAAGACCCTGAGATGGGTTGCGAACGAATAACCTAATATTGAACTCATCCTCAAAACTACGAATAGCAGCGCTAATGGCTGGTTGAGATACTCTCAAACGTCTTGATGCCTCTGTTATGCTGCCAAGTCTTGCTGCTTCAGTTATGTATTTTAAATGTCTGAGATTATGCAATTTTATATCAAAAAAAAATTAAAATTTCCCTAACAATATCAGAAAAATTTATATCATATCAATAATTATTATGAGTGACACTTAAAACAATGAACACGTAAAAAATAAACTCTGAATAAAAACTCTATAATTTGATGAAAACTGTTAAAAGATTCTTTTGACATGTTTTATTAGGCACAATAGTTAGATTAAATTAGTTATGAACGGCCTCTCGAAAATAACCAACTCAAGGTATAGGCACCTATTACTGCAGCCAAAAGCTGAGCAATAATAAAACCAATTGCATGTTCAGGAAATATACCTGAAAAGGTGTTTGTGAATGACCTTGCAATTGTCACAGCTGGATTGGCAAAGCTGGTTGAAGCAGTAAACCAATAAGCGGCGGTTATATAGAGGCCCACCATCATTGGAACGGCTTTTTCTTGCCAACGTATCGTACCAAATATTGTTGCTAATAAACCAAATGTAGCAACAAATTCCGAACCCCATTGTGCTATGCCTGTTCTAAGCTTTTCTGATTCCTGAAAAATTGAAAGTTCAAACATAAAATGTGCAAGTAATGCACCACAAATGGCTCCAACTGTTTGAACTACCACATAGGCAAGGGCTTGCCATGGCAGTATCTCACCACGAATTAAAAAAGCTAATGTAACTGCAGGATTAAAATGTGCACCTGAAATTGGGCCAAAGATAGTTATTAAAACAACAAGAATAGCACCCGTGGGGATCGTATTACCAAGTAATGCTAGTGCTATATTTCCACCAGCTAAATTTTCGGCCATAATTCCAGACCCAATTACAGTAGCAAGTAAAAACAATGTGCCAAGCCATTCACTTATGAGGGAGCGATATATATTATTCATACACAATCCATATATTTGATTTGCTTAATTGTCTATCAGTTGTTTGGTCTTAGATTGAAACTTTGCAATTAAAATTCCTTTATTTATAGAGATCTTTTGGATCTATTTCTGGCTCTGTTATCATGGATGGATGCCCATCTCTAATTGCATTGAAAAAGCAACTGCGCCTTCCTGTGTGACAAGCAACACCTTTTTGATCTACGAGGATTAAAAGAGTGTCAGCATCACAGTCCCAGCGTACCTCCTTTAGTGTTTGTTCTTGACCAGAGCTCTCTCCTTTGCGCCACAATTTTTGTCTTGAGCGTGAATAGTAACAAACCTTCCCGGTTGATAACGTCTCGGAAATCGCATCTTGGTTCATCCATGCCATCATGAGAACTTCCCCGCTGTCGTGCTGTTGAGCAATTGCTGGAATTAGACCATCAGCATTGAATTTCAGGGCACAAATTAGATTGTCTGTTTTATTTGTTTCCAACATTATAATACATTCCTTTAATTTCATGCCGCACGTAACAATTCATGCAGTACCTTTTTAACTCCCGAAATCTTTGACACGGCCGAAACAGTTCTTTTTGCTATTAAAATAATTTGTATATAAACATATAGCTAATTATGTAAAAGTTAAGTTGACAATTTATCTTAGGGCATACACCAAGAAACTTATTTGAGTTTTGCATCGAGGTTTAACTGAGCATAAATATTAACGAACTAAGATTTTTTTTATAAACGCCGAAGTATTAAAAATATTTTAAATAAATACTCTACAAATTTATAGTTGCTCGCAGTTATATTTAAGGATTTAAAAATCCATGTTTGTGAATAATGGTCATAATCACGACCAGTGCATTAAAAATTCGATGAAGAGAGCCGTAAATCTTTGTGCTTCCCGTGGTGTCAGATTGACAGCTTTGCGTAGTCGTGTTCTTGAATTAATTTTGCAGAGCCATCATCCTGTTGGGGCCTATGATTTGCTTAATTTGTTGAGGAACGAACGGCAGAATGCTCAACCACCAACTATATATCGGGCCTTAAATTTTTTACTCGATCTAGGTCTAGTTCACAAAGTCAAAAGTTTGAATGCCTACATTGGTTGTTATGCTTCAGATACGAGTCACAATTCACAATTTTTGATATGTATTGATTGTGGAGCAGCTGCAGAGATAACGGACATCCGAATTGATAATGCAATTAATGCACTTGCCAAGGCTGCAAATTTTTCGGTGAATAACCGTTCAATTGAGGTTGAGGGCAAATGCCCAAATTGTCAGGGTTCTTAATTAATATAATGCTTTAATAATTTATTATAATATATTGTAATATATATTTTTTATTTAATTATCTTTGTTCAGTCTAACAAAGCCAGACTCAAGATCACTAATCAAATCATCAATGGATTCTAATCCAGCATGTATGCGGATTAGTTGGCCAAGTGACCAAGGCCTAATTGTTCTGGGTGGACATGTGCCATACGGAACAATAAGGCTTTCAAATCCTCCCCAGCTATAACCTATTTTAAATAATTCCATTTCATCAATCATTGAGGAAACATGCTTTTCTCTAAAATTCTTTTTAAGAACAAAGCTAAAAAGACCGGAAGAACCTGTGAAGTCTCGTTTCCATATTTCATGGCCCGTACAAGTTGAGAGGGCAGGGTGTAAGACACACTCAACTTCTGGACGCTTCCTTAACCAATGAGCTAACTCAAGTGCATTGTACTGATGTATAGGAAGACGTGCATTTATGGTGCGCAAACCTCTCAGAGCAAGGTAACAATCATCTGGTGCAGCTCCATACCCCAAGTCACGCACAGTATTTCTTATTTTTATATTATCAACATCATTCATGGCTATAGTCCCTAGCATGACGTCAGAGTGCCCACTAATGTATTTCGTTGCAGCCTGTATGGATACATCAATATCTAAATTTGAGGCTGAGAAAAAAACTCCTCCACCCCAAGTATTGTCAAATATCACCTTAACGCCAGCTGAGTGAGCTGCACCTACAATAGCCGGCATATCTTGAACTTCAAAAGTGAGTGAACCCGGTGACTCTGCAAAAATAACTTTGGTTCTAGGACACATAAGTTCCTCAATAGCCGCACCTATCGTTGGATCATAATAAGTTGTCTCAATGCCAAATCGTTTAAGCATTCCATCACACAAGCGACGGGTAGGGCCATAAACACTATCAACCATTAACAAGTGATCCCCTTTTTTTAGGAAAGTTAACAATGATGCAGCAATTGAGGCCAGCCCAGAAGGTAAAATAATTGCTTGAGGGTAACCCTCAAGTTCAGCTACGGCATCTTGTAGTGCAAATGTGGTTGGCGTTCCAGTGAGGCCATAATAGACGCCATCGTAGCGATTTTTTGTTGCATTATCGAGGGCTGCGACCGTTGGAAAAAGAACAGTTGAAGCGTGATAGACGGGTGGATTGATAATACCATAATTTGCTTTTGGGTCACGCCCAGCATTTATCAGTTTTGTTTGTTTTTTCACGTTTTTGTCTGGCTCCACAAACGGAAACATTGGTTATGATGATACTTATAACATATATATAATTAACACTTTTAGATGTTTGTGACTTTACATTTATTGTTTTATTTATATCAGCCCTAAAAAAAAGTGACACAAGCTTGTCCTTAGCGCTTGAGATAACTTAGGCTTTCATGTTACGGACTAATTGATTAAAATATAATTTAGGCCAAATAATTGAAGGTTTTTTTCCTTTACGTATTTTTGCCTAGGTTAAATTAAAAACTGTGTTTAAAATATAACCACTCATAGTTAATAATTAAAACATACCTTTGGGAGATTGAAATGAAGGACCTAATAGTAGGCATCGTAGCACTGGCAATTGGTGTAGCAGCCGGTTACATGATGAACGATAAAGGCAATCAGGTTGCTAGTCTTGAGGAAGAAAATGCAGGGCTAAAATCTCAGCTAGCAGCAAGTTCCTCAGCTCCAGCAAAAGCTGGAGGACAAACTATTGAAAACGTGAAGAAAAAAGGTTTTATCCAATGTGGAGTAAGCCAAGGCGTACCTGGGTTTTCTAATCCAGATGCCAATGATAACTGGACTGGTATTGATGTTGATGTGTGCCGTGCAGTTGCTGCAGCTGTTCTTGGAGATGCCACAAAAGTTAAATTTTCACCACTCACCGCCAAAGAGCGTTTCACAGCCCTAACATCTGGGGAAATTGATATTCTCTCCAGAAATACAACATGGACTGCTACTCGTGACTCTGCGCTTGGTGTTAATTTCGCGGGTGTAAATTATTATGATGGTCAAGGTTTTATGGTCCGAAAATCACTCGGTGTGGATAGCGCCATGAAACTTGCTGGTGCAGCTGTTTGCACTAACCTTGGTACAACGACTGAGCTAAATGTTGCTGACTTTTTTCGTGCAAACAACATGAAATACAAATTGGTTGCATTTGAGAAAGCTGATGAAGTCATAGCTGCCTATGATGCCGGGCGATGCGATGTCTATACGACTGACCAATCTGCTCTGGCTGCACAACGAATTAAATTGAGCTCACCTGATGATCATGTAGTGTTGCCTGAGGTGATTTCAAAAGAGCCTCTTGGTCCAGTTGTGCGCCACGGTGATGATCAATGGCTTGATGTTGTTAAATGGTCCCTATACGCCATGCTAAATGCGGAAGAAATGGGTATTACACAAGCAAACATAGACTCTATGATGACAAGTGATAATCCTGGCATATTGCGTTTTGTTGGAAAAGAAGGTGATGTTGGAAAAAATCTTGGTTTGAGTCCTGATTGGTCTGCCAATATCATTAAACAAGTTGGCAATTATGGTGAGAGTTTTGACCGAAATATTGGTCCTAACACACCAATCAAGCTTACTCGTGGAGTAAACGCCAATTGGAAAAAAGGTGGTTTGATGTACGGAATGCCTGGACGCTAACCCGGTAATTTCTAACCTTGTATGTGCCCGACCTTAAAGGTCGGGCACAACCTACATAGATTTCTCATGAAAGATTATAAAATCATTACTTGAGTATATGGAGATTTTTCGTGGCTGAGGAAATAATCCAATCACAAAAACCTTCAAAACCACTCATTTGGAATGACCCCACATATCGAGCACTGTTTTTCCAAGTACTGGTGTTGGGTGGAGTAATCTCACTTGGGTATTTTTTAGTTTCTAATACATTAGTGAACCTTGAAAGACAGGGAATTGCCTCTGGTTTTGGTTTCTTGAAAGGAACAGCCGGATTTTCAATTCTGATGACGCTAGTTGATTACTCTGAAGAAGACAGTTACTTTTGGGCTTTTATTGTCTCCTTGCTTAATACATTGCTTGTTGCTGGTATAGGTATTTTTTTTGCAACCATACTTGGTTTTTTTATCGGTGTATGCAGGCTCTCAAGCAACTGGCTAGTGTCAAAAATTGCAGCTGTTTACATAGAGACGATAAGAAATATACCACTGCTTCTTCAGATATTCTTCTGGTATTTTGGGGTGTTACGGGGTTTGCCTTCACCAGCCAATAGCGTGAATATACTCGACACATATTTCCTCAATATTCGTGGTCTTTATTCACCATCTCCGATTTTTGAAGAAGGATTCAGCCTAATTTTATTGGCGCTATTTGTAGCTTTTGTCTCAATATTTTTTATATCCAGTTGGGCTCGAAAAAGACAGGACGAAACAGGTGAACAATTCCCAGTCTTTTCTGTCTCTCTGGGCGTATTGATAGTTTTACCTTCCATGGCGGCAATAATTACTGGTTTTCCACTTTCTTGGGAGTATCCAGTCCTTGAAGGTTTTAACTTTACAGGTGGCCTTGTTATCATACCTGAATTAGTTGCACTAAGTCTTGCCCTTTCACTATATACCGCTTCTTTTATTGCTGAAATTGTGCGTGGGGGAATTTTAGCCATCAGTAAAGGTCAGACTGAAGCTTCATATGCCCTTGGCTTGCAAACTAGGCTAACTTTGAGACTTGTTATCATCCCACAAGCTTTGCGTGTCATTATTCCACCCTTAACTAATCAGTATTTAAATCTAACAAAAAATTCCTCACTTGCTGCAGCCATAGCATATCCTGATCTTGTATTAGTATTCGCCGGAACCGTTTTAATGCAGACTGGTCAAGCTGTTGAAATTATTGCAATAACAATGGGGGTTTACTTAGCTATTAGCCTTTTGATTTCTGCTTTTATGAACTGGTATAATAAAAAAATGGCATTGGTGGAGAGCTGATTTGTTTGAAAAAGAATCCAGTAAATCAGGAGAGCATCAGTTTACTCAGCCAATTAACACGACCGTGGGTTTTTTCCGATGGCTACAAATTAACTTGTTTGCTTCTAAGTTAAATACAACACTCACGTTTCTTAGTATCTGGATTATATACATTTCTGTACCACCTGTTATTCAATGGGCTTTTCTTGAAGCTGACTGGGTAGGAAGCTCACGGGATGATTGCACTAAAGATGGTGCCTGCTGGGTGTATATTGGGTTTTGGTTTAAGCAAATTATGTATGGTCGCTATCCAGAAACAGAAGTTTGGCGCATAAATGTGTCTTATATCCTTTTAGTGGGATCATTGGTGCCGTTGCTAATACCAGGTTTTAAATATAAAGGGCTCATAACTATTTTCTTACTTTTTGTTTACCCCACTATTTCCTATTTTCTTTTTTATGGTGATAGTTTTGGGCTTCTTTTAGTAGAGACCCCATTGTGGGGTGGTTTGTTTTTAACTTTAGTCATTTCTTTGGTGGGTATAGTTGCTTCTCTCCCCATAGGTATTTTACTTGCCTTAGGTCGCCGTTCGAGCATGCCAATTGTTAAGGCTTTATCTATTGGCTTTATAGAAATTTGGCGAGGTGTGCCACTAATTACAGTTTTGTTTATGTCGTCTGTAATGTTTCCACTTTTTTTACCTGAGGGGATGAATTTCGATAAACTACTCCGGGCACTTGTTGGCGTTATGTTTTTTTCAGCTGCTTATATGGCCGAGGTGGTTCGTGGTGGTTTGCAGGCTATACCAAAAGGACAAATAGAGGCTGCAGAGGCACTAGGAATGAACTATTGGAATACCATGAGTCTTATTGTAATGCCACAAGCACTAAAAATGGTTATACCCGGAATTGTAAACTCATTCATCGCATTATTCAAAGACACTACTCTAGTTTTAACTATCGGTTTGTTCGACCTTCTTGGCACAATTCAGATCATTNGTACTAATGCTGAATGGCTTGGGTTCCATATTGAGGGTTATGTTTTTACAGCTTTCATTTTTTGGATTTTCTGTTTTGGTATGTCACGTTATAGCCTTCATTTAGAAAAAAAACTTCACACAGGACATTAGCTTTGAGTTGTTGAGTCACGGAGAAAAAAATGTCAAATTATACTGACCTTGAAGAACCTATTGAAAAGACAATCTCTGACCGCCCAATGATACAACTTTCGGGTGTTGATAAGTGGTTTGGGGACTTTCAAGTTTTGAAGGATATAAATTTAACGGTCAACAAGGGGGAAAGAATTGTTATTTGTGGTCCATCTGGATCAGGTAAATCAACATTGATACGCTGCATCAATCACCTTGAAGAACATCAGCAAGGCCAGATTTTTGTTGAAGGAACTGAACTAACAGGTGATCTAAAGCATGTCGAGCAAATCCGTCGTGAAGTTGGTATGGTTTTTCAACAATTTAATTTGTTCCCTCATTTAACGATTTTGGATAACCTCACACTCGCACCAATTTGGGTACGTAAATTGCCCAAAAATGAAGCACAAGACCTAGCCATGAAATACCTTGAGCGTGTGAAAATCCCCGAACAAGCTCACAAATACCCCGGTCAACTCTCAGGTGGTCAACAACAACGAGTTGCAATTGCACGATCACTCTGTATGAACCCAAAGATAATGCTGTTTGATGAACCAACCTCTGCCCTGGATCCTGAAATGATCAAGGAAGTGCTAGACGCAATGATTGAGTTAGCACATGAAGGCATGACTATGCTCGTCGTTACACATGAAATGGGTTTTGCAAAGACAGTTGCAAATAGGGTTATCTTTATGGATGAAGGGCGTATTGTAGAAGAAAAAGAGCCTGTGGAGTTTTTTAATAACCCACAAAACGAGAGAACTAAATTGTTTCTTAGCCAAATTTTAGCTCATTAGAGCCCTAAATTTACAGACATGTACTATGAACATCAGATGTATAAACTAAGATTAGAAATCTCGTTTGTTTAACGTAAGTACTATGATTCGAAAGTCTTGAATTTTAAACGCGCCAAAAAACCAATAGTTAGGACTCAACTTTTGTGGCTTGATGATCTCCCCATTCAGCCCACGACCCATCATATATAGCAGTTTCCCTATAACCAATTAGATATAGTGCGAAAGTTAAAACTGCTGCTGTAACCCCAGAACCGCAAGTAGTCGTGATTGGTTTATTAAAATTTACACCTATTTGTTCAAATGTAGCTTGTATCTCACTTGCCGATTTNAAGGTAAAGTGTTCCTCAGGTTTCAATAGATTAATGAAGGGCAAATTGAAGCTTCCAGGGATATGCCCAACTTTTTTAGTAGGGCGTGGTTCTNTATCAAAGCCACAAAAACGTCCTTCACTCCGAGCGTCTATGACTTGAAATTCATCTTTATCAATATTTTCATACACTTGGGATAGGTTTTTAACTAAATTATGGTTGAAATTTGAATAAAAAATTTGTTCTTCAGGTTCAGTTTTAAAATTTGTTGTAGACCTCTTTTCATCGATCCACTTTGGTAATCCGCCATTAAGAACAGCGACATTTTTACTGCCAAATATTTTAAACATCCACCACACCCGACAAGCTGCCATGTAACCGCCAGATCTGTCATAGACTATTATGAGATTATTATTGCTAATACCTAATTTTCCAACCAATGAAGAGAAGACTTCCTGACTTGGCAACATATGTGGTAATTGAGTTGCAGTATCACAAATTTTATCAATGTTAAAAAAAACAGCTCCTGGTATGTGACACTGTGAGTAACTATCAATAGAATTACGATTATCACTTGGTAGAAAATATGTTGCATCAATTATCTTTAAATTAGATGAATTCATATGTTGCTCTAACCATTGTGTACTTACCAAAGCATCTTTGTTCATATAATTCATAGTAATCCTATTTAAGGCACAAGTGCTGTTAGTGTTTTCAATCGGGAAACAGACACTTTCAGCAAGTGTTACTGTATAATTAGTTCAGCCAGTCTGGTACAGGTAGGCCCAAGTTTTTCAAAAATGTCGGATTGTAAAGTTTGCTCATGTAACGAGTACCAGAGTCACAAAGTATTGTTACAATAGTATGGCCGGGTCCCATTTCACGTGCCATGCGCATAGCACCGGCAACGTTTATGCCGCTTGAGCTACCCAAACAAAAACCTTCATTTTTTAGCAAACTGAATGTTACATCAAGCAACTCTGCATCTTTAATTTGATAGGGCATGTCAATTTCAAGCCCTTCAAGATTTTTTGTAATTCTCCCTTGTCCAATACCTTCGGTTATGGAAGATCCCTCGGACTTCAATTCACCGTTTACGTAAAAATTGTAAAGTGCTGCACCCATTGGATCCGCCAAGCCTATTTTGATATCTTTGTTAAGGCTCCGCAATGTACTTGCAGTTCCTGCAAGTGTTCCACCAGTACCAACAGCGCAAATAAACCCATCAACCTTACCACTAGTTTGTTGCCAAATCTCTGGCCCTGTCGTTTCAATATGGGCTTGTCGGTTGGCTGTATTGTCAAATTGATTAGCCCAAACTGCACCGTTGGGCTCACTTTTATTTAATTGCGAGGCTAAACGTTCAGATACATGAACATAATTACCTTTATCCCTATATGGCGCTGCCGGAACTTCGTGCAATTCAGCACCACATAAACTCAGCATATCTTTTTTTTCTTGGCTTTGTGTGTCAGGAATAACAATAACGCTACGGTAACCCAATGCGTTAGCTACCATAGCTAAGCCTATACCCGTGTTACCTGCAGTACCCTCAACAATAACACCNCCTGGTTCAAGTAATCCGCGTTGTTCTGCATCACGCACCATGTAAAGTGCGGCGCGATCTTTAACAGATCCACCCGGATTTGCGTATTCAGCTTTACCAAGAATATTGCAACCTGTTTCTTCAGAGGGACCATTTAAGCGAACCAAGGGGGTGTTGCCAATTGCACCGATAAATCCGTCAGATATATTCATTCGATGTGTTTCCTATTCTTATATGATTAGCACGTATATTCATATGTGCTTTAAGCACCTTCTTCTAACCAAAGATCCCGTAATCTTTTACCATTCAATTGGAACCACTGAACAGCAAGCATTGTCATTGAATTCATAATACGGCCATCTTCAAGCATTTGGTATGTTTCTTCTGGTGTTGCGGTAAAGACACGAATATCTTCTCCTTCATCTTTTAAACCAAAATGTCCTCCAGCATTTGAGGCATCCACGCAACCACAATATAGGAAAACAGTCTCAGTAAGGCAGCCTGGAGAGGAAAAGTACTTGTATAAAAAATGAAGTTTACTTATTTGGCAGTTAGCCTCTTCCATACTCTCCCTTGCACATAATTCTTCGGGATTTTCTCCTGTATCGATAACACCTGCAACGCACTCTATTATCCAAGGTGAAAAGTTTTCCTCCCACAATGACGAGTAACTTGCAGCAAAAGCAGCCGGCCGAAACTGCTCAGTTAAAACAAAAAGGTCAAGTATTGGGTCATATAAGAGAACTGCTCCTACATGCCCACGTTCTATGACTTCTCTTTTGATAACACAACTGAAACCACCTCCAAAGAGGCTATGTTTTATTTTGTACTCTGCTACTTGCAGATAATCTTCAAATCGTATTGATTTTTTAATTAATTCAACTTGTTTAGAGGACATGAAAGAAACCTCAACAGTCTGACTCAGTGAGTTTGTTTAAAAACATATTTGCCACGATTTTGATTTCATAAGTCTGAACATCGCAGTCCATAAACTGAAACAAAGGTAAATACTATTTCTCCAAATTAAAAATTCAAATAATTTCTGTCTCCCTGATAGCTTATTGAGAAATTCAAATTGCACATACTCTCCATAAATTCATAATCTAATCTGTTTTGAGAGTTAATTTAATGTATCATGTACAAACTCATATATTTGTTTGAACTTTCATCAGAGTAAAAAACAACAACGCTCAATTTTAGTGATGAGAGCTAATAATTAAGACGTTGTTCGCAAAATTCACGTAAAACGGCTAATTTCAAGCCCTTTTAAATCAACCTCAAGTTCTTGACTTGTAATTAAATCAGCCAAAATTTTTCCTGAACCACAAGCCATGGTCCAGCCTAGTGTGCTGTGGCCTGTGTTAAGGAAAAGGTTGTTAATTTTGGTAGTTCCCAGAACTGGAACACTATCTGGAGTTTGCGGGCGAAGGCCGGACCAAAACTCAGCAATTTCACGATTGCAACAATCTGGAAATAGGGTGAGTGCAGAACTTAGGACCAACTGAGAGCGAACTTTATCAATAGTTGTATCATATCCAGCAATCTCAGCCATACCAGCTACTCTAAGCCGACTACCAAATCGTGAATAAACAAGTTTTAATTCATCCTGAATCAGGCTGACTTGTGGTGCCGCTTCCTGATTTGTTACTGGTAAGGTAATAGAATAGCCTTTTACTGGATAGACTGGCAAGTTTATACCAAGCGGCTTTAATAGCAATGGACTGTAACTACCGAGGGCTACAACACAGTTCTCAGCTTCAAAAGTATCTGTTTTTGTCTCAACTTCTCTAAATGTCCCATTTTTAATAATAAGCCGATTAATGGGGCTGTCGTAATAAAATTTTACACCCATTTTGACGCACAACTCAGCTAGTGCAATACAAAAAGCATGTGTATTGCCACTTTCATCACCTGGAGTAAAAATGCCTCCTCTAATCAGATTATTTTCAGCTGCTGATTTCAAGGCGGGTTCCAGTTCAATGCAAGTATCAGTATCTACTAAACGACGCTCTAACCCTAGGTCAATCATTGCTTGAATTCGGCCACTTGCCGCTGCAAGTTCCTTAGGGTCTCTATAAAAATGCAAAATGCCCTTATTAAGTTGATCATAATCAATACCTGTTTCTTTTTTCAGTTTATTTAACTGTTTTCGGCTATATAATGCTACACGCAACATTCGCTCAGTATTGATGAGTGCCTGACTTTTACTGCAATTTGATAGAAATCTGACGCACCAAGACCACAACTCAGGATCCCCTCTCAGTCGAAACTTCAATGGAGCGTCATCTCGCCACAGCCACTTTAAAATTTTTAGTAGTGTTGCCGGTGATGCCCAAGGTTCAGCATGGCTGGCAGAGACTTGTCCGCCATTAGCAAAACTAGTTTCCATTGCTACTCCAGGCTGGCGATCAATAACGGTAACCTTTTGCCCCGCTTTGGCAAGATAATATGCAGTTGTGATGCCAGTAACCCCAGCCCCTAAAACCAGCGTTGTCATTAATATAATCCCTTAGAATAATAATATTATTGATAAGCTAAAACATGTATCGATTTAAATAAACCTGCATGCTACCCAAAAAATTAAAATTAGTGGGCAGGATTCATAAGTTGATTGCCAAATAAAAACAACTCATCATCTGACTTGACTTTGTGCGCTCTGCACATTTCTATCCCTATAAAATCTCAATATTTTAAGGAGATTGACAGGTGCCCTTAAATCTATAGAGTTGCAGCCCGTCAAATTGTCCCTGAAAACTGTCTTAAACAGTGATTTTAAGGAGCGAAGACAGTAATAGTGCGGGCGTGGTGGAATTGGTAGACACGCAGGTTTTAGGTACCTGTGACGCAAGTCGTGGAGGTTCAAGTCCTCTCGCCCGCACCAAGACCATATTTTTTGATGATCTTCCAACAATTTCTAGTGGGATACTCATGCAAGTTACCGAAACAAAAAACAAAGGCCTAATGCGCGAATTTCTAATAACTGTATCTGCGGTTGAAGTGAACTTGGCTGTTGAGAACCGCCTGAACGAATTAAAAAAAACAGCTAAGTTGCCCGGATTTCGTCCTGGAAAAGTACCGGTAAATATTCTCCGCAAACATTTTGGTCAATCTATAATGGGCGAAGTCTTAGAACGAACCGTTGGAGAAACATCACAAAAAGCCATTAAAGACAATAACATACGACCAATTAGTCAACCAAAGATTGAAGTTAATAAATTTGATGAAGGTTCTGACCTTGAGTACACCATGTCACTTGAGATATTGCCTGATGTAAAGTTAATGGACTTTTCGAAGATTGAATTAGAGCGTTTGATTGTCAAATCAGATAAAGAGGAAATTGAGAAAACACTTGAACGCCTTGCAGAAGCACACAAAACATCTGAACCAATCTCAAGTACCCGCAAATCAAAAATTGGAGATATTCTAATAATTAATTTTGTTGGAAAAGTTGAAGGCAAAGAATTTAGCGGTGGAAAAGCAGAAGGGTACTCTCTTGAACTTGGTTCAGGAAGTTTTATACCTGGTTTTGAGGATCAACTGTGCGGTGTAAAGGCTGGTGACTTAGTTGAAGTGAAGGTTAAATTTCCTGACAAATATGCATCTGAGGAACTTGCAGGAAAAGATGCCTTGTTTGATGTTGAAGTCAAAGAATTACACAAGTCAATTCCTGCAGTTATAAATGATGAACTTGCTAAAAGGGTCGGTGCAGAAAATTTGAGCTCGCTAAAATCGAACATTCGTGAAGAACAAGAGAAAGAATTTGCAAAATTATCACGTATGCGAATGAAGCGCTCCTTGTTGGATCAATTAGAAAAAAATCATGATTTTGAGGTTCCTCAATCTATGACCGATCGGGAGTTTGATGGGATTTGGGAACAATTTGAAAAACATCGCAAGCAAGCAGTTGAGCAGGGGTTAGATGATGACCCAAGCGAAGGCAAGTCAGATGATGAGTTAAGCAAAGATTTCCGAAACATTGCAGAGCGCAGAGTACGTTTGGGTTTGTTACTTGCAGAAGTTGGGCGTTTAAACAAAATTGATGTCAATCAACAAGATATCAACCGTGCGATGATTGAAGAAGCACAGCGTTATCCGGGCCAAGAACAAATGGTTATGGAGTCGTTCCAAAAGCATCCAGAAGCTGTACAGCAACTGAAGGAGCCGATAATGGAAGATAAGGTGGTTGATTTTATTATTGAGCTCGCCAAGGTGACAAATAAAAAAGTTTCTAAGGAAGAATTGATGGCTGAGCCTGAGGATAGAAGTTCAGTAAAAAAGAAAGTTACCAAGAAAAAAACAACCACCAAAAGAAGATAAACAACATTTTACACAAGCAAAAGTGCATTTAAAAAGCTAAGGAATTAATTTGTAATGAGCGATTCAATTGGAAAATTTATGAGTTCTCTAGTCCCAATGGTAGTTGAGACGACAAATCGTGGTGAGCGTGCCTATGACATATTTTCTAGACTACTTAAGGAACGCATCATCTTTTTAACTGGAGGTGTCGATGATGGTATCGCAAGTCTAGTTTGCGCTCAGTTACTTTTTCTTGAGTCAGAAAATCCAACCAAGGATATTTCTTTCTACATTAACTCTCCTGGGGGGATCGTTACATCTGGTTTGGCAATTTATGATACCATGCATTACATACGCCCAGATGTCTCAACTGTTTGTATTGGACAAGCTGCTTCAATGGGTTCGTTTCTCTTAAGCGCAGGTACAAAAGGTAAGAGGTTTTCTTTGCCTAATGCTCGCGTCATGATCCATCAGCCATCTGGTGGCGCACAAGGGCAAGCTACTGATATAGAAATACAGGCTAAAGAAATACTCTCATTGCGCTCGAGGTTAAATGCTATTTATGCAAAAAACACAGGACAGCCAATTGAAGTTATTGAAGAGGCTGTCGAACGAGATAATTTTTTATCCCCAGATGAAGCAAAAGAATTTGGTTTAATCGATGAAGTCGTAACAAGCCGACCAATACCAGAGGATGATGAAACTGAAATAAAAAAAGAAAAATAAACGTTTTTTTAGTTGTTTTAATTCTGTCTTAACTGTCATCATAGGATGATTGTGCTTAACCTGATTCTCTTAGTTCGTGCATTAATATCTCAGGTAGCATTAATTTAATAACGGAGCATACATGGCAAAAGCACCCAGCGGAGATACCAAAAATACGCTTTACTGCTCTTTCTGTGGTAAAAGTCAGCATGAGGTCCGTAAGCTTATAGCCGGTCCGACTGTTTTCATATGTGATGAGTGTGTTGAACTGTGTATGGATATCATCCGTGAAGAACACAAAACTTCCATTGTTAAATCAGGCGATGGTGTGCCCACACCAATAGAAATCAGCTCGGTTCTTGATGATTATGTTATTGGTCAGTCGCAAGCTAAGCGTGTGTTGGCAGTGGCAGTTCACAATCATTATAAACGTCTGAACCACATAACTGAGGGGACTGACGTTGAGCTTGCAAAATCAAATATTCTTCTTGTTGGCCCAACTGGTTGTGGCAAAACCTTACTCGCACAAACCCTTGCACGTGTTCTTGACGTGCCGTTTACCATGGCAGATGCAACAACACTGACGGAGGCAGGCTATGTTGGTGAAGATGTTGAAAATATTATTCTCAAACTACTACAATCTGCTGATTACAATGTAGAACGTGCACAACGGGGGATTGTGTATATTGATGAAGTGGATAAAATTTCAAGAAAGTCAGATAATCCGTCGATCACACGCGATGTTTCAGGTGAAGGTGTGCAACAAGCTCTACTCAAAATAATGGAGGGTACAATTGCTAGTGTTCCTCCTCAGGGAGGGCGAAAACATCCGCAACAAGAGTTTCTTCAGGTTGATACCACCAATATTTTATTTATTTGTGGCGGAGCTTTTGCTGGTTTGGACAAAATAATTTCTAGTCGTGGTAAAGGTATGAGCATTGGATTTGGTGCAGACGTGCGATCTCCTGAAGAGCGCAATACTGGTGAAATTTTGCGTGATGTGGAGCCTGAGGATCTTTTGAAATTTGGCCTGATACCAGAATTTGTTGGTCGTTTGCCGGTTTTAGCAACACTTAACGATTTGGATGCTAGTGCTTTAATTGAAATACTTACTGCACCTAAAAATGCATTAGTCAAGCAATATCAAAGTCTATTTGGTATGGAAGATGTTCGATTAAGCTTCGCTGAAGGGGCACTTGAAAGTATTGCAAAAATGGCTGTTATGCGTAAAACGGGCGCTCGTGGCCTAAGATCGATAATGGAAAATATTCTCCTGGATACTATGTATGATCTTCCGGGCCTTGAGGGCGTAGAAGAAATTATGATCAATAAAGAAGTCATTGAAGAAAAGGCCACTCCTCTTCTGATTTACGCAGATCGGAGTGAAGATCTGGGTACAAGTGCATAATTTCTAATTAAAAAAAGTTTTTATAAAAATTTAGACTCGCACTTGAAGCCTGTAATTAATGAACCCAATTTAGAACTATTAAGTATCATAAAAACATCAAATTTTTTACTTTAAAACACTTAACTAATAAATTTTAATCACAAATTTTGGTTAGAGGTATCATGAAAACCACTCAAAAAGGCATAATTTACCCCGTTCTACCACTCCGTGACATTGTGGTTTTTCCTCACATGATAGTACCTCTATTTGTAGGAAGAGACAAATCAGTCAATGCACTAGAAGATGTAATGCATGATGATAAACAAGTTCTCTTGCTTACTCAAAAGAATGCTGCAGAAGACGAGCCAAGTTTAACCGACATTTATAAGGTTGGAACTGTTGCATCCGTATTACAACTCCTGAAACTACCAGATGGCACGGTCAAGGTTCTAGTTGAAGGAATTCAACGTGCTCATGTTTCAAACTTTATCGATAACAAAAGTTTTTTTGAAGCACAGGCAGAGCTTATTGAAGAACCAGAAAGTCACGGTGAAGAATTGGAAGCTTTATCGCGGTCTGTCATTTCACAATTTGAACAATATATTAAATTGAACAGAAAAATCCCCGCTGAAGCCCGTGTTTCAATAAACCAAATTGATGAGCCAGGTAAATTGGCTGATACTATTGCCTCACATTTGGCATTAAAAATCACAGATAAACAGGAACTACTTGAATCAAAATCGGTAAATGAACGTTTAGAACGCGTCTACGCTTTTATGGAGTCTGAAATTAGTGTGCTTCAAGTAGAAAAGAAGATACGCAATCGAGTTAAACGTCAAATGGAGAAGACTCAAAGAGAGTATTATTTGAATGAACAACTAAAAGCCATTCAAAAGGAATTAGGTGATGGTGATGATGGCAAAGACGAAACTCAAGAACTAGAAGAGCGTATAGCCAAGACAAAACTCTCTAAAGAAGCTAAAGAAAAAACTATTGCAGAACTCAAAAAGCTTAAAAATATGAGCCCGATGTCTGCTGAAGCCACCGTTGTGAGAAATTATTTAGACTGGATGCTATCCATTCCTTGGAAAAAACGCTCACGAATAAACAAAGATATCAAAAAAGCTCAAAAACTGCTCGATCATGACCATTATGGTCTAGAAAAAGTCAAGGAAAGGATACTTGAGTATTTGGCGGTACAAAACCGCACTAACAAAGTGAAGGGGTCTATTCTATGCCTTGTTGGCCCTCCTGGTGTTGGTAAAACATCCCTTGGAAAATCTATTGCAAAAGCGACAGGTAGAAATTACGTTCGTATGTCTCTCGGTGGTGTTAGAGATGAATCCGAGATTCGAGGGCATAGGCGCACTTACATTGGTTCGATGCCGGGTAAAGTTGTTCAAGGAATGAAAAAGGCTAAAGCCTCAAACCCCTTATTCCTCTTAGATGAAGTAGATAAAATGGGTCAGGATTGGCGGGGTGATCCGGCATCCGCTTTGCTTGAAGTGCTTGATCCTGAACAGAATTCTACCTTCAATGATCACTACCTCGAGGTAGATTATGATCTTTCTGATGTAATGTTTGTAACCACGGCCAACACCATGAATATGCCCGGGCCTCTGCTTGATCGAATGGAAATAATCAGGCTTTCTGGTTACACCGAGGACGAAAAAGTTGAAATTGCAAAACGCCACTTGATTAGCAAACAATTAAAAACACATGGCTTGAAAAAACATGAATGGTCAATTTCGGATGCAGCAATAAGAGATCTAATCCGGTATTACACTCGGGAAGCAGGTGTCCGTAATCTTGAGCGTGAGCTTGCAAACTTAACGCGCAAGGCAATTAAAGAAATAATGATGAAAGATGCTGAGAAAATTGCTGTAACTCAAAAAAATCTATCCAAATATGCAGGTATCCAACGCTTTCGTTTTGGAGAGATTGAAAATGATGACCTTGTTGGAGTCGTCACCGGTCTTGCATGGACCGAGGTTGGTGGTGAATTACTCTCAATTGAAGCTGTGATGATGCCAGGTAAAGGTAAAATGAACATTACTGGTAAACTTGGTGATGTTATGCAGGAATCTATCCGAGCTGCCAAATCCTTTGTTCAGTCGCGTGCACTATACTTCGGAATTACACCACCGATGTTCACCACAAAGGATATACACGTTCACGTGCCAGAGGGGGCTACACCCAAAGATGGTCCATCCGCTGGCATTGGGATGGTAACATCAATTGTATCTGTTTTAACAGGTGTAGCAGTTCGCAAGGATGTCGCCATGACTGGCGAAATAACATTACGTGGACGAGTTTTACCCATTGGAGGCCTTAAAGAAAAGCTTCTGGCCGCTCTTAGAGGAGGGATTAAAACTGTACTAATACCTCATGAAAATGAAAAAGATTTGGCCGACATACCAGATAATGTAAAGAAGGGGATAAACATTATACCTGTTCGCAGCGCAGAAGAGGTTCTAGAACATGCGTTAGTTTCCAAATTAACCCCAGTTGAATGGACAAAGGAAATGGAAGCAGCAGCCTTAGCAATTGATAGAGGTAATAGCAATAACGATGTAGTTCATTAATTTTTTTAAATAAACGAATCGTACTTTTTTTTGGTTATCAGCAATCACAAGATTTGAATTTGGTCGTAGTGCACTAATGAGCTATGTTTTTTAAGACTTGCAACTTTTGTTACAATTTACTCCGTAGTGTGAAAACGCAAGAATATAAAAGCATTAGACAATAATCGATTCATTGATTTCACAATGACTTAGGGTAAACCCTAGTTAGTTTTTTCTAAAATTATCTGTCACTAGTTTTATTAGTAAAAAAAACAAATCTCTAAAAAAAACTTCAAAAAACGGCTTTTTTTCAATTGACGCATTCTAAATTTAGTCTACAAAAATAGTAGTGCCCAAGTTAAACGGGCATTGTAAAACAGTTTTTTTATTTTTTCACAATAAAACAAAAGGGGGACTATCTTGAATAAGAACGATCTGGTTGCCGCTGTATCAGATAGCACTGGACTTTCAAAGTCTGACTCGGCAAAAGCTGTAGATGGTGTTTTTCATGCCATCTCCGCCTCGCTATCTAAAAAAGAAGAAGTCCGTCTTGTCGGTTTTGGTACTTTCTCTATTGCTCACCGCAAGGCCACTATGGGTCGTAATCCTCGTACAGGCGAAGCTATCCAAATTAAAGCCTCCAACCAGCCAAAGTTCAAAGCTGGAAAAGGCCTGAAGGACGCTGTCAACTAAGCTACAAGTTCAATACATTTAATGATGCCGGTAGACTTTAATTAGAATTACTGGCATCATTTTTGTTTACTTTTATTATCTATCTCTAAGATAATATCGTTGATGAGAATTCTGTAATTATTTTTGGGCGATTAGCTCAGTTGGTAGAGCATCTCGTTTACACCGAGAATGTCGGCGGTTCGAGCCCGTCATCGCCCACCATTTTCTTTTTTAAATTATTTTTTGACTAATTTAATACGTGACTTTTTCAAAGTTCATGTCTTGACACCTTCATGTGGTGCCGTTACACCAACGCTTCCCAATGGTAAGTGTTATTGGGGGTGTAGCTCAGTTGGTTAGAGCGCCGGCCTGTCACGCCGGAGGCCGCGGGTTCGAGTCCCGTCACTCCCGCCATTTGACTATCAACTTATATTATTCTCCATTTGATTTTATATTTTTGTGAAGAACCTTTTTTTATGAAATCAATCTTGACCACATGATCAATACATCTTGCTTGGATGATTTTTTATCATAAAGAACTGCTCTTTTGGCATTGATTTATAGTGTGCATGATTAAATGAATGTCGTATTTTAAAATATGAATTAAAAAAAGATCTTTAACATCAAAGATAACGTAAAAGAAACAATATGGATATTTTGCTTTTTGAATATTTACCTATCATGATTTTTTTAGGAATAGCTATTGTCTTATCCAGCATTTTCATAGGAGGATCATTTTTAATCGCTAGTCAACGTCCTGATTTCGAGAAGACCTCTGCTTACGAATGTGGTTTCGATGCTTTTGATGATGCTCGTCGACAATTTGATGTCAGATTTTATTTAGTAGCTATTCTTTTCATAATCTTTGATCTTGAAGTAGCTTTTTTATTTCCATGGGCAATATCTTTAGGGACGATTGGTATTTTTGGTTTTTGGTCAATGATGGTTTTTTTTGGTGTTTTAACAATTGGTTTTATTTACGAGTGGCGTAAAGGAGCTTTGGAATGGGAGTAACAGATTTGAGTAGGCCTATTCCACCCGGCAATATACAAGATGAAATTCTTACTCAGGTTACAGGTGAGCTTACGGACAAGGGGTTCGTTACAGCCAGTCTTGATCACGTTGTTAATTGGGCTAGAACTGGTTCATTATGGCCAATGACATTTGGACTTGCGTGTTGCGCTGTTGAAATGATTCATGCATATATGCCACGTTACGATCTCGATCGTTTTGGGGTTGTGCCAAGACCTTCCCCCAGGCAGTCTGACGTCATCATCGTTGCTGGTACACTTACCAATAAGATGGCACCAGCTTTCCGCAAGGTTTATGATCAAATGTCTGAACCACGCTATGTGATTTCAATGGGCTCATGTGCTAATGGAGGGGGTTACTATCACTACTCTTACTCTGTAGTTCGAGGTTGTGATAGAGTTGTCCCTGTCGATGTCTATGTGCCTGGTTGCCCACCAACAGCTGAGGCTTTAGTTTATGGTGTTCTTCAGTTGCAAAAAAAAATCAAACGTACTGGAACACTCTGGCGTTAGATAAATGATCAGCTCACAGATATTAAAAATTAAAGATAAACTGCTTCAAAAAAGGGTCGCTGAAAAACATGGATGATGCGCTTAAAGCACTAAGTGATGTTATTGCTAGTTCACTAGCCGATGAAATTGCTGCCGTTGAACACACAGATGGTGAGCTTTGTATTCATGCACGCAGCGAGAAAATCGTTAAGATTATGACATATCTTCGCGACGATATTAATTGCCAATTCAAAGTCTTGCTAGACGTGTGTGGCGTTGATTATCCAGAGCGTGATGAACGTTTTGATATTACATATCATATGCTTTCCATGACTCTTAATCAGAGGATCAGAGTTAAAATACGCACAGATGAGAAAAAACCAGTACCATCTGTGGTTTCTGTTTTTAGTTCTGCTAACTGGTGGGAACGAGAAACCTGGGATTTACTGGGGATATATTTTTCAGGTCACCCGGACCTTCGTCGGATTCTTACTGATTATGGTTTTGAGGGTCACCCCCTACGAAAAGACTTTCCATTAACCGGCTATGTAGAAGTGCGTTATGATGATGAGCAAAAACGAGTTGTTTACGAACCTGTAAAATTGGCACAAGATTTTCGTAATTTTGATTTCATGAGCCCTTGGGAGGCCATGAACTCTCCTCTCCCCGGTGATGAAAAAGCAGAGAATTCAGAAGACTCAGCTACTAGTGGAGTTACATGAGGTGCCAGAAAAGCAAATTAAGAATTACAATCTAAATTTTGGCCCTCAACATCCGTCCGCTCATGGCGTTTTGCGTCTTGTTTTAGAGCTTGACGGTGAAGTAATAGAACGAGCTGACCCTCACGTTGGTTTGTTGCACAGGGGTACTGAAAAGCTTATCGAACATAAAACATATTCTCAGGCCATGCCCTACTTTGATCGCCTCGATTATGTATCTCCCCAATGTCAGGAGCATGCTTTCGTTCTAGCAACAGAAAAACTTTTAGGCATTGAAGCTTCGCCACGTGGCCAATACATTCGTGTGTTATTTGCCGAAATTGGCCGTGAACTCAACCATATTTTTTCTGTTTCTGCTTTTGCCATGGATTTAGGTGCCATGACACCAATGCTTTGGGCTTGTGAAGAGCGTGAAAAGCTTATGGAATTTTGTGAAAGGGTATCTGGTGCCCGTCTTCACATGGCCTATTTTCGCTGTGGCGGTGTAGCTTCTGATCTTCCGGACGGTCTAATTGAAGATATTGCTACTTGGTGTGAAACCTTTCCTAAGGTAATTGATGACATTGAGATGCTACTTACTAACAATAGAATATTTAAACAAAGAACCGTTGATATTGGTGTAATAAGCGCCGAGGACGCAATGGATTGGGGTTTTAGTGGACCGAACTTGCGTGCATGTGGGGTTCCTTGGGATATACGTAAGTCTCAGCCTTATGATGTTTACACAAATATGGATTTTGATATCCCTGTCGGTAAAAAAGGTGATTGTTATGATCGCTACCTTGTGCGAATAGCTGAAATGCGTGAATCTCTCAAGATCATTCAGCAGTGCATATCTAAAATGCCTTCAGGCCCAGTAAGAACGGATAATCATAAGATTTCACCACCTTCTCGTGGTGACATGAAAAACTCAATGGAATCTCTAATCCATCACTTTAAACTTTTTACTGAGGGCTATCACGTTCCAATAGGCGAGACTTATACGTCTGTTGAAGCCCCAAAGGGAGAGTTTGGAGTATACCTGATTTCTGATGGTTCAAACAAACCTTATCGGTGCAAAATACGTTCTCCTGGATTTGCCCACTTACAAGCTCTAGAGTTTCTCTCAAATGGCCACATGCTTGCTGATATAGTTGCTAATATAGGTTCCTTGGATATAGTTTTTGGAGAAATAGATCGATGAAATCAGATCCATCAAAAGTTATTCAGCCAAAAACCTTTGAGTTTTCAGCAGAAAATCAAAAAAAATTTAAAAGCATGTTTGCAAAATATCCTAAAGGTCGCGAGTCCAGCGCCATGATGCCATTGCTTGACTTGGCACAGCGCCAGCATGATGGCTGGTTGCCTCGTGCAGCAATGGACCACATAGCTGAAATTCTTAACTTACCACCTATCAGGGTTTATGAAGTAGCTACTTTTTATACAATGTATAACCTAGCCCCAATAGGGGAAAACCATTTGCAGGTATGCACCAATCTACCATGTTGGTTGCGAGGATCAGATAAAATTATGGAAGTTTGTAAAAGAAAGCTTGGAATTGATGTTGGTGAAACTACTGCGGATGGAAAATTTACTTTGTCTGAAGTTGAATGCCTCTGCGCATGCGTTAATGCTCCAATGATGCAAATTAATGACGACTTTTTTGAGGATTTAGATGAAGCCTCAACTGAAGCAATACTCGAAGATATCAAATTAGGCAATAAGCCTAATCCAGGACCTCAAAATTTACGCAAAGGTGGTGAACCTGAGTGTGGCCCTACAACTCTCAAAGATAGCAAGGTGGTTAATTAATGCTCAAAGATTCAGATCGTATTTTTCAAAACATATATGGATTTAAAGGTAGTGGCCTAAGTACTGCTAAATCTATTGGTGACTGGAAAAACACAAAAAAATTTATAGCCAAGGGTCGAGAATGGATCGTTGAAGAAATTAAAGCTTCCGGGTTACGTGGTCGAGGAGGTGCTGGTTTCAGTACAGGTATGAAATGGTCCTTCATGCCAAAAGAAACTGGAGGTCGTCCTGTTTATCTTACAATCAATGCAGATGAGGGGGAGCCAGGAACCTGCAAAGATAGAGAGATATTACGCAACGAACCGCACAAAATTATTGAGGGAGCTTTGCTTGCATCAACAGCTGTTGGTGCCAGTTCTGCATACGTCTACATACGTGGAGAGTTTTTTCGTGAAGGTGAGGCATTACAGCGTGCTATTGATGAAGCATATGCTGCAGGTTTAATTGGCAAGAACTCGTGTGGGTCTGGTTTTGATTTTGACATACATGTACAAATGGGTGCTGGGGCATATATTTGTGGTGAGGAAAGTGCACTTATTCAAAGCCTAGAAGGAAAGCCAGGTCAGCCAAGATTAAAACCACCTTTTCCTGCAAATGTTGGGCTATATGGTTGCCCAACAACTGTAAACAACGTTGAGTCAATTGCTGTAGTTCCCACTATACTTAGGCGTGGAGCCAAGTGGTTTTCTTCTTTTGGTCGTGAAAATAATAAAGGAACAAAACTTTTTTGCATTTCAGGCCATGTTAATAATCCGTGCGTTGTAGAGGAGACCATGGGAATTACCATGCAACAATTAATTGATACTCACGCTGGTGGTGTTCGTGGTGGTTGGGATAATTTGCTTGCAGTTATTCCAGGTGGTGCGTCGGTGCCAATGATACCCAAGAGTTTATGTGAAGAAGCAATCATGGATTATGATGGTCTACGTGAACACGGAAGTGGTCTTGGTACTGGAGCCGTAATGGTAATGGATAAATCGACTGACGTTATTAAGGCCATATCCCGTTTGTCAAAGTTTTATGCACATGAAAGTTGTNGTCAATGCACNCCGTGCCGTGAGGGTACTGGTTGGATGTCCAGAATGATGGAACGAATGGTTACAGGCGATATGTCAATAGAAGAAATCGATATTTTACAAGATGTAACCAAGCAAATCGAAGGTCACACTATTTGCGCACTTGGTGATGCTGCTGCATGGCCAATTCAAGGTCTAATCCGCCACTTTCGTCCTGAAATTGAGCGCCGGATTAACGAGCGAGCCTCATTCCTCTCAGGACAAGCAGCATAGGGAGAGTGGCATGCCAACACTTACGATCGATGGGATAGAAGTAGAAGTTGATGATGGACTAACTGTTTTACAGGCATGTGAACATATTGGAATTGAGATTCCACGCTTTTGTTATCATGAACGCCTCTCGGTAGCTGGAAATTGTCGTATGTGTCTTGTTGAAATGGAACGTGCTCCAAAACCAATCGCCTCATGTGCAATGCCTGTATCTGAGGGGATGGTTATCACGACTAATTCACCAACTGTCAAAAAAAGTCGTCAAGGTGTTATGGAGCTTTTGCTTATTAATCATCCACTAGATTGCCCAATTTGTGATCAAGGCGGTGAATGTGATCTGCAAGATCAAGCTGTTGGTTATGGAATGGATAGAAGTCGCTTCACCGAACAAAAACGTTCTGTTAAGGATAAAACTTTTGGTCCGTTAATTAAAGCGATGATGACACGCTGTATTCATTGCACGAGATGTATACGGTTTTCTAGTGAAATTGCAGGGGTGCCTGAAATGGGCAGTACTGGTCGTGGAGAGCACATGGAGGTTGGTACTTACATTGAAAAAGCTCTCACTTCTGAACTTTCAGGAAATATGATTGATTTATGCCCAGTTGGGGCATTAACCTCAAACCCTTATTCTTTTGACACTCGTCCTTGGGAATTAAAAAAGACTGAGTCTGTTGATGTAATGGATGCAGTAGGCTCTGCAATTCGTATTGACACTAAGGGTAGTGAAGTCATGCGTGTTTTACCTCGCTTAAATGAAGACGTTAATGAAGAATGGATCTCTGATAAAACACGTTTTGCCTGCGACGGCCTAAAGAAGCAACGTCTTGACAGCCCTTATATTCGCTGTGATGGCAAACTTAAAAAGGCTACCTGGAATGAAGCCTTTGAAACAATTAAAGCTCAAATAAAAGAAATTGACGGATCACAATTTGCCGCAATTACTGGCGACTTAGCTTGCGCCGAGTCAATGACAGCCATAAAAGATTTAACTAAAGCCATTGGCTCAACTCAGATTGATTGCCGTCAAGATGGAACTAAACTAAACAATAAAAACAGGGCAGGTTATATTTTCAATACCACCATCGCTGGCATTGAAAAATCTGATGCTTGCCTAATCATTGGAGCGAACACTAGGCTTGAGGCCCCGATCATTAATGCCCGTTTACGAAAGAGGTATTTATTAGGTGGATTTAAGATAGGGCTTATTGGTCAAAACGTAGATCTTACTTTCAAATATGAAAAATTAGGCTCTGGAACTGATACTTTGAGCAAGATTGCTGATGGCAAACATCCATTTTCTAAAGTTTTGAAAAAAGCCAAGAAACCCATGCTCATATTGGGTCAAGGTGCGTTAATGCGGTCTGATGGTGAAGCAGTGTTAGCTACAGCTCGCTATATCGCAGAAGAATATAATTTGATTCAAGAAGATTGGAATGGTTTCAACATCTTACACACAGCAGCTGCGCGTGTAGGTGGTCTAGATTTGGGTATTTTAAGTAGTGGTGGTGTAGCGAATATTATTGATGGATGTATGTCTGGAAGAATAAAAGTGCTTTATTTACTGGGAGCAGATGAGCTTGATATGAACAAGTTAGGTAACGCATTTGTAATATATCAAGGACACCATGGTGATGCAGGAGCACACCGTGCTGATGTCATTCTCCCGGGTGTTGCATACACAGAAAAAAATGCGACATATGTAAACACAGAAGGCCGCGTTCAAAGGACTCATTTAGCTGTCTTCCCAGTCGGAGAAGCAAAAGAAGATTGGGCCATAATTCGTGCACTTTCCGAGGTGCTTGGACATAAATTGTCATATGACTCGCTTCCTCAAATACGTAAACGCATGGTAGAAATAAACAAGATTTTTAAAGATGATGATCAAGCAACTGGTGGACGTTGGGGTAAATTTGGTTCAAAAGGTAAACTTGAATCAAGTGATTTTGTCTCACCTATAAGAAACTTTCATATGACTGATCCAATCAGCCGAGCATCAGATACTATGGCACAATGTACTGAAGCACTTTTTGATAAAATCAAAGTGGATTCTGAAACCTATGCTTGAGTTTTGGGAGACATATGCTTGGCCTGCTTTGTGGATAATCATAAAGATTTTTGCCATAATTATACCAATCATGATAAGCGTAGCATACTTAACTTACGTTGAACGGAAGGTTATTGGGGCTGCACAGTTGCGCCGTGGACCTAATGTGGTAGGTCCGTTTGGCCTTTTGCAACCTATTGCCGATGGACTAAAGTTATTTCTTAAAGAAACAATTATACCATCAGGAGCTAGCCCTATTGTTTTTCTACTTGCTCCTGCAGTCACTTTTACTTTGGCATTGGTTGCCTGGGCTGTTATCCCTTTTGATCAAGGTATGGTTTTAGCAAATATTAACGTAGGAATATTATTCCTTTTTGCGGTTTCATCTTTAGGTGTCTATGGCATTTTAATGGCCGGTTGGGCTTCTAATTNAAAATATTCCTTTTTGGGTGCGTTACGATCTGCTGCTCAAATGGTGTCTTATGAAATTTCTATGGGACTTGTGATCGTTACAGTACTTATGTGTGTCGGATCCCTTAACCTTTCCAAAATTGTTCTAGCTCAAAAGGACCTGTGGTTTATAATTCCTCTTTTTCCCATGGCTATAATTTTCTTTATCTCCACTTTGGCAGAAACAAACAGACATCCTTTTGATTTGCCAGAGGCGGAAGCTGAGCTTGTAGCAGGTTACAATGTTGAATATTCATCAATGACTTTTGCATTATTTTTCCTTGGGGAATATGCTAATATGATTTTGATGGCTGCAATGACTGCCATCCTGTTTTTGGGAGGATGGCTGCCACTTTTTGATATGGCTCCTTTTAATCTACTACCTGGACCTTTTTGGCTGGCCTTAAAGATTGCATTTGTACTATTCTTCTTCTTGTGGGTTCGTGCCTCTTTTCCACGATATCGTTATGATCAACTTATGCGTTTAGGTTGGAAAGTTTTTCTACCAATCTCTCTAGTAGCTGTCGTCATTGTATCAGGAACACTTGTTGCATTTGACTTAGCGCCAATATCAAAATAAACAAGGATAAAAATGAGTTTCATACATCGAGGTATAAATACCTTTCTTTTAGCGGAACTTGTCAGTGGGTTATCGTTAACATTGCGTTATATGTTCAAGCCTAAAGTTACAATTAATTATCCATATGAGAAAGGCTACCTCAGCCCCCGCTTTAGAGGTGAGCATGCTCTGAGGCGTTACCCTAATGGCGAGGAGCGTTGTATTTCTTGCAAACTTTGTGAAGCCATATGTCCAGCCCAAGCTATTACCATTGAAGGTAATGAAAGAGAGGATGGCTCACGTCGCACAAAACGTTACGACATTGATATGACTAAATGCATTTACTGTGGTTTCTGCGAAGAAGCTTGTCCCGTTGATGCCATTGTTGAAGGCCCAAATTTTGAGTTTGANTACTGAAACTCANTNAAGAGCNTATGTATAACAAACAAAAACTGCTTGCAAATGGCGCACGTTGGGAAGTTGAAATTGCCGAACGTCTATCGGTAGATGCGCCTTATCGCTAAATTACTAAAATTAAANTATTTTGTGATAAGTGCACAATAGGCACACACGGAGATTAGTAATCAATGATTATACAAGGGTTTGCTTTTTATTTATTTTCAGTGGTTGCGATAGTATCTGCGTTACTTGTTGTTACTTCTAAAAACCCTGTGCACTCGGTGTTATTCTTGATACTTACTTTTTTTAACGGTGCAGGATTATTTGTTCTACTTGGAGCTGAATTTTTAGCCATGATCCTTGTAGTTGTCTATGTTGGGGCAGTAGCTGTACTTTTCATGTTCGTGGTAATGATGTTGGATATCAATTTTGTTGAGTTGCGTCAGGGATTTCTAAAGTACCTACCTTATGGAATCGTAATTGGATTGGTGCTAGTGGTTGAACTAGCTATTGTAATGGGTGATTGGCAATTATCACCTGAATCAATGAACTCGATATCAACTCCTATTCCGGAAACAAAAACGAATACACACGCATTAGGAGCTGTAATTTATACGGACTATATTTACTCATTCCAAATAGCCGGATTGATTTTACTAATAGCGATGATTGGAGCGATTGTATTGACCCATCGAAAACGCCTGGGTGTTAGAAAGCAAGAAATATCCAAACAATTAGCTCGCAAACCGGAAGATTCTATCAAAATTCACAAAGTTGAGTCGGGTAAGGGTATTTGATGCTTGAAGTTGGCCTAGCACATTATTTAGTTGTTGCAGCTATAATATTTTCTGTGGGTATTTTCGGCATTTTTATGAACAGAAAAAATGTCATAGTCATTTTGATGTCCGTTGAATTAATGCTCTTAGCAGTTAATATAAACCTCGTTGCTTTTTCTTCTGAACTCGGTGATTTAGTCGGTCAAATATTCTCTCTTTTTGTATTAACCGTTGCCGCTGCCGAAGCATCTATTGGGCTAGCAATACTCGTTGTCTTTTTCAGAAACCGTGGTTCAATTGCGGTTGAAGATATCAATTCCATGAAAGGGTAAGGAAGATATGATTGCAACTGCCATATTCTTGCCACTTTTTGCATCGCTATTTGCTGGAGTTATTGCCTTCATATCTATGGATGATGACCAAATAAAACGCGCCTATCTGGATAAATTATCTCAATACGTAACTTGTACAGCACTCATTGTCTCAGCCGCAATCTCAATTTTAATCTTTAAAGACGTGGCGCTAAGTGGAAATGACCAGACACTCTACCTTTTAAATTGGATAGATTCTGGAAGCTTAAATATTTCGTGGTCTCTAAAGATTGATAGTCTAACAGCAGTAATGCTCATTGTTGTTACAGTCGTCTCTTCAATGGTTCACATATATTCTATTGGTTACATGAGCCATGATCCTAAAATACCCCGCTTTATGGCTTATTTGAGCCTCTTTACTTTTTTCATGCTGATGCTGGTTACAGCAGACAACTTAGTGCAAATGTTTTTTGGCTGGGAAGGGGTGGGTCTTGCCTCATATCTTTTAATTGGCTTCTGGTACGAAAGGCCATCTGCTAACTCAGCTGCTATGAAAGCCTTTGTAGTTAATAGAATCGGCGACTTTGGTTTTCTACTTGGTATTTTTACAATTTATATATTATTTGACACCGTTAAGCTTGATGAGATTTTCATCGCAGTGCCACAAAAAGCAAATGATACTATCAATATTTTCAGCGGTGAATTCCACGCCATAACTATAGCGTGTTTACTATTATTTATCGGTGCCATGGGTAAATCAGCTCAATTAGGGCTTCACACCTGGTTGCCAGATGCCATGGAAGGACCAACACCAGTGTCTGCATTGATCCATGCAGCGACTATGGTCACGGCAGGTGTATTTATGGTTGCAAGGCTCTCCCCCCTGTTTGAGTACTCAGACTTTGCTCTTACAGTTGTAACTATTATAGGTGGGGGAACTGCAATTTTTGCTGCAACCATAGCTTGTACACAAAATGATATAAAACGGGTAATAGCCTATTCGACATGCTCCCAGCTTGGCTATATGTTTTTTGCCTGCGGTGTATCCGCTTATTCAGCTGGTATTTTTCACCTCATGACACATGGTTTTTTCAAAGCGCTCCTGTTTTTGGGAGCAGGCTCTGTAATTCACGCAATGTCAGACGAACAAGACATGCGAAAGATGGGAGGCTTATGTAAACATATCAAATTAACTTACGTGCTTGTTTTGATTGGTTCTTTTGCATTAGTTGGGATTTGGCCCTTTGCCGGTTTCTATTCAAAAGATATTATTTTGGAAGCAGCATGGGGAGCCCACACTAGCGCCGGTAATTTTGCTTTTTGGATGGGTATAACAGCAGCCTTTCTGACTGCTTTCTATTCATGGAGATTAATCATCTTAANATTCCATGGAACATCGCGCTCAGATGAAACTGTTCTTGCCCATGTTCATGAAAGTCCCAGAGTAATGTTAATTCCACTAATAGTCTTAGCTATTGGAGCGGGGCTTTCTGGTTACTTGGGTTACTCATACTTTATAGGTCAAGATGCACAATTATTTTGGGGTGACTCCTTATTTGTACTAGAGTCTCATAAATCCCTTGAAAATGCGTATCACGCACCATTGTGGGTCAAGTTTCTTCCCATTAGTGTTGGCTTTGTTGGTATTTTTACTGCCTATTTGCTTTACATGTGGGTGCCAAAGTTACCTGCAATAATTATAAATAAGATCAATCCGCTTTACACTTTTGTGTACAATAAATGGTATTTTGATGAACTTTATAATTATCTATTTGTTAGACCAGTTTTTTACCTTGGAAGAAATTTTTGGAAAACTGGGGACGGTGCCATAATAGATGGTATTGGGCCTGATGGTGTTACCAATGTAACATTAAGTCTGACTAGATATATTTCTAGATTACAAACTGGTTATTTGTACCACTACGCTTTTGCTATGATTGGTGGCATTCTCTTTATTATCACAGTTTATATGTTATTTGGCACGTGAGCGCTTTATGAGTAATTATCCAATCCTTTCTTTGTTAACCTTCATACCACTAGTTGGTGCGTTATTCATTTTTGCAATTCGCGGTGATAATGAAATTGTAAAGCGAAATGCACGACAAGTTGCCCTTTGGACTTCTTCTTTTGTTTTTGTTTTATCACTATTGTTATATAAAAATTTTGACGTTTCCACAGCAGACTTTCAGTTTGTTGAATACAAGGAATGGATGCCCAAATTTAAAATTGCTTACCATCTTGGTGTTGATGGAATCTCCATACTTTTCGTTTTGCTGACAACATTGCTAATTCCAATTTGTATTCTTGCAAGTTGGGAGTCTATTCAAATACGGGTCAAGGAATACATGATTTCCTTCTTGGTTCTTGAGACCATGATGATAGGTATGTTTGTAGCTTTGGATATAATTATTTTTTATATTTTCTTTGAAGCCGTACTTTTACCTATGTTTTTAATAATTGGCGTATGGGGTGGAACAAGACGTGTATATGCTTCTTTTAAGCTCTTTTTATACACTTTGTTAGGTTCGGTTTTGATGTTAGTTGCTATCCTTGCAATGTACTTTGAGGCTGGGACGAGCAACATACCAACTTTATTGAACTATGATTTTCCAGCCTCTCTTCAAACCTGGTTGTGGTTAGCATTCTTTGCTTCTTTTGCTGTGAAAGTACCTATGTGGCCAGTTCACACATGGCTTCCTGATGCCCATGTCGAAGCCCCAACGGCAGGTTCTGTTATACTAGCTGGGGTTCTTTTGAAATTTGGCGGTTATGGGTTCCTTCGTTTTTCTTTACCGATGTTTCCGCTAGCGACTGATGATTTTACCATTCTTATTTATTCACTCAGTATCATTGCAGTAATTTATACATCACTTGTGGCCTTGGCGCAGGAAGATATGAAGAAGCTCATTGCGTACTCATCAATTGCCCACATGGGGTTCGTAACGATTGGCACCTTTACCCTAACCGTTCAGGGCATTGAAGGCGCTATATATCAAATGCTGAGCCATGGTATAGTCTCTGCTGCACTATTTTTAATTGTCGGTGTGGTTTATGATCGTATTCATTCTCGAGAAATTGCACAATACGGTGGCCTCGTCCACAAGATGCCTACTTACTCACTTTTTTTTATGGTCTTCATGCTTGCATCTGTAGGCTTACCAGGAACAGGAGGATTCGTTGGTGAACTGCTAATTCTGGTTGGTGCTTTTAAGGCAAGTAGCTGGTTAGCTGCTTTAGCAGCAACTGGGGTCATCCTTAGTGCCGTTTACATGTTGTATTTGTACAGACGAGTCATATTTGGAAAACTCACAAAAGAACATCTATACAAAATAAAAGATTTGAATTTACGTGAAATTATTGTCCTTGCACCATTGTTAATTATAATTATTTGGATGGGCGTATATCCTTCTCCCTTCTTGGAAATATTACATGTATCAGTCAATAATTTAATAGAACGTGTAGACACAGCTCAAGCTGCATCAGCAGCGTTCGTTGCAGGACGATGAAGGATAGCGGTAATGACTGAAGCACCTAATATAGTTCCAGCACTACCGGAAATATTTGTTGCCAGCGTAGGTATGGCACTTCTTATGCTGGGTGTTTTTCAGAAGGTAAATGACAACGCTCAAGAAGTTAAAACGTCACGTCTTATTTCACGCTTGGGCGTGATAACTCTTGTGCTTACCTTGATTTTGCTCGTAGCAATAGCTGGAGGCACCATGGTGACGTTTGGTGGTATGTTTGTCAGCGATCCCTTTGCAATATTTTTCAAAATTTTAATACTTGTTGCNTCTACTTTAACACTTTTGATTTCTCAAGATTATATGGAGAAGCATGGCATTCCACGCTTCGAATACGTTATTCTCATCATTTTTGCCACACTTGGCATGATGTTAATGGTTTCAGCTAACAATTTATTATCACTTTATTTGGGCTTAGAAATGCAATCATTATCCTTATATGTGATTGCTTCTTTCAATCGCGATGATGAGCGTTCTACCGAAGCGGGCCTAAAATATTTTGTTCTTGGCGCTGTCGCCTCAGGTATGCTTCTGTATGGCATCTCATTGGTTTATGGATTTACAGGTTCTACCGATTTCAAAACCATAGGTACTTTATTTAGTGATGGTCAAGGACCACACTCGTCAATTGGATTAATTATCGGCATTGTTTTTATTTTATCTGGATTAGCCTTTAAGGTTTCAGCAGTACCATTTCATATGTGGACACCAGACGTTTATGAGGGTGCCCCAACTCCCGTTACAGCTTTTTTCTCTGTTGCACCCAAGATAGCGGCAATTGCTTTACTTAGTCGAGTTATGGTTGGTCCATTTGGTGAATTAACTCAACATTGGCAACAAATTATTATTTTTATCTCAATTGCATCCATGCTTTTAGGTGCTTTTGGGGCAATTAGTCAGACAAACATCAAAAGAATGATGGCATACAGTTCCATTGGTCATGTTGGTTATGCACTTATAGGGCTTGTTGTTGCAAATGAATCTGGAATACGTGGCATCATGATTTACATGGCTATTTATTTGTTTATGAACATTGGTACTTTTTCTTGTATTTTAACCATGCGTCGTGGAGATAGAATGGTAGAAACCATAAATGATCTTGCTGGTATGTCAAAAAGTCATCCCATGATTTCTGCTGCCCTAACAATTTATATGTTTTCCATGGCTGGAATTCCTCCTCTCGCGGGTTTTTTCTCTAAACTATATATTTTTCTTTCAGCTATTGAATCTAGTTTTTATAGCCTAGCTATTATTGGTGTCCTAAGTAGCGTTATAGGTGCTTTTTATTATTTACGTATCATCAAAGTAATTTATTTTGATGATGAGACAGATCCACTCGATAAGCCTATCAACCCTATCCTTGGATCCGTTATTGCCGGATGTGCAGTAGTTATAGTTTTATTTTTTGCTTTGCCGAATGTTGTTATAGACAGCGCCTCTTATGCTGCATTTACCTTGCTTGAAAAATGATCCAAAAGGTAAGTTTACCTAGTCCTCTCAAACTCATAATTCATGAAATTATTGACAGCACCAATGAGGAAGCTAAACGTCTTGCAAGAAATGGAATGCCTGAGGGAGTGGTAGTCTGGGCTAAAGAGCAATCATCAGGAGTAGGTAGACGGGGTCGTAAGTGGGAATCTGCAAGGGGAAACCTCTTTTTCTCAGTTTTACTCAGACCAGATTGTTCTGCATCTAAAGCAATGCAACTTAGTTATGTAGTTTCTCTGAGTATTGCAAAAATTATAGATGATGTTTTGCCAAGTTCAGTCGTTGTCAGGTGTAAGTGGCCCAATGACATACTTGTTGAAAACAGGAAAATTTCAGGAATTCTGCTTGAAACCCAATTAGATCCTATTGGTGATATTGACTGGCTAGTTATTGGGGTCGGCTTGAATATTAAAAGTTTCCCAAAAGATGTTGCGTTTCCTGCCACTGCTTTAACTCATGAGGGAGCCAGAAAAACTATAAGTGCTGAAATTATTCTAAAATTATTTAGTTATCATTTTTTACCAACATATAAAATATGGAAAAATCTAGGATTTGAGTCAATAAGAACGGCTTGGTTGAGTCGCGCAGCTTGGCTAGGAAGAGAAATTACAGTTCGACTTGAAAAAGAAACTCTTAAAGGAAAATTTAAGGATCTAGATAAGGACGGCGCTTTGATTCTATTACATAATGGTAATGAACGCCGTATCACTGCTGGCGATATTTTTATATAAGTATCTGACAACAAGAAAAAGAGAATCAACAAAAACAATGCTGCTCACAATCGACTCAGGAAACACAAATACAGTCTTTGCTGTTTTTGAAGAAAGTGGAAAAATCCTTGGCGTTTGGCGATCATCTAGCTTGCCAGATCGTACTGCTGATGATCATGGTGTTTGGTTACTTCAGCTACTTAACCTTTCTGGAATTGATAAATCTTTTGTGAATAGTGCAATCATTGCCACGGTAGTGCCAACAGCTTTGTTCCCACTTAAAACTTTATGTCGAGCTTATTTTGGGGTTGAGCCACTTGTTATTGGGGATGAAGATGTTGAAATTGGAATAGAAGTATTATTGGATCAACCTCGGGATGTTGGAGCAGATAGGTTAGTCAACGCCGTATCAGCTTACCAGAAATATGGAGGGCCTTTAATTATAATAGACTTTGGTACTGCGACAACTTTCGATGTAATAGACAGTAACGGTAATTATGCTGGAGGGGTTATTTCACCTGGTATCAATCTTTCATTAGAGACACTACACAGAGCTGCGGCGAAATTGCCAAGAGTTGCAATAAAACGACCAGAACAAGTAATTGGAAAAGGTACTGTTGAGGCCATGCAATCAGGCATCTATTGGGGGTATCTCTCAATGCTTGAAGGGATGGTAAAGCGTATTAAAAAGGAATTTGGAATGTCAATGAAAGTTGTAGCAACTGGCGGGCTAGCTCCATTATTCTCAGAAACATGCGAATTAATTGATTGCGCTGATAGTAACCTTACTTTGCAGGGCCTTTTTAAGATTTATCAACTTAATACTGTTTCATAAATGTCTTACAAGTCACATAAGGAAGAGTTACTTTTTTTACCTCTTGGAGGTGCGGGTGAAATTGGTATGAACATGAACCTCTATGGCTATGGTCTGCCTGACAAAGAACGCTGGATGATAGTAGATCTCGGTATCTCTTTTGGTGACGGAACTTTACCAGGTGTAGACGTATTGCTTCCAGACCCAACGTTCATTGAAGAACGACTAGACCAGTTAGAAGCTATCATCCTTACCCATGCTCATGAAGACCACCTTGGTGCTGTAGCTCATCTATGGCGTCGTCTTTGTTGTCCAGTTTATGCGACACCATTCACGGCAGATATTCTGAAATACAAATTATTAGAAGTTGGTTTAAATCAAGAAGTTAATATTAATGTAATACCCCTAGGGGGGAAATTAAGTATCGGTCCATTTAATCTGGAACTCATTACCCTAACTCATTCTATTCCTGAGCCAAATGCTATTGTAATCAGAACCCCAGTTGGTACGGTACTTCATACGGGGGATTGGAAATTTGATCCTGACCCTGTAGTAGGTGAGACTTCCAATGAAATTGCACTAAAAAAAATAGGAGAAGAGGGGACACTAGCAATTGTCTGCGANTCAACAAATGTTTTTACTGAGGGCACATCTGGCTCAGAAGGTAAATTACTACAAAGCCTTACAAAATTGATATCAAGTTTTGAAGGACGTGTTTTTGTCTCTTGTTTTGCGTCCAACGTGGCAAGGATTCAAACAATTGCATTAGCAGCCAAAGCAAATGACAGAAGTGTTGTGCTCGCAGGCAGAGCATTATGGAGATTTTCCGAGGTTGGACGTGCCCATGGATGCTTACGAAACATACCAAGTTTTCTTGATGAAGATCAGGCTGGTTTTCTTCCACATGACAAAACACTTGTTATATGCACGGGCTCACAAGGAGAGCCTCGGGCTGCACTATCTAGGGTTGCCAATGGCACACATCCTCGGCTAACCCTTGATAAAGGTGATGCAGTTATTTTTTCATCTCGAAAAATCCCAGGAAACGAAAAATCAATCTCCTTATTACATAATCAACTTATTCGTGCCGGTGCACAAGTAATTACAGAGCAGGATGACTTTGTTCATGTATCAGGCCACCCAGCCCGTGAAGAACTGGTACGCATGTACCAACATGTCCGTCCAACTATTTCTATACCTGTTCACGGTGAATTGCGTCATATGACTGAGCATGCAAATCTTGCTTATAAAAATCAAGTGAAGCATACTCTTATTGGTGAAAATGGATCATTGATGCGTATTGCTCCGGGCGAGCCAAAGATAGTTGATCATGTGCACTCTGGTCGCCTAGCATTAGAGGGTAATAGATTGGTTCCGTTGCAAGGAGAGTTAATCAGAAGTAGAAAACGTGCACTTTGGAATGGAACAGCCGTTCTCACAATTGTCATGGACAAACAAGGTAAACTATTATCTGAACCAATTTTGACAACTACGGGAATTCTAGAAAATGGTGATAATGAATTTCATAATAGGGTTATATCTGAAGTAAAACGTTGCTTGGTTGAGAACAAGAAGAATAAAAAAATTAATGAGTTAGTAAGAATCGCAGTTAGAAGTATTTTTAAAGAATTATTAAACAAAAAACCAATGACCAAAATTCACTTGGTTGAAATTTGACGTAATTTTCTTTGAAAAGATAAATTAGAAATTCAAAAATAGTTAAGTTATTTTTTTTATTACAATAATAAAATTTGCTGTTGTGCTTGATGTTTACCAACCAAACTATAATAGCGTCCAAATAACAAGATGAATTGGTACTGCTCTAAAGCCCAAGGTGATCCGATTCATGGACCTTATCATGACGATGAATACGGATTGCCGCGAGACGATGAAGCAACCTTATTTGAATTACTCTCTTTAGAAATATTTCAAGCTGGGTTGTCTTGGGAGTTAGTTTTAAAAAAACGCACGTCCACATATAAGGCTTTTGATGGTTTTAATGTAGATTCTGTAGCAGGTTACTGCGAAAAAGATATTTCAAGATTGCTAAATGATAAAGGGATTATTCGAAATAGATTAAAAGTTACTTCTATAATTGAAAATGCAAGATGTATTCAAAAGTTGCGGATTGAATATGGTGGTTTTGGTAAGTTCTTGAAAAAACATCACCCAATGGTTAAGTCTGAATGGGTCAAGCTTTTTAAGAAAACATTTAAGTTTACTGGTGAAGAAATAGTAAATGAGTTTCTCATGAGCCTTGGCTATTTACCCGGTGCTCATAGCACAGATTGTCCAGCTTTTTATCGTATTCTTGCACAAAAGCCCCCATGGTCACAGGTTGATATTGCACTCTTTGACGAGTAGAGCATCATGCTCTAGAGTCCAACGAAAAAGTATTAAAAAAAAAATTTAAGGCTTCTATCAAATGCGTCTTTCAGCTTATTTTTTGCCAACTCTAAAGGAAACGCCCACGGAGGCACAAATCGTATCCCATCGCTTAATGTTGCGAGCTGGTATGATCCGTCAGTCTAGTGCTGGCATCTACTCCTGGCTACCACTAGGACTGAAGGTCCTTAAAAAAATTGAACAAATTATTCGAGAGGAACAAAATGCAATAAACTGCCATGAAGTGCTGATGCCAACCATTCAACCGGCAGATCTTTGGAGACAAAGTGGTCGATATGACGACTATGGACCTGAAATGTTAAGAATCAAAGATCGTCATGGCCGTGACTTGCTATACGGACCAACTAACGAAGAACAAATTACAGAAATCTTTTCCAACACTATTCGAAGTTATAAAGATGTGCCTCAGCTTCTTTATCACATACAGTGGAAATTTCGTGATGAGGTTAGACCACGCTTTGGAATTATGCGTGGTCGTGAATTTTTGATGAAAGATGCTTACTCGTTTGATCTTGATCGCGATGGAGCAAGAAATTCCTATAATAAAATGTTTGTGTCTTACCTCAAGACATTTGAGAGATTGGGACTAAAAGCAATACCCATGGCAGCTGATACTGGCCCTATTGGTGGAGATATGAGTCACGAATTTCTAATTTTAGCTGATACTGGAGAAAGTGAAATTGCCTGCCATCAAGATTGTATAAATAATAATTGGCTTGAAGGTATTAATGCTGATAGCAATTTTGAACAAGTTGTTAACACTTTCACAGAAAGATATGCTGCTACTGATGAAATGAGAGACAAAGAAGCAGAAAAGGCACTTGGTAAAGATTTAATTACTGCTCGTGGTATCGAGGTTGGCCATATCTTTTATTTTGGTTCCAAATATTCCGCTAAGCTAGGAGGTGTTGTTTCAGGTCCAAATGGTGAAGAAATTGTAGTTGAAATGGGCTCGTATGGCATTGGAGTCTCACGACTTGTTGGTGCAATCATTGAAGCAAGTCACGATAACAAAGGGATCATATGGCCACAAAGTGTTTCCCCATACAAAGTCGGTTTAATTAATCTGCTATTTGGAGACGATAAATGCACTAAAAGTTGTGATTATTTATACTCTTTATTAAACGAGGCACGGGTTGAGGTACTTTATGACGATCGTGATAAAAAAGCTGGGGTTAAATTTGCTGATATGGATTTAATTGGTTTNCCTTGGCAAATAGTTGTTGGTCCCAAGGGTGTCAAGAACGGTATTGTAGAATTTAAGAATCGTAAGACCGGTGAGGTGCGAGAGCTTTCACCTACTGAAGTTATTAATCTATTGAAAGGCTGACTAGAATGTTTTCTGCTTTTGAGTGGATGATGGCCATGCGCTATTTAAGAGCGCGTCGGCAGGAAGGATTCATTTCAGTCATAGCCTGGTTCTCACTATTAGGCATTGCCCTTGGCGTCTCAACCTTAATTATTGTGATGTCAGTAATGAATGGCTTTCGTGAGGAGTTGATGAGCCGAATACTTGGTATTAATGGACATTTAAGTATCTATGCGCAAACAGAAAGCATGACAAACTTTGAGAGTTTAGCTGATAAAATTCGCAAACTAGAGGGTGTGACTAAAGTTAACCCTATCATTGAAGGTCAAGTAATGGTTTCAACAAATAGAGCAGCAAGTGGTGCAGTGATCAGAGGTTTTCGCAAGGTTGATCTAAGTGCAAGAGCCATTATTGCTGATAACATCAAAAAAGGCTCTTTTGAAAACTTTGACATTGATAGTGTAATAATTGGCACCAGACTTGCCCATAAGCTCGGTGTTTCAGTTGGTCAAAATGTCACACTAATTTCTCCAAAAGGTAACATTACTGCATTTGGGGTTATTCCAAGAATGAAAAAATATAAAATTGCGGCAACCTTTGACATAGGAATGTATGAATATGACTCCGGTTTTATTTTTATGTCCCTACCAGCAGCACAGACTTACTTTAAAATGCCCAATGCAATTAGTAATCTAGAAGTATCTGTCGACCATCCAGAAAATGCTATATTTATTGGTAAAAAAATTCCCCTTCTGACAGATAGAACACTTCGTATACATGATTGGCAAAGAGCAAATGCGAGTTTCTTTAACGCTATTCAAGTTGAACGTAATGTAATGTTTTTAATTTTGACCTTAATAATTATTGTTGCTGCCTTCAACATTATTTCATCCATGATTATGCTGGTAAAAGACAAGAGTAGGGACATAGCTATTCTACGCACCATGGGTGCGCCTCGCACATCTATAATGCGTATTTTTTTTCTTAGTGGAGCATCTGTTGGGGTAATCGGAACCTTTGCTGGTTTTATAATGGGAATTTCATTCACCAATAATATAGAAAATATTCGTCAATGGATTCAGAATCTTACAGGGACTGAATTATTTGCTGCTGAGATTTATTTTTTGTCACAGTTGCCTGCAGTTGTTAATCCACAAGAAGTCATCGCAGTAGTATTAATGGGACTAGGATTGTCATTCATTGCAACCTTATACCCCTCATGGAGAGCAGCTCGAATTGAACCGGCAAAGGCACTTAGGTATGAATGATGAAGTTCTTTCTTTAAGTAATATCAAACAAACTTTTACTCAGGGTAAAAACCAACTTAAAATTTTAAATGGATGTGATCTTACTTTAAATCAAGGTGAAGTAGTTGGCTTAATTGGACCAAGTGGTTCAGGTAAATCTACCTTGTTACATATTGCAGGGCTACTTGAAAAGCCAGACAGCGGAACAGTAACTATCTGTGGTGAGCTATGTGACAATATGGATGATGATAATCGTACTCGTGTGCGTCGTCAAAATCTTGGATTTGTTTATCAACATCATCATTTACTGCCAGAGTTTTCTGCCCTGGAGAATATATCTATCCCTCAAATTATAGCTGGAAAAAGCAAGAGAGTTTCACAAACCCGCGCCACAGAATTGCTTGAATGGCTCGGTCTTTCTGAACGCTTATCTCATCGTCCTGCTCGATTATCCGGAGGAGAGCAACAACGTGTAGCTATTGGGCGAGCACTATCAAATTCGCCAAAACTACTCTTGGCGGACGAACCAACAGGAAATCTTGACCCCCACACCTCCGATGAGGTCTTTGATATACTTATGCGATTAGCTCGTGGCATCGGGTTAACAGCCTTGGTTGCAACTCATAACTTGCAGCTTGCTTCACGTATGGATAGAAAAATAACTCTTGATGGGGGATGTTTTGTTGAATCCTAATCTTGTTTAGTATTCTTGAGTCTACGTTTTATGAGCTTATTTTTTTTTATCTCCACCTCCCTACGTATTGCATCGCCATGTTTAAAAGGTCCCTCAGTATACGTGAGTTTCCAAGGGCCCCGTCCACGAGTGAACTTTGCCCCTTTTCCGGAATTATGCTCTTCAAGTCTACGATCAATATCTTTTGCAATACCGGTATATAGAATATTTTGTTGATTTTTAATGACGTAAACAAAAAAATTTCTCATCAATTTAAATGTACACAAAAAAACTTTGATTGGGGATAACTTATTGATGACCCATGGATCTAGCTGTGGAATCTTCTATACATGATAGATTCCCAAGAAAAACACGCAAATTTTGTTCACCTGAGGGTTCATACAGCTTTTTCGCTCTCAGAGGGCGCTATAAAAATTGACGATCTCGTAGGCTTGTGCCGAGAAAAACGTATGCCAGCAGTCGCCATTACAGATACCAATAATTTATTCGGTGGACTTGAATTCTCATTAGCATGTGCCGAGGCTGGCATTCAGCCCATTATAGGCTGTCAAATCTCCGTAACCCGCAAAAAGTCTGATGAAGAAAGACTAGGAAAACATAATGCTTGTAAATGTGATTCTCTGGTTTTGCTCGTACAAAATGATAAAGGATACAGAAATCTCTTAAAAATTCTGGGACAGGCATACCTTGGTCATAATGATAAAGATAAAATATCTAGAGAACCACAGGTTAGTATTGATGAGTTGAGGCAATATAACACTGGATTATTAGCACTAAGTGGTGGTCCAAAAGGACCAATTGGGCATTTACTTGCAGATGGACATGATGAGGCTGCTGAAGCTCTGCTAATAACTCTTAAACAAATTTTTTCTGAGAGATTTTACATAGAAATCTTACGTCATGGAATAGATGAAGAAAACCGAACCGAAACTAAATTTATTGATCTGGCTTATAAACACGATTTGCCACTAGTTGCTACCAACGAACCCTTTTTTACAACCCCTGATATGTATGAAGCTCACGATGCATTAATATGTATTGCTGAAGGGGCTTACGTGAACCAAACTGATCGACGTCGTTTGAGCCGCCAGCACTATTTCAAATCAGCTGAAGAAATGCGAGTTTTGTTTATGGACTTACCTGAGGCTGTGGATAATACACTAAATATTGCAAAGCGATGTTCCTCCAAAATAGAGACAATCAAGCCCATTTTACCCCCGTTTGATTGTGGAAATGGGCTCACAGAAGAAATGGAGCTTCTTAGACAATCAAAATTAGGCCTTGAAAAACGTCTGGAAAAAGAAGTTTTCAAAGATGGAACCAAGGAGGCAGACAAAATAAAAATCGCAAAACCATACCTCGAGCGCCTTGAGTATGAAATAGGCGTCATCAATAAAATGGGTTTTCCTGGATACTTCCTGATTGTTGCCGATTTTGTCAACTGGTCAAAACAACAGAATATTCCGGTTGGACCCGGACGGGGATCAGGTGCTGGGTCTGTGGTTGCTTGGGCTTTGGCTATCACAGATTTAGATCCTCTTCGTTGGGGTTTGTTATTTGAGCGATTTCTTAACCCTGAACGTGTATCTATGCCTGATTTTGATATTGATTTTTGTCAATATCAACGGGACGATGTGATCCGATATGTTCAAAATAAATATGGTCGAAATCATGTAGCTCAAATAATTACTTTTGGTAAGCTTCAAGCTCGTGCCGTCCTTCGTGATGTTGGCCGTGTTCTTGAAATGCCTTACGGTCAAGTTGATCGCATTTGTAAATTGATACCAAACAACCCTGCGAATCCAATAACTTTGGATGAAGCAATCGAAAAAGAGCCTAAGTTTCGATATGAAATGGAGGAGGATCCCTCAGTTGAAAAACTGATCGAGATTGGACTGAAGTTAGAAGGACTATATCGCCATGCCTCAACGCATGCTGCTGGAGTTGTTATAGGCGATAGGCCCTTGGATGAGTTGATACCACTTTATCGAGATCCGCGATCTGATATGCCAGTCACGGGTTTTAATATGAAGTATGTTGAGTCTGCGGGTCTTGTAAAATTTGATTTTCTTGGTCTAAAAACTCTGACTTTACTAGATAAGGCAATTAAGCTGGTCAGTAAGAAGGGTATTAATATCGACCTACTGTCAATACCTCTCGATGACAAAAAAACTTACAAAATGCTCTCAAGAGGAGACTCAATTGGAGTTTTTCAGTTGGAAAGTTTAGGCATGCGCGATGTAATTCGAAAACTTAAACCTGATTCTTTTGAGGATATTATCGCAATCGTAGCTTTATACCGACCTGGGCCTATGGAAAATATCCCAAGCTACATAGCACGCAAACACGGTCTGGAAGACCCTGATTATCTGTATCCAACTCTAGAAGGAATACTGAAAGAAACTTTTGGGATTATGATATATCAAGAACAAGTTATGCAAGTCGCTCAAGAACTTTCAGGTTACACCCTTGGCAATGCAGATCTACTTCGAAGAGCANTGGGTAAAAAAGACAAAATAGAAATGGATAAACAACGGCAAGTCTTCGTTGAAGGTGCGCATGCAAAAGCGGTTCCTAGAGAAAAAGCTTCTCAAATTTTTGACCAGGTAAACATGTTCGCAGGTTATGGATTCAATAAATCTCATGCAGCGGCATATGCGTTAGTGGCTTATCAAACAGCGTACTTCAAGGCTAACTATCCTTTAGAATTTTTTGCTGCTTCTATGTCTTTGGATATAAATAATACGGATAAACTGAGTCTTTTCCGACAGGAGCTATCAAATCTTGGGGTTGAGGTTCTTGGCCCTGATGTAAATGCATCTGGAGCTGATTTTCAGGTTGAGACCTATAAGAATGGCAAAGCTGGTGTTCGCTACGCTCTATCGGCGATAAAAAATGTTGGCGAAGCAGCAATGTGCATGCTAGTTGATGAACGGATAAAGAACGGCCCATTTAAAAATATCACAGACTTTGCACAGCGTATTGACTCTAAAGTTGTCAACAAAAGACTTATGGAAAACCTTATAAAGGCAGGTGCGTTTGACAGTATCGAGCCTAATCGACGAGTTCTTTATGAGGGTATCGAGACAATATTACGTTTCTCTAATGCAGCTACTCAAGACCGTAACAGCAACCAAATTGGTTTATTTGACTCTGGAAAGTCAACTATGACGACTGTTAAATTACCTTCTTGTTCCGACTGGTCATCAACTACGAAGATGAAAGAGGAGTTTGACGCCATTGGATTTTACTTGTCCGGCCATCCACTTGGTACTTTTAAAAAAACCCTTGTGCGTATGAAGGTTCGTTCCTCAGCAGATATTATCAGACAAGGCCTAACGGGGCCTGCAATCATGGCGGGAACTATCGTAGGTAAGACAGAGCGTAGATCAGGTAAAGGTAACCGTTATGCTTTTGTTCAGTTAACCGATGAGTCTGGAATTTTTGAAATAATGGTGTTTTCTGAACTTTTAACTGCAAACGAGAAGTTATTTGATTTAGGGAACTCATTATTGATCAAGGCAGGAGTTCAATTTCAGGGAGAGACACCCAAGTTTACTGCTAACATTGTTGAATCACTAGATAAAGTCGCAATGAAAGTACAGAATGGCCTCACCATTCACATAAGCTCTTCTGAGCAACTAAAAGATATTCAAGAAGTACTTAAAAATAGTAAAAGTGGTAAAGGCGAAGTAATAATGGTAACAAAACTTGGAGATGGTAGGGAGGTAGACATCAAGCTAAAGGATAGTTTTGAGATTAATTCTGACCTTCTTTCAAGCATTCGAAATCTTCCTGGCATTGAAATTATATCTGAAAATTGATTTTTTCCTTTTACTTTTTTTTAATTTAGAAGAGTGTCCTTTTAAAAGTTAAGGATAAAATTTAAATGACTGTTATCAGAAATATTGTAGGAGTTTTACTGGCAGGTGGACTAGCAAGACGGATGGGTGGTGGTGATAAGTGTCTTCAAAAGCTTAGTGGAAGATCATTACTCTCTTATACTATTGAAGTCGCCACAGACCAAGTGAGCCATATGATAATAAATGCCAATGGCAACAGCTCTCGCTTTAAGAAATTCAACTTACCGGTTGTTCCTGATGTTGTTGATGGAGCCATGGGGCCTTTAGCAGGTGTATTAACAGGTATGGAATGGGCAACCTGGAATGTGCCAGATTGTGAATTGATTGCTACTTTCCCCACAGATGCTCCTTTTTTCCCTGACAATCTCGTTAAAGAAATGCACAATAATTTACAAACTCAAGGTGCTGATATAGCTTGTGCCCGATCTAATAATCGAAATCATCCAGTCTTTGCAATATGGCCAACAAGGCTTGCTGGAGACTTGCGACAAGCAATAATGTATAAAAATATTCGAAAAATTGAACAGTGGACGTCCCAATACAAAGTAGCCCACGTTGAATGGTCTGCGGTTCCTATCGACCCGTTTTTTAATATAAACTTGCCTGAAGATCTCAAAAAAGCAGAAAAATACCTTAATTAAATATTAGACCAAACTTTACGCTCTAAGTTTCGCTGACGTTTTTTCAATAAAGGCGAACATTGAATATAGAATTCATTTATGTTGGCCTCTGTAGCCGACTTATTTTTTACTACTAAAGTTGTAATTAAGTTTTATTGAAAAAATTCAAGGAAATATAAATCATGTCTCTCGGCTTCACTTTGGTTGTATTGTTAGCAGCATTATTGCATGCTATATGGAATGCGATTGTAAAAAATAGTGAAGACAGAATGCTGACACTAACACTTGTTATTGGTGCTGGCTCAGTAATGTCTATTTTCACACTTCCTTTCATAGAACCGCCTGCCCCTGAGAGCTGGCCGTATCTTTTTCTATCAATGTGTTTGCACTCGACTTATTACTTTCTTCTTATTCGTGCCTATAATTATGGTGATTTGAGCCTCGTTTATCCTGTATCACGAGGTTCAGCACCTTTACTGGTAGCCTTAGGTGCATCAACTTTTTATGCAGAAGTTCCAACAATAACTGAATTAGGTGGTCTTATGTTGGCATCAATTGGAATTGCTGCTTTTGCTTTGGAACGCAAAAAAGGGGAAAGCTGGAACTATCTTCCTTTTTTATATGGAATTGGTATAGCTACTTTTGTTAGTGCGTACACAATTATTGATGGAATTGGCGTAAGAAAATCAGGTAATGCACTCTCATTTATTCTTTGGCTTTTTACTGTTTATGCATTGCCACTTATTTTTGCTTCCTTAATCTTCAAACGTCAGGAATTTATCCCATATATACGCAAGCATTGGTTGTATACTGGTTTTATTGGAGGTGGTATGTGTGCTGTTGCGTATGCTCTGGTTGTATGGGCCCTTGGGCATGCACCTATGGCCCATGTCTCAGCAGTACGTGAGACAAGTGCCGTTTTTGCGGCATTTATTGGAGTGTTTGTGTTGGGTGAGTCTTTTGGTACCAGAAGAATTGTTGCTGCCCTAATGGTAACTGCTGGACTTGTAATAATGCAGCTTTTTTAATCAAAATAAATTCCTAATTAGTTGATTGGCCTATTAAATAAACAAATATGTTTTTTAAAGATTTATTAATATTAGGTCTCATTACAAAATAATTTCCCCATAGAAATTTGTTCACCAAGTTGATAGTTCAGAAAAAGCTGATTAAATTTTTTTAATCCTAAATATTGACCATAATTCCTTATAAAGTACTATATATTGTTTAATTGTTACATTATGTCGGTTTATATATGGTCAATGCAGCCCCAATAGATAAGATACCTGAAACAGAGCTTGCCGATGCTCTTGGTGAACGGTATCTGAATTATGCCTTATCGACTATCATGTCACGTTCTTTGCCAGATGTACGGGATGGTTTGAAACCGGTTCATAGGCGTTTGCTATTTGCAATGCGGCAATTAAAACTTGACCCAAATACTGGATTCAAAAAATGTGCTCGTGTTGTTGGTGACGTAATGGGCAAATACCATCCACACGGTGATATTGCCATCTACGAAACTTTAGTTCGTTTAGCTCAAAATTTNTCAGTACGCTNCCCGCTAATTGATGGTCAAGGGAATTTCGGTAATATAGACGGTGATAATGCAGCAGCTATGCGCTATACAGAATCTCGTATGACAGCTGCCGCTCTAGCATTACTTGAGGGCATTAACGAAGACGCAGTTGATTTTCGTGAAACCTATGATGGTGAAGACACAGAACCTATTGTTTTACCTGCTAGCTTCCCTAATTTGTTAGCCAATGGATCAGCAGGTATTGCTGTAGGCATGGCAACTTCTATACCACCTCATAATCTAAGTGAGTTATGTACAGCTTTAACCCACCTTATTAAATTTCCAAATGCTACATTCGAAAAGTTGATTGATTTAGTTCCAGGACCCGACTTTCCAACGGGAGGAGAGATTATAGAGTCACGAGAGTCAATTCTGGAAACTTACAAAACGGGACGAGGTGGATTCAGACTGCGTTCAAAATGGTCAATTGAGCAACTCAACCACGGCCAGTATCAAATTGTGGTTACTGAAATTCCTTACCAAGTTCAAAAGTCCAGGCTCATTGAAAAAATAGCTGATTTAATGAACCTTAAGAAGCTTCCCATGTTAGCTGATATTCGTGATGAATCTACTGATGAAATTAGAATAATACTTGAACCAAAAAATAGGACTGTAGATTCTAAATTACTGATGGAGTATTTATTCAAACAGACCGACATGGAAATTCGGTTTAGCTTAAATATGAACGTTATTGATAGTCATCAAGTACCTCGTGTAATGAACTTACGTGATGTACTGCAAGCTTTCCTTGATCATCGCCGTGAGGTCCTTGTACGTAGAAAAAAATTTCGGCTAAAAAAAATTCGTCATCGTCTAGAAATACTTGGTGGTTACCTTGTTGCTTTTCTGAACTTAGACAAAGTAATTCTTATAATTCGTGAGGAGGAGGAACCTAAGAAAGCACTTACCCGAAGTTTTAATTTAACTGAATTGCAAGCAGAGGCCATCCTGAATATGCGCCTGCGCCAGTTACGCAAACTTGAGGAAGTTGAGATACAGCAAGAAAATAAAAAACTAACATATGAGGAGAAACAATTAGTTGCTCAACTCAAAGATGAAAAAGTTTTGTGGCAAAAGGTTGCTAGTGAATTAAATGAAATAAAAAAAGAATTCGGTTCCAAAACAACTATTGGCAAACGTCGAACTTTAATTGGGTTGCCGTCTTCATCAGTTATTGTTCCTCTGGCCGCAATGATTGAGCGAGAACCAATTACTGTAATCTGCTCATCCAAAGGTTGGGTTAGAACTCTGCGGGGACAAGCAGAAAGTAAAAAAGAGATAAAATATAAAGAAGGAGACACAGAAAAATTCGTAATAAATGCAGAAACTACTGATAAGTTGGTCATCTTTGCCAGTAATGGCCGTTTCTACACAATTAGTTGTGATAAGTTACCAGGAGGACGTGGTGATGGTGAACCAATTCGCTTAATGATTGGTCTAGGCAACGAATATGAAACTATCTCTATGTTTATTCTTAATCCGGTACAGAAATTACTTGTTGTTTCTAATACCGGGAGGGGGTTTATCGTTAAGCAATCTGACGTTGTTGCACAAACGAAAAAAGGAAAGCAGATCCTCAATCTTGAAAAAGGAGAGGAGGGTGCAGTTGCTTCAATTGTAGATAAAGAGGCAGATCATATAGCCAGCGTAGGGCANAACCGAAAGTTACTTATATTTCCTATAGAACAGCTTCAGCAACTTTCTCGTGGACGAGGAAATTTCCTTCAACGTTTTGCACAGGGTTGCATTGCTGACGCGAAAGCTTTTAAATTATCAGATGGTTTGAGTTGGAAAGCTGGCCAAAGAACAAGAAATGAAGTCGATTTAAACAAATGGCTAGGAAAACGTGCGCAAGCAGGGTCAAAAGTGCCCCGAGGATTCTCAACTACTGGAAAGTTTGGTTAATTTTTGCAATAAAAAAAATAATGAAACGTAAAAAATTTAAACTTGAGTATATAGCATAAAAAAATGAAAAAAAATTACATACTTATAAATTAGGTGTCAGAAAATTCTTTGAAATTCTTAATCTCTTCATGAGATACCCAATTTCCAGACCAAAAATAATCAAAAGGCTTGAAATTTTTTTTGTAAGACATTTTTTTACATTTGTTTATCCAAAATCCCAAATAAACATAATCAAGACCACAAACTTTCACATGTTTTATCAACCATAAAATCATAAAAGTACCTAGACTTCTGCGATTATCAAATTCTGTATCGAAGAAACTATAAACAGCTGAAAAACCATCTGATATTTTGTCTACAATCATGCAAGCAACGAGACGACGGCTTAGGCGAAATTCAATTAAAGCTGTATCGATCGTATTTTCTTCTAGCAAGGATTTATAATCAGAGAAAAGCATGTTTTCCATATCACCTCCAGAATGTCGAGAAGACTGGTAGGCTTTAAAAAGATTAAATTGCTCCTTATTGGCGATTGCTGAAACCTGTCTTACTGAGAGTTCCTCATTACGTTTTACAATTCTTCGCTGACTCCGAGAATAAATAAATTCACGAGCTCTTACCCTTATTGCTGTGCATCGATCACAGTCAGGACAAGCTTGAGCATAAGCTGCTCCGTGAGAACGCCGAAAACCATTACGAGTTAGTTGGTCATGTAAGACCTGTGAATCTTCTCCAATTAACTCTGTTACTAAGCGCCTTTCGACCTTTCCATTAAAATAAGGGCACGGCTGAAGATTTGTTGTAAAGAAGAAATGAGTTGAGTTTAGAGAAGTGAATTGAGGTGAGCGTCTCAAGTTAGTTGCCCCAATTTTTTAATTGAGAGAAATCATATTTTAATATACTCGCATTTTAAAACTGAAAAGTATAGGTTGCAAAAAAATATGTTATAATTCTATTTTTTGTTTTGTAACAAATACAAGAAAACATTTATGACAAAAAAAATATTAATAGCATGTTTTTATAATATTTAGAATTTTTATCCTTTGTATTAACTTAATAGAATGAAATACAAAAACGTGAGTATTGATCAAACAAGATTTAGAAGTGTCCTAGGTCTCTTTGCTACCGGCGTAACCATTGTTACTGGGATGACAGAGAATAAAACTCCGGTTGGACTTACAGTCAATGCCTTTACATCTCTCTCCCTATCTCCTCCTTTAGTTCTATTCTGCCTTGATAAAAAAACAGCTAGCATTGATGCTTTTGATAGAGGAAATGGTTTCGCTTTGAATATGTTAAATGAAGATCAAAAAAATTTGTCAGTTATTTTCTCAACCAAAGTAGAGGACCGTTTTGCTGAAGTTGATCATACTTTTTGGGATACTGGCGTTCCCATATTAAATGGTTGCCTTGCAAATCTTGAATGTAAAATTGAATCCATTCATAGTGGCGGAGACCACCTAATTATTGTAGGCTTGGTCGAACGTCTTCAACAATCAAAAAATGGCAGGCCTTTACTGTACTTTAAAGGGGATTATGCGCAAATTAGTACAGCTAAATAATCTTTGTATTTACCTTTAAAAATAAAGCATAGGTATACAACTTTATGTTTTTGTTTGACAAAAAACTTAAGCACTTTAAAGAATTAATCATCATTGGAGATAAATTCTGCAATAATTTTTTTTCTATCTGCGTCTAATTCAGGAGCAGGTGGACGAGTTGAAGGGTCCTTGAAGGACGACATTTTTATTGGATTGCCTGCCATTTTTAAGGGTCCAGAAATTTTATCATCAGCTGTCACTACCATATTACGAAAGATTATTTGCGGATCCGCTAACACTTGGTCAATCTTATTAATTGGTCCAGATGGAACACCAACCTGATCAAAAGCTTTCTTCCACTCAGCAACCGTTTTTCTACTCAGAGCTTGTTCAAGTGTTTGTTTTAAAATCAAACAATTTTCTGTTCTCAAATTATTTGTTTTGAAAAAAGGATTTTCAATTAATTCACAGCAGCCTATTGCCTCACATAAAACTGAGAATATTTTGTCATTTCCAACTGCAATTACAATATTGCCATCTGCTGCCTTAAACGAGTCAAATGGTGTTATTGAAGGATGACGTGCACCAAGCGGACCGGGCACATCACCGGTGGTTGAATATCTAGCAATTGCGTTTTCTAAAATAGCAACTTGGCAATCAAGCATTGCAACATCTATTTTTTGTCCTTTACCGGTTCTCTCACGATTATACAAAGCAGCATTTACGCCTATTGCCGTGAACATACCAGCTATAATATCGCCAATTGAAGCGCCTACTCTAGTTGGCCCGCTATCCTGTTGGCCTGTTAAACTCATTAAACCTCCCATTGCCTGTACCACAAGATCATATGCTGCATTTTGTGAGTAAGGACCAGTATGCCCATATCCAGAAGTTGCAGCATAAATCAACTTTGGAAATTTTTTATGCAGGACTTTCCATCCAAGTCCAAAGTTTTCCATTGTTTCTGGTCGGAAATTTTCAACAAGAACATCAGCGTAACCGAGTAATTTTTTAAAAGTCTTNTTGTCTTCTGAGTTTTTTAAATTGAGCGCTATACTTTCTTTACCTCGATTAAGTGATGAAAAATATGCAGATTTTTTACCCTCAAGCGTTTCAACAAAAGGACCAAAATGACGAGCATCGTCACCTATCAATGGCGCTTCTACCTTGATAACTCGCGCACCTAAATCTGCTAGCAACATCGTACAATATGGCCCTGACAGTACTCGTGTTAAATCAACTATTTTGATTCCCGATAAAGGACCACGTATTTTCATTTTGATTCCTTTAATCAGACATTAAAGAACAATACTTAAGAGAACCAGGTTATAAGAAGTATTTTTTATTGATAGTTAATTAGTTTAGCAGCTTCGGGAGCAAGATATGTAAATATCCCATCAGCACCAGCGCGTTTAAAGGCTATTAAGCTTTCAAGAATAACTTTGTCGTTATCCAGCCAGCCATTTTGAATTGCAGCTTTCAACATTGCATACTCCCCACTAACTTGATAAACAAAGGTTGGAACTCCAAATGTTTCCTTAATGTGACTTAGTACATCTAAGTAGGGTAAACCCGGCTTAACCATTACCATATCTGCTCCTTCGGCTATATCAAGTGCCGTCTCACGAAGGGCTTCCCCTGAATTTGCTGGATCCATTTGGTAAGTTTTTTTGTTTCCATTCAGAACACCACCTGAACCTACTGCATCTCGGAATGGGCCGTAAAAAGCCGATGCATATTTGGCGGCGTACGACAAAATACGAACTGATTCAAAACCCCTCTCGTCAAGAGCATTACGTATTGCACCTACTCGCCCATCCATCATGTCCGATGGGGCAATAATGTCGCAGCCTGCTTGAGCCTGAACAACGGACTGCTTACAAAGTGCTTCTATAGTTTCATCATTATTTATAACACCATCCTTGAGTATTCCATCATGACCATCACTACTAAAAGGATCCAACGCAACATCACAAATGACACCCACGTTTGGATAAGACTTCTTCAGAGCCCGCACTGCACGACAGATTAAATTTTCTGGATTAAAAGCCTCCTCTGCTTTGGATGTTTTTAGGGCCGGGTCAATATTTGGAAAGACTGAAATAGCGTGTATCCCTAAGTTAGCGGCTTCTCCAACGGCATCAATCATTCGATCGATGCTGAGACGGTTTACTCCAGGCATAGAAGGAATCGGCTCACGTATGTTATCTCCATCCATTACAAAAATTGGCCAAATTAAGTCATTTGTATGCAGAGTGTTTTCGGAAACAAGACGCCGTGAAAAGTCATCAGCACGGTTGCGCCTCATACGAGTTGTTGGAAAAGATCCCAACGATAATGATCCTTTTTTAACCAATGTTTACAGTACCTTTATCTAATTTTTTTTCAAACGAACAAGAAACATAGGAAACACATCATGTCAACGACTTGCAATACTCTTGCTTAAGTAAGTTTTGAATATTGCTATATACGTAACGATTCATGTTGTATTCTAGTGAGCGAGAATATCATACTTCAAACATACAAATCGTGGTAAACTTATTATTGTTGAATATGTTTTTTTAAATATGAGTCGAATTTGGAAGAACAACGCGAAGTTCTCATTGAGCTTATTTACACAACTGGTCGTTCTGTTAAGGTGATTGCTATTGACCCAAACACAGGAACAGAAGTTGTTATGGTTGGTGACAAGAACCAAAGTGAAGAGGTTCTAAAACATCTGGCAGCCCGTAAACTCCACTACGTGTTAAACAAAAAGAGTGCAAAAAACAGAAAGTAATATCTATAATTTGCTATATATCTATTTTTCCTGTCGATGAATTGTGGTTTATTGGCAAAGGAGACCAATACATGGTATTTAAATTCTAATATGTTACACCAATATCTGCTAGGAAACAAAAATGTCATCTGAAGTTATTGCTATTGCATGTGACCATGCGGGCTTTGAACTAAAAAATGAGTTAAAACAGGAATTAAAAAATCTTAACCTTGAAGTTCTAGACTTAGGAACCAATGAAGCTAAATCTGTAGATTACCCTGATTATGGATATGCTATGGCTGCAGCAATAAAAGATAATAAAGCCTCCCGTGGCATTCTTGTCTGTGGAAGTGGAATTGGAATTTCTATTGCAGCAAATCGTCACAACAATATTCGTGCTGCTCTTGTTCACGACTCATTAGGTGCAAAAATGTCTCGACTTCATAATGATGCAAACGTTATCGTTTTCGGAGGACGAGTGATAGGAAAGGATGTAGCTGTAGATTGCCTTCACACTTTTCTTAATACAGATTTTGAGGGTGGCCGCCATAAAAATCGTGTAGAAAAATTATCAAACCCGTAATCAATTGTACTTTCCTAGGAGCATTCAATGTTAGACAATATTAACAATTATCCATCTACTAGTTTAAACAACTTCTTTAACAAATCACTTTCTGATATAGACCAACAGCTCTCTTCCTCCATCAGAAGCGAATTAATCCGTCAACAAGGTCAGATTGAGTTGATAGCATCTGAGAATATTACCTCAAGAGCCGTAATGGAGGCTCAAGGCTCCGTGATGACTAATAAATATGCCGAAGGTTATTCAGGACGTCGCTATTATGGTGGTTGCGAAAATGTTGATGTCGCTGAGACCCTGGCAATTGACCGAGCAAAAAAAATCTTTGGTTGCGGACATGTAAATGTACAACCACACTCAGGTTGCCAGGCTAATGGCGCAGTCATGCTGGCTTTGTTACAACCAGGGGACACAACATTAGGGATGTCATTAGCAGCCGGCGGTCACCTTACTCATGGAGCCCCCCCAGCTTTATCCGGAAAGTGGTTTAATGGTATTCAATATGGAGTACGTCGTGAAGATGCTATAATTGATTATGAAGAAGTTGAGAGACTCGCGAAAGAACACAAACCAAAGCTGATCTTTGCGGGTGGCTCTGCCTATTCTAGAACAATCGATTTTGAACGTTTTCGAGCAATAGCGAACGAGGTACGCGCGTTGTTGTTGGTAGATATGTCTCATTTTTCAGGCTTAGTAGCAGCTGGGTTGCATCCCTCCCCAATAGGTATTGCGGATGTTGTTACCACTACAACTCATAAAACTTTGCGTGGACCGCGGGGTGGTATGATTCTAACAAATAATGATGATATTGCTAAAAAAATAAATTCTGCTGTATTCCCGGGACTTCAGGGCGGACCACTAATGCACATTATTGCAGCAAAGGCAGTTGCATTTGGTGAAGTTTTGCAACCGGAATTTAAACAATACATAAAAGCCGTTATAGAAAATGCTCAAGTACTAGCAAAAACTCTTGTTGAACGTGGTTTGGAAATTGTTTCCGGAGGTACCGACACACACCTATTACTGGTTGATCTAAGGCCAAAAAGTATAACAGGTCGTGATGCAGAGCTCAGCCTTGACCGTGCACTTATGACCTGTAATAAAAATGGCATTCCCTTTGATCAGGAAAAACCTACTGTTACATCTGGTATCCGCCTTGGAACTCCAGCTGGTACAACCAGAGGTTTTGGAAAAGAAGAATTTAGTCAAATAGGTCATTTAATTGGCGATGTTCTTGATGGCCTTGCCGTTAATAAAAACGATAACTCAGTTGCAGAGGCCGAAGCAGCTTTTAAAGTAAGTGAACTTTGTCGAAAATTTCCAATCTACATGGATACTTTAGGAGCTTAAGAGGGAGACTATTTTATGCGATGTCCTTTCTGTGGTGGTGATGACACACAAGTCAAAGATTCTCGACCGACGGAAGATAATGCAACAATCCGACGCCGGCGTTTTTGCTCAAATTGTGGTTCGCGTTTTACAACCTTTGAAAGGGTACAATTGCGCGAACTAACTGTTGTAAAAAAGAACGGAGACAGAGCACCTTTTGATCGTGACAAAATTATGCGTTCCTTAAAAATTGCCCTTCGGAAAAGACCAGTAGATGATGACAAAATAGAACGTGTTGTAAATGGTATTCAAAGACGACTGGAGACTTTAGGGGAAACAGAAATTCCTACTAAAGTCGTTGGCGAGATGATCATGGATAACTTGCGAGATCTTGATACAATTGCTTATGTTCGTTTCGCATCAGTCTATCGTAATTTTCGAGAAACCAAAGACTTCGAAGAGTTCATCGGTGAACTAGGTGACGAGAATTAATATATCTCGGAGCCTCAATGATGAATGTCTTTGAAGAAGATATAATCCACATGGGAACAGCGCTTGCCTTAGCAAGGCGAGGTCTAGGAATAGTTGCCCCCAACCCAGCTGTTGGTTGCGTAATCGTTACAAGTGAAGGTCAGATTGCTGGAAGAGGTTGGACACAAATTGGTGGAAGACCACATGCAGAAACAGAAGCTATTAAGAGAGCAGGAGCTCGATGTTATGGAGCAACAGCATACGTGACACTAGAACCCTGCAGTCATGAGGGCAAAACACCCGCATGCTCAATTTCTCTCATAAATGCTAAAATAAAACGTGTGGTTGTCGCTTGTAAGGATCCAGACCCAAGAGTATCTGGTAGTGGTATAGACCACCTTAAGAATGCTGGCATTGAGGTAATTGAGGGTGTACTGGAGAAAGAAGCAAAGAACCTTAATGAGGGCTTTTTCAAAAGACTGTCAGAAGGTCGTCCACTTATAACATTAAAGTCTGCGACAACATTGGATGGAAAGATTGCCACACAAAGTGGACAAAGCAAATGGATCACAGGGCCTGAGGCTAGAGCGCAAGGTCATATGCTTAGAGCCAGAAGTGACGCAATTATTATTGGTATAGGGACTGCATTAGCTGATAAGCCTCAACTAACCTGTCGTCTCATTGGTATGGAAAATTATTCTCCACATCGGATTATAATCGACAGCACTTTGAAATTGCCTTTATCTAACACTTTGGTTAAAACAGCAAACAAAATACCTACTACCGTCTTTACTGCAGCAAGAGATAATAGGAAAAAGATTTCTGATTATACTGAGCTTGGGGTCAAAATAATTGAACTTGAACCCGCACTTTCTGGTCAGCTACCCCCAGAGCTTATTGCAAAGACTTTGGGCACTTATGGATTTAATAATGTCTTATTAGAAGGCGGTAGCAAACTAGCAGGATCCTTTATTAGTGCTGGGTTAGTTGATCGTCTTGCGTGGTTCCGTGCACCAAACATAATCGGAGGTGATGGGATAGACTCAATTGCTGGATGCGGTGTTGAAAACCTACAAGAAGCAAAATCATTTAAACGTGTTAGTCAGCACCAGTGCGGTAATGATATTTACGAAATGTATGAATTCACAAATAGGAAATAGAGATGTTTACTGGTATTGTTACAGATATAGGTAAAGTATGCGCCATAGAGAAGAAGGGTGATACCCGATTTGAAATAACCACTCAAATTAATACCTCAGAAATCAACATAGGCGCCTCTATCTGCTGTTCTGGTGCATGCATGACAGTCATCGAAAAACAAGATAATTGGTTCGCTTTTGAGGCTTCAGAAGAGACATTATCTAAAACTGTTCTTGGGTCTTGGGTGGTAAATACACCTGTTAATCTGGAGCGTGCTCTAAAGGTTGGTGATGAAATGGGTGGTCATTTAGTTTCCGGTCATGTTGATGGAACAGCTAAAGTAGTAGATATTAACAAAGAAGGTGATTCTCTACGTGTAAAGTTCAAAACAAGTGACATGTTAAGGAAATTTATTGCACCTAAAGGTTCAATAACCTTGAACGGAGTGTCTTTGACTGTGAACGAGGTAGATAAAATGAGCTTTGGAGTAAACTTAGTCCCTCACACTCAAGTTGAAACTACGCTAGGATTACTCTCAATTGGAGAGTTGGTCAATTTGGAGATAGACATGCTTGCTCGCTATGTTGCAAGACTTATGGAAATTGAACATTCCTAATAGGAGTGTTTATAAGGAATTTTTTTATTGCCGTGAAAAAATCTAAAATCTTATCACCCATCAAAGACATAATTGAAGATGCCCGTAATGGGAAAATGTACATACTTGTTGATGACGAAGAACGAGAAAATGAAGGTGACCTTGTTATACCTGCACAAATGGCTACACCCGAAGCAATAAACTTTATGGCCAAGTATGGACGTGGACTAATCTGCCTTTCATTAACTCCTGAGCGCATTCGTGAATTAGAGCTACCTTTGATGGCAAGCCGAAATAACTCCCGGCATCAAACTGCTTTTACAGTATCAATCGAAGCTAGAGAAGGAGTAACAACTGGCATTTCCGCATCTGATCGGGCTCGCACAATTTCTGTGGCAATTAATCCAACCAAGACCAATGTTGATATAGCAAGCCCAGGGCACATCTTCCCTTTGGTATCATCTCAGGGTGGCGTGATTGTACGAGCTGGTCATACAGAAGCCGCCGTTGATGTATCTCGACTTGCCGGCTTAAACCCTTCTGGTGTCATATGCGAAATAATGAATGATGACGGTTCGATGGCGCGATTACCTGAACTCATTAAATTTGCTCAAAGCCATAGTTTAAAGATTGGTACTATCGCTGATTTAATCGCTTACCGTCTCATGTATGACCGCTTGGTAGAATGCAAAGTTCAATCCACTTTCAACAGCAATCACGGTGGGAAGTTCAAGATGTTTGTTTATGTTAATAAAGTGGTTTATGCAGAACATATCGTACTTACAAAAGGTGAAGTAGGAAATGGCAAACCTGTAATGGTTCGCATGCATGCTTTAAATCTTTTGGAGGATGTCTTGTCCGATGCAACTGGTAAGTGTGATGAATTACACAAAGCCATGAATATGGTTGCCAATGAGGGGCGGGGTATTATCGTCTTAATTCGAGAACCATTACCAACAAGCCTATCTGATCGTGTTCGAGAAAAAATGGGAGAAGAAATTAGCTCAAATGCAGAACTCAGAGACTACGGTGTTGGTGCACAAATCTTACTAGACTTAGGAGTCAAAGATATGATCCTTCTCTCAAACACTCATCGCAACATTGTCGGGCTTGAAGGTTATGGGCTTAGTGTTGTTGAACAACGTTCTATTTCTGGTTGAATAGACAACCCATGATAGAAGATTCAAAAGTATTAATAGTGGAAAGTCGCTTTTACGAAGATATTTCGGATGAATTATGCAAGGGTGCTATAACAGTCCTCGAAAATGCAAGAATAGAATATGAACGCATAGCTGTTCCTGGAGCCTTTGAGATACCCCAGGCTATTCTTCAAGCTATCCACTCGTTGGAATATAATCCAAACAAAAATCATTTTGCCGGTTTTATTGGACTTGGATGTGTAATTCGTGGTGAAACTTCACACTATGACTATGTATGCCAAGAGGCTTCTCGTGGCATGATGGATATTGCAATGCAATACCGTGTAGCTCTTGGATACGGCATTTTGACCGTAGAAAATCATGAACAGGCTTGGGATAGAGCATCTGTAAGTAAGAAAAATAAAGGTGGAGATGTAGCAAATGCCTGCCTTAGGATGATGGAAGTTAAAAAATATTTCCATCCCATGTCCATATGAACTCTTCAAATAGTGACAACAAAAAAATTGTGGGAGTCGACCGTTCTTCTGCGAGACTTTCTGCTGTTCAAGCCCTTTACGAAATAGACATGACGGGTGTTTCTGCTGATCCTGTGTTGCTGGAATTTCTCAAAGATCGATGGAAATTCCATTCAGAATTGACTAAAGATGATCAAGAAAACTGCCCTCACATAGCAACACCTAATTATAATCTTCTTACAAAAATTATTCGTGGTGTATCGGCAAAACAAAATGAAATAGATCAAATTATCAGGCCCTCCCTCTCTGATGAATGGACTATTGAACGACTTGAAGTTATTCTAAGAGCAATCTTACGCGCTGGTACCTTTGAACTTATAACTTTTGCCAAAGTTCCAGCAAAAGTCATCATCAACGAATATGTCAATGTTGCTAGGGCATTTTTTGATGACAATAAACCAAGTTTAGTTAACGGAGTATTGGATAAAATTTCAAGAGTAGTGCGAAATGCAGAAATGAAAAATTTGAGTGATTAAATGACTCAATATTCTCGTCCTAACGAATTTGACCTAATAAAAAAATACTTGAGTCCACTCACTCAAGCAGAGGTCGGAGCTGCCTTGTTGAGAGATGATGCAGCAGTTGTAAAGACAAAAAAAAATTATCAACTGGTTGTTACAATGGACACATTAATATCAGATGTTCATTTTGTTGAAGAAACACCCCCTGACCTAATTGCATCAAAATGTTTAAGAGTAAATATTTCAGATCTAGCTGCCATGGGTGCTGATCCTGCTTATTACTCGTTATCATTATCCTTACCTGACTCAGGAAATGTAAAATATGATGCAAGCTGGATAAATACCTTTTCACAAGGACTTGCTATTGAACAAGATCTATATAACGTCACCTTGATTGGCGGTGATACCGTCTCAACACCTGGTCCTTTATCCTTAACTATTACGGCTTTCGGCTGGGTTAAAAAAGACTGTGAGATCAAACGTTCTGGAGCAAATATTGGTGATCTTGTCTATGTAAGTGGAACAATTGGAGATGCATATCTTGGGTTATCAACCTTGCGGAAAAACAATATAAAAATTGAGCAACCCCATCTGAACTATGTAATTGATAGATATCTTCGCCCACAACCCAGAATTGATTTAGGAAGACGACTTACTGGATTTGCCAGCTCAGCAATAGATATATCAGACGGATTTTCTCAAGATTTAGGACACATCTGTACAGCTTCTCATGTTAGTGCGACAATAAGGGCTAGTGATATTCCCCTATCAGAAACAGCTCGTGCTATGGTAGAAGTTAATTCAAAACTTTTGGAGGAGCTAATCTCTGGAGGTGATGATTATGAACTTCTTTTTACTGTACCTGTTAAGTTTCAAAAAAACATCTCACAACTAGCAAAAGAGCTTGAGATTGCATTAACTCAAGTTGGTAATATTGAGCCCTTGCTCGACTCTCATCTAGTGACCTTTCTTGATAGCAAAGGTATAAAAGTAGATATAGCGTCTTCTGGTTATCAACATTTTTAGAATATTTCCTCGATTATTTTTCAAGTTTTGATTTACCATAGAGTTGAATTTTCCATTGGAGCGATTCGAGCTATGGATGTTAAAAAAATAATTATTATTTTTGCTATTTTACTAATGATTGGTGGCGGCACTATAAGTGTTCTTAAATGGCTACAGATCGGTCCATTTTCAAACAAAGTTGAAGAAGAGAAGATCACTCAGGTTGAACCCCCCATTGATATCAAAATGGATAAATTGTCCATCCCTATTTTTGCTGAAGACAGAGTAGCTGCCACTATTTTAATCGAGCTTAAAGTTCAAGTTCTTGGTGTTGAAAATCAACAAGCTTTAATTAAACAGCTGCCACGTTTAACTGATGCTTTTTTCAAAGAACTATATGTCTTCGTCCCACAGCTTATTCGACGTAAAACAAAATTAACAACAAGCATTCTAACGACTCGGATGCAAAAGGCTGCTAAAAAAGTTCTTAGCCCCGGCTTACTGCACAAAATTGTTATATTAAAGGTTACTGATAAATAATCACGGACAAATAGTCACTAGAAACCGGGAACATCGCCTGAATCTTCCGGTGCGTTAAATCGCCCCATATTACCAAAAAGTTGTTGGAAAAAACCAAATTCACTTCCACTAGTTGCAGTTGTTCGAGTTACTGGTTGTATTTTTTTACCATTTTCTGCATCTAAAATTTCTATTTTGCTCACTATTCCCTGCTCATTAAAGTTAAGGATAATTACTTTGCGTTCTTTGACTACTGGCTCAAAAAAAGCCAAGGTTTCTGTTCGTTCAGATACATAAATCCATCTTTCCTGATCAAACATAGTTATTGATGATGGCGTTCCAAGGATTTCCCTAACTTCCAGTTGTGAGATGTCTCCCACCTTAATCTCACTCAAGACATCCGGATCATGAAAATTCCCCCGAATATCTATTTTTGGAGAGCAGCCAACCAGATAGACAGTAAGACACAAAAAAAATAAGATTTTTGATGAATTATAAAACAACATCACTATTTGAGATCCGGTATGAAAAAAACATTGAATTTTGTCTAGTTTAAGTAAAATAAGGACATATATTTAACATGTTTTTCGTCATTATTAAAATCAATTGCGTTCCTTATAGACTACTGTCAAATGTTCGGTAAATAAAATGAATATCATAAAAAAAATTTTTTCTTTTTCTCATGAAAAAAAGACGGCACACAAACTATACAAAAGCATTGTAAAACAATCACGACTTCCAGTTTTCTATAAAGATTATGGTGTTGCCGATACCTTTGATGGTCGTTTTGACATGATATCACTACACATGATTCTAGTGATACGACGCATGAAACTTGATATTGATCAAACCCGAACACTATCACAGGCTTTATTTGACTACATGTTTGAAGATTTTGATTTAAATCTTCGTGAGTTAGGAATTGGAGACATGGGTGTTTTACATAGAGTAAAAAAAATGACGAAAGCTTTTTACGGTAGATTAGAATCTTACGATCGAGGGCTTGCAAGTTTAGATGACAATATCCTTATGGCAGCTCTTGAGCGAAATCTTTACAGAGAGAATAAAGTGACTGATAATAATTTACGAAATATAACAAAATATATACGAAGGCAAACGGATTATCTTGATCAAACAAATATTGATGTATTTATAGCTGGTGAACTGAAATTCAACCCTGAACTAGTTGAATGAATGAAATAATTTAAATGAACCTAACACCAGAATTCAGTTTTTTAGTAGATTGCAAAAAGTTACAAGGGATTGGTAAAACAATCCAAATTGAAGCTAGTACTGTTGAACTAGAGGCAATAGCAAACCGTTTCGAGCTCTTGAGTTTAGATAGTTTAAAACTGGATGCTTTAGTGTCACGTAAATCGGCTAAAGTTATTCACCTAGTATGCAACTTTAAGGCTGAATACAGACAAAAATGTGTTGTAACACTTAAACCACTAAAAAAAGAAATTGATTGCTCGTTCCAGCGTATATATAGTTCACCAGTGGTTGACTGTTTTAAACATGAAAGCGAGCCTCAAGAAATTAATGTTGAAAATTCGAGAGATTTCCAAGAACAACCTGATCCTCTAATAAATGGTTTCTTTGATCTTGGTGAGAGTGTTACCGAACAACTATCTTTAGAAATCGATCCTTTTCCACGTTCCGCAGGAGTTAAATTTAATGAGTTTTCATGCTACCAGAGCAAGCAAAATAGTGAGCAAAATATCAATCCTTTTTCGATCCTAGAACAGCTAAAAAAGAAACTATAAATTCTAGGCTTGCTTGCTTGTGAAGTTTTTAATCTGTAAATGACATCGTTAGCACCCTGAAGCGCACTTGAGAGATTATAAAATGGCTGTACCAAAGAAAAAAATTTCAAAATCACGCCGCAATATGCGCCGTTCCCATGATGCTTTAAGGGGTGCTACATTCGTCGAGTGCTCAAATTGCGGAGAACTAAAGCGTCCTCATCACGTCTGCCCTTCATGCGGCCATTATAATGAACGCGAAGTCTTAGAAGCCGGTGACGCAGCCTGACTTAATATAAGTCAGAGTATCACATAAGGACATATCATGAATATGCGTGTAACGCTTTCAGTTGATGCCATGGGTGGAGACAATGCACCAGACATGGTTGTGGAAGGTATAGGTATTGCGCTCAATCACCTTTCTGAAGTTAATTTTCTTTTGTTTGGCGATGAAAATATTCTAGTCCCGCTAGTAAGCAAAAATCCTATCATCAAAGATGCTTGTGTTGTGAAACATACTCCTGAAGTGATTTCAAATCATGAAAAAGCGGGTGCTGCTCTTCGTTCTGGAAGAAACTCCAGTATGCGCTTAGCAATTAATGCGGTAAGTAATGGTGAGGCGGCTGGTATCGTTTCTGCTGGCAATACAGGTGCTTTGATGGCAATGGCTAAATTTGTTTTAAAGACACTCCCTGGTATTGATCGTCCTGCAATTGCTTCATACTTTCCAACAGAACGCGGGCAAAGCCTGATGCTCGACCTTGGTGCCAATGTGATTTGTAGCTCCGACAATCTCGTACAATTTGCGGTTATGGGAGAAGTTTTTGCTCGCAATGTTCTTGGCCTACCCCAACCTTCCGTGGGCATTTTAAATGTTGGCTCAGAACAGCTAAAGGGTCATGAATCTGTCCAGCTTGCCTTCTACGCCCTCCAAAATATTGATCTTCCCATAAAATTTCATGGTTTTATTGAAGGTGACGATATAGGAAAGGGTACTGTAGATGTTATCGTTACAGATGGATTTACTGGTAACATCGCTCTCAAAACGGCTGAGGGCACAGCAAAAATGTTTAGCACTTTTCTTAAAGAGTGTCTGCTTAGTACTTTTACTTCAAAAATAGGAGCTTCCTTGGCAAAACCTGCTTTATCAAAATTTAGACAACGACTTGATCCAAGACGTTATAATGGCGCAATGTTTCTTGGACTGAATGGAATTTGCGTTAAAAGTCATGGTGGGACAGATGGCTTGGGTTTTGCCAATGCTATCGATGTTGCTGTTGAATTGATAAGGGATGGTCTGAATGATGTTATAAAAGAAGATCTAGCTCACCTTGAAGATGAACCAGATAACAGCATTGAAAGACATAATGAATAAATCACGAATTATTGGAACTGGTTCTTACTTACCTGAACGTGTTTTAACCAACAACGATCTTACAAAATTAGTGGATACTTCCGATAAATGGATTATCGAGAGAACAGGGATTCGCCAACGCCATATCGCAGCTGAAAATGAGACTACTGCAGACATTGCATATCAATCCTCGCTTCGCGCACTTAAATCAGCTGATACTTCAGTAAAGGACATTGACCTTATTGTGCTCGCTACAACTACTCCAGACAACACTTTTCCTTCGACCGCAACAAAAGTTCAAGCAATGTTGGGCATGAAACATGGTGCAGCTTTTGATATTCAAGCTGTCTGCTCTGGTTTCATCTACGCACTTGCCGTAGGTGATAACTTCATAAAGGCGGGGCAGGCAGAACGAGTTCTTGTGATCGGAGCAGAGACTTTTTCGCGCCTTCTTGATTGGAAAAACCGCGAAACTTGTGTGCTTTTTGGTGATGGTGGGGGTGCCGTTATTCTCTCGAAAGAAAAAGGAGACAAGGGTATCCTTTCCACCCATTTACATTCGGATGGCCGGTACGGCGACCTTCTTTATGCTGATGGTGGTCCTTCCACAACCCAGTCAGTTGGTTTAGTTAAGATGTCTGGAAAAGAAGTTTTTCGACACGCCGTAGTTAATTTAGCAACAGTTGTCGATGAAGCACTCGCTGCAAATTCATGTAAACGGTCTGATATAGACTGGCTAGTACCCCATCAGGCAAATTTGCGTATTCTATCAAATACAGCTCGCAAACTTGGTTTAAGCGAAGATCAGGTAGTAATTACAGTTCAGCATCATGCAAATACATCAGCTGCTTCCATCCCATTAGCACTAGACGAGGCCGTTCGTGATGGCCGTATTAAAGAAGGTCATTTAATTTTAATGGAAGCTATGGGTGGCGGCTTCACTTGGGGTGCAGCACTAGTTCGCTGGTAAGGTTTTTGCTTTCACGTATTATCAATTTAATTGTTTTTTTTGGCATTAGTTGTTCCCAGCAAACCTTTGATATTGACGGATTTCTTCGGGAAGGATACGTTGCATTATATTTATATCAACTAGAGGAGCAACGACAATTAAAACCATCACAAGAGCACAATTGAGTGAAGCTGTTTATCAAGAAGTTGGTTTATCACATAGCGAGTCAGCTCACCTTCTGGAATCGGTTCTATCGCATATATCTGAAACTCTCACCAAAGAGGAAACAGTAAAGATTTCATCTTTCGGGAGTTTTTCTGTTCGACACAAAGGGCAACGTATTGGTCGCAACCCCAAAACTGGTGAAGATGTACCGATTTTACCCCGAAAAGTTATTGTTTTCAGGCCTTCACAAGTTTTAAAAAATCGTATCAACCACATGAAGTCACACTTTACGGAATAAAGCTGCTAGGGAATGGTCAAATCCAGTTTTGCTTTCAAAAATATTAGTGAGGTTGCAGGGGAACTACAATTACCTCAACACGTTTTGCGTTTTTGGGAGACCAAATTTGCCTTAATAAAACCCGTTAAGCGTGGAGGTGGTCGTCGGTATTACCGGCCCGAAGATGTGGAAAATTTACGTCGTATACAGGGGCTATTGTATGATGACGGTTACACAATCAAGGGTGTTCAAAAAATTTTTAAAGAAGGTGGCAAGACCCCTTCAAAGCTGTCTAGATCTGACTCAAAAGAGAAATCATCAAACAAAGTTGATAGAAAAATTTTATCAAAGTTAAAATCGGTTGTTGACGAATTAGAAGATATTCACACTCACTTACGAAGTTAATATAATTTTATATATGTTGCTTCAGTTTTTTCTACATTTGATTTCTTTCGTTTGTCAAACTTCGATAGGAAAACATCGCAAAAAATTTACTAACATAAGAATGATTTATTTCAAATTCGGACATTCAAAAAACATTAAAACTACAAAAATAGTCGCATTAGCCTATCCCAAAACAGATTAGTCAGTTAGAATCAACAACAATATACTTCTTTTTAAGTATAAATTATCTGTTGCTATTAGATTTTGAGCAAGTAGATTAGCAGGTCTCCTGGATACTTTAAAAAAAAAGTCCAGTTCGGAGCGTGGCGCAGCCTGGTAGCGCACTTCACTGGGGGTGAAGGGGTCGTAGGTTCAAATCCTATCGCTCCGACCAAACTTATCAAGAGGTTAGCAAGAAAGAGCTAATCTCTTTGTTTATTGCCAATTAAATGAGAAAATTATAAAAGCTTTTAAAGTTTAACTATCCAAAAAGATCTAGATCTGTTGAGTTCCCAAATTAGCACCCTAAAAATTAATTTACTCATTAAAGCAAATGAAGTCATTTGCTTTAAAAAACAGGTTTAAAAAAATGTACATACAAAAAAAGGAAAATGTCTCTGGATCTGTTTTAAAGGGCATTTTGCTGATGATTTCATCCATGACAATTGTGCCAATCATGGATGGGTTAGCAAAGTTTTTAAGTTCAGATTACCCAATTGCCGAGGTTGTCTGGGGTCGTTATATATTTCATTTTTTTTATTTGTTTCCCATCGTCTTGTTCAAATATGGACCTTCGGCGTTGCTGCCTCGTCATTTAGCACTGCAAATCATTAGAGGGGGTTTATTAGTTTGCTCAACATTTTTCTTTTTTGCAGCTATTGCCGAGATGCCTCTTGCTGACACATTAGCGCTGGTCTTCATTTCCCCAATAATAGTCACCACCTTGTCATCAGTTTTATTAGGTGAAGTTGTGGGTGTACGACGATGGTCAGCCGTTTCATTCGGTTTTTTAGGAGCTTTGGTCATTATTAGGCCAGGATTTAATAATATTGAGATTGGAACGATCTTTGCTTTAACTGCAGGTACTATATATGCCTTTTACATCATTGCTACACGAAAACTCTCGGGTAGTGCTCCGCCTCTAATCACTCTAACGTTTACTGCTCTTCTAGGAGCCGTAATCATGAGTGTTTTAGTTCCTTTTCAATGGATTGAACCAAGCAAAATCGATTGGCTTCTCATGGCTGCAATGGGTGCTTGTGCAGCCCTTGGTCATTTCCTTCTAATAAAGGCCTTTGACAACGCAAAAGCTTCAGTACTGGCCCCCTTCAGCTATTTTGAGATTATAGTTGCTACTATAATAGGTTTTGTAATTTTTGACGATTTTCCAGATACAATAACATGGTTGGGAATTGGGATAATAATCTTAAGTGGCGTATACATCTCAGTACGTGAGCGCAAAGTGGGTGAGAAATCCCTTGAAATGGAGGCCAAAGAAAGTAATTCAAAAGATTTAAGTAACAGAGTTACACGCAATGCTAATCGCTGACATAGCAGCCGTAGGTGCTGCTCTAGCTTGGTCCATTAGCACACTAATTTCCGTAAATCCCGCACGCCAGCTTGGGGCACTTGCCTACACCCGTGTGAGGATGATCATTGTGTTCTTTATGCTTGCAATTGCTACAGCTGTCTATGGTGGTTGGGAAACAATTAAGGCTAAGGATGCATTAATGCTAGCTCTCTCAGGTTTAATAGGTATTTCACTTGGAGATACAGCATTATTTTCAGGACTCAGCCGTTTAGGACCAAGACGTAACTCAATACTATTTGCTACCAATGCGCCAATATCTGCTGTGTTAGCCTATTTCTTTCTTGGTGAAATCCTTGACTTTGGAACACTCATAGGCTGTTTCTTGGTCATGGTGGGGGTTTTCTTGTCAATTATTTTTGGCAAACGACGGGACCAAATACACGACTGGGAAGACGTTCATGGCCAAATGTTTGTTGGAGTTGCGCTAGGTTTGACAGCAGGTCTTTGTCAAGCAGTTGCAGCAATTATAGCCAAACCAGCTCTTGAGGCTGGGGCTGATCCGATAGCAGCCTCTTCTATTCGAGTTGGCGTCGGAGCTATTTGTCTGGTGCTCTTTGCACTAGTCTATGGAGAAAAAACGAAATCGAGAGTGAAAATTGACCAAGCCTTATTAGGTCGGGTTGCGTTAAGCGGCTTTCTTGGAATGGGTATTGGCATGAGCTTGTTGTTATTTGCTCTTGCAAGAGAAAATACCGGAGTTGTAATGACCTTATCATCAATGACCCCAGTTCTTGTTTTGCCTTTCCTTTGGTTCATGACTCGAGAAAGGCCAGCGATCATGGCAACAGTAGGTGCCATCTTATCTGTCTTGGGAACTGGCTTTATTTTTATGACCTAATTAACCCAATGTCATCCACATCAAATAATTTCCTTAGGATATTTATCTAAACATACGCATCATATTTGTAGGGTTAGCTAGAATAATTAGCCTGCAATTAATGTATGACCCAACATTTAAAAGGTTTTGATACAAAAATCTTTAATGGAATCTCGAAAGAAAATTCATTATTGCAAAAATACAGATTACTGATAACGAATAGGTTTCTTTATGGTAGCAACAGCATTAACTGCAATTCCTTCTTTGCGTCCAAGAAATCCTAGCTGTTCTGTTGTTGTTGCTTTAATAGAAATTTGATCTTCAGAAATTTTTAAGATCTCAGCGACTGATGAGCGCATTTTTTTTCGATAAGGTCCAATTTTGGGCTCTTCGCAAATAATAGTTATATCAACATTCACAATCTGAGCCATATTTTCACAAATAATATCACGAGCTTTGAGGAGAAATACATCAGATGCCACATCTTTCCAACGAACATCAGAGGGGGGGAAATAGTCCCCAATGTCACCTGCCGCAACAGATCCAAAAAGCGCATCACTAATAGCATGAAGCGCAACGTCTGCATCTGAATGACCTTTCAGTGCGTGGGTGTGGGGAATTTTAATGCCACATATAGCCACTTCTTTGCCTTTGCAAAAACGATGAACATCAAATCCAATACCAGTCCTATACTCCCAGCCAAGTGTACGCTCTGCCCTCAAGAAATCGTCCATTGTTGTTATCTTCACATTGTCAGGACTTCCTGCTACTAGCTCAACGGCTATTCCAGCCTTCTCAGCAACTGTAGCATCATCTGTGAGGTTATTGACTTTACAGATCTTATGTGCCCTGTATATTTCGCTAAAAACAAATCCTTGAGGAGTTTGAGCCTGCCAAAGTTTACTCCTATCGATAGTTTTAGAAATAAAATTTGTATCACTTTTTTTTAAAGTGTCATTGACAGGAATGGCTGCTATTGCTCCTTTAGAGGATCCTAAAGCATCAATTACTCTACTAATAATTTTGTGTGACACAAAAGGCCTAGCGGCATCATGAATAAGAACATGGTCTGGGGCTAAATCTTTCAAACTTTCCAATCCTAGCCTTACTGACTGCTGACGTGTATCGCCCCCGTCAACTGACACAAGTAATTTAGATGATGACAAATTTTCAATAACATTTTCATACAGTTCCTTATCGTCAGGGTGAATAACAGCTTGCACTCCTGCAATTACAGGATGCGATATAAATGTAGCCAAAGTCCTATAAAAAATTGAGAGTCCGGCAAGGTTACTGTATTGTTTAGGGAGAATCCCGCCAAAACGCTCACTTTTACCAGCCCCAACGATCAGGGCAAAACATCCACTCATACTTTTTTTCACTCAATCTAATAAAATTATATCCAAAATGTTTTTTCAGGAGCATACTCAAAAAAACAAAATTTACAGAAAATATCACTATCTTAATAACAGGCTGAAAATATAAAGCTAGGAAATTGATTTAAATGGAAGATTCCCTCCTTAGTCTTTCCGCCATCATCTCTATGATACCTGCAGCTATATTTTCCTTAACTCGAAATAATGGTGTTCGCGGTAATGAAGGCAGAAATGTGATGTTCTGGCTCACTTTGTCTATAGCAGCTACTGGACCACTAATATGGATTTTTTTTAACTTATCTGAAACATGGAAAACGGGGCTATCTGCAGCTCTTTGGATAACTATAGCAGCTTCAATTAATATTTTTACTGCAATCACTTTGCTGAATGATTATGCATGGCGTTTGACACCGCTACTTATTCCTTACCTGATTATTCTGGCTTTTTTTGCTTTTTTTTGGCAACATATGCCTGAAGCTCGCCCCTTAACATATGACCTGAGTAGCTGGATTAGAATTCATATCTTAATCTCGGTCACTACATACGCTTTTGTGACAATCGCAGCTGTTTCAGCATTAGCAGCTTTTCTGCAAGAACGAAGCTTGAAATTAAAATATCCCACAAATCTGAGTCGAATGTTACCCTCTGTTGCTGAGAGTGAGAGCTTGTTGTTACGCCTATTAATCATAAGTGAAATAATTCTGTGTTTTGGATTTGCAACAGGAATGGCAACACAGTTTCAAGAAACAGGTGAACTTATAAACCTAGATCATAAGACAATACTATCCTTGGGTGCTTTCGGTGTCATTGGAATACTGTTAGGCGCCCATTTCTCCATTGGAGTAAGGGGGCGTAAAGTAACTCGTTTTGTGCTACTCGCACACCTACTTATGACCCTTAGCTATCCAGGCGTAAAATTTGTTACTGATGTAGTTATGAATTGATCTAAATATAGTTGCTTTTTTACTGCATTTGCACAATAAATAGGCAATACATCTCACTATAATTTATTTTGTAACTTTAGCGATGATACTTATACACTCATGAGTTTTTCTATCGGCAATATAATCATAAACGATCCAGTCATTCTGGCACCAATGTCCGGGGTAACTGATAAACCGTTCCGCCGTCTCGTTAAGCGCTGTGGTGCAGGGCTTGTAGTGTCCGAAATGATAGCAAGTAAGGCAATGGTGAGAGCTGCAAAGAAGACAATGAAGATGTCCTCTGGCTGTTATGAAGAACACCCAATGTCTGTTCAATTAGCTGGTTGTGATCCAGAAATAGTTGCTGAAGCAGCCAAGCTAAATCAAGATCGCGGAGCTGCAATCATCGACATCAACATGGGTTGTCCAGTAAAAAAAGTAGTTAACGATGACGCAGGCTCAGCTCTAATGCGTGACGAAGTCCTTGCAGGTCGAATTTTAAAAACGGTCGTTAAAGCTGTAGATATTCCTGTTACACTAAAAATGCGTACTGGATGGGATATGGATTGCCGTAATGCCCCTACATTAGCAAAAATTGCCGAAGATTCTGGAATTAAAGCTATTACGATCCACGGGCGTACCCGCAATCAATTTTACAAAGGTAAATCCGATTGGCCGTTTATTGCAAGGGTTAAGGAAAAAGTATCTATACCAGTAATTGGTAATGGGGATGTTACTAGCATAGAGGATGCAAGAATGTTACTTGATCAATCAGGTGCCGATGGAGTAATGATTGGTCGTGGCTGTTACGGTCGCCCGTGGTTTCCAAAACAAGTAATTCAATACTTGAAAACTGGAGACTTGCTCCCTGACCCTACACTTTCAGAACAACTTACAATGCTACTTGAACATTATGACGGTATTCTATCGCATTACGGAAATCATGCAGGGATTCGCATCGCAAGGAAGCATATTGGCTGGTATTCAAAAGGATTGCCTGGATCTGCAGAATTTCGTTCTGAAGTTATGGCGGGCACAAATAAAAAAGGCGTGATTGCTTTGATTGAAGAATTCTATAAACCGCTAATTGAACTGAAAGCAGCATGATGTGACAAAAATGACGTCGTTGAGAGCACAGCCAGTCGGAATACCAAAAATACCAGATTCGGAGGCCATTCTAAACTCTTTAGCCTCAACAATTCTGGTTATTTCAACTGATGATGTCATTAGCTATCTCAACAATGCTGGTGAACAGTTGTTTCAAGGCAGTGCTTCACATCTAACTGGTCAGGACATTAGCAATTTAATACCATCAGATAGCCCCATTATTGCTGTGCTAGAGCAAGTTAAAATAAGTGGAACAGCTGTTTCTGAGTATAGTCTACCGTTAAGAACACCACGAATTGGTGATCACCTTGTTAATATTCACGCAAGTCCATTACCTGATCACCCAAGCTATGTTATCCTTGCAATACAAGAACGTTCAATTGCTGCAACAATAGATCGCCAATTAACTCACCGAGGGGCGGCAAGATCGGTCTCTGCACTTGCATCAATGTTGGCTCACGAAGTAAAAAATCCTTTATCTGGAATCCGTGGTGCTGCACAGCTACTAGAGGACAACGCATCCGAGGAAGACAAAGAGTTGGCTCGCCTAATACGCGATGAAACTGACCGAATTGTCGCTCTGATAAATCGTATGGATATTTTCTCCGATGGCATGCCTCTTGATCACCAGGCTGTTAACATACACCAAGTCCTTGGCAGGGTACGCAAGCTTGGCGAAAGCAGTTTTGCTAAACATGTTAAATTTGTGGAAAACTATGACCCTTCATTACCAGCAGTTCTGGGTAATAAGGACCAGTTAGTTCAAGTCTTCTTAAACTTGATAAAGAATGCAGCCGAGGCTATTAGCAGCTCTGGAGGTGAAATTATTTTAACAACAGCCTATAAACAGGGGGTGCGTTTTGTACTACCGGGTAGTAATTCAAAGGTTCATCTACCCTTAAAAATCAGTATTCAAGATAATGGAGAGGGTGTTCCAGAGAGTATTCAAAATTTCATGTTTGATGCGTTTGTTACAAATAAAACCGAAGGGTCTGGCCTTGGATTAGCATTGGTAGCCAAAATAATTGATGACCACGGAGGTATTGTAGAACTAGAGAGCCATCCATCAAGAACCATATTTCATGTAATGCTTCCAATGGACACATCATCAGGTGATAAGAAAGGGACCTCATGAGTGGCAATACAATTCTTATTGCAGACGATGATGCTGCCATACGCACAGTACTGACTCAAGCATTGGGAAGAGTTGGCTACGAGACCAAAGCTGCGAGTAATGCCGCAACATTGTGGCGCTGGGTTAGCGATGGTGAGGGTGATCTAGTCGTTACCGATGTAGTTATGCCAGATGAAAACGGGCTTGATTTAGTCTCTCGCATTCGCAAAATTCGTCCTGAGCTAAAAATTTTAGTAATGAGTGCACAGAACACTCTGTTGACAGCACTTAAGGCAACGGAAAGAGGAGCTTTTGAGTACCTACCAAAGCCATTTGATCTCAATGAGTTTATGTCAATTGTTAAGAAAGCACTTGAAGTACGTACTGACTTTTCCAATACTAAATCTGAGTGGAATGAATTTCCGTCTGCAAGCTCAGGTGAGTCCCTGCCTCTAATCGGCCGATCACCGGCTATGCAAGAAATTTATCGTACACTTGCGAGACTTATGAGCACTGACCTATCGGTAATGATCACAGGTGAGTCTGGTACTGGAAAGGAATTGGTTGCCAAGGCTCTTCACGACTATGGCAAAAGACGAAAAAATGCCTTTGTTGCTATAAACATGGCAGCAATTCCACGTGACCTAATTGAAAGTGAGCTTTTTGGTTTTGAAAAAGGAGCTTTTACGGGTGCAATACAACGTGGAACAGGTAAATTTGCGCTTGCAGAAGGAGGAACACTCCTCTTAGATGAAATTGGAGATATGCCTCCTGAAGCTCAAACACGACTTCTTCGTGTACTTCAAGAGGGTGAATATACAACAGTAGGTGGACGTACGCCAATAAGAACCAATGTTAGAATCATCGCTGCAACTCATCACGATCTCGAGCTATTAATTAGACAAGGTTTATTTAGAGAAGATTTATACTTTCGCTTAAATGTAGTACCAATTCGCTTACCTGCATTACGAGCCCGTGCAGACGATATTCCTGAGTTAGTCTCTCATTTTCTTAATCAAGCTACACTCAAGGGCTTACCTCTTAAAATCATAGATAGTCAAGCTTTGGATCGACTGAAAGCTTATCGCTGGCCCGGTAATGTACGTGAGCTTGAAAATTTGGTGCAACGCTTAAGTGCCCTCTATTCTCAAGAAGTCATAGATATTGAGGTAATTGAAGCTGAACTTGCTGATACATCAGGCTCTGTTATCGAAAAAGTTAATAGTGCCGAGGGACTATCCAATTCGATTGAGCAGCACTTAAGCACTTACTTCTCATCTCACGGAGATATGTTACCCGCAACGGGTTTATATGATCGAATACTGAAAGAAGTTGAGCGCCCACTTATTGTGCATACTCTACAGGCAACCCGTGGTAACCAACTAAAAGCATCAGACGTGCTAGGCCTAAATAGAAACACATTACGCAAAAAAATACGTGAGTTAGATATTCCGGTTGTCAGAGGCGTTAAATGACATCAGCGTCAAACCAAAACTTAAAGCTTTACGCCAATAGCAGGTTGATATGGCAGCGCCTAGGTTTAAACCAAAAGTTAGCATTTACTCTTGCTGCATTAGCTGTGGCATCTTGTGCCGCTACCGTTGCTTTTATGATGGGTTGGCAAAACACACCTAAGCCAGAGACGGTCCTTTGGCTACTCTATTTAGATGCGTTTCTTTTGCTCTTACTTGGTGTCATTGTTTCCTTGCGTTTGGTTTCAATATGGTTAGACCAACGGGAGGGCCGTGCTGGGTCAGGCCTTCACACCCGTCTTGTACTCATGTTTGGGCTTGTTGCTGCAACACCAGCAATTTTGGTGGCAATTTTTTCAGCAATATTTCTAAATTTTGGAATCCACAACTGGTTTAGTGAAAGAGTGAGCACAGCCTTATCTTCCTCACACTCAGTCGCAAGATCCTATTTGCATGAACATCAACAAAATATCCGAGCAGATGTTCTTGCAACTGCAAACGATTTAAACCGTGAGGCAGCAACGTTGATGCAAAATCCACGTGGCTTTAATAACTATCTCTCGCGTCAAGCAAGCATTAGATCCTTTCAAGAAGCACTTGTTGTTGATGGCAGTAGTCGAGTTCTTGCAAGATCTGCTTTCAGTCAATCACTTGAATTTGACCTTCTGCCGGAAAAAGCAATGAAAGAAGCATCAAAAGGGCGCATTGTTGTCTTGAGTATTGAAGAAGACAGGGTTCGTGCAATTGTAAAGCTTGACCGCTTCTTGGATGCCTATTTCCTGGCTGGCCGGTTTGTTGATCCTCAAGTCATGGAATACATCGAGAAAACAGCACGGGCAGTTGAACAATATAAAAATCTTGAAGAAAAACAGAAAGGCATCAAAATTACTTTAGTAATGATTTTTGTAGTAGTTGCATTGTTATTGTTAATGGCAGCTGTATGGGTTGGGATGACACTGGCAGGACAATTATCACGGCCTATTTCAGGTTTAATTCTTGCTTCTGAGAAAGTTTCAAAAGGGTATTTAAGCGCACGAGTACCAGAAACATCAAAGACAGATGAGATAAGTGTACTTGGCCGGTCTTTCAATCGGATGACATCTCAGCTAGAGAGGCAACAACAAGGCTTGGTCGAAGCGAACAGGGAACTAGATGAGAGAATCCGCTTTACAGAAACAGTACTTACAGGAGTTTCAGCTGGAGTTATAGGATTAGATGATGAAGGTTGTATAAATCTCCCTAACCGTTCTGCCTCAGAATTGCTTGGTATAGAGCTAGAAAATGAAATTGGCAGGGATTTATTAGAAATAATGCCTGAAATTTCTGAGTTGCTTAAAGAAAGCAGAAATAGCCCTGATAGACTTCTTTCTGATGAGATTAAAATCGAGCGAAATGGACAAAACAGCATTTTAATTGTCAATGTTGCTGGTGAAAAAATAGGCATGAAAACCCTTGGCTACGTGGTTACTTTTGATGATGTAACCGAACTTTTATCAGCGCAACGTAAAGCTGCATGGGCCGATGTAGCACGCCGAATTGCTCATGAAATTAAAAATCCACTTACTCCGATCCAGCTCTCTGCTGAACGTTTAAAACGCAGATACATGAAGCATATAAAAAATGATCCTGATACGTTTTCACTCTGTACTGAAACAATAATTCGTCAAGTGGAAGAAATTGGGAAAATGGTTGATGAGTTTTCATCTTTTGCAAGAATGCCTCAAGCCTCTCTAAAAAATGAAAACTTATCCGAAATTTGTCATAGGGCTGTCTTTTTAGAGCGCAATCGACTTAACAAGATAGATTACCAACTAGATTTACCAGATACCCCTGTTTATCTGCGTTGTGACAGTCTGCAAATTAGCCAAGCTTTAACTAATCTTCTCAAGAATGCTGCAGAGTCAGTTTCAAATAAAAATGGGCAGCAAAAGGGTGTAATTGGCTGTTCGTTGAGTCAAACTCTCTCTAATGATTATTCTCAAACTTCTATTGCTATCCATGATAATGGCTCAGGTTTGCCTGATATGGAATGGGAAAATCTCACTGAGCCATATGTTACTAGCCGTGATGGAGGCACAGGTCTTGGGCTTGCAATTGTAAAAAAAATCATGGAAGACCACAATGGCAAGCTCATCCTGTCAAATAATGAATATGGAGGTGCAACAATTACATTACTTTTTCAACAGGCAGTTGACAAAGATATAACAAAAACAAAACTGGAAGTTATGTGATGTCTACTGAAATTTTGATCATTGATGATGAAGCAGACATTCGAGAACAGCTAGCAGGAACGTTGGAAGATGAGGGCTATTTGACCCACAAAGCGGCTAACAGCGATGAAGCATTAAGAGCTGTAGCTTTACACAAACCAAGCCTTGTTTTGCTTGACATTTGGCTACAAGGAAGTGACCTTGACGGCCTTGAAATATTGAAGGTACTCCAAAAAGATTTTTCTAGAATTCCAGTCGTAATGATGAGCGGTCATGGCAACATCGAGACAGCTGTAACGGCGATCAATATGGGTGCCTATGATTTTATTGAAAAACCCTTTAACTCTGACCGTCTTCTTGTCATATCCTCACGCGCTCTCGAAGCCTCACGCTTACGTCGAGAAAACGAAGAGCTTCGGGAGCGTGCAAGAACTGAGGACCAGTTAATTGGAAAATCTGTGGCGATAAATCAACTACGGCAGCAAATCAGCAAAGTTGCACCAACCAATTCAAGAGTTCTGATTTCTGGTCCTGCAGGTTCCGGTAAAGAAGTAGCTGCACGTTTGATGCACAAACTTTCAGATAGAGCAGGGGAACCCTTTGTCGTTCTAAATTGCGCATCAATGGATCCAGAGAACGTTGGTGTCGAATTATTTGGTATAGAAGGAACAGATGATGACCCACTCACACAAAAAATAGGAAAATTAGAAGCTGCTCACAAAGGAATCTTATTATTTGATGAAGTAGGGGATATGCCCTATGAAACACAAGGAAAAATTGTTCGTGTATTACAAGAACAAATCTTTGAACGCATTGGAGGGACAACAAAAGTTGAGGTTGATGTGCGTGTTGTTGCCACAACGAGCAGGGACCTTAGTGATGAAATGCATAATGGTAACTTCCGAGAAGATTTGTTTTATCGTTTAAGTGTAGTACCGATCAATCTTCCGCCTTTAAATGCACGAGTAGAGGATATATCTCAACTAGCGGAACACTTTATTCAACAAACCGCTACTAATCTCCGACGACCCGTCAGATTGCTTGCAGATGATGCCATTGCCGCCTTACAAGTGTATCCTTGGCCAGGAAATGTACGAGAACTCAGAAATGTGATTGAAAGGCTTCTTATAATGGCTCCTGGTGAAGATACTGAGCCAATGGGAGCTTCAATGTTGCCCTCTGAGATAAGTTTTGGTGATTCTGAACTAAAAGATGGAAAATTTGATAATATAAATGGAATTATGGGATTATCGCTCAGAAAAGCTCGAGAACTATTTGAAAAAGAATACCTTAATTCTCAGATAAACCGATTTGGTGGCAACATATCACGAACTGCCTCTTTTATTGGCATGGAACGATCTGCATTACATCGAAAATTAAAATCTTTAAATATCACTTTTAAAGACAAAACTCTGTGAAAATATTTAATGGAACACCAATAACAAGGAATTTCCGGATATGAAAATAATTGTATGCGGAGCAGGTGAGGTTGGCTCAAGTATTGCCCGTCAATTATCGATAGAGAATAATGATGTCACTATTGTTGACCAATCATCCATACTTGTCAGACAAATCAGCGATAATATAGATGTTCAGGGCGTGGTGGGTCACGCCTCACGACCTGATGTACTAGAACTTGCTGGCATATCTGATGCAGATATGATTATTGCAGTTACTTATGCTGATGAAGTCAACATGGTTGCCTGTCAAGTTGCCCATTCTCTTTTTAACGTACCCACAAAAATTGCTCGCGTTCGTCATCAAAGCTATCTTATGCCAATTTGGGCTAACCTATTTTCACGTGCTCATATGCCAATCGATGTAATTATTTCTCCAGAAATAGAGGTTGCTCACGCAGTTACGCGCCGTTTGCAAGTACCTGGGGCACTTGAAATGATACCTCTAATTGATGACAAAGTTCGCTTGCTAGGTGTTCGATGTGGCGAGGACTGCCCACTAGTTCACACACCCCTAAGACAATTGACCCAGCTTTTCCCAGAACTAAAAATTGTAATTGTAGGATTAATGAGAGATAGCATGCCAATTGTGCCAAAAGGTGACGACCAGATGTTGCCTGATGATGAGGTTTATTTTGTCGTAGATACAAAACATTTACCGCGTGCCATGGCAGCCTTCGGACATGAAGAAACAGAGGCACGCCGTTTAATAATTTTTGGCGCTGGAAATATAGGCCTACTTCTCGCTCAACAATTAGAAACGGAATATCCTTGGGTGCGTGCTAAATTAATTGAAAAGGACTCTGAGCGCGCTAAATTTGCTGCAAGTCAACTAGAAAAAACTGTTGTTCTGAATGGTGATGTACTTGACCCAGAAATTTTAGATGAAGCATCTGCAGCGACATCAGAGACAATCATTTCTGTCACAGACGATGATGAAACAAATGTTCTGGCGTCACTATTAGCCAAAAAACAAGGGGCTAAGCGTGTTATTGCCTTAATTAATAAAATTACTTACGAACCACTAGTCACCCCATTAGGCATTGATGTCATTGTCAGCCCACGTAATATTACTGTCTCCACAGTTTTACAACATGTACGGCGTGGACGTATTCAATCAGTTCACACATTACGAGAAGGCTTCGGCGAATTGATTGAGGCCGAGGCTCTTCAAACATCACCCTTAGTGAATACTCCTTTAAAAGACGTGAATTTACCAGATGGCGTCCTGCTGGGTGCCATTGTGCGTGAAAACGAAATCATCATGCCTCGCGGAAATACTGTAGTTCAAGCGGGAGATCGTGTTGTCCTATTTGCTTCAGAGGAGGAAGTGCGCAAGGTCGAACAATTATTTTCTGTTCAACTTGAGTATTTTTAGGAAACGTAAATGTCACGCATTTCATATGTTAATGGTAACTATATTCCACATTACGCAGCATCAGTTCATATTGAAGATCGTGGTTACCAATTCTCTGATGGAGTTTATGAGGTAATCGCTATCTATAAGGGACAATTAATAGATTTTGAAGGCCATCTGTTTCGTCTAGAAAGGTCTTTGAAAGAACTTGAAATTTCATGGCCTGTCACATCAAAAGCCTTAAAGATAATTGTCAATCAGATCATCAGGCTTAATCGTATCAGAGATGGCATTTTATATCTACAGATCACTCGTGGTGTTGCACCACGAGACCATATCTTTCCTGATAAAGATAATAGTGCCCTCATCGTCACAGCACGGCAATTACCACCTTTTAATTTTAACGGTTATGATGAAGGCATTAATATCATGACTACACCCGAAATTCGTTGGAAAAGGTGTGACATCAAATCGGTTTCCCTTTTGGGCAACTGCCTTGCAAAAGAAAAGGCACGTCGAAATGGTTGTTATGAGGCCTGGTTTGTTGATAATGATGGCATGATAACAGAAGGTACTACCTCCAACGCATGGATAATAAACAACAAAGATCAGCTCATAACTCGCAATGCCAACAACGCTATTCTTAACGGTATTACTCGTCTTTCGATTATAAACGTAGCGAAGAAAAATAATATCAAGTTTTATGAGCGAGCTTTTTCCCTTGAGGAGGCTAAATTGGCAAAAGAGGTATTTATTACTTCAACCACATCTTTCGTAAAGCCAGTACTTAAAATTGATCAAAAATCTGTAGGCAATGGAAAAGTTGGTTCATTGACAATAAAATTACTTTCCTTATATGAAAATCACATCAAGGCTCAAATAGCTTGATATTACCTTTACCTAAAGCAATTCTTTTCGACTGGGATAATACCTTAGTAGAGAGTTGGGCAGTAATTAATGATGCGTTGAATTATACTCTAGGAACATTTAACAAAAATCATTGGAGCATTTCTGAAACTAAAGCTCGAGCACGAAAATCACTAAGGGATAGTTTTCCAGAAATGTTCGGTGAAAACTGGGAAAAAGCTGCTGAGGTCTTTTATGGACGATTTGAGGAAATACATATCTCACGCCTAGAAACTAAAAGTGGCACCCAAAATATGCTGGAAGAAATACTCGAACTTGGAATTTTCATGGGTATTGTAAGTAATAAACGTGGTGATTTTTTGCGAAAAGAGGTCTGTCACTTAGGTTGGGACAAATACTTTTCTAGCATAGTAGGGGCAGGTGACACTGAATGTGACAAGCCATCTTGTGAACCTGTAGAATTGGCACTTATGAATTGCGCTGAAAAAAAAAGAAACCAAGTATGGTTTGTTGGTGACGCAGATATTGACATGGAATGTGCGCACAATGCTAGCTTAACCCCAATCCTTCTTCGCAATTCACCACCCGAACCTAGAGAATTCTCAAACTATCCACCTGCATTCCACGTTATTAATTGCCAGGCACTTTCCAAGTTAATCAAAAAAATGTAATATATAGTAACAAAAAACTTAATAATAAAAATAATTAATTTTGCTTCTATAAGGCAAACAAAAAAGAAGGGGGGTCCATAATGTCGCCCGAAAAACAAACTCAAAATGTTCAAGACGTGTTTCTTAACAATATCAGAAAAAACAAAACACCCGTCACAGTCTTTTTAGTTAATGGTGTTAAATTGCAGGGTATTGTCACTTGGTTTGATATTTTTTCAATTCTATTACGCCGTGATGGGCACACTCAACTTGTCTACAAGCATGCAATCTCAACAATTATGCCATCAGAGCCTGTACAATTATTTGATCCCGAAACTGAAGAATCTGAATAACCAACGCACTTGACCAATAAAAAAACAAGATCAAAGGTTGAAACACAAAATTTTGAAAATGGGGGGGATCTCTGTTTTGTGATCCATCCCAATTTCAAAACAATTAGAGCATCAGGTCGCAACCCCAAGTCACAACTCGATGAAGTAGTTAATCTTGCACTTGCTATTGATGTTGATATCGTACGTGCTGAAGTTGTGAACCTGTGTCAAACGAGACCTTCCATGTTGTTCGGCAAGGGAAAAGTTGAAAGCATAGGAAATACAATTGCTTCTAGAAATATTACCGTTGTGATCATAGATATAAATCTAACGCCAATTCAGCAACGTAACCTTGAGCGTGCTTGGAATTGTAAGGTCATTGACCGAACAGGCTTGATCTTAGAAATATTCGGTAGACGAGCAAAGACGCGCGAAGGTTGCCTACAAGTGGACTTGGCGGCTTTAACGTATCAGCGTTCACGCCTAGTTAGAAGTTGGACCCACCTTGAAAGGCAACGCGGTGGCGCAGGATTTATGGGTGGACCTGGTGAAACTCAAATTGAAACTGACCGTCGACAAATTGACCATCGTATCACCCGCTTACGTAAAGACTTAAAAGACGTTAAGCGAACACGTGAACTGCATCGTAAATCTCGCAGAAAGATACCTTTTCCTATTGTTGCACTTATTGGCTACACCAATGCTGGAAAATCAACTCTTTTTAATCAGCTGACAGGTTCGTCAGTAAAAGCTAAAGACCAACTATTTGCAACATTAGATCCTACTATGCGTGCGCTTAAATTAGCTTCTGGACGTAAAGTCATTCTGTCTGACACAGTTGGTTTCATATCAAGTCTCCCTCACGAGTTGGTAACAGCTTTTCATGCCACACTTGAAGAAATAATTGAAGCCGATGTTATCATTCATGTTCGAGATGCTGCTCATCCAAATTCACAAGAACAAAAAAAAGATGTCCTAAAAGTTATGACTAAATTGGGTTTAACAGACACACTACAATTTCCTCAAGAAAGCGGCAATGTGACTAATGGTCAATTCCACATAGAAGTGCTCAACAAAATTGACAACCTTAGTAGTGAACAGCAAAATATATTGCGCAACAAAGCCAAGCGATCCAACACCAAAGTTATCCCCCTATCTGCCCTAAGTGGAGATGGATGTCAGGATCTAATCAACGGTATTGACGAATTACTTTCTAAATCAAAATCAATCTACCACATCAATTTGGCATCTAGCGATGGAGCCTCACTATCCTGGCTTTACAATAATGGTGAAGTGGTTGAACGCAGAGATTGTGAAGCAGAAATTCACCTCAAAGTCCTACTAGACACACCCAACTGGGCACGTTTTGAGAGGCGGTAACCTGTGTTACCCATTGCCCAACAAGTAATAGAAATAATTCAAGAAGTATCAAGGAAGCTGGTACTTCCGCGATTTCGTCAACTAAAGGAAAGTGAAATAAAAGAAAAATCTCCAGGTAATTTTGTTACTATCGTGGATCTTGAAGCTGAAGCTTTTCTCAAAAAAAAATTAATTAATCTTATCCCTGGCTCACTTTCAATTGGTGAAGAGGAAGTTGAGACCAAGCCCATGCTCCTCGAGCTTCTAAGAGAAGATAAACCTGTTTGGTTATTGGACCCTCTTGATGGCACGGGTAACTTTGCCTTTGGAAGAAAACCGTTTGCTATAATTGTCGCCTATTGTTTTGGCGGAGAAACTCTTATGGGTTGGGTGCATGATCCTTTAACTGGTGAAACTGTTTGGGCTGGTAAAGGGAAGGGCTGTTGGAAAGGGGACAAACGTTTGAGATTACCAAACACACCAGATCTCAAGGATATGACCGGATCCTTAGGTAAAAGATATGCTAAACGTATTAAAAAATTTGAAGGCAGCCCTCAAAACATTAGGCGTTTAGGTTGCGTTGGCAAGGACTACATAGATTTGGTACTTGGAAACCTAAATTTTGCAAGATATTCCTTTTATTTAAAGCCTTGGGACCATGCTGCGGGAGTATTACTTCATACAGAGGCAGGGGGCCATAACCACCTCTTTAAAGCAGATAGATCCTACTATCCAGCACTTATGCCAGAAGAGGCCATTGCAAATAATGAGGTCATGTTGTTAGCACCAGATATGCATACTATCAAATCAATTGCGGACTTGTTGAATGAAAAAATAGACTCTAAGACGAAATAACCATTCTTGTGCACCCAAAATAAAAAATATTTTAAGAAGGAAAAAAAATGACACCAAAAAGACTCGCATTTATTGGACTTGGAACCATGGGATATCCGATGGCAGGACACCTTGCCAAAGCAGGACACGATGTAACCGTATACAATCGAACAAATGATAAAGCGATCGTCTGGTTAAACGAATTTGATGGTAATCTAGCTTCAACACCAGCTAAAGCCTCAAAAGGTTGTGATATCGTCTTCGCATGTGTTGGCAATGATGATGATTTGCGGAGTGTTGTTTTTGGTGATGACGGCATTTTAAATGGTATGGACGAAGGGGCAATCTTTATTGATCATACAACTGCTTCTGCTGACATAGCTCGTGAGATTTTTTCAGTTGCACAAAGTAAGAAAAAAAAATTTCTGGATGGTCCTGTTTCTGGTGGGCAGGCTGGTGCGGAAAACGGAGCACTAACAATTATGCTTGGCGGAGAGAGAGAGACATTCAATATTTGCAAACCCATCCTTCAATCCTATGGAAAAGCGGTTACTCTTATGGGTGGCGCAGGGGCGGGTCAATTGACTAAGATGGTCAATCAGATTTGTGTAGCGGGGCTAGTCCAGGGTCTTTCAGAGGGCCTTAACTTTGCTGAAAAAGCAGGACTTGATGCAAAGTTGGTAGTTGATGTCATCTCCCAGGGAGCAGCACAATCTTGGCAGATGGACAACCGAGGTTACACCATGATTGATGACAAATTCGATTTTGGTTTTGCAGTTGACTGGATGCGAAAAGATCTGAAAATCTGCATCAATGAGTCAGAAAACAACAAGGCCAAAATACCTATCACCAAAATAGTTGCTGGCTATTATGATCAAGTCAAAAAAAAAGGAGGAAATCGCTGGGATACATCCAGTTTGATTCGCCTACTGAGGGACTAGCGACAAAACACTTATAAAGTTCTCTCTCAAGTGCGGGCTTGGATTATTTTTTCCAAAGATTGCAAAAATCTTGACCTATCCCTCTTAGAAAAAGGTGCAGGGCCACCTGTAATTTCTCCAATTTCACGTAGCCCAACCATCAAATTACGTGTTGCAAGCGCTGAACCAATAGAATTGTCAGTAAAAGCATAGCCATTTGGTCGAATTGCTTTAGCCCCTTTTTTTAGGCACTGATCTGCCAAAGGAATATCATTTGTAACGACAATGTCCCCCTCTTGAATTTTTTGTAGAATCCATTCATCAGCGGCATCTGATCCCTGCGATACAACTACTATTGATACCAGAGGACTGGGGTAGGGACGAATACCACCATCGCTAACAAAAATTATCTTCAGGCAATGTCTTGCACCAATCCTCAAAATTTCACTTTTTACAGGACAGGAGTCAGCATCAACAAAAATTTCAGGTAAGTATATTTTATTTTTTTTGATATCAGGTCTCCAATTTGACCTTATGCCATAGAACTTCTAGTTCATGAAGATCGCAGTTCTCAGGGGCTTTACCATCTTTGGCCAGCAATGCTTCCACACCCTTAAAACGACGCTCAAACTTAGCATTACCATGGCGAAGGGCTGTTTCTGGATCTAGGTCAAGCTTTCTTGCTAAGTTCACACAAGTAAAGAGTAGGTCTCCCAGTTCGTCCATTTGCTTTTCCAAATCTACTTTTGTTTTTAACTCAATGTTCATTTCTTTAATTTCTTCATCAAATTTTTTCAAAACGTCCTTGGCATCACTCCAATCGAAACCCACTCGAGCCGCACGTTTTTGAAGCTTTAAAGCACGTGTAAGCGCTGGTAGGCTTTTTGTAACACCGTCAAGCGCACTGTAAGCTATATTAGGGTGATTATTCTTTTTCTTTCGCTCAAGGTCCTTAGAATCTTCCCAAGACGCTAATTGTGCATCCGAAGTTTTGATTACAGCATTTCCAAATACATGAGGATGACGTCTAATGAGTTTGTCACAAATAGCCTGTACTACATCATAAAATGAAAAAAGCGAGTTTTCTTCTGCAATGCGTGCGTGAAAGATGACTTGAAGTAGTAAATCACCTAATTCATCAACTAATGCTAACATGTCTTTTTGTTCAATAGCCTCAACAACTTCATATGCTTCTTCTATTGTATTAGATGCTATGGTTTCGAAGGTTTGTTCAACATCCCACGGACAGCCTTTTGTCGGATGTCGGAGTAGGGCCATAATTTCAATTAGATTTTCTATATTTCGATTTGGCTTGGATTTCATTTGTTCCTCAATAAAAATTTATTGTTGAAAATATTATCTATTTCAAATCAATTGAAATAGAAGATAATTTGTCAAATAAGATGATGATATGAAAGTTCGCTACGTCACCACCTAAGATCAGCATAAATGTTAAAGAAGGGAGTAAACTATTTATACACCCACAATATTGTTTAGTAATCGCATAATGTATATTATGGAAAATTAAATAAATACATAATTAATCAATAATTTAATGAACTTTTTAAATATTTTAAATTAAAAAACTTTATAGTAAATTTACAGCGTAATGTTTCTGATGCTCGCTATCAGTTAAAAAATTGAAAGTAAATTTATGGTAAAACTAAGCCTCTAAGATCATACCATCAAAGGCAGGTTCAACATTTTTTGGCAATTTATTTTTTAGTTCTTCATAGTCAAAGCTTGACCCCATATGTGTCAAAACCCCTCGCCTAACACGTGCACGTTGCATCCAATCTAACGCCTTATCTACGTGAGCGTGTGTTGGATGAGGACGATCTATTAAGGTGCCTATAATCCAAGTATCAATGCCATCAAGAATTTTAAAAGCTTCTTCCGGCATTTCTACAACGTCAGTTGAATAAGCAATTGAGCCAAACCGAAATCCCATGCTTTTACAATAACCATGATCCTGGACAAAAACATTTATGTCTACATCACCAATAGTTAGCTTATCGCCATTTTTTAAAGTATGGGGATTAAGCGTAGGCTTATAATGCATTTTTACATCTACAGCTAATGGTTCTAAAACGTAGTTAAATCGGTGCCTAATACAAGCAACCGTTTCTGCATCAGCGTACATGTCAATTGCAGTATTCATGGAACGGTTAATCTGGCGTAAATCGTCAATACCATGCAGATGATCAGCGTGATAATGAGTATAGAGGACAGCATCTAGACGATTGACATTTGCGTTTAACAATTGCTGCCTCAGATCTGGCGAAGTATCAACTAAGATGCATGTGCTTTTATTTTCTACTAGAATTGATGACCTGAGACGGCTATTTTTAGGGTTTTTAGAGTCAATTCTGCCCCAACCAAGGCCAACAGCTGGAGTTCCAGTAGCTCCTCCACAACCTAGGATAGTTACTTTCATTTGGCTTTAGCCTCATTAAAAAGAGTAAAAAAATTGTCTGTTGTCACATCAGCTATCTCTTCAATTGACAAGCCTTTTATCTCTGCAACTTTTTCAGCTGTATATCGGGTAAAAGCAGGTTCATTAACCTTCCCTCGCATTGGTACTGGGGCTAAAAAAGGTGAGTCAGTCTCAACAAGCAACCTGCTAAGCGGCGTTTCTCTAACTATATCACGTAAATCATCAGCTTTTTTGAAAGTGACAATTCCGGAGATAGATAAATAAAGGCCCAAACTTATTGCTGTCTCAGCTAGTGCACGTGAGCTTGAAAAACAATGTAATAAACCGCGAAACTCACCTTTTGAAGTTTCCTCTTTTAATATCCTAGCCATGGCATCATCCGCATTTCGGGTATGAATAACTAGAGGGAGTCCTGACACTCGAGAAGCCTCTATATGAGACCTAAATTGTCGTTCCTGAACCTCCGTTGGGCTTTTATTGTAATAAAAATCAAGGCCTGTCTCTCCAAAACCAATCACTTTGTTATGCTCAGCTAAGCGAATAAGCTCTTTTGGATCCACTTCTGGCTCATTTTCAGCATTATGTGGATGGATACCCACAGTACAAAATACATTATCATAACGACGTGCAATATTTAGCACTTGATCAAATCTTGTTATGTGGGTGCAAATGGATAGCATGTGTTTTACCCCAGCCTTATCTGCTCGGGCTATTACACCATCCATATCATCAGTAAACTCAGGATAATCGAGATGGCAGTGACTATCAACAAACATCTATTAATTCCAATAGTTGCATAAGCCTATTTTTTTAATCCGCAATAAAACGAGGGAACAATCCCTTCGGTTTTGGTAAAACAGTTCCTGGCTTCAAGTAAAAATCTTTACCCAAATGTGCAAATGAACGATGATCATTACTCACAGCTAGTTGTTCTAACATAAGAGACATTGTATCAGGCATAAAAGGTTGTAAGACTAGCGCAATGCGTCGAATGGACTCACTTAGCACGTACAAGACAGTTCCCATACGACTTGGATCACTTTTTTTAAGATTCCAAGGAGCCTGAAAATCCACATAACTATTGGCTGCTCGAACGACGGTCCAAATAATTTCTAGGGCCTCGTGAAATTGTTGACTATCAAAAGCGTAACGCAATTTTTTAATGATTTCCTCTGCTTGTCTCAAAAGTGCAATATCCTCAGTCGTGAATTTCCCATGATGAGGAACTAAACCACCGCAGTTATTAGCAACCATTGAAAGTACTCGCTGTGCCAAATTTCCAAGGTCATTAGCTAATTCACCGTTCATACGGTTTACCATAGCTTTATGAGAAAAATCCCCATCGTTGCCAAACGGAACCTCCCGTAAAAGAAAGTAACGAACTTGATCGAGGCCGTAGCGATCGACTAGATCAACTGGATCAATGACGTTACCGAGAGATTTAGAAATTTTTTCACCCTCATTAGTCCACCAACCATGTGCAAATACACGTTTAGGCGTTTCGAGCCCCGCTGCAAGCAAAAAAGCAGGCCAATAAACCGCATGAAAACGAAGAATATCTTTTCCAACCATGTGCAGATCACAAGGCCAATAGGTGGCGTACTCGCTTCCATTTATTTTGGGATAACCAACCCCCGTAATATAATTAGTTAGAGCATCGAGCCATACATACATGATATGTTTATCATCATCGGGGACTGGCACACCCCAATTGAAGGTTGTCCGTGAGATAGATAAATCTCTGAGACCTCCTTTTACGAAACTTAAAACCTCATTGCGGCGAGATTGTGGAGCTATAAAATTTGGGTTTTCATCGTAAAATTTCAGTAATTTATCACCCCATTCAGAAAGTTTGAAAAAATAACTTGGTTCCTCTACCCACTCAACCTCCGCACCAGTAGGGGCTACCTTCTTTCCACCTGGTCCATCAATCAGCTCGCTTTCACCATAAAAAGCTTCATCTCGAACAGCATACCAGCCTGAATAGCTATCAAGATAAATCTCACCTCTATTGAAAAGCTTTTGCCACAAATCTTGAACAGACTTTTTGTGACGCATTTCTGTTGTTCGTATAAAATCATCGTGAGAAAAATTCATTATTGTCGCCAGATCACGAAAATTTTTGGATACCTTGTCTGTGAATACCTGTGGATCAACACCAGCCATGTGCGCAGATTTTTCGACTTTTTGACCATGCTCATCTGTTCCTGTTAGAAATTTTACGTCAAAACCATCAAGCCGCTTAAAGCGAGCGAGCACATCACAGGCCAAAGTCGTGTATGCGTGCCCTATGTGCGGGGCATCATTGACATAATAAATAGGCGTAGTTACGTAGTAAGGTTTAATAGAACGTACTCCACAGAAAATTCTATACTTGCACAGTTTTTTCCAATAATAGAAAAATAGATATTATGATCTGACGTCGATCCATATTAATCGGATCTGTGCGCGACAACAAATTTGAAATCTTGTCCCATACCTCTAGCCAGCTTGCAAGAGGCGTAACATATAAAAGGCGTTCATATAAATGAGTTTCTTTTGTGTCTACTCCCTTCTTCCCCTTGGTTGCAAACAATATAAAACGACCAAGCCAGCCCAATATTAGATCACAAAATGTGTGAAAAGCATTATCCCCGCCAACACGGCCAAGTTTACCCGCCAATGTGTGCAATGCGACAACATTAAGGTTAGGAAGAGTATCAAGCAGACTAAAAATATCCCTATAAAGTTGAAGCCCCCCCTCCTCTTCAAGATCAAGGGCGCGCCCAATGCTGCCATCCGATAAGTGCGCCAAAAAAGATGCATCACTCAATAACATCTCAGGATGATTTTTTAATAACAACTCAGTTACTGCATCTTCAGTTAGAGTTGATAGCACAAGCTTGCGACAACGAGAACGTATGGTGGGTAGCAAGCATCTATAATTATGGCTGATCAACAGCAAAATAGCACTAGTCGGCGGTTCTTCTAAGACCTTCAGTAGTGCATTGGCTGCATTACTGTTCAACTCATCAGCACTATCAATGATAATAACACGCCACCCTCCCTCAGCAGCACTAAGAGAGAAGAAGTTGGCAATTCTGCGTATATCATCAACTATAATTTCATTTTTGAATTTACCTTTTTTCTCATCATACTTGCGTTCTATAGACATAAGGTCAGCGTGGCTTCCAGCAGCTACACGGCCAAAAACTGGAGCTTTACTATCTACAAATAGACTATCCGTTTTAGTAATAGGTAAATCACTTGCAAATAATCCGGTCTCCTTCGCACCATCAGATTGAGCAAGAAGAAAACGCGCAAACCTGTATGCCAAAGTCGCTTTTCCTATCCCCTTGGGACCACATAGCATCCAAGCATGGGCAAGTCGGTTAGAATTGTAAGCATCTAGTAAAGTACGTTCTGCTTCTGTATGGCCAAATAAGTCGGCCGCCCTTCGTGGGTGCCTACAACTTTCATCATCACTTGAGTATACTGAGCTTGATTTCATGGTAAAATTACTTCGAAGCGTTCAGAGACTAATTTACGAATGGCCAAGGCTACCTGATCAATAGGCAATGAAGCATCAATTACACAGCACCGATCTGTATCACCCTGTGCAATTTCCAAAAACCCTTTTCTTAGGCGCTCATGAAAATCCCTTCCCATACTTTCATACCTATCTTCTCCCTCACCACGCGAACGAGCACGTGCAAGACCGGTATCAATGTCAAGGTCAAATATAAATGTCAAATCAGGTTTGAAATCGCCAATCAATATCCTCTTAAGAGAACTTAATGTTGAACTGTCAACCCCATGTCCAAAGCCCTGATAGGCCAAAGTCGAATCAAAGAATCGATCTGAAATCACCCATTTTTTTTGGTTAAGTGCCGGAAAAATTGTTTTTTCAAGATGTTCAACTCTTGCAGCAAAGTTCAACAATGCCTCAGTCATAGGTGTCCAGCGATTTACATCGCCGTTGACCAAAAAATCTCTGATTTCTTCAGCACCTGGTGAACCTCCTGGTTCGCGCGTTAATACAACAGGAACGTGCACTTCACGTAATGCAGCTCCGAGTAGGGCTACTTGAGTAGATTTTCCCGTGCCTTCCCCGCCCTCAAATGTGATAAACTTACCTCTGGACACTAGATAATTTCAGCTCAGCCAGAGCTGCCCCACAAAAGGTGCTTGAAGGCAGCAATAACACGACCAACAAGCCCTAAACGCTCAATATTTGCAGCAGCAATTAGTGGTACTTCAACTTTTTGTTCACCTGGTGCGCTTACAATCAAGGTCGCTATTTGATCACCCTTTTTTACTGGTGCGGGAATAGTTCTTGTGTGCCTAACCTTAACCACCATTTCGCGGCGAGCTTTTTTGTGAAGTGTCAGGTTAAGATTATTTTCAATGATGAGATTAACCATCGATTCTTTCCCAAGCCACACACTAGCTTCTTTGATCACTTCTCCTGCACTAAGGAGGTGGTAATTATTAAACTCACGAAATCCCCACTCAAGAAGTCGTTCAGGTTCACGTGCACGTTCTTTCTTAGACTGTAGACCATTGACTACAACAATAAGTCGACGGTCACCACGGGTTGCAGAACCGATAAGCCCATACCCGGAATCTTGTGTGTGACCAGTTTTTAAACCATCAGAACCCATATCTCTGTATATCAATGGGTTTCGATTATTTTGTTTTATACCATTGTAAACAAAACTACGCTCTGCATAATAATGATAGTATTCAGGAAATTTCTCAATTGTTAATTTAGCCAATAATGCGAGATCAATTGGTGACATTTTATGCTCGGCATGAGGCCAACCTGTTGAATTTTTGAAGGTACTGTTTGTTAGACCTAGCTGGCGAGCTCTCTCTGTCATTTCATCAGAAAACGCTTCCTCAGAACCTGAAATACCCTCGGCTATCACAATACACGCGTCGTTGCCAGATTGGACAATGATACCCCGTATTAAGTCTTCAATTCTAACCCTCTTTCCAGGCTCCAAAAACATTGTCGAACTGCCACTTTTGGCTCCACCTTTACGCCATGCATTTTCACTTACTCGAAAGGTGTCATCAAGAGACAATCGCCCATCTCGAAGACGCTCAAAAATTATGAACACAGTCATCAATTTGCTCATAGAGGCCGGAGACATTGGTATATCTCCATTTTTCTGGAACAGAATGGCACCAGTATCCGCATCCATTAAAACTACTTCTTTAGCAAGAGTTTCAAATGCCCTAACAGACCCAATGCTTACAAACAAAACTGCAAATAGAGCCAGAGTAAAAGCAAATTGGCGGGTTGCAAAATTTAGGATCATCGCAAGTTTTACTTCCATTAAAGGTTGAGAATCACATCAATCAACTATTGTCCTAGCTTCCGTATAGCCAGACCGAAATACACGTTCAAGCATCTGGTCGGCCTGGTCAACAGAAACCATTGGTCCAACTCTGACCCTGAAAAAATCCTGGCCATTTATCAATATGGATGAAATTTTAGCTCCTAACCCAGATAAATTTGCACGAACCTTGTTAGCATTCTCAAAATTCGAAAAAGCTCCAGCTTGTATGTAAATTCTAACTTGCTGTGATACTTTTTCCACAGTGACCTTTTCATCTGGCGGGCTAGAAACTAAATCATTATTGGGTGGTACGACAACAGATTGCGGAGACCTAGAGACTGGTGCAGAAACGAGACTTATTTGATCTTTACTTCCAATCGCAGGCAAAGTGTGCGAGCTCACTTTTGTTTTTGGTAAACTTTTGACTGTAATTGGTGACCCTACTTCAGCGAGCTCTGTCTCTCCTTTTAATTTTCTAGCTATGGCCCGACTTTCTTTCTCCAAAATTCGTACTCTTATCCTTGCAGTTCCTTGTTTTTCAAAACCGAGTAATTGAGCTGAGCGTCGAGATAAATCAAGGATTCTTCCACGAGCATAAGGCCCACGGTCATTAATACGAATATTCATAGTTCGTCCATTTTCAAGATTTGTAACACGAACAAAACTCGGCATAGGCAAGGTCCGATGAGCAGCGGTAATAGAATTCATGTCATAGATTTCTCCATTCGCAGTCTTTCGCCCATGAAACTTGGCTCCATACCACGAGCCTATTCCAGTCTCGTCATAGTCATAATCTACTTTTGGATAATACCAGACATTTTTAATTTGGTAAGGATTGCCAATCTTATATTTTCCAAGAGAAGTCTTGTCTTTATCTTTACTCACATGCTTTACTGTTTGTGCAACAAACTGCGTTTCAGCACAAGCTCCGAGGGCTGTTAAGAGCACAAAAGTAACTAGATATCGGATTGGATTAATACGATTAAATAAAGGCAGACACAGGATCATATAAAACCCCTAAATATTATGATAAACAGTTTAATAATTCTACATTCAGTAAGAATAGCCTTATGCACAAAGTGCCTAAAGTCTCCCAATCCGGTCAGCTAGGGTTCCAACTGCAACAGCAAAATATGTTGAGCGGTTCCATTTTAGAATTGTACGATAATTGTCATAAACCATGTATGCGCTACTACCTTCCCCCTCGGTATAAACAATGGATGCTTCTAAATCACGTTTAGGTAAATCACCTCCGTTGCCTCTACGGACACCAATAGCTTGCCATTCATTTATTGTTTTTTTTACTTTGAGACTAGCAAGAGAACTGTCAAACCCTACGGGTAATGTTACAACTCGGCCCCAAGTCTGATCTCTTTTCCAACCTGAACTGGACAAATAATTAGCTGTTGATCCAAAAACGTCTGCTTTTGTAGACCAAATATCTTTTCGACCATCACCATCATAATCAATCGCAAAATTCAGGAAAGAAGAGGGCATAAACTGACATTGTCCCATAGCACCTGCCCAAGACCCAACCATGTCATTTACCCTAATATGTTTACCATCAAGAATTTTAAGGGCATTAATTAGTTCCTTACGGAAATATTTACTGCGTCTACCATCATAAGCCATAGTAGTTAGGGCAGATATCAACTTAAACCCGCCCGTAACACGACCAAAATCTGTTTCAATACCCCATAAAGCGACGATAAAACGCGGCTGAACACCAAATTTGTTACCAATTTCCTCCAGAAGTGCTCTATTTTCTGCAAGTTTCTTTCTGGCCCTTTTGATTCTTGATCTTGGTACAACCCTCTCCATGTATTGATTAAACGTTAAACTAAATTCTGGTTGTTTTCTATCAAGTTCAACTACTCTTGGGATGAGTTTGACCTCAGTCAAAGCACTATCGACAATTTTTTTACTTATACCTCTCTTAATTGCTTCAACTTTTAGGTTTTCTAACCATTCTGCAAATTGTTGCTGCGAGGCCTCAACTTGTGCTGATTGATAAAAGAAAATAAAAAGTAATGCCAATAAAACAATCCTAGATACTAACTTAGCAAAAAACATTTTGTATTTCCGATTCAACCCATATTTACGAATCATTTTCTCAACCACTAGGACTTTTCTGCCATAGGGCGGCAACAAGAGCAATGGGGAAACTGTTTAATTCTGAGGGCTAGGGAAAAAAGTATTGGTCCTATTAGTGAGCCAATAAACTAAAAGTCCTAACCACTCGTGTATACCTGTAGACAAGAAAGACAGCCCAGAGGCCAAATTAAAAGACAATGATAAATTCAAATTACTGTTTAACTGGTAGTCTACTGGATAGGGTATAACTTCCCACCCAGCTTGCCTAAAAACACCAATAGATCGAGGCATATGAAAAGCAGAGGTTATTAAAAGCCATGTTTCATGTGCTAACGGATTTACCAGCTTTTTAGAAAAAACTGCATTTTCAAAAGTGTTTCGTGCCTCATTTTCAATTATGAGTCTTTCATGATCAACACCCATATCAATCATAAAAGATCGAACCACATCTCCTTCTTTAATGTCATTTCTAAAGATATTACCAGAACCTCCTGTAAATATTAGCTTTGCGGTAGGGTATTTCCTTGAAATTTCTAAAAAGGATATCAGTCTTTCAGCAGCTCCTCCCACAGCTAATTGCCCGCGTTCCCTTGTCAAAACTTGATTAACAACTCCACCCATTACAATTACACCATCAACTTTTGCTGGTAAGGCCTGATTTACGGGAAACCTATTTTCAAGTATGACAAACAAATTTTGCCCAATTGGCAAAGTCGCAATTATTACTGCCACTAAGGCGGTTAAACTCAGGACCCAACGACTAAGCTTATCCCAACCCAGATACAAAAAAGATGTTCCCAAACAGAGAGCAACTAAAATCACATTACTTGGGTCAATGAAAAACCATAATATTTTTGACATATAAAAAAACATTAAATTACAAAACTTAAGTTGAAGAAATTAAAAGTTAATAGTCAATTATCCTACAGCGCTTGCCAGATAAGGAACACCATCATTTGCCGACCTATATAATACTTCACTCTTATGCATGAGACTTTAAAACTACTTCCCACCACTAAACTTCTATTAAACAATACTGAATTTGTTCATCATGGGCCTATACATTACTTTTCTATTTACTATCGCATAAAAAACCAACTAGCGTAATTCGACATTGTTGGATATTAAACATTAGCTTTTGATATTTGCATCATCGAGTTAATTATCAAAATCATAAGTTTTTCTTCAGAGAGTTTTGGACCAAAATTTCATGTCAAACATAAGTTCCTACAGCCGTGGAATTATTATGTCAGGAGTAGGAATGCTTATCCTCAGCCCAGATGGGCTTTTGTTAAGATTGGTTACTGATGCTTCCTTATGGGTTGTAATTTTTTACAGGTCTATCTTTGTTGCTATGGCAGCAAGCGTGTTCCTTTTAATCAAGAAACGTACAAATTTTTTATTTGCATTTATTAATCTTGGTTGGGCCGGATGGAGCTCTGCCGTACTCATGACTATCAGCGGTCTAACTTTTGTTGGGGCCATGGCAAATACATCCGTAGCAAATACACTATTTATACTCGCAACCATGCCTTTTTTTAGTGCTATTCTTGGCTGGTTCTTTTTAGGTGAATTCGTTCGCTTACGAACTTGGATTACTATTACTCTGGCCTTTATGGGAATACTGGTAATTTTCTCAGGATCATTTAGTTCAGGTAATTGGCTGGGTGACACTTTGGCAACAGTTACTGCTTTTTTACAAGGTCTAAATATAGTAGTTATCAGAAAAGCTAGAAAGAGAGATGTAACTATTCCCGCTTTCTGTGCTTCTGCCTTTTTAGCAACCTTAATTGCCTTACCTTTAGCAGATATACTGACTGTGAGCAGTAACGATTTATTTCACCTATCGCTTATGGGATTAATGGTTGTACCAATAGGACTTGGCCTATTTCTTAGTGGCGCACGGTATGCACCTGCTGCCGAAGTAGCTTTGTTAGCTCTTGTCGAAACAGTACTTGGCCCCATGTGGGTGTGGCTTTTCATAGGTGAAGTGCCGACGCAATCAGCAATCATCGGGGGAAGTATTGTTATTTTATCCGTGGTTTTAAATACTTGGTATGGAGTCCATAATGCGAATGAAAAGGTTAAGCATTAAATGGATAAAAACAATAACAAGGCTCTCACCGGTGCTAGTGCTGCTGTGGTCGCCTTTAGTTTGTGGGGTGCTATCCCTATTTATTTCAAATCAGTTTCTCACATACCAGCCTTTGAGATTCTGGCACATCGTGTAGTCTGGACTGTTGTCTTTCTTGGTATAATCATTATCCTCAAAGGCAGCTTGGGTAACGTATTTTCGGTATTTAAAAATAAAAAACTTTTTCTAACATTGATAGTTAGCTCTTTTTTGATTTCCTGTAATTGGCTAGTTTTTATCTGGGCTGTGGCCAACGGCCAAATTCTTGAAGCTAGCTTAGGATATTTTACCACCCCAATAGTCAGTGTTGCTTTTGGTTTATTTTTTTTGAAAGAAAAGCTTAGTAGTTGGCAATGGTTTGCGGTAGGACTTTCTATTTTAAGTGTAAGTAATCTTTTCTGGTCACACGGGTCCTTCCCTTGGATTGCCATCTCAGTTTCAATTACTTTTGGGCTTTATGGCCTTGTACGTAAAATTGCTAAAGTTGATGCCTTTTCAGGTCTTTTCGTTGAAACCTCAGTCCTTGTGCTCCCAATGCTAGTTTATTTATTTCTTATAGGCTTCAACGGAAATGGAGCTTATGGTTCATCTGATTTCGTGCTTAATGGTTTATTAATGACGGGAGGTCTAATTACAGCAACTCCGCTTGTTCTTTTTGCTATGGCTACAAAAAGATTAAGATTGTCAACGGTTGGTTTTTTTCAGTATATTACTCCTACTGGACAATTTCTTCTGGCCGTTTTCTTATACAATGAACCATTTTCAGATGCCCACTTAATTACTTTTGTAATTATCTGGTTAGCTCTAGCGATTTATTCATTTGATAATTTCAATTTTCACACCCAAAAATAGGAACATTATGCTCAGTATATTTACTTAACTTCTCTTGCAAACCGCCCAACAAGCTGTTTATAAATTTCAGGATCAGCTGTCATATTCTTCGAAACAAAAGGAATCCTATAATTAAAACAGCCCTATTCAGCTTTTGTTAACTGTTTACTGGAATTTTATTGATTGTCATAAAAATGAAATTAAGCACCCAGAAAGGGAATAAATCATGTCTAATCAATCAATATTCTTTAACCTAGTTCAATTTTCCAGAAAAATAGCCCGCACCTTCGGCTATAAATTCGATCATCCCGTTGAAGTTATCACGAGATTTCCACCTAGCTCTTTCCGCTAAAAAGAATTTTGCGAATTGCACACAAGCTTTGCATCAGTGTATAAGCTTTCCTTTGGTATAACATTTTACGGTTACTTCATGGAGGGTTGGCAGAGCGGTTGAATGCACTGGTCTTGAAAACCAGCATACGTGAAAGCGTATCGAGAGTTCGAATCTCTCACCCTCCGCCATTAATACAAAAATGCGAGTTAACAAACTTCTTAAAGAAAAAAGTAAACTGAAAGATCTTACACTTACAATTTTCGCATACGTTCACTAAATCTTCGCCGAGCTGCAGGTAATTTTTTTGTATGGAGGTGGCTAAAAATATGTCTCTCTAAAAAAAAACCTGTTAATGCTAAGCCCTCAACAATTTCACTGGATGAACCAGAAACTTCCTGTTCTAAAAGAAATTTAGGCAAGGCAAGCATAGTTTTCTTATATGGCTCTCCTGCTTCGCCTGATACTGCACATCCTGATTTTGGCGATACATAAATCAGATTGTTTGTTACTCCTGTTGCAACACAACAACTAAAGTCTAATCCAAAGCCAAGAGCTGCAAGTAACCCCAGTTCCCATTTCACATAGATACTAGGCCAATCTTTTCCTAACAATGAATGTAAAACAACATTTAATCCTTGATAAATTTCAGGGTGCGGTTCGCGCTCTGGTAATGCACTCTGGCTTACTGCTAGGGCTGAACTTAGACACGCTAGTGTATCCGGACTACCAAAAATATTTGCAGCATGTGCTCTAATTAATTCAAAGTTAAAGTTTCCAAGATGTTCATTAAGACGTCCTCGCCAATAGGCATGAACTAAATTACCTGGTTGCAAATCTCCACGTTTCCGTTTACTTGCTCCACCCCTTACCAAACCAGCATGAACACCTTGTTGCTTTGTCATCAGAGTTACTATTGCTGATGTTTCGCCATATCTACGAGAAGATAATATTATTCCTTGGTCAGACCATTCCATTTAGAAAAAACATCCACAAACATAGTATGATCGAAATAATTAGGTATATTTGTAACTATGCGTAATAACAATTTAAAAAACTAATTCTTTAACCTGATACTTTAGACAAGATATATTTCATATTACCAACATAAATAATAAAAATTTCAAATTTGCTTAGAGCTTGGGAAGGCAAAGTAATCTCAGAATTATTTTAAGCGTTATAATCCAGGCCCCATTCCTCGTAATGGATAGGGTCATCACCCCAATTTTGACGAACTTTGACAAATAAAAAAAGATGCACGCGATGACCAAGTAAAACCTCAAGTTCTTTACGGGCCAATTCACCAATCTTTTTGATTTTTGAACCACCTTTACCCAACACTATCGCTTTTTGTCCCGTCTTTTGAACAAAAATTATCTGATTTACTTTAACTGAACCATCAACGCCCTGCTCCCATTTTTCTGTCTCGACAGTTACTGCATACGGAATCTCTTGATGCAAGAATTGGTATACTTTTTCCCGAGTTATTTCTGCAGCGAGCAAGCGTGATGGCATGTCTGAAATTTGATCCTCAGGGTAAAGCCAAGGACCAATTGGCACCCGTGCCTTTAAATTATTCAATAAATCAACAACACCACTACCAAGTTTAGCTGAAATCATGAAAGTATCTGAAAATATATCGATAGCAGATAGAGTTGAAGTTAAGCTAAGCAAAGCAGATTTTTTTACCAGGTCAATTTTGTTGATGACTAGTATTACTTTTCTATTCAGCTTAATGAGGCCATCAATAATATGTGACGTGCTGGAATCAACGCCTTTTTTAGCATCAACCAGAAAGATAATTTGATCCGAGCCGGTTGCTCCGTCCCAGGCACTTGCAACCATAGCCCTGTCTAACCGGCGTTTAGGCAAAAAAATGCCCGGTGTATCAATGAATATTATCTGGGATTGACCTTGTATGATTATACCTAAAATTCGTGTTCTGGTTGTTTGTACTTTTGCAGAAACGATAGAGACCTTGGTCCCAACAATACTATTAAGAAGTGTTGACTTACCTACATTGGGCGCACCTATCAAAGCAAAGAAACCACAACTAGTTTTTTGCGGTACAATCACTTAATTGACTTACTTTCATTGGATCCAAGAGAGTCAAGCATTGCTGAAGCTGCAAGTTGCTCAGCTTGACGTTTTGAACCACCACTACCACTCAATGGCTGTTTATCCTCTATTGACACCTCTATTACAAATGTTGGATCGTGTGGTGGGCCATTCCTAGATATTTCACGATAACTGGGTAAATTCATGCCATTAGATTGAGCATACTCCTGCAGGGAAGTTTTTGCATCTTTTGGTGGCACAAGGTCCTCAGCCATAAGTTCCATCCAATAACACCGAATAAAAGTCTCGGCAATTTGAAGACCTCCATCTAAAAAAAGAGCGGCAATTATAGCTTCACACGTATCAGCTAAGAGTGCAGTGTTATTTCTCGCACCATTTTCCTCTTCAGCAGGTGCAATTTTTATAAATTTTGAAAGTTTTAGATCAAGAGCCACACGAGCCAATGTCTCTTTTCGAACAAGAGCCGCATGGCGGCGCGCCAATGCGCCCTCTTCTTCTCCAGGAAACGCTTCGTAGATCATTGTGGCAACCACAAGACCTAACACCCTATCACCCAAAAACTCAAGGCGCTGGTTGGTCTGGTCTCGTTTTGCACGACTTTTTGCCATGCTTGAATGGGTAAGAGCCAAGCTTAATAATTTAGGCTTAGAAAAGCTGTAACTTAGAATTCTTTCAAGTTCTGTGGTGTCTAGGCTCATTATTCGATACTGTCAAAAAATCTAGAAAAACGGGCTTTTGATGGCCAATTCCAAAACTTCCAACCAGCACCCTCAACTGAAAAAAACTTTACCACAGCACGACCTATTAAATTTTCGCGAGGTATAAAGCCAACTTGGTTGAGAAACCTGCTGTCAGAGGAATTATCTCTATTATCGCCCATAGCAAAATAGTGACCCGCAGGTACTTCATAAATGACAGTATTATCACTTACACTTTCATCACCCTGTTCTTCGTTAATGAAGTATTTGTGTCCATTAGGCAAGGTTTCAAGGTAGCGAGATATACGACGGATGCTACCAAAACCATTGTCCAATAGATAATCTTCCCTACGCTCTCGCTTAACGGCTACCCCATTAATATGCAAGATACCCTCGATAATTTGAATCGTATCACCAGGAAGCCCAACAATTCGCTTGATGTAGTCTTTATCTGTATCAGTTGGCAACCTAAAAACTGCGACATCCCCACGCTCAGGCTCGCTAAACATTATTCGTCCATTGAATAATGGCAAGCTCAGAGGCAGTGAAAAACGGCTATAACCATACGAAAACTTTGATACAAATAAATAATCCCCCACAAGTAATGTAGGAATCATCGATCCTGAGGGAATTGAAAACGGCTCATAGGCAAAGGAACGAATACCCAAAGCAATAAGACCTGCATAAACGATTGTTAAGATAGAATCTTTAATGTTGCCTGTTTTGGCATCACTTGATTTTGAATTACTGCTGTCACTCGTGTCCATAAAAAATCACTCAATACAGTAAAGACAATAAAACTTCTGAAACAATAGATAGATCTGCGATCAAGCCATTGAAGTAGAAAGAAGTCAAGATTAAGCAGGCCTTACACTATCCATTAACTTACGCATTGAACGAATACTCTCTTCCAGACCAATAAAAATTGCTTCACCAATTAAAAAATGCCCGATGTTTAGTTCTGAAATTGTTGGTATAACTGCAACATCCTCAACAGTTTCAAAAGTTAGACCATGACCCGCATGGCATTCCAAGCCTATGTCATAGGCATGGGCGGCAGCATTAATAATTCTCTCAAGTTCAAACTTTCGATCAGATCCCTTTGCGTCACAATATGCCCCTGTATGCAACTCGATGACAGGTGCACCCAATTTTCTTGCAGCATCAATTTGTGCTGGATCCGGCTCAACAAACAAGGAGACGCGAATACCAGAACTATTTAACATCTCTACGTAAGGTCCCAATCTATCACAATCTCTAATAACGTTAAGCCCACCTTCAGTAGTGCGTTCTTCTCGCTTCTCTGGAACAATACAGGCAGCGTGAGGAAGATGACCTAGAGCAATTTTAAGCATTTCATCCGTTGCCGCAAATTCAAAATTCAGGGGTTTGTTAACCTCCTTACAAAGACGTTCAATGTCCTGATCAGATATGTGTCGGCGATCTTCTCGTAAATGAGCAGTAATGCCATTAGCACCTGCCTTGACAGCCAGCTTTGCCGCATCTACGGGATCTGGATGAACCCCTCCTCTAGCATTACGAATGGTCGCAACATGGTCGATATTTACGCCCAAGCGTAATTTTGAACTCATTGATTATTCTCCAAGTTTTTTGACAAATGTTTATTAAGTACAGAGCTTCTTAACCTTTTTTCCTGGTAACGCTTTATCAAGGGCCAAAGAAGTAGATAGAATACGACCCAAATAGTTACAAATGAAGGAATGCCTCCGATGAACATTGGCCAAAAAACCGGCCAAGCAGTTTCCAATAAGTAGGATAGATCATAGGTCAAAATTGCATCTAGTGAGGATGAAAAAATTACCTGAAAGTCAAGTTCATTTGTGTTAGCTTCATTATTGCCAGCACCTAGCCAAACACCCAAGTTAAAAATAAAAGTCCAGATAAAAGGAAATGTCCAAGGGTTCCCCACAACTGTACCAATTACAGCTGCTGCAATGTTTGCACGGATAATCCATGCAATTACGCCTGCTAATAATAAATGCAAACCCACGAAAGGGGTAAAAGATATTGCTGCACCACAGGCAAACCCAGCAGCTATTGAGTAAGGCGTACCTGGCAACCTAGCTATCCTGTGGAAAAGGTATTGAGTTGAACGCCTCCAACCAAGGCTTGGCCACAAAAAAGCCTTAATTTTTTGATAAAATTTTGATTTGTTACGGCGTTTAAACATGAATTTAAATCTTGTTTGAAGTTCTTTTTTTTACTTACAAAAAAATCTAACCATGAGCACGCTCTACCATATTTATGGCTGGGGTTGCACGGAGTGCTGCAATGATTTCCATTAGGTGCCTTAAATCGTGAACTTCTATGTCAATTAAAAGGTCATAAAATTCAAGGGTACGGTTAGTAATTTTTAGATTTGAAATATTACCGCCATTCTTACCAATAACCATTGATAATGTTCCAAGAACACCAGGCTCATTGATTACCGTCAGATTAACTCGACCAACGTGTATGTCGGGAACTTCAGTCTGTTGTTGCCAAGAAACATCTAGCCATCGTTTTGGAGTACTCGAATGTTCTTCTAGAGAATCGCAATCTATAGTGTGGATAATTACACCTTTTCCTGTTGTGATGATACCGACAATACGGTCCCCAGGTAGCGGATGGCAACACTCTGCATAGTGCATTGCCATTCCGGGAATTAAACCTTTTATAGCTATAGCATTTTTAGATTCACCATTGATATTTTCAATTGTTTTTTTTCTGGTTTTAGTTCTTTTGAGAGGAACAAGATTTTTTTCTCGCTTTTTTCTAGTTCTTGGGAAAACTGCCTCAACAATATCCCGAGCATTTAAGGTTCCAGCTCCCACTTGGGATGTCAAATCACCAGTTGAGTGCTGGTCGAACTTCTTGAGTACAGCTTTCAACGCTTTTTCTGCAAATTCATAACCCTCTTCACGAAATGCTCTCTGCAAGATAGCACGTCCAAGTTGCAAGTACTGTTGACGTTCTTGTAGAAGTACGAAGCGACGAATACGAGCACGTGCCTTGCCAGTTACTACAAACTTCTCCCATGTAGGTGATGGGGTTTGCACTTTTGAGGTAAGAATTTCCACCTGATCACCATTCCGTAATTGCTTGTTTAGTGGAACTATGCGACTGTTCACTTTTGCACCAACGCAACTGTCACCTATCTCGGAGTGAACAGCATAAGCAAAATCAACTGCTGTTGCTCCTTGCGGCAAATTTATCAAATCACCACGTGGTGTAAAACAAAACACTTGGTCTTGGTACATTTCCAACTTGGTATGCTCAAGAAACTCATTAGGGCTAGCTGCATGTTCAAGGATATCCAGAAGTTCTTTAATCCAACGATATTGGCGCCCCTCTGTCTTACCAGTATTCTGTTTGTAGGCCCAATGTGCGGCAACGCCGTTTTCGGCAATATTGTGCATGTTGTGAGTCCGAATTTGAACTTCAACACGATGTTGTTCAGGGCCCAAAATTCCGGTGTGCAACGACCGATAACCGTTTGGCTTTGCTGTTGAAATATAATCCTTAAAACGTCCAGGAATCACCCTATATTTACGATGCAGTACACCCAAAGCCTTATAGCAATCATCTACAGAACCAACGAGCACACGAAATCCTACTATGTCAGAAAGTTGCTCGAATGCGATATCCTTATGTTGCATCTTATGCCAAATGGAATAGGGAAGCTTCTCACGACCCATTATTTCTACCTCGAGACCACAGTTACTCAATGTTTCTGTCAATTCCTGCTTAATGCGTGCAACAAGATCACCACCCTCTCTCCTTAAAAACTCAAGACGTGCCATTATAGAGTCCCTTGCTTCAGGATTAGTCTCCATAAAGGCTAAATCCTCAAGCTCATTTTTCATCTCTTGCATACCTATTCGCTCAGCAAGCGGAGCAAAGATATCCATGGTCTCCATCGCAATTCGGCGACGTTTTTCATCTTTTTTAACGTATTGCAGAGTTCGCATATTATGTAAACGGTCAGCTAACTTTACTAATAAAACACGAATGTCGTCTGACATCGCTAACAATAGCTTACGAAAATTTTCTGCCTGCTTTGCTTGATCGGATTGCATCTCAATGCGAGTCAATTTGGTTACACCGTCAACCAGACGTCCTACTTCTTCTCCAAAAATTTTATTTATTTCTTCTTGGGTTGCTTTTGTGTCCTCAATCGTGTCGTGTAACAATGCAGTCACGATAGTAGCGGTGTCCAGTTTGTAATTAGTGAGAATTTCAGCAACTTCCAAAGGATGCGAAAAGTAAGGGTCCCCAGACTCTCGCTTTTGGTGCCCATGAGCATTCATAGCATAAGCATAAGCACGATCAAGTGCTTTAACATCTACATTTGGATCATAGGACTTTATTAGATCGACGAGCTCATACTGACGGATCATTGGTCCCCCTGAAATTGCAAAGCAGAGGTTCCATCCATTGATTGTTAATCCTTTGTATCTGCCTCTTCTTCGACTTCAGCAGGAATTTCAGCATCAACATACATAGAGGAAAGTTGTTCCATCGGAGGCTGAGACTCTTCACCCTCTTCTTGATTTTGTTGAGCAGGAAGCAAGTCTAATTCTTCATTTTCAGAATCTTCATTCTCCACAAATCGTTGAAGGCCAGTAATTAAACCCTCTTCAAGTTCATTTAGATCAAGAGTTTCATCAGCAATTTCTCGAAGAGCTATAACGTGATTTTTATCGTTATCCTTGTCAACGGTGAGAGATGCTCCAGCAGAGATGTTCCGAGCTCTCTGAGCAGAAAACATAACCAACTGAAAACGGTTTGGTATTTTGAGTACACAATCTTCAACAGTAACTCGAGCCACTTTACAGATCCCCAAAAAAAAGAAAATAATAATAATGTGATTTTATATGTTGGTGTACTTGATAAATCAAGTCAAATAGATGAAGAAATAAGGCTTGTCTATCAATAAGAAGTCTCCTCATCATCGACTATAATTTTTTGACTAGGGTCAAGCTTCGCAATTAATTCCTCGATGGGCGTCATAAAAACTGGATGGCACCAGTCTGGTGCAATTTCGTATAAAGGCAGTAAAACAAAACCTCTTTCATGCATTCGCGGATGCGGAATGATTAAGCTATCGTCAGCTTTTCTTTTCCAGCCTGACACCATATTAGCATAAGCAATTAAATCCAAGTCTAGTGTTCGAGCAGCATTTTTTGTTGCTCGGGCACGGCCAAATTTTCGCTCTACATCATGCAAAACATTAATTAATGCAGAAGCTTCCAAAGAGGTGCATGTTGATATAATCCCATTAATAAACCAAGGCTGATCTGATGTAGGAACTGGTGCTGACCTATACCAGCTTGATTGGCTTTCAATGTTTATACCTAGAGACAAAAGCTCTTTGACTGCAGCCTCGCACGTAGCACGTGGGGTGATATAATTCAAGCCAGGAAGGTTGGCGCCAATTCCTATAAAAGCATTGCAAATATATTTTGTCATTAAAGAAGGTTGACCATCAATATTAGAGAGCAATTAAGTTATTTGTTGTTTTAAAGTCAAGGCAACTAAGATGGAAAAATTACAAAATTTGACACAATATACCGTATTATAAATACTTACGTTAAAATATTGTATCTTGTCTTGCATATATCTTTCTAATTAAGGAACCCATCTTACTGTTACTAATGCAAATAAATTAATTCCATTGGATCTAGAAGTCCTGAACTAGACTCAAGTAACTAAATTGAGAAGCTTAATTTTAAAAAAAAAATAATTTCAACTATTTTTTCAGATCGAGTCTGCTTAAGATAAATATGAGATAGTTTTACGAAAAAACAAAATTAGTAGAAGTAAAAAAATACTGCAGTTTTAGATATTTTTCTTAATCAGATTTAAACTCATACAAATAGTCTGTGAAGATGCAAGTTAAGTAGTTTACGTGATATTTTTAATATTAAGTTTTAACGCTTTAGCCCCTCATAATAACAATATAATTTTACCACTATCAGCAATACGTAATACTGTTCTACAGAATTTAAAAGGCTTTGATAAAATGGATTTTTATAATGATGAACGGATCGGTATTTTTATTGATGGTGCTAATTTACACTCAGCTGCTCGGTCGCTGGGCTTTGATATTGATTACAAAAGACTTTTAAAAATCTTCAAAGAGACTGGAAAATTAATACGTGTTTTTTACTACACAGCCCTTGTAGAAGACCAAAAAAGTTCTCCAATTCGATCCCTAGTAGATTGGCTTGATTATAATGGCTATACCTTAATTACAAAACCTGCCAAGGAATATATTGACNCATCTGGTCAACGAAAGATCAAGGGTAATATGGATATTGAAATTTCTATTGATGCCATTGAAACGTGCGAACAAATGGACCACATAGTTCTTTTTTCTGGTGATGGTGATTTTCGTCGACTCGTAGAAGCCCTTCAACGTCGTGGTAAACGCGTCACCATAGTCAGCACACTGTGTACAAAACCGCCTTTAGCTGCTGATGAATTAAGACGACAGGCTGATAATTTTATTGAATTGAACGATTTAAAGAAAAAAATTGAGCGTTTACATGATGAACAAGATGATGATCAACCTCCAAATCCCATCGGAATATAACATTATCCTAAACCTTGTTAAAAAAATTTATATTTTATCATTATGCATTATAAAAACCTTTTACCAGACGCCGATTGCCAATTGTGTCCACGTTTAGTCAATTATCGAGAAGAAAACAGAATTCTTTTTCCCGACTGGCATAATAGCCCTGTTGCTCCCTTTGGCAGCACCTCCTCCCATTTACTAATTGTAGGACTTGCGCCAGGTCTCAAAGGAGCTAACAGAACTGGGAGGCCTTTCACAGGAGATGGAGCTGGGGATTTGCTCTACCCCACATTAATTCGCCATGGTCTTGCAAGAGGAAAATTCGAAGCTAACACTAATGACAGCATTGAGCTGTTAAACTGCAGAATTACAAATGCTGTGCGCTGCGTACCTCCAAAAAATAAGGTTACAGGATTTGAAGTAACAACATGCCTCAATTTTCTGAAAACAGAAATTCATATGATGAAAAGTTTGAAAATAATATTCGCATTAGGTGCTGTTGCACACAGTGCTATCCTGACCGCATTCAGTATAAAAAAAAATACCGCACCTTTCTTTCATGGAGCACACCATAAATTAAATCACGAGCTAAACTTGATTAGCAGTTATCACTGCTCACGATACAATACAAATACTGGTCGATTAACATCAGAAATGTTCGATTTAGTTTTAAGAGATGTTACTTCACTACTGTAAACAGCTTTTTAAATTGCAACTTAAAATTCAAAAGGATCAAATTATTAACTTTTAAACTTTTTTTATAATTATAGCTAAAACACGGGTAAAAACTCTCAACACTAGCCCTTAGTTCGCATTAACCTTGCCTTATTGCGCTTCCAATCACGTTCTTTGATATCTTGGCGTTTATCATGTTGTTGCTTGCCCTTTGCTAACCCCAAATCTACCTTAGCTAGGCCACTATTGTTAAAGTAAATACTTAGGGCNACTAAAGTCATACCCTTACGATCTATTGCATTTTGTAACTTGTTGATTTCTCTGCGGTGCATGAGTAATTTGCGTGGGCGTTTGGGTTCATGATTTGTAAAGCACGCTGACTCATATTTGGGGATATGAGCATTAAAAAGAAACAACTCATTATTTTCAGCACCTGCATAAGCCTCTGTGATAGTGGCACGACCTGCACGTAGGGACTTAACCTCAGAACCTGAGAGCATAATTCCAGCTTCATAATTTTGTTCAATAAAATAATCGTGTCTTGCTTTACGGTTTTGTGCAGAAATATGAGCAGATGGCTTCTTTACCTTAGCCATGATAACATTAATTAAGAAGGCCAACGTTAACCATTGCTGCCCTAACCTTTTTTTTGTTTTCTTCTGAAATATCACATATTGGCAATCTCGCCTCTGCAGAGCATATTCCCAGTAGTTCTGCTACATATTTTACAGGGCCAGGACTTGTTTCGCAGAAAAGAGCGTCATGTAAAGGCATTAAACGGTATTGAATGTCTATGGCATCCTGATAACGTCCCTCACGCCATGCACGCTGCATATTTGAAACTAATCGTGGTGCAACATTGGCGCTCACAGAAATGCAACCCTTTCCACCACCTACTAAATGGGCTAAAGCAGTAGCATCCTCACCAGAGAGCTGGCAAAAACTGTCACCAATTGTGACATGTGTCTGTATTGGACGAACCAAATCACCAGTTGCATCTTTAACACCGACTATATTTGGTAGTTTTGATAATCGCACCATTGTTTCAACTGTCATATCTACAACACTGCGACCTGGAATATTATATATGATAATTGGAATATCAGCTGCATCGTGGACTGCCTTAAAATGACGATACTGACCTTCCGGCGTCGGCTTGTTATAATAGGGCATGACAACAAGTGCTGCTTGAGCTCCAGCCTTTTTTGCGTGGCGGGCCAGCATTATAGCTTCATCTGTTGAGTTTGACCCAGCACCAGCAATAATGGGCACTCGGCCAGCTGCTGCCTCAATACACAATTCTGTTACGTGCATGTGCTCTTCATGGCTAAGTGTTGGGGACTCACCTGTAGTGCCACAAGGGACAAGACCATCAGAGCCCTCAGCAATTTGCCATTCAACTAGCTTTTTGAAAGCAACAGAATCCACCTTTCCATTCGCAAAGGGTGTAATCAAAGCGGGAATAGATCCATGAAACATAAATAATTCCTTGAACTATAGAAACAATAAGCGAATAATAGCTTCAGTTTTGCTCAGGAGCAAGCTCGCTTGATAGTAGATTTATTCTTCTTGCAAAATATGTATTGAAGTTACTATGGTTATTTAATTCAGACTCTGCTTCATTGATGATAAACGGAGTACCTCAAATGTGGTTTGTCCGTTTTTTCCCAAAAAAATATTATTTTTTTCCTTTTTTTTTAACTTTGTGTTCTGTGGCAACAATAAAAAACTTATCTGCTGCGGAGATAAGTGAAAAATACAATTTAACCCAAAAAGACCGAACAATACTCTCGGCAGCTTTTCGAGAAAATTCTATAAACCATTTAAAGAAATACTACGCTCTGTCAAAAAAGTTAAGCGATCCTCTGGCCCAAAAAATTATTCTACATTCATATCTTGTAAAGCAAGGTACTACAGGCTCTTTTAAACAGCTATCTTCATTCATTAAAGAAAATCCACACTGGCCAAGAATGAAAAGTTTAAAAAAACGAATTGAAGAAGTAATGTCTAATGACTTATCACCACAAACAGTACTCTCATGGTTTAATAATGACCTTCCATTAAGCACAGATGGCTGGATACAATATATACGGGCACTATTAGAAGTAGGCGAAGAGAATAAAGCACGAAAAGTCATCCGAGAAACTTGGATCACAAAGAACTTTTCCAAACTCCCAGAAAAATATTTCTACAAGAGCTATCGCAGATATCTTACAAAACAGGATCATCGTGATAGATTAGACCGATTACTCTGGCAGGGTAAGTATTGGTCAGCGCGTCGCATGCTATGGAAGGTCAGTCCTGAGCATCGCGCTTTAGCTGAAGCTCGCCTGATGTTAAGGCACCAATTTGGGAATGTTGACAAAGCAATTGCTCGGGTACCAATCAACCAATTAAATAATCCCGGTTTGGTATTTGAGAGGATTAGTTGGCGACGCAAAAAGGGCCGGTATGAGCAATCCCTAGAGTTGTTTAATGCGCAACTAAGTGATCGTGTCTACCCTGAAATATGGTGGAAGGAACGAGCACACCTTGCTCGTACTGCCCTAAAAAAAGGTCATATAACTACTGCATACCGTTTAGTTAAAAATCACCAAATAGATGGAGGGCAAGATTTTGCAGAAGCAGAATGGTTGGCTGGTTGGATTGCTCTTAGGTTTTTGGAGGATCCCGTAATTGCTTTCTCTCATTTTGAGCGTATGTACAGACTTGTAAAGTACCCGATAAGTCGTGCTCGAGGTGCCTATTGGTTAGGACGCGCCGCAAAAGATTTAGGAAAGGAAGAAACGGCTAACAAATGGTTTAAAACTGCCGCCAAACAAACGACAACCTATTACGGACAATTAGCTGCTACACATTTAGACTCAAACTTATTACATCAATTACCTAGTCCAAATGTTCCAACATTTGAGGAGATAAATAACTTTAAAAAACTTGATCTGGTAAAGGCAATTAAAATTCTCAATGAGGTTAATGCCCAAGAGCAAATGAAACACTTCATCATTGCTCTGAGTAACATTCGGCAAACCACAGGTTGGCAATTGCTAACAGCGCGCCTTGCTATCAAATATGGACGACCTGACATTGGTATAATTATAGCAAAAAAATCAAGCCGTCAGGGAAATGAGCTCATTGAAGTTGGTTACCCTGTACTCAAACTACCAGTTCCAAAAGCTAGCTCAACTCACACCCCCCCGGAGTTGCCTCTTGTAATGGCAATGATACGTCAAGAAAGCGCTTTTTATGTTCGTGCAAAAAGCCATGCTAACGCCCATGGGTTAATGCAAATTTTGCCTCAAACAGCAAAGAAAATCGCAAGAGTTCTGAAAATAAAATATTCAGAAAAGCGCCTGACCAGCGATCCAAACTATAACATAACTCTTGGGCAGGCTTATTTAGCAAAACTAATAGAGGATTTTGATGGCTCATATGTTTTGGCTTTGGCCGGATACAATGCTGGTCCAGGCAGAGCACATAAATGGGCAAAACAATTTGGAAAACCAAGAAAAAAAGTTATTGATACTATTGATTGGATAGAGATGATTCCTTTCAAGGAAACACGGAATTATATACAACGGGTGTTGGAAAATTTGCAGGTTTATAGAATTATAAATAATGACACTACAGTTATTGCAACGTTAAAACATGATCTTTTACGTTAGTGTTCCATTGTTCCTGTCTGTTACAAAAATAAATTTAAGATCTGTTTTTGATGCAATCAGCTTCCTCTAAACAAGAAGAAGCACTATGGGAAACCCAAGAAATAGTATTGCATTAAAAAAAAAATTTTAGCTACCTTTGGTTTACGTTTGATCTGTGAATAAACCGGCTTAAACATAGGTTTGACCGAGTTCATTTTTGGGTAAGCTACTGGATAATTTTGCCAGTTAAGTTCAGAAATAACTAAACAAGTAAAATTTAAAATTATGCCCTTTTTACATTTTGTTGTGGTTAAATTCATTTATGACTGATGTTCTATCAATTGAAAACATTCGCAGCGCCTCTCTAGGCCTCAGTAATGAGGCCTTCAGAACCCCTTTATTAGAGTCATTTACGCTTAATGAAAAATTAGGTTGTCGACTTCTAGTTAAAGCAGAAACATTACAACGAACTGGGTCTTTCAAGTTTAGGGGAGCTTTTAACAAAATTTCGAATATTCCAAAAAAACAAAGGAAATATGGAATAGTTGCTTTTTCATCAGGTAATCATGCTCAGGGTGTAGCAGCGGCAGCAAAAAAATTTGGCATAAATACCAAAATCATCATGCCCAAAGATGCTCCGAAAATCAAAATTGCCAACACACGCGCCTATGGCGCCGATATACTTTTCTACGATCGATCAAGAGATGATCGAAGATCAATCGGTGAAAAGATTGTCAAAAAAACTGGCGCTGTACTTGTACACCCGTTCGACGATCCCTTAGTTGTAGCTGGACAAGGAACAGTAGGACTTGAGGTAGCAGAGCAGGCGCAAGCATTGAATGTAACTTTAGACGATTTCCTTGCTCCATGTGGAGGTGGAGGACTGATAAGCGGGTGTGCATTAGCTCTCAAAACAGAGAGCCCCAAAACAGAGATCCATTCTGTTGAGCCTGTTGGATTTGATTATACTGCACGTTCATTAGCTGCTAAGAAAAGAATTAAAGGAACACACAAAGGCACATCCATTTGTGATGCCCTACTCTCCCTTGAACCCGGCAAAATCTCTCATAGTCTCAATGCTAAATTGTTAAAATCTTGCATAACAGTAACTGATGAAATGGTAATTGAAGCAATGAAAGTAGCTTTTCAATATTTCAAATTGGTTGTTGAGCCGGGAGGAGCAGCTGCCTTGGCTGGAGTTCTATCAGGACAGTTTAAGGTTTATGGGAGAACGCTCGCCGTTGTTTTATCTGGAGGAAATGTTGACCCAGGAAAATACAGAAAAGTTCTTGATATTGACTAGCTAAGAGCGTTCTTTGGATTGTTTGTCAATATTTGGGCAGGTGAAGACTTGTCCCCATCTGGAACTTTTTTTTCCATATTAACCTTGCTTGCATCTGCTAATTCATTGTCCACCATACGCTTACACAATCCCTCAAGAAATGCGCCCGTTTCAATAGATAAATTTACATGCAAAATGTCACCAACAACATGAGCAGTATTTGCCAAAGTGACTGTATGGGCCTTGATTTGGCCGTCAACTTTTCCATGCACCCTAACATCGTCTGCTACTATCCCACCTTTTACATCTGCTGTCTTACCAACAAGAAGTGACTTGGTATTGATATCACCAATGATCTTTCCATCAACTTGTATTTCACCTTCACTTATAAGGTCACCTGTAACTACAAGATCACTACTCAAAATTGATGGCACTGCCGGCTTTTTGAGCTCAGTTTGTTTTTGGTTTGGCAATGATGGGGCTTTAACTTTATTTTTCTTGGAAAACATAACGACCAGCCTTAAAAAATTTCGTAGGATTATAATGTCTTCCATTGAAGACTATTTCATAGTGTAGATGCGGTCCTGTACTACGTCCTGAAGAACCAAGTAAACCAATCTTATCACGAAAAAATACTTTTTGTCCTTTTTTTACAAGAATTTTATGTAAGTGCCCGAAACGGGTTTTTAAACCAGAACCATGATCTATTTCAACCAACTTACCAAATTTTCCTTTCCAACCAGCATATTTAACAATTCCAGGAGCAGCTACGTAGACAGATGCCTTGTATGGAGACCCTAAATCCACACCATAATGAGCTGCCCATTTTTTATTAATAGGATCTCGCCGTTTGCCAAATGGACTAGTAACTCTGTAAGAAGTCAAAGGTGGCGCTAAAGGGAGGCGACTCATGATATCTTGTAAACCCTCTGATTGAAGCAAGTGCCTCTCCAAGTCACTCAAACTGGCCTTCAATTTACTGGCCGGTTTACCATCAGGTTTTGCAGCAATAAAAGGCCCTCCCTGGCCTTTTGGAATAACTGGATTTATCTGTAACATTTTTTCAGGATCAAGACCGGCAAGTTCCACAACTCGTTCCATAGAATCATTCAGAAAAACAGTTCTTTCAGTCAATTTCTCAACAGCATCTTGCTCACTTTTTTCAAGTTCAACAAGGCGACTATCAAGTTCTTTAATTTGTCGACGCATACGTGTTCCAGAGAACATCGCCTCATTTCTCTCGCCAAGTGCAATTTGCAGGTCTGCCTCGAGAGACTCCAAATTATCCTTCAGTTCAAAGTTCTGACTATTTAGGGAACGCACCTTATTTTCGCTATCACTTAACTTTTCACTTAAATCCTGACGTATTGCCAACACCCTTTCACGTTCTAACTCAGTATGTTTTAGCTTAGCTGATACAGTTTTTAAGTTTTGTTGCAAATTAGCATTCTTTTTCACTAGTCCAAGCATCATTGTATGATTTGTTTCTAAATCATTAGTTATGTCTGTGAATTTTTTCTGATATGAAGCAACTTGTGAGAGTAAACTACGATAAGCTAATCGAGCATTGGCAACTTGGTTATCTTTACTTTCTATAAGCTGATCGTAAAAAACGTAAGTAATGGACGCAAAAGCAGACCATCCAATGAAGGTTAAGATAGCTGCAACTGCAAACAGTTGAAATTGCTTCGACAAAGTCACAAAAGACACTTGTCCTTCACTACGAAGCATAATTTGACGATCAGGAAACGAGCGGCTTATCACTTCCAAAATACTTTTACAAAAATTTTTTTTGCTAATCCCCATTATCAGGCGTTCCATTTTGCAAAATTAGCTTTTTATTATGTTAATACTCGAATCTTAGCATATACCTATAATTAACACTCAAAAAATATCTACTGATGAGAAAACTTGCAAGTTCAATTACTTCGACAATTTAGGACCACTTAATGAATTATCAAAAAATAAAATGTTGAAATCCTCATTTTAATGATTTTCATTACAAATTAAGAAACTTGAACTTGGGCTATGGTAAAGTAGGGCTAAGCACAAATAATGAACCAAGAGCAAGACAGTAACAAAAATAAAACAGGTCTGATGGAGCCTACTATTTTTATGGCTACATGGTTCGGCTCAGGTCTTTTGCCAAAAGTACCTGGAACATGGGGTTCTTTGGCCTCCCTGCCGTTTGCTTGGTTTTTGCATCTAAATACCAGTTGGGAAGTGCTAGCGGGTGCATGCTTAATTATTTTTCTTATTGGTATCTGGGCAGCAAATGGATATAAAAAATTATTGGGAGGCAAAGATCCAGGGCCAATAGTCATAGATGAAGTTGCAGGCATGTGGCTGACATTATTACCCGCAATATATTTGTTTCCAAAAACGCCCGACCTTTTTACTTACTTTGTAGCCTTTCTGCTTTTTCGTATTTGCGACATCTGTAAGCCTTGGCCCGCCTCTTTGGCTGACAAGAAACTTTCGGGAGGAATCGGTATTATGCTTGATGATATAATCGCAGCCATTTACTCCGGCCTAGGGTTAACTTGTTATTTGATGTATACAGGAGTTTAGAATTTGTTTTCTACCAAACTAATTAAGATTGCTGAACAAGTCATTTTAGCATGTGAAAGAAACAACTTACGGCTGGTAACTGCAGAATCTTGCACAGGAGGACTGATATCTGCATGTTTAACTTCTGTCTCAGGGGCATCTAAAATATATCATTGTGGGTATGTGACATACACAAATCAATCAAAAACAGACCTTCTTGGCGTATCCGCTGAGATTTTAAATGAGCACGGTGCGGTAAGTAAAAATGTATCTAAATTAATGGCGATTGGAGCAATCAGTTCAGGTGATTCCGATATCTCCGTCTCTGTCACCGGCGTTGCCGGCCCGAATGGTGGTACAATTGAAAAACCAGTGGGCCTGGTGCACATATCTGTGGCACGTAAAAACTTTGAAATACTGCATGAAAAACATCTATTTGATGGCAATAGAGAAACCATACGTTTGCAAACTGTCAAATCTAGCTTAGCTTTGTTGCTTAAGCGTATGGAGAGCTAGCCGTAAAGAGTTTCAGCCCGTTTTTCAAAGGCACTTACCATTCGGTGTACTGCTTCAGTAAATATACCACCAATAGCCAGCTCAAGTATTTGAGATCTAAACTCAAATTCAACACTAAAATCAACCAAACAGTGTCCATTTTCATCAGAAACAAAAAACCAGCTATTTTTCAGATACTTAAACGGACCATCTTCATATTCTACTTCAATGGAATTTGGTCCATTTAGCTCCACACGAGAAGTAAACTGTTCACGAAACATCTTAAAACCAATAACCATGTCGGCTACTAGTTGTTTATCTTCAACCGAGCGAATACGTGTAGCGATACACCAAGGTAAAAAATCAGGATATGCCGCAATATCTGCGACCATGTCAAAGACCTGTCTTGGAGTATAGGGTAATATTTTTTTTTCAGCATGTGATGGCATATAGCTGATACTTTCACAGTTTTATTGTCACCATACATGAAAACATACTAATCGAATCCATGTTGGTCTTGAATTTTTTAAATTTATCAAAACTATAAATCTCTTTTCTGGCGTATAGATTTTAATTTTGAAAAATCAGCGTCTGCATGATAAGACGAACGAGTTAATGGTGTTGCAGCAACGTGTAAAAAACCTTTTGAGAGACCTATCCCTTTTAACCGTTCAAATTCATCTGGAGTCAAAAAACGATCTACACNAGCGTGCTTAGGTGTTGGCTGCAGATACTGACCAATCGTCAAAAAATCAACATTGGCGTTTCGTAGATCATCCATTACCTGCAGGATCTCTGCTATTTCTTCTCCCAACCCCACCATGATACCTGACTTGGTAAATATTTGCGGATCTATTTGCTTTGCTTGATTTAGGATTGAAAGAGATTGATCATATCGTGCACCCGGCCGAATTGTTGGGTAAAGACGATTTACCGTTTCAAGATTGTGATTGAATACATCTGGCTTTGCATTAACTACCACTTCAACCGCCCCAACTTTCCCCCGAAAATCAGGGGTTAACACTTCNATGGTGGTATCTGGAGTATTTCTTCGAAGAGCTTGAATAGTTGCCACAAACTGCGCTGCACCACCATCTGCTAGGTCATCCCGGTCAACAGATGTTACTACAACATGGCGCAATCCAAGTTTAGCTACTGAAAGACCAACATTCTCAGGCTCAAATTTATCAATACCTGAGGGTTTTCCTGTAGCCACGTTACAAAAAGCACATGCGCGAGTACAAACGTCTCCAAGGATCATCAGGGTTGCATGTTTATTACTCCAGNACTCTCCTATATTGGGGCAAGCTGCCTCTTCGCAAACTGTATTTAGGCCATGCTCACGCATTAAATTAAACGTCTCTAAATACGCTTTAGATATTGGTGCCTTTACTCTAATCCAATCAGGTTTACTTGGAGATGNATTATCAGGCTTGTGAGCCTTTTCAGGATGACGGGGTTTTACAGCTATATTCATAATGCAATCAAATGTACGCTTGCTCTTTTGATCAAACTTTTTATGCCAATAAAAAAAAAGACCTACCTAAATACCAGAATTTATTCATGGCTAACTCAACTATATGTGAAGCACCTTTCCAAAGGCATCTAGCACACTTTCATGCATCATTTCCGACAAGGTCNGATGCGGAAATACTGTGTGATTAAGCTCGATTTCGGTTGTTTCTAGTGTCTTAGCTATTGAATAACCGTGAATTAGCTCTGTTACATCTTTGCCTATCATATGAGCACCTAAAAGTTCACCATTTTTAGCATCAAATACTGTTTTAACCAATCCATCTGGTTCTCCCAAAGCTATGGCTTTACCATTTCCAATGAAAGGGAAACGACCAACTTTAACCTCATATCCTGCATTGATGGCAGCTTGTTCTGTCATACCAACACTTGCCACTTGCGGACGACAATATGTGCAACCGGGAATTCGTGTTATGTCTAGTGGACAAACATTTTTCTCTCCAGCTATTTTTTCAACGCAAATGACACCTTCATGAGAAGCTTTGTGGGCAAGCCATGGTGGGCCTGTAACGTCACCTATAGCATAAACCCCCGCTTCACCAGTTTGGCACCACTGATCTATTTCAATGTGCGAATTCTCTATTTTCACATTTGTACCTTCGAGGCCAAGGTTTTCTACATTACCAACAATACCTACAGCCAAAATAACTCGATCAAAAGTGTAGTTAGTGGTTTTGTTACCTATTTTGAGCGTCGCCTTTACCGAATCTTTGCCTTTTTTCAATGATTTAACAGTAGCAGACGTCAATATCTTTATACCTTCTTTATGAAAGGCCTTGTGAGCTAAATCAGAAATTTCAGCATCTTCAGCAGGCAATACACGGTCCATGACCTCAACAACAGTAACTTCTGAACCAAATGAATTAAAAAAACTGGCAAATTCAATGCCAATTGCACCAGAGCCAACAACCAAAAGGTGCTTGGGAACAATATCTGCGACTAGAGCATCCTTGTAGGTCCATACGAGCTTACCGTCTGACTCAAGTCCCGGTAATGTGCGGGCACGAGCACCTGTCGCCAGAATAATATTTTTTGCATCAAGAGAAACTTTACCCACTTGCACTTTGCCGGGGCCTGCCAGTCTAGCATTGCCATCAAATACGGTGACGCTATTTTTTTTCAATAAATGGCTTACACCAGCGTTGAGCTGAGCTGCAATGTTGCGTGATCTGTCTATAATCCTAGAAAGATTAAACCCTTGGTCTTGAACAGTTAAACCAAAATCTTCGGCATGCTTTATAACCTCGTATATTTCAGCTGAACGCAACATTGTCTTGGTTGGTATGCAACCCCAATTAAGGCAGATGCCACCCAAGTGTTCACGTTCTATCAATGCTACCTTCATTTTAAGTTGAGCAGCACGAATAGCAGCAACGTAACCTCCAGGGCCACCACCTAATACAACAAGATCAAATGATGTTTCTGCCATGAATTTCTTCTCCTACAAAATCATTGTCAACGGTTCCTCAACTATACGCTTGAAAGCTGCGAGAAAACCTGCTCCTACTGCTCCATCGATAGAACGGTGATCGACAGATAACGTACAGGACATGACAGTTGCAACTGCCAGTTCCCCATTTTTAACTACAGCTCTTTGCTCAGCTGCACCAACTGCTAAAATACATGACTGAGGTGGATTAATAATTGCAACAAAGTCCTTAATGCCGAACATACCTAAATTAGAAATAGTGAAGCCACCACCCTGATATTCTGTTGGGGATAATTTACCATCACGTGCTCGAGCTGCAAGATCTTTGATTTCGCTTGAAATTGTTACTAGTCCCTTTTTATCAGCACTACGCACGATTGGCGTAATTAGGCCATTTGGCGTGGAAACTGCTACGGAAACGTCTACATCATTCAGAAAGTGTATTGCTTTATCTGTCCAAATTACGTTAGCTTCCGGCACCTGACGAAGCGCCATTGCAACAGCGCGGACAACAAAATCATTGACTGAAATTTTATAATCCTTGTTTTGTTTTACAGCAGTCGTATTCATCGTCTCTTTCATACTTAATAAAGTATCTATATGACAATCAATGGTAAGGTAATAATGAGGTACTGTCTGTTTAGACTCCAGCAATCGCGATGCAATGACCTGACGCATAGTCGAGTTAGGAACCTCTCTATAACCACCTGACCCCAGAGCAACTGAAGGAGTTTTGACCATCTCAGCACCGGAGGCAATAACTGGAACGCCAACATCTATAACGGCATCTACATCACGCTTTACAATACGGCCATTTGGTCCACTACCATTTACATTAGAAATAGAAATTCCTGCCTCCTCTGCAATGCGCTTTGCCAAAGGGCTTGCAAAAATTCTAGATTTACTCGTAATTAATGCATTTGTTGTTGAGTCAGGTGCTGTCATCCTAGTCGAAACGTCAGCCTCTTGTGTAGGTGTGTGCGAAGCTGGTTGAGGTTTAGGAGCGGATGCAAAGTCAACCAGGTTTTCACCATCTTCTAAAATTATAGCAATAGGAGTATTAACCTTAACCCTATCGGTACCCGCAGCAACAATGATTTTAGCTAATACGCCCTCCTCAACAGCTTCAACTTCCATAGTTGCCTTATCGGTCTCAATTTCACAGAGTACATCACCACTTTTAACAAATTCCCCTTCTTTGATTGACCAATTAGCCAACTTACCCTCAGTCATAGTTGGAGATAGTGCTGGCATTAGGACTTCTACGGGCATGTTCTCCTCCTTACCTGTAACAAACGGATTTAGCAGCAGCCAAGATTTGATGTAGTTGAGGAAGTGCAAGTAATTCCAAGTTCTCGGCATATGGCATGGGAACATCTTCTCCATGAACCCTAACTAACGGGGCATCCAAATAATCAAATGCTTGTTCCATCATGACGGCAGCTATTTCAGACCCAATACCAGCAAAAGGCCAGCCTTCCTCAACAGAAACTAGACGATTTGTCTTTTTTACCGATTCAAGAATGGTTTCTGTATCTAACGGTCTCAAAGTGCGAAGATTAATGACCTCAGCCTCAATTCCCTCGGCTGAGAGCTTTTCAGCTGCCTCTAGCGCTTTTCCAACCATAATTGAAAAAGTAACAATAGTAACATCTGCTCCTGACCGCTCAACTTTCGCCTTACCAATTGGGATTGTAAAATCAGGATCATCTGGAACATTAAAACTGCTCCCATATAATAGTTCGTTTTCGAGAAAAACAACTGGGTTGGGATCACGAATAGCGGATTTAAGAAGGCCCTTAGCATCTGCTGCAGACCACGGGGCAATTACCTTTAATCCGGGGCAATGAGCATACCACGAAGCAAAACACTGAGAATGTTGTGCTCCAACCCGGGAGGCAGCACCATTTGAACCACGAAATACAATGGGACAACCCATTTGGCCACCTGACATGTACAATGTCTTTGCAGCCGAATTAATAATGTGATCAATGGCCAACATCGCAAAATTAAATGTCATGAATTCAACTATTGGCTTGAGACCTGAATATGCAGCTCCTATGCCAAGACCTGTAAACCCACTCTCAGTAATAGGGGTATCAATCACCCGTTTCTCACCAAATTCCTCCAATAACCCCTGGCTAACTTTGTAGGCACCCTGATACTGTCCTACTTCTTCACCCATAAGAAAAATATCTTCATCGTTTCGCATTTCTTCAGCCATAGCATCTCGCAGGGCTTCACGAACGGTTAGACTAACTCCTATGTCTGAAGTATCTTGTTCATTAATCTCTCCTTGAACTTGTTCAGACATAAGCTGCGGTTTTGCTGTTTCTGGGAGATTTTGCGTTTTTGCCAGATCTAGATCTGTTGCCTCCTCGCCCTCTTCAAGAATGATGGCGATGGTCTTGTTTACGGACACCGCCTCAGTACCCTCTTTGATAATAATCTTACCAAGAATGCCATCGTCAACAGACTCGATCTCCATAGTTGCCTTATCAGTTTCAATCTCGGCAAGTACATCACCACTAGCTACGGTATCACCTTCTTTTTTATGCCATTTGGCGAGTTTACCCTCTGTCATTGTTGGGGAAAGTGCCGGCATGAGTACATTTTTAACCATTGCCTTAAATCTCCACTAAAACGTCCTTATATAGTTCGCTTGCATCCGGTTCGGGACATTCCTGGGCATAGCTTGCAGCCTCAGTCACTAATGCCTTAATCTTACGGTCAATATCTTTGAGAGCTTCTTCTGTTACTAAATTATGCTCGAGCATTAACTGACGCAGATTATCAATTGGGTCACTTTCCTGGCGCATTTTTGAGACCTCTTCTTTTGTTCGGTACTTAGCTGGATCAGACATTNAATGCCCACGATATCGGTAGGTTTCCATTTCAAGAATGTATGGTCCCTTGCCAGACCGGCAATGCTTAAGGGCTTTCTGGCCCGCTAATTTAACAGCGAGAACATCCATCCCATCTATTTTTGCCCCAGGGATACTGTGGGCGGCACCACGCTGATATAGATCTGTTGTTGCTGAAGCACGTTCAACAGATGTCCCCATGCCATATTTGTTATTCTCTATGATATAAATCACTGGTAATGACCATAACTGGGCCATATTAAAAGACTCATAGACTTGCCCTTGGTTGACTGCACCATCTCCCATGTAGACCATTGCCACTCCATTATCGGCTTTGTATTTGTGAGTAAATGCGAGACCTGTGCCCAATGGCACCTGAGATCCTACTATACCATGGCCGCCAAAGAATTTTTTTTCTTTAGAAAACATGTGCATAGAGCCCCCTTTGCCCTTGGAGTATCCCCCAATACGTCCAGTTAATTCAGCCATAACACCCTCAGGACTCATATCACAAGCCAACATGTGGCCATGATCCCGGTAGGCTGTTATAACCGAGTCATTCTCGTTTGCTACTGCCTGCATACCAACTACGATCGCTTCCTGGCCTATGTAAAGATGACAAAACCCCCCAATAAGGCCCATACCATAAAGTTGACCAGCTTTTTCTTCAAAACGCCGGATCATTAACATTTTTTCATAAAGCAAGATAAGCTCTTCTTTCGGAGCAGGTGCCTTTTTAGCTCGCTTAATTCGAGCTTTTTTGGAAGGGACAGATTTATTAGAAGAGTTTGTCATGGGTTACAACACCTCAATAAATAATTACATTATTACTACTTTTAATAGTGGCTATTATTGGCAGACTTCGTCCTCTCAAAAAATANAAAGATAATTTACACTACTATATCTCATATAATCAAGTTCCAAATATCTTCAAAGTATATGTAAATAAACGAAAAAATGAGAATTAACTCATAAATAGTTAATTTTATGTAATTATGTGTTCTATTTACTTGTAATAAATACATTTTGTTTCAATTGGCGCACTATAAATTGAAATATAAATAAATAATTATGATTTACTGATGTTTTTTTATAATCGAAAAAATATCTTAGTTGGAATTTAAGTAATTGAAAAATAGTGATATTTATAAGATTTTTAAGTTAAAAAATTAAAATAATTTAGTTTTTCAAAAATTTTATAGCTTGCGTACTATTATTAACATTATTGGGTTGTGGAATGTAAACTTACTTCTGGTGTCTAAAACTATAGGGAAATAATCACGCAAACTTTTGTAGTGAGAGCTTTTGATCAAAAAAATTTTTAAACAATATTTTAGCTTAAGAATTTCAGTGGCCATATAAAACCACAAAATCAAATTACTAATTAATAATAATTCCTCTAATTAAGCTTTCTTTTTCTAATTGAACTTTTTTTGTCAAGAATGACAACAATATCATCTTTGAGCCCATAGTTAAGCATTATACGTGCTCGTTCATCAAGCATATCTGGATCAAGACTATCAGGAAGGAGTAAACTCACTTTATGTTCAAGTTTTTTACGCTGAGTTTTTATTTTATCATACAATTGCTGTGCTGTTTCAACCTGGTGAGATAATTGGCTTAGGGCAAATATACCACGCTCTCCACGAAATGCATGAAAAGCGAAATAACCAACAGCGAATATACCGAGAATTGGCCCTATTATAAATCGAGCCCGCGATCGTAATTCATAGAAAAGACCCATTTGACCAAGGCGCCATTATTATTGTTAATACTGCACCCACAGTCCTTTACCCAAAACTACAAATACGCTCAAAATCTTAACAAGTTATTACCATGGCGTTGACACAAATTTTTATACTCAAACAATTGACAAAAAACTGACAGCTAACAGTAAATTTGTTCTGTACTGGACAAAAAGCTATTGTTGCAGAACTTCAAGACCGCCCAAAACGTGCACTAGGCCCCAGTAATTCTTCTATACGCATTAACTGATTATATTTTGCTAAACGATCCGAACGACTAAGGGAACCAGTTTTAATTTGGCCTGCATTTGTGGCTACAGCTATATCAGCGATGGTCGAATCCTCAGTCTCGCCCGATCTGTGTGATATAATTGCAGAATAACCCGCCTTATGGGCCATTTCAATTGCTTCCAGAGTTTCAGATAAAGTGCCAATCTGGTTGACTTTAATTAAAATTGAGTTTGCAACACCCAACTTGATCCCCTCCTTGAGACGCTTAGGATTTGTTACAAATAAATCATCACCAACAAGCTGTACTTTATTTCCTAATAGATCAGTCAAATATTTCCAACCGTCCCAATCATCTTCAGAAAGACCATCTTCAATAGAGATTATTGGAAAACGAGAAACAAGATCAGCATAATATTCACACAAACCTGCTGCATCTAAACTTTTATCCTCTCCCTGCAACTCATACTTTCCATTTTTATAAAATTCACTTGAAGCTGCATCAAGCGCCAAAGTTATATCCTCACCTGGCTTGTACCCTGCGTTTTCTATGCCTTTCATTATAAAACTTAGTGCATCATTTGCACTAGAAAGCCCCGGTGCGAAGCCACCTTCGTCTCCAACATTGGTGTTATGGCCATCATCTTGCAAAGATTTTTTCAAGCAATGAAATACTTCCGTGCCCATCCGCACAGCCTCAGCAATAGATTCTGCACCCTGAGGAATGATCATAAATTCCTGAATATCAATTGGATTATCAGCATGCGCACCACCATTGATTACATTCATCATAGGCACAGGTAAAAGGTGTGCGTTGGAACCACCAATGTAATTGTACAATGGTAGAGCAGCCTCGTCAGCGGCAGCTTTAGCCACAGCTAACGAAACCCCGAGAATGGCATTAGCGCCAAGGCGAGACTTGTTATCTGTTCCATCAAGCTCAATCAACAAATTATCAATCAACAACTGATTTTCTGCTTCCATACCTGACAAAGCATCAAAAATTTCACCATCTACAAAAGCGCATGCATTTTGAACACCTTTACCAGCATATCTTCCACTATCTATATCACGCAGTTCAACTGCCTCGTGATAACCCGTTGAAGCCCCAGATGGTACAGCAGCTCGGCCAAAAGCTCCTGTCTCCAAGGTGACGTCAACTTCAACAGTCGGGTTCCCCCGACTGTCTAGAATTTCGCGAGCAATAATATCAATAATAGCTGTCATTAGGGGCTCCAAATTAAATAGAGATCGGATGCTTTTTTGCGAGCAAGTCAAACTCTACTAGGGTTTCAAGAATTGAAGGCATTTGTTTGAGAGGTATCATGTTTGGCCCATCGCTCAAACCCTCATCAGGGTTTTCATGGGTCTCGATAAAGATCCCAGCAACGCCAACAGAAACAGCAGCTCGAGCAAGGATGGGTGCAAACTCACGTTGCCCTCCTGACGAGGCTCCTTGCCCACCTGGCTGTTGGACAGAGTGAGTTGCGTCAAAAATAACCGGACAACCTGTACCAACCAGTACTGGTAGGGCACGCATATCAGAGATAAGTGTGTTGTATCCAAAACTTGTTCCTCGTTCGCAAACCAATACCTTTTTATTACCGGTACTTTGAATCTTATCAATCACATTAGCCATATCCCAAGGAGCCAAAAATTGACCTTTCTTAACGTTAATAGCCAGTCCAGTTTTACCTGCAGCTAATAAAAGGTCTGTTTGACGACAAAGAAACGCAGGAATTTGTAATATATCGACTACACCCGAGTCCCCAAGAATTGAGCATTGGTCAGTTGTATGAACATCTGTTAAAATTGGTATGTTGAAGCTGTCCTTAATATCAGCAAAAGCTTTAAGAGCTTCATCAATGCCAACACCCCTAGGCCCATAGGCGCTAGTTCGGTTTGCCTTATCAAAAGAAGTTTTAAAAACTAGCCCCAGACTCAACTGAGAGCAGATTTCTTTGAGTATTCCTGCCACATCTGTTGCGTGAGATCTACTTTCCATAGCACAAGGTCCCGCAATTAGACTAAAAGGGTGATCATTGCAAAAAGTAACAGAACCGATGGAAACTATATTTTGCTTGTTCATTTTTTAAACCAGTCTTGATTGCTTAACCGCTGCGGCAATAAAGGATTTAAATAATGGATGCGGTTCAAAAGGTTTCGATTTGAGTTCTGGATGGAATTGTACCCCAATGAACCACGGATGTTCAGGAATCTCTATAATCTCTGGTAATACTCCATCTGGTGACTTAGCAGAAAAAAACAAACCAACAGTTGCCAATTGTTCTTCATAGGCTAGGTTTACCTCATAGCGATGACGGTGACGCTCATTAATTTCATCAACCTGATATATACCGTGAACCCTGCTACCTTTTTTTAAAATTGCGTCATATGCCCCCAAACGCATTGTGCCGCCCATATCTCCGTTTTCAAATCTTTTTTCAATAACTTCACCACGTCTCCACTCAGTCAGCAATCCAACAATTGGTTCACTGCAAGGACCGAATTCTGTAGATCCAGCACCTTTAATATTCGCAAGATTTCGAGCGGACTCAATTACTGCCATTTGCATGCCCAGACAAATGCCAAAGTAGGGAACTTCTAATTCACGGGCAAAGTTTGCAGCTGCAATTTTTCCTTCAACACCACGCTCGCCAAAGCCCCCAGGAACAAGAATACCATTTACCCCATTTAGGTGTTGGTTGGTTTCTTCGCTTTCAAATACCTCTGCGTCAATCCAATTTAATTTAACCCTAACGTTATTCGCAATGCCGCCATGCGCCAAAGCCTCTGCCAAAGATTTGTATGCCTCAAGCAGGCCAGTATATTTGCCAACCACGGCGATGACAACCTCACCCTCGGGTGATAAAACAGGCTTTAGCACATCTTTCCAACGCCTCAAGCTTGGAGATTTTGAACCCATGCCAAAATGACGATAAACCTGCGTATCCAAACCTTCCTTGTGATAGCAAATTGGCACACTATAAATGCTATCAACGTCAAGACCGGAAACGACTGCGTCAGGATGCACATTACAGAATAGTGCTATTTTCTTTTTTTCAGCCTTGGGTATCTCACGATCAGACCGACAGAGCAAAATATCAGCCTGAATACCAACATTTAATAATTCTTTCACCGAATGTTGGGTTGGTTTAGTCTTAAGTTCACCAGCAGCAGGTATATATGGCAGCAACGTCAAATGTATATACAGGGTGCGGTCTCGACCAAGTTCATTACCTAATTGACGAATAGCTTCAAGAAATGGCAGGCTTTCTATGTCCCCAACAGTACCACCAATCTCACATAAAATAAAATCTTCGTCCTCAACGTTGGATAGAACAAACTCTTTAATAGCATCCGTTACATGCGGTATTACTTGAATGGTTGCTCCCAGATAATCTCCACGCCTTTCTTTTGCAATAACATCTGAGTAGATACGACCAGTTGTAATATTATCGCTCTGGCGTGCATTAACGCCCGTGAAACGTTCATAATGCCCAAGATCCAGATCCGTTTCAGCTCCATCATCAGTAACAAATACCTCCCCGTGCTGGTAGGGGCTCATAGTTCCAGGGTCCACATTCAGATAAGGGTCAAGCTTCCGCAAGCGCACTTTGAAACCGCTAGCTTGCAAAAGTGCCCCTAGAGCTGCAGACGCGAGACCTTTTCCTAGTGAGGAAACCACACCTCCAGTAATAAATATAAACCGTGTCATAAAACGACTTTGTATAGGATTCGGGTATCCGACGGGAAGAGCCTATTATATATTTCTTTTGAGTTTAAGAAAACTAACTTGCACAAACAATGATCAGAAACTCTCTGTTTTTTCATTGCGCCTGGGGAACTCTCGGTCCTTTGGGTAAAATTGGTTCAGTCTGTTCTTGTGTTGCTGACGGTTTATCCAAAATTGAGGTCGGCTTCGAGTGCCCCCCCGCCATAATCGCCAATACCATGGATGTGGCCATAAAGCATGCAGCAAGAATACCTGTTGTCCTGGTCATAAAGCTAGCAGAGTCACGACCGGTCATAAAACCACCCATTCCGCCACCACTACCACTACCTCCTCCCATTCCAAGACCTCCTCCCTCGCTACGCTGCAATAACACAGCGCCTACGAGACAAATAGCAAGAATAAGATGTATGGAGAGTACAATTGTCAGCATTCGTAAATCCAAAGAAACTAAAAATATAATATAATTGGTTTTAAGCCCTGTTTGGTCTATTTGCCAGAAGAAAGTTTAACAGTAGTAATAATCTTTAAACCAAGCTAGTTCATGGGCAACTTTGTCCAATTTTCCAAAAGTCATCGACATTAAGACTAGCACCACCAATCAGACCGCCATCTACATCAGGTAAAGAAAGGAATTCTGTCGCATTTAGAGCGTTCATAGATCCTCCGTAAAGTATGCGAATATCGTTAGCTGTATCCTTACCTAATTTTTTGGCTAGTAAAGACCTAATAGAAGCATGTACTTTTTGAACTTCATTGATCGTAGGTGTGCGTCCTGTACCAATTGCCCAAACTGGCTCATAAGCAATTACTGTATTTTTGGCAGTAGCATCATCGGGCACACATCCTAAAATCTGAGCTTTTACAACATTCAGGGTATTTTTAGTATTGCGCTCACTCTCAGTCTCACCAACACAAATGATAGTATTCATACCTGCACCATTGGTCATTTTCGCCTTGCTGAGAATTTCTAAATCGGTCTCATTATGCATAGAACGACGATCTGAATGGCCAATAATAACGTAAGTGCAACCCAAATCCTTGAGCATTGCAGCCGAAATATCACCCGTATGTGGCCCTTTTTCAACAGTATGACAGTTTTGTGCTCCAACTTGTATGTGAGTATCAAACAATAGATCAGTCACGGAGTTGATTAGCGTATAAGGAGGGCAAACTAGCATCTCAAAAGGCAAATTCACGCTAGTTTTGAACTTATCAGCAAGCCCTTTGGCAAGTGTGATGCCATCTGAATTCAATACGTTCATTTTCCAATTACCTGCTATTAGCATTTGTCTACTCATAATGTTTTCCTAATTGTATCAAATGAGGATCGAATTTAAAGGCACTACCTAGCACAGCCTAAGAGACGATAAATCACCTAAAAGGGTAGTAAAAGCAGAGTATATACATTTACTCAAAATTCTCGGGTTGCTCCACAACACAAGCCCTCCTATGATAACGTGTTTTTTTAACTATGAAATAAGAAGATTACATACATGCTAGGAGCTATTCGTAAGCGTTCAGGCGGCATAGTTGTCAAAGGTTTGCTAGGTCTGCTTATCCTAAGTTTTGCAATGTGGGGCGTCGCTGATGTTTATAGCCCTGGTGGATCAGATCAAAAACTTGCCGAGGTTGGTGATGTTGAAATTTTACCTGAACATGTGCGCAAAGATTACCAAAAAGAGATAGATCGTCTCTCTGAATTGTTTGGAATGCGTATCACTTCTGAGCAAGCACAAATTTTTGGTGTTGGCCAATCTGTAGTTCAACGTGCAGTTGAACGGGCTTTGTTTGATTTGGCTGCACGAGATCTTGGCATTATAGCTTCTGACGCAATGGTGCTCAAAAATATTAAAAACGAACCAAGTTTTAAAAATGCAAACGGAGAATTCGAGCGCACCCGTTTCGATCAAATACTTCAAGCAAACAGATTGACGGAAGCAAGTTTTGTAAAATTGGCTCGGGGTGATCTTATTCGTTCCATGTACCTAAGCATGTTTAAAGAAGTGCCACTATCTCCTGAGAGTATGGCCAAGGTACTTTTTTCTTCTCGTAATGAACAACGTATCGCTGAAACAGTAACTATAGAGTATGCTAAAGTGACACCAATACCTATACCAAATGAAGCTGATTTGATCCAATTTCACAAATCTAATGAAAAAAAATTTACGTCACCTGAGTATCGTAAATTGACATACATAAACCTATCTACAAGTGAACTTTCCAAAGAGATAGCAGTCTCTGATCAAGCTGTTGCTGAAGCCTATGAAGAAAATCTTGGGGAATTTAGTGAACCTGAGAGAAGGGACTTTCAACAAATTCGTTTTGAAGATGAAGATACTGCTAAACAGGCTCACTCCCAACTTAAAAAAGGTATCGACTTTGTTACAGTAGCAAAAGATTTTGCCAATATGAATGCTGAGGCGACTAATCTAGGCAATATGAAAAAAACAGAACTGATGCCTGTGCTTGCTAAAGCAGCGTTCTCTCTTGCAATAAATGATTTTACTATCCCACTTAAAAGCGTTCTTGGTTGGCATATATTGCGTCTCAAAGGGATAACACCAGCCCGTCAAAAATCACTTGCTGAGGTTAAACCAAACTTAAAAAAACAAATAGCAGACGAATTAGCATTTGACTCACTATACAAATTAGCAAACCAATTGGAAGATGAGTTGGGTGGTGGTGCAAGTCTTGAAGAGGCAGCACAATCCCTAAATCTCAGTCTGATAAGCCAAGACAAAGTAGATAACATGGGAAGAACCCCTGAAGGGAAAATGATTAATAACTTGCCGGGCGGGGCTTTTCTTAAAGTTGCCTTTTCCACAAATGTTGGGGAGGAGAGTTTCCTTACTGAGATCGGTGATGATGGATATTTTATAGTTCGTGTGGATAATGTCATAGAACCGGCTCTCAAAAAACTAGAAAGTATTCGCGCCAAGGTTACCGAGGCTTGGAATTCTCAGCAACGTAGAAATATAGCAAAACAAAGCGGGGAAAAAATGATCAAATCCTTAAATGCTGGTGCGAACTTTACAAAATTAGCAACCGAAAAAGGGTTCAAACTAAAGCAAACAAAACCTATCAGCAGATCAGGCGAAAGTAGCAACTTATCTAGTGAGGTAGTCCGCAAACTTTTTGATGCGAAGATTGGTTTTAGCGTTGGAGGCGCAAATACTGACAGTTTTACGGTTGCAAAACTAAAACAAATTGTTACTGCTAACCCCGAAGCAAATATTAATAAACTGAAGACAACAAGCAAAAAACTCTCGGATTCTATACGTAACGACCTCTTGAGTCAGCTTGCAACTGCGCTTCAAAAAAACTACCCGGTTGAAATTAATAAACAAGCTATCAATGAATTATTTTAGCGGCTAATAGCCATGAATTATTTACCAGAAATGGCTGACTTTGAGAAATCCTATATTGCAGGTGAAACCCAAGTTGTATGGACAACTCTGGTTTCAGACCTCGATACCCCTGTTGCCGCCTTCCTGAAATTAGCAGGGGAAGAAGCCAATAGTTTTTTACTTGAGTCAGTTGAAGGTGGCGCAACGCGCGGACGCTACTCATTTATTGGATTGAAGCCAGATATTATTTGGCGATGTTTTGGCAACAAAGCACAAATCAATCGCAATCCACTTGCCAATCCCAAATCATTTGATGAATGCCATAAATCCACTATTCACTCCTTAAGATCGCTTGCAAAAGAGTCCTGCGTGGATCTTCCGCACGGGTTGCCTCCCATGGCTACTGGGCTGATCGGCTACCTATCATACGATACAATTCGCCTAGTTGAAAATCTACCAGATGTAAACCCAGATACTCTAAAAGTGCCTGATGGAATTTTTTTACGACCAACCATCATGGCTATTTTTGATACCATTGAGGATACTGTCACACTAATCACTCCAGCACGTCCAGTCGAGGGAGAAGAACCTACACAGGCTTATGAATCCGCTATTAACCGCCTCGCCGAGACTGTTAGCCTAATGGAGAGTAGCCTGCCACAAAAATCAGATTATACTGATCACGAACCACCTGACCCAGTCTCAAATATCAAACACAATGACTTTCTTGATATGGTCAAAAAAGCCAAAGAATACATTCTCTCTGGGGATATCTTTCAAGTGGTACTTTCACAACGCTTTGCTGTACCTTTCAAATTACCGCCTTTCTCTCTCTACAGAGCACTGCGACGGCTCAATCCTTCCCCTTTTTTGTTTCATCTAAATTTTGGTGACTTTAGCATCATTGGATCAAGTCCAGAAATTCTTGTAAGAGTTCGTAACAACAAGGTCACAATTAGGCCAATTGCTGGCACTCGGCCAAGAGGTAAAACAGTAGATGAGGATCAAATTTTGGCCAACCAACTTCTAGCAGACCCAAAAGAACTTGCTGAACACCTAATGTTACTTGACCTTGGCCGCAACGATGTGGGCAGAGTTGCAAAAATAGGTAGCGTCAAAGTAACTGAAAAGATGTTAGTCGAACGCTACTCACACGTTATGCACATTGTCTCAAATGTTGAGGGTGAACTTGACTCACAATTCGATGCCTTAAAAGCCTTACTAGCAGGATTTCCCGCAGGCACAGTCTCAGGTGCGCCAAAAGTACGTGCAATGGAAATTATAGATGAACTGGAGACAGAAAAACGTGGAATTTATGCAGGTTGCATTGGCTACTTTGGTGCCAATGGGGATATGGACAGTTGTATTGCCTTGCGAACAGCCATTGTTAAAGACGACGTAATGTATGTTCAGGCTGGTGGTGGAATTGTTGCTGACAGCGACCCTGAAGCAGAATATCAGGAAAGTCAAAATAAAGCACGCGCCCTTATACTTGCCGCACAGGAAGCAGTTCGCTTTGCTAGTTTGCGAAATTAAAAGGCTTCAAAAATCACTTTTGATATAAACAAAATATGAGCATATTGTTTTTCATTTCTAACATGCTGAGAGTGATTAGATTTTTTAAGAATTATTTAATGATAACCAAATTTTTTGACAATTGTCGTTAACGGAACTAGTTGAAAACCCCTTGATTCAACACTCTCAAGCCAAGTTCGAAGGGCTTTTATAGTTACATCGCGAGGATGACCAATAGCAATAACCGCACCCACTCGACGGGCAAATCTCTCAACCTGTAACAACTTAGCATTTACAGCACTTACAGTATTTTCATGATCAAGAAAGATATTTCTCTCGACTACAGGAACACCCAACTCTTTCGCTAGATTTATGCCGACAGTTTTGTTTGAAGTACGTGAGTCCAAGAATAAAAGCCCACGACGTTTGATTTCCTTCATGACAATCCGCATTGCCTTTCTATCAGCTGTAAACTTGGAGCCCATGTGATTGTTGAGACCAACATAGGTAGAAAAACGACTTAGCCCCCAATTAAGCCGACGACGAATTTCGTCCTCACTCAAATTTATTAACAGAGCATTAGGACCGGGATCAACTTCTGTGGATCGTGGCTCCATAGATACATGCAACAACAATTCGTGGCCCATTTGCCTGGCTTTTTTAGTTTGAGCTTCAAGATTTTTAGCATACGTCAAAAATGAGAGCGTTAACGGTGCTTTGAGACTTATAGTCAATGCTGAGCGCTTACGATCAATACCCATGTCGTCTATAACAATTGCTATCATGGGTTTATTGCCATGAGTTGCAACATCAACTGCATATTTTTTCCATCTTGGTAAGGCTGTTATAGTAACAGTCGGTTTCATGGTTTTAATTGATTTGTCATCTTGTTGTAGTTCTGGGACTCTTGGCACAGAACTTGAGATTAGCGAAGGTGCAGAATATTCAACCAGTTTATTGGTGTTATCTAGAGTTATCTCCCCTTCAGGAATACTAGCTGCGAGGTTTGACTTACCGGTGAGTTGGCCTTCATCCCTAAACAAAGGTCCATCAGGTATAGCAATAATTTCCGGAGGGGGACTTTGGCTCTTATACCAGGCCTCAGGTGTGCTATTTCTTGAACTCAGGCTCTTTGTTTCAGGACCTTGGCCTTGAAAAAAATAAATAACCAGAGAGAAAATCAAAAAAGTTATAAATATGCCACTTCCGTAGGCAAGTTGGCGCTTGAATTTGAAACTTGATGGAATTTTTTCACTAACCACGTATCAAATTCCTATTTGGTACGCATATTTGCTAATGTAGCAATAAACCAAATACTTACGATAGTTGATCGCCACTTAGTAACTATTTTAAATGTTTTCAAATTAATTACTTTAAAAAAAAATTAAGTTTGCTTCAGTCATAACATGGTCTAGCACTTGACGATAGAAGATCCTGACGGCAATGTGGGCGAAATTAAAAAATGACGCTTAATTATTATTAATGTTATACCTTAATTATATTAATGTAAATTGTTGAAATGCTTCTATTAATTGATAATTATGATAGCTTCACCTACAATCTGCTCCACTATCTTTGTGAGTTGGGTGCAGAGGTTATTGTACATCGTAATGATAGCTTAACTGTTGATGAGGCACTTGCATTTAATCCACAAGGGTTAGTCCTCTCACCAGGGCCCTGTGACCCTAACAAGGCTGGAATTTGCCTTGAGTTGTTGGCAAAAGCACCAGAAGCATTGCCCATTTTTGGTGTTTGTCTAGGCCATCAATCCATAGCCCAAGCTTTTGGTGGAAGAATTGAGCGTGCACCTCAGGCAATGCATGGAAAAATTGATACTATTAATCACAAAGGCACAGGTATATTTGAGGGAATACTCAGTCCAATCGCCGCAACCCGTTATCACTCCTTGACTGTTTTACGTGAGGGTCTGCCCAACTGCCTCAGAATCACCGCTGAAAGTCCTGATGGGGTTATACAGGGTCTATCACATAAGACTAGGCCTGTTCACGGTGTACAGTTTCACCCTGAGAGCATAGCCTCAGAACACGGGCATGACATTCTCAAAAATTTCATAAACTTGACTAGAGGAAAGCTGGCGTAATGAGTGATACTCTTAAAATTTTGATAGGAAAGGTGGCGGAAGGGAAAAGTCTGAACCAAAAAGAATCTAAAGAAGCTTTCGATATCATTATGTCCGGTGTTGCTACTGCAGCCCAAATTGGGGGTTTCCTTATGTCTTTGAGGTTGCGAGGTGAGACCATAGATGAAATTACAGGTGCTGCAATAACCATGCGGGCCAAGGCCATAAAAGTAACCGCTCCGGAAAATGCATTTGACATTGTTGGTACAGGTGGCGACGGGTCAGGCACATATAACATTTCGACTACTACAGCTATAGTCACGGCAGCTTGTGGAATTCCTATTGCAAAGCATGGAAACCGAGCGCTATCGTCCAAATCTGGCTCCTCTGATGTGCTTGCCTCCCTTGGTGTCAATCTTGAAGCAGATCTAAATCATGTAGAAATGGCAATAAAAGAGGCTAATATTGGTTTTTTAATGGCACCTCTTTACCATAAGGCTATGAAGCATGTTGGAGGACCTCGGATTGAACTTGGTACCAGAACCATTTTCAATTTACTTGGCCCCTTAACCAATCCTGCCGGAGTTAAAAATCAGTTTTCTGGGGCATTTTCAAAAGATTGGATAGTTCCCATGGCAACAGTTCTAAGAAATCTTGGTACTGAATGCGCGTGGGTCGTTCACGGATCAGATGGCCTTGATGAGCTTACAACAACTGGCTCCAGTTTTGTCGCTGAACTTAAAAACGGTGTTATCAAAACCTTTGAGGTGTCGCCTGAAGATGCCGGCATTGCCCGCACTAAACCAGAAAACTTAGTTGGCGGTGATCCTGATGTAAATGCAAAAGCTCTTATGGCTGTTCTTAATGGTGAGCATGGTCCCTATCGTGATGTTGTACTTTTCAATACGGCTGCAGCCTTGTTAATTGCCCAAAAGGCTGAAGACCTTAAAGATGGTGTAGCTAGGGCTGCATATGCCATCGATAACGGAGATGCACTGAAGACTCTCGAGCGTCTTATCGCAATTACTAACCTTTGAACAGAATTATGAGTGACGTACTGACACAAATTTGTAAAGACAAACTGGAGCACGTATTAACTAGTCGTCTTCAAAGACCGCTGATCCAGCTTGAAGAAATAGCAAGGGAAGCGTCTGCACCGCGTGGGTTCACATGTGCCCTCGAAGCAAAAAATAAGAAAGGTGAATATGGCTTAATTGCTGAAATTAAAAAAGCATCACCATCCAAAGGACTTATTCGAAAAAATTTCAATGTAAAAGAATTGGCCCAATCATATCAATCCGGTGGTGCCGCCTGTTTGTCAGTGTTAACTGATAAGCCTTACTTTCAAGGATCTGACGAGTACTTAGTCGAAGCACGTGAATCAGTTAATCTACCTGTATTGCGTAAAGATTTCATGCTAGACCCATATCAAATAGTTGAGTCACGTGCTCTGGGTGCTGATTGTATCTTACTGATCATGGCTGCCCTAGAAAATACCCAGGCACAAGAACTAGAAGCACTTTCAATTGAATTAGGGATGGATGTATTAATTGAAATTCATAATGAAAAAGAATTAGAACGTGCGCTTACACTGAAATCTCCACTAATAGGCATAAACAACCGCAATTTAAAGACGCTAGTTGTCGACATTGCAACAACTGAAGCATTGGCATCTTTGGTACCTGAAGACCGAAAATTGGTCGCTGAAAGTGGCTTAAAAAGTTCAAAAGACCTAGCCCGCATGGCCAAAGTTAAGGCCAAATGTTTTTTAATTGGCGAATCACTTATGAAGGAAGATGATGTGGAGAGCGCTACAATAAATCTTTTGAGGATTGACTATGGTTGAGCTGAAACACATTGATGAGAATGGTAATGCGATTATGGTTGATATTTCCTCAAAAAATAAAACCGAGAGGACTGCCACAGCAAAAGGCTGTATTGAGGTGCACGCAGACACCATAGCGCTTATTGAAGGTGGTGGCGTTAAAAAAGGTGATGTTCTGTCTGTTGCTCAGTTGGCGGGCATTATGGGAGCCAAACGTACTTCAGAACTTATTCCTTTGTGTCATCAACTTAATCTCTCTTCCGTAAAGGTTAATTTATCGTGTGACCCAGACCGGAGTGTGGTTGATATTGAAGCAATTTGTAAAATATGTGGCCAAACTGGCGTCGAAATGGAAGCCCTTACCGCAGTTTGTATTACTGCTTTAACAATATATGACATGTGCAAAGCCGTCGATAAAGGCATGAACATAAACAATATTCGCTTAACTCATAAAGCCGGGGGCAATTCTGGAGTCTTTGAGGCAGAATAGATGATCTGTGTAAACGAGGCGATTAAACTTTTGACAGAAAACGTCACTCTGACAGATGCGGAAGTCGTCCCCCTAAAACAATGTCTGGGCCGTGTTCTAGCAGAAGATGTAATTTCTAAAGTTTCTCACCCACCTTGCGACGTGTCCTCTATGGACGGCTATGCCCTAAAAGCAGTTGAAACCAGAAATCCTCCAGTAACCCTAAAACTGATTGGCGAATCACAGGCGGGTGGCTATTTCGAACAAACTGTTAAAACAGGTGAAACAGTTCGAATTTTTACTGGTGCATCTCTCCCTCGAGGGACCGACGCGGTTCAAATACAAGAAAATGCCACCAGAAAAGGTGACAAGATTACAATCTATCAAAGTGTGTCTACTAATAACTTTGTTCGGGCAGCAGGTATGGATTTCATTGCGGGTGATACTATCCTTAAATCTGGAACCATATTAACTGCACGTCATCTTGGATTGGCAGCGGCCATGAATCAATCAACACTCTGTGTGAGAAAAAAACCCCAAGTAGCAATTCTTGCCACCGGTAATGAGGTTGCATTACCAGGAGCTGACCTAGCACCGTCAAAAATAATTTCGTCAAATACTTTTGCGTTACATGCTTATGTCATCGCTATGGGAGGTGAACCAATTGATCTTGGAATTGCTAGGGATACTCTTGAAGATTTAGATACGTCCCTTGAGGGGGCTCTTCAATGCGATATTTTAGTTACTGTTGGCGGTATTTCCGTCGGTGATTATGATCTGGTAAAACAAGCACTTGAAAATAAGGGCCTTAAAAAAATATTTCACAAAATAGCTATGCGTCCGGGAAAACCAGTATTATTTGGTAAAATCAATAGTTTGAGCGTTTTATGTATGCCTGGCAATCCAGTTTCCACAGGAATTTGCTCCATACTTTTTCTCAAAAAAGCTCTTTACACTATGCAGGGAATAAACACTAATAACGAGCAAGCTCACACCGCCATTCTTGGTATAGACCTCGTTGAGAATGACTTACGTCAGGACTATATAAGAGCAAAACTTGAAATAAACAAAATCGGTGAGAAGATTGCTTTACCTTTTCCAAAACAAGACAGCACCCTACAAGCCTGTTTTGCTGAGGCTGATTGTCTTATAGTAAGACCACCACATGCCCCGCCCGCCAGAGCCGGTGAACATGTTAAGATATTGCTTTTAAATGGCTCACTAATATCTCTGTGATTAGCTCCTTGCAGGTAAGTTCTTGACGCAATCAGAGAACTAAAGTAGAACATTAGAGGGTTTTGCTTTTGTTCTAATAGCATTCTTAAAAAACCTAACTACAATTATGTTCAAGGTACAGAATATGCTAACAAAAAAACAATATGAACTTTTAGTATACATTGACAAATGTTTAAAAAACACTTGTGTTTCCCCTTCATATGATGAAATGAAAAACGCACTAGGATTAGCATCAAAGTCTGGCATTCACAGGTTGATTACAGGTCTTGTGGAACGTGGATTTATTCGCCGACGGCCACACCGTGCTCGAGCTCTTGAGATTTTACGTCGGCCTGAACATAGTTACATAAACAACAGCCAACAGGAGTCTGAGAGTTTTGTTCCAAACGTCATAAAAGGAAATTTCAAATTGGCGGGAAAAGAAAACTCCATTGAGGCTGGCAATATAATTCAGATACCTAGATATGAAAAAATCGCTGCCGGAATACCAATTGAGGCGGTAGATAACCCAATAAATTCAATTGGTATACCCGCAGACTTGATTGGCAAAGGTGAGCATTACGCATTAGAAGTGGACGGTGAATCAATGATCGATGAGGGCATACATGATGGAGATACTGTAATAATTCGCCATACTGACAATGCAGAAAATGGCAAAATTGTTGTAGCTATTATCGATAATGAGGAAGTTACTTTGAAAAGACTTCGCCGAAAAGGAAACTCAGTTGCCTTGGAAGCAGCAAATAAAGACTTTGAAACTCAAATATTTGGACCAAACAGAGTAAAAGTGCAAGGTCAGCTAGTTGGCCTTATTCGCAAATATTAAATTCAAATTTTTTAACGGCAAATAACAGCCAATTTCTTCTGGTAGCGTACATTGAGGGCAAAGACAAAGTTAATCTATTGCTTTTTCTTCAAGAGCTCTTCCTTTGTGTTATAAAATAGTGAACATATCATTGGTCTGCTCGTGCGAGTATCGTGTAGCTATAGTCTTTTGAAATGGAAAAAGTTGCCCAAATGGAAGTGATTACTCGATTTGCCCCGTCTCCAACTGGCTTTCTTCACATTGGAGGAGCTCGAACTGCGTTATTCAATTGGCTTTTTGCTCGCCATCATAAGGGTAAATTTCTTTTGCGTATTGAAGATACGGATCAAAAACGCTCCACACAAGAAGCGGTTAAAGCCATTTATGATGGTATAAAATGGTTGGGGTTAAATTGGGACGGTGACCCTATCTCACAATTTTCTCGTGCTCAAAAGCACAAAAAGATTGTTGAACAATTATTGGCCGATGGTAAAGCCTATAAATGTTATTGTACGCCCGAAGAATTGTCATTAATGCGGGAAAATGCAAGGGCATCGGGTCGACCTATGCTATATGATGGGGTCTGGCGTAATAAATCAGAGAAAGAAGCCCCTAGCGGAGTAAATCCGGTAATTCGATTGAAATCTCAACAAACTGGCGAAACAATCATAAATGATCAGGTAAAAGGTAAGGTTAAAGTATCAAATGATCAGATGGATGATATGGTTTTGATGCGCAGTGATGGTACCCCAACATACATGCTTGCTGTTGTTGTTGACGACCATGACATGGGCATTACGCATGTTATTCGTGGTGATGATCACCTAACTAATACATTTAGACAACACCAAATTTATTCAGCACTCAATTGGGATACTCCAATCTTCTCCCACATTCCATTAATCCATGGAACTGACGGAACAAAGTTGTCCAAACGCCATGGTGCCCTTGGTGTTGAGGCATATTGGGCCGACGGATTCTTACCTGAAGCTATGAGGAACTATCTTTTAAGGCTGGGCTGGTCTCATGGAGATGACGAGATTATTTCCACAGAGCAGGCAATTAATTATTTTAGTCTGGATGGCGTTGGAAAATCACCGTCACGTTTTGATATTTTCAAACTTTCCAGCCTTAACGCCAAATATCTTCGGGAGTCAAATTCCGAAAAGCTAGCAGATCTTATAGAGCCCACACTAGCAACACGACTTGGCCGTAATCTTACTGAAACAGAAAAAACTCGTACTATTTTAGGCATCCACAAGCTCAAGGAACGCTCTAAAACAACCGTTGAGCTGGCTGAAAGTGCTTTTTTCTATATTGAACCGCGACCAATTAAAATAAGTGAAAAAGAAAAAAATACACTTAACCAAGCTGATCTAGACCGAGTTTCAGCTATTCGCAAAAGACTACACACCTTAACCGAGTGGACACACGACGCAATAAAAAACACCATAGTTCTATTAGCCAAAACTGAAGAAATAAAGCTAAGTAAAATTGCACAACCCTTGCGGGTAATACTATGTGGTTCAAATGTAGCACCGGGCATTTTTGATATTATGGTAGTCCTTGGTCGTGATGAAACTCTTGGACGACTAGAAGATGTTTTAAAGCAAAAAAAACCTACTTGTGATAGGATTGATTGATATGACAAATCCTAAAAGGATAGTAGATGCCCGATACAACTAAAAATATAGATAAAAAAGCTTTTACCCTTAAAGATAATCGTAGCGGTAAAACTTATGACCTAGATGTTATAAAAGGAACAATTGGTCCTGATGTAATTGATGTACGAAAGCTTTATTCTGAAACAGGCCACTTCACCTTTGATCCAGGGTTTACTTCTACTGGCAGTTGTCAGTCTGAGATTACCTTTATCGATGGAGAGAAAGGTATTCTTCTATATCGAGGATATCCAATCGATCAATTAGCTGAAAATTCAAATTTTCTCGAAGTATGCTACTTACTAATTTACGGAAATCTCCCAACTGCTGATAGCATGAAAATATTTTCTGAACGCATCACATATCACACAATGCTACATGAGCAGCTTAATATGTTTTTCAGAGGTTTCAGACGCGATTCCCACCCCATGGCCATAATGAATGGTATAGTTGGTGCTCTGTCCTCTTTTTATCATGACAGTACGGATATTGCCGACCCTAAGCATCGATTTGTTGCCTCTACCCGTATGATTGCAAAAATGCCAACGATTGCGGCGATGGCTTACCGATACTCTATCGGCATGCCTTTTGCTTACCCACGTAACGATCTTGGCTTTGCCGAAAATTTCCTTCACATGATGTTTTCCAATCCATGTGAAGATTATGTCCCCAATCCTATAATGTCGCGAGCTATGGATCGCATATTAATACTGCATGCGGACCATGAGCAAAATGCTTCAACATCTACTGTTAGAATATCTGGTTCCTCAGGAGCTAATCCCTTCGCTTGTATTGCTGCTGGAATTGCCTCACTTTGGGGGCCTGCCCACGGTGGAGCTAACGAAGCAGTTTTATCTATGTTGGAAGAAATTGGAACAAAGGACCGTGTGCCAGAGTATATCAAAAAAGCTAAGGATAAAGACGATCCATTTCGACTAATGGGATTTGGGCATAGAGTATATAAAAATTTTGACCCTCGAGCTAAAATAATGTGCGAAACCGCACATGAGGTTTTAAATGAACTTGGTATTGGGAATGACCCCTTGCTAGACCTCGCTATTGAATTAGAGCAAATTGCGCTTGAAGATAGTTATTTTGTCTCAAGAAAGCTATACCCCAATGTTGATTTCTACTCCGGCATCATCTACCGCGCCATGGGCATTCCCACATCAATGTTTACAGTACTCTTTGCCGTTGCACGTACTGTTGGCTGGGTGGCTCAATGGAATGAAATGATTGAGGATCCAACTCAGAAAATTGGACGGCCACGGCAACTTTACACAGGGAACTCAGAACTTAATTATTTACCTTCTAGGTCTCGTGAGTAAATCATTTTTTTTCAATTAACTCTATTTTATATCCATCAGGATCTTCAATAAATGCAATAACGGTTTTGCCATGCTTCATAGGACCCGGCTCGCGACTGATGATAACACCTTCTTGGCGCATTTTATCGCAAGCATTGTAGATATTTGGAACTGAAATTGCCAAATGACCAAATCCAGATCCAATTTCATATGGCTCCTTTTGGTCCCAGTTATGTGTCAATTCAATAACTGTATCAGTTTTTTCACTGCCAAAGCCGACAAAGGCAAGAGTAAACTTACCGGATGGATATTCAGTTCTTCGCAAAATCTTCATACCCAAATGACGAGTATAAAAGTCTATTGACTTTTCTAGGTCTAGGACTCTGATCATTGTGTGCAAAAATCTAAAGTGGCTTGGTTCACTCTCCATATTACTGATCCTTGTTTAACATTGACAATATTACGTTTGCAGCACGGCCTGATGGTGAAGGGCCATTTCTACCCAATTTTTCAAGAGCTACTCTTGCATCTTTAATTTGTTTCAGTCCAGCATCTTTATCTTCAAGAAAAACAGTCAAAGCTTTTTTCAATAAAACAGGTTGGCAATTTTCTTGGATGAATTCTGGCACCACTTCACGATCAAGGATAATATTTATTAAATTTGCATATGAGGTCTTTATAAGTCTTCTAGCAAACCAAGCGCTCACTGGATGCACTTTATAACCAATTACTGTCGGGGTACCAGCTATCGCCAATTCAAGAGCCACAGTACCGGATGCTGCAAGGGCTACATCAGCAGCAGCAAAAGCATCATACTTTTCTTTTTCTCCAGCTACTACTAGGNCATCTACAGTCCACTTTTTTACATTATCACTAACTATTTTTACTAGAGACTCTACAACTGGTATAATAATGGTTATGTCAGGGTAGTCTTTTGATAGGCCGAGCGCTGTTCTTCTAAATACATCAAGAAGTCTATAAACCTCACNCTGCCGCGATCCCGGAAGAATCACCAAAACTATTGATTTTGTTGATATGTTATGACGTTTGCGAAAATCCTTTCCATCACCTTTATCAGCAGCAGTTTCAACAATCGAATGGCCAACGAAAGTGGTCGCTAGCCCAAATTTTTCAAAGTAAGGAGGCTCGAATGGTAAGAGAACCAGTAAATGATCAAGAAAATCAGAGATCTTTTTAGCTCTTCTGGGCTTCCAAGCCCAAACCGAGGGGGCGACATAATGAACCAGTTTAATATTTTTACTTTTAAGTTTTTTTGCAACTTGAAAACAAAATCCAGGAGAGTCGATGCATAGCAAAATATCAGGCTCTTGGTGTAAAATATCAGAGATTGTCTGTCTGATACGCTTACGCAAAATTGGCAGGTGAGGAATAATTTCAGCCAATCCCATAAGAGAGAGATCTTCCATTGGAAAAATGGGATCCAACCCTTGTTGCATCATATTTGCACCTCCAATGCCAACAAAACGCACACATTTATTTTTTTCTTTTATACTAGCCATTAGACGGCTTCCCAAAAGATCCCCTGAAGCCTCTCCCGCAATGATGTAAATTAAAGGATCGTTTACCTCGATACCAACAACAAAAAGCCCATGCTGATTTGCTAAACTTACAACTGACTGCATATCTAATATTAGTGCTTTGCCAGCCTGAATAGCGATCCCTTCTATGCCAGCCTTTAAAGCAATTTCAATTGTTGCCGGCCCAATTGTTGGAAGATCTGCGCGAGTTTCCTGCCCAGGCTTACAAACCTTTACCAAAACACCACCTTTTTCGGTATTTCTTAGCTTTGGCACGTTCCTGATCATCGCATCTGTGCCTTCTTCATCTTCCACGGACAGAACCTCTCCTTTAAAGGCGATAGCGCCCTGCCCCTTATCTTCACTTCCAATAGATAAAGCAGCCTGGAGGGCTACATTAATATCCATTTGTGCATTTATGCTTGGCTCAACTGTACCAAAAGCACCTATCGGCGCAATGATATCAGGAAGCAAATGATCAACACCTATGACACGAAATCCCTCATGTTCTAATTCTTTAATCAAGGCTGTTAGCAAACCATCATCTCCTAATGAAGCACCTCCAGTTGATATCAAAAACTTTGATGCCCACAAATCAGGACGAAGATCTCTTATGGTTGGTTTTTTTATACCTCCAGCCATGACAAGTTCCTCAACTCTCGCCTCATGTAATAACTTTAGAGTGGTTCCTGCAGCCCCAAGCCGCACCCAAGCATGTGGGATGTTTTCTTTAAGAATTGTTTTATTAGTGTGGCCTTCAACGGCAATAACAAAAAAATCCCGCCCTGACTTTTGACAAGATTGTATTATCAGTCTTGGCAGCTCGCCACCGCCAGCAATTACTCCTAATTTAGGCTGCATCATCCATATTAGGTTGGCAAATTGAACGTGAGGAGTCCGCACGTATAAAGTCAACAATTTCCATGACTGGCTCAATATCATTCATCATTTCAGCTACATCATCCAATCGCTCAGCAAGCGTCCCTTCTGGAGCAAACATTAATCGGTATGCACTCCGTAAACCATGGATGGTTTCTCTATCAAAATCTCGACGCTTCAGACCTACGACATTCAAGCCCTGCAATCGGGCACGATTACCTATGACTGATCCATATGGGATAACATCATTCTCAATTCCCGACATACCTCCAATCATTGAATGTCGACCAATGCGAACAAATTGATGAATTGCAGACAAACCCCCAATAATCGCCCATTCATCAATATTAACATGACCCCCAAGGGTAGCGTTATTGACAAGGATCACATGATCCTTGATGTGGCAGTCATGAGCAACGTGTGCTCCATTCATAAAAAGGCAATTGTTACCGACACTAGTCAACATGCCGCCCCCCTCTGTACCTGGGTTCATTGTTACATGTTCTCGGATTACATTATTACAACCAATTTTGAGTTTGGAAGGCTCACCACTGTATTTCAAATCCTGAGGTTGATGCCCGATTGAAGCGAAAGGGAAAATGCGGGTATTACTGCCAATGCTTGTTATACCCTCAATGATAACATGTGAGAGTAATTCCACACCATCACCGAGCTTAACAGAACCACCAACGATGCAAAAAGGGCCAATCTTTACATCCTCGCCTATTTCAGCGCTGTCTGCAACAAGAGCTGTTGGATGTATTGTAGTCATTTGTCATTATCCAGAATCATCGCAGTAAACGTTGCTTCTGCCATGAGAGTATCACCAACATGTGCTTCACCATTAAATTTCCAGACGGGCCCCCTGTTCTGGAGCTTTTTGACAGAAATTAGCAAGCTATCTCCTGGGGTAACAGGTTTGCGAAAACGCGCCTGTTCAATTGACATAAAATAGACCATCTTACCTTCAGCTTGTTCTCCCATTGTCTTTGTAACAAGTACCCCTGAAGTTTGTGCCATGGCCTCAACAATTAATACACCTGGCATAACTGGATGTTCGGGAAAATGGCCTTGGAAAAATTGTTCGTTTATTGAAACATTTTTAATACTAACTGCACTAACATCTGGAACGATTTCAATCATTCGATCAATCATCAAAAAAGGATATCTGTGAGGTATCATCTCTTTAATCCGGACAGCATCAAGGTCAGTTGTCTTTTCAGACATTGTTAATCGCCTTTCTTCTTTGATAGTTTTTCAATTACTGCTACCCCACGCATAAATTCGCGTATTGGTTTTGCAGGAGAACCGCAAACTTTTTCACCTGGAGCAAGATTCCTCATTACCCCAGATTGCGCGGCAACTTGGGCCCCAGCCCCAATTTGCAGATGTCCCGCAACACCCACCTGTCCACCTAGAACACTCAACTCGCCAATTACTGTTGAACCTGATATTCCCACATGAGATACGATCACGCAACCACGTCCAAGTTGCACATTATGGCCAATTTGAACAAGATTATCAATTTTTGAGCCCTCTCCAATAATTGTGTCTGGTCCAGCCCCTCTATCAATTGTTGAATTGGCTCCGATTTCAACGTCATCCTCAATAATTACTCTACCCAGCTGAGGTACCTTTAAATGACTTTTAGGCCNCATCGCAAAACCAAAGCCATCCTGTCCAATACGAACACCAGCGTGGATTATAACTTGAGAGCCAATAAGACATTTTTCTAGAGTGACATTTGGACCTAGCTGTGTATCGTCACCAATGACTACTCCATCACAAACCACAGTATTAGCTCCTATCCAACAGCCATTTCCGATAGTCACATTTGCCCCAATTACTGCTCCTGCATCAATGCGGCAGTTGTTGCCCACAACGGCGGTTTTATGAACACTTGCAGAATCCGATAATACTTTTTCAATTCGTATATTTGGATAAAAAGCACGGGCAACACGAGCGTAACCATGATATGGGTTATCCATCAATATTAATTGCATTCCTGCAGGAGCTTGCGAAGCAACAGATGGACGAGCAATGACTGCCCCTGCACTACTTCTTAAGAAGCTATCAACATACTTTTTATTATCTAAAAAACTTACATCAGATGCACCCGCATCTTTTAAAGGTGCTACATCTAAGAATTTTGCATCTCCGTTAGCATTGTTGGAGAGTGAACCGCCAGAAATTTTAGCCAATTCATCCAAGGAAAAAGGTCCGGCTACAGCAAAAAAACGAGGATCTGCCATACTCGCTTAATGTCCTCTCATTTAACTGGTGGTGCGACCTTAATGGTCGGAATTACAGAGTTGAGACGCTCAAGGACCACTTTTGTAATAAGTAATGCCTTGGAGGTTAATACAGTTTGATCCTTGCGAAATACTAGAGAAATATCCTGCTCTGATGCAAAAGTTGCGATCACTTCTTGCAGGCTTTTTTGAATCTCTTTCATAGCGGCACCCTGTGCTCTATCTAAATTTTGTTTGCGTTGTTGAACCAAACGCTGAACCTCAGCAACACGCTTTTCAAAATCTCTACGTTTTTCGGAGAAAGCCTCTGCTGATAACAAAGTTCTTTGTCGTGTGAGTTCTTCATTTGCAGTTCGCAAAGCTTCTTCTTCTTTTTGTATTTCCGCCTGAAAAACTTCTCTGTACTTGGCAATTTGTTCACGCATTGCTTTGAAGGCAGTTGCGTCTCGAATAATCATATTAATATCGATTACCCCAATTTTTATGGATTTATTGGCTTCTTGTGCAAAAGCTGGCTTTATTGGCGTGAGAGCAATGAAACAATATAAAGCTGTTAAGATAATTTGTTTTTTCAAAAGAAATTCCTAAAATCTAGTTCCAAAATTAACACGAATTGTTTCTGTTTGGTCAAATGACTCTTTAACTAAAGGAAACCCGAAGTCTATACCAATAGGGCCAAATGGCGAGGACCAATCCAAACCTGTTCCTATTGAAAGACGAAGACTTGAAGTGTCATTTACACTCGTGGTGCTTGAATTAAGTTGCCCAGTACTTCCAAAATCAGTAAATAGTTTACCAGAGAGGCCAAGCTCATCTGGTAAACCAAGCGGAAAGTTTACTTGAGTTGAACCATGATATATCCACTCTCCACCAAGTGCATCTTTAGTAGAGCTATCTCTTGGCCCAACACCGCGGGATGAAAATCCACGAAGGTCATCTCCCCCCAAGAAAAAACGGTCGAATAAGCCAACTTCTTCACCAATGCCTAGGATATGCCCTATACCCCCACCAAAAGATAAAACCACTTGATCATAAATAGGTATNTATTTTTGAGCGGATATCTTGTTACGAAAAAAACGTTTAGTTCCACCAATACCAGCAAACGAATTAGTCATACCAAGTATATAACCATCTGTTGGCGAAGTAACACTGTCACGCTTGTCATAAGTCTCGCCATGAGTCAACATTGATACAAGTTCGTTACCAGCAGCATCCTGAACCAATTGTGAGGCACTGGTGGATACATCTTCAATCCTCACTTTTTTAATTGTGTATGACCAACTTTGGCGTAATTCCTCAGTAAATGGATAATTAGCTCGTAATACCCCACCGGTTTGTTTAGTGCTGAAGGAACTTGTATCTTGATTATCACTAGCAGAGTGAAACAAGTCAAATCCAGCAGAAATATCACGGTCCAGGAAATAGGGTTCTGTATACTTGAGGTTTAACCTTGAGGAACGCCCTGATAGCACACCGTGAAGGGTCAAATCATTTCCTTCTCCCATCAAGTTTCGTTCAGACAGCCCAACATCAAATAATGGCCCATCAGTTGTGGAAAAGCCAAATCCCAAAGACAAAGAACCAGTAGACTTTTCCTCAACACCTACATTGATTGCAGTCTTATCGGGTTCAGATCCAGGAACTTGTTCCATTGTAACATTTTCAAAGAAATCCAGATTATCTATACGTTGTTTGGAACGTCTCAGTTTGGAAGCATTAAATGCATCACCTTCTACAAGACGAAATTCACGTCGAATTACCTCATCAGAGGTTCTCACATTTCCCTCGACGTTTATGCGCTCAACAAAAAGGCGTGGTCCCTCAGCAATCTCAAAAGTAACATCAATTGTATTCTTTTCTCTGTTTCTTGTTACTTGGGGCCGTATATCTATGAAAGAAAAGCCTAGTGTTCCAATTTTATTTGTTAATTTACCAATTATTTTCTCAACCTGTTCAGCGTCATNCCAATCACCTTGAGAAATATTTATACTTTCTCTTATGGATTCTGCCTTCAAATCTCTCAATTTTATATCTAGGTCAACTTCACCGACAGCGTAACGTTCTCCCTCCTCAACCATAAAAGAAATAAAGAAATTTTTTCGATCCGGTGTAAGTTCAGCGACGGAGGACAAAACACGGAAATCAGCATAACCATTGCCCATGTAGTAGCGACGCAGTAATTCACGATCCAAATTAAGACGATCAGGATCATAATTATCATCAGAGGAAAAGTACCGGTACCATCGAGTTTCCCTAGTCCTTATAACTTTTCTTAGCTGAGAGTCGCTGTATTTTTTATTACCGATAAATCGAATATTCTGGACTTCCGTCCACTTGCCCTCATTTATTTCGAAGACCAAATCAACCCTATTTTGATCTAGTTGTATGACTTTAGGATCAACCGAGGCAGCGAAACGCCCTTTTCGACGATATAATGTAAGAATACGTTTAACATCATTCTGAACTTTTGATCGAGTATAGATAACTCGGGGCCTCAGAGTAAGTTCGGTATACAGGGTATCATCATCAATTTTTTTGTTACCTTCAAAAGCAATACGATTAATGACCGGATTTTCAATTAGACTCACAACCAAGTTTTCTCCTTGCCTCTTAATTCTCACATCGGCAAACAAACCAGTTGCAAATAAACTTTTGAGGGATTTGTCCATTTGGCGATCATCAAATCGGTCACCCTCTCTAATCTGCATGTAAGACAATACAGTATCGACTTCTATCCGTTGGTTACCCTCAACAAGAATTTGACGCACAAGCGTACCTTGTCCCGTTTGAGCATCAACATCATTTTGCAAATGCCCAAATAGGAACACAAAACAAACAAAAAATATGACGCGATATATGCGCCCCACACAAACCCCCTTAGATAATGTTGCCATAGACCAAATAGATCTCAAATAATCATAAATATCTATGCATAAACTCTATAAAATTTAAAAATAAAACCTCAAAATCAACTAAGCTTGGAGGATAGGTTCTATTGAATCAGATAATATTAATAAATACAAACATTTATCAACTGATCAGGTTCGCAAAGTATTCAAAGACCTTAAGCTGAACCAGATCGTTCCAGGTAACAAATACCATAAGAAGCAATACCAGAATCAAACCAAAACGAAAACTATATTCTTGCGCCTTTTCATTTAAAGGACGTCCAATAATTGCCTCTATAAAGTAGAAAAGAAGATGTCCCCCATCTAGCATCGGAATTGGGAATAAGTTTATCAAGCCAAGATTGATAGATAGAGCTGCTAAAAAAAACACCAGACTGGCTGTCCCACCTTGTGCCATCTGACCCGACATTTGGGCAATTCTCAAGGGTCCACCGAGTTCCTCCTTTGACACAGCGCCAGTTATCATAAGCCCAACGGCCTCTAAAATTCTAACAGTAAGTCCATATGTTCGTTCCACACCCATGAGCATTGCATCCAATGGACCAACATTCATGTATTCGATCATTTCTGGATTAGGTGTGACACCTAGCAACCCAATTTCCTTTTCTACGCCCCCCTCTTCAACAATTTTTGCCTTTGGAATTGCAATTATTGTCAATTGAGTTTTGTCTCTAATTACTTCCATGGATAATGAGATATTGGGATTTTTTATTACAACCTGCCGCAAGTCCTCAAACCATTTGACCTCTTGCCCAGCAATCTTAATAATTTTGTCACCCACGACAATTCCTGCTTTATCAGCTGCGCTACCTTTTTGGACTTCACCTACCCCTGCTAAAAGTTTGGGGGCTCCTGAAGTAAAGAAAAGACCCGCTAAAACTATTATGGCAAAAACAAAATTGGCTAGTGGACCAGCAAATACTATTGCTGCCCTTTGCCCAAGGCGCTTGTGATAAAATGAAACAGCCTTTTCTTCCTCAGTAAGATCACGTTCCTTTTCTCTTCCTTCAGTTGCAACGACTTCCCCCTCTCCGAACATCTTCACGTAACCGCCTAATGGAATAGCACTAAATTTCCAACGGGTACCGTGTTTGTCAAAGAAACCAAAAATCTCAGCACCAAATCCAATTGAAAAAACTTCAACCTTAACATTGTTGTATCGGGCAACAAGGAAGTGACCCAATTCATGAACAAAAACTAGAATTGTTAAAACCACCAAAAAGGGCACTACATAATTAATTATAATNTCCAAAATAATTCAGTCCAAAAAATTTTAAAAAAGCTTCATAGAGCCAATCTAATCTCATTTATTTATGAGGGTTTTAGCTATTTTTCGTGCAATGCAATCAGCATCAAGCACATCATCAAGAGTTATTAACTCACAATAGGGTGTATTTTCCAGAGTATTTTCTACAACTGTAGTTATTTCTATGAAATTAATTTTTTTATTAAGGAACCCCTCAACAGCTATTTCGTTTGCTGCATTAAGCGTCGTCGGGGCATTACCACCAATTTTTAATGCTTCACGTGCTAATCTTAGAGCAGGGAAACGCACCTCATCTGGATCTTCAAAAGATAAATTGCCAATTTTTTGCAAATTCAAAACTTGTGCAGGTGTTTCAAGCCTCTGCGGCCAACCTAAAGCATAGGATATTGGAGTTCTCATATCTGGTGTTCCCATTTGTGCCAATACTGATCCATCTACATAATCAACAAGGCTATGAACCACCGATTGGGGATGAACAAGAATTTCAATTTTTTCTTCGCCTACAGGAAACAAATGATAAGCTTCAATTAGCTCAAGCCCTTTATTCATCATAGTTGCAGAATCAACTGAAACTTTAACCCCCATATCCCAATTAGGATGTGCGATGGCTTGCTCGGGTGTCATTGTTGCCATTTCCTTGAGACTTTTTTTGCGAAAAGGTCCTCCAGATGCTGTTAAAATAATACGATTTATCTTGTCTACATTTTCAAAATCAAAAACTTGAAAAATCGCGCTGTGTTCTGAGTCAACGGGAATAATAGTGGCACCTTGGTTTTTTACTTCGTTGGTCATAACTTTTCCAGCTGAAACGAGACACTCTTTATTTGCAAGGCCAATAATTGCTCCACGTTCAACGGCCCTAAATGTTGGCTCCAGTCCTGCTGTGCCAACAATGGCAGACATTACCCAGTCTGATGGAAACATAGCTGCCTCAATAACTGCTTGGCGTCCTGCAGCAACTTCGACATTATGGCCTGAGAGTTCTTTTTTAAGGTCCCTATAACAACTTTCATCAGCAATGACAGCAATTTCAGCTCTCAACTTTCTGGCTTGTTCAGCTAACAAAAAAACATTACGATTAGCACTCAATGCCTTGACACTAAAACGTTCGGGTGTCAGCTCAACCAAATTAACAGTATTCACACCTACCGAGCCTGTTGAACCAAGGATAGAAATTGATCTGACACTGGGTGCTTTAGAAATGACTTTTTGCAATGCTGTCATAATAACACAGTACCTTCGGTAATAGCGGATAGTAACGCAACAGCAATAATTGCAGCAAGTAATGCATCAACTCTATCAAGTATACCACCATGACCAGGTATCAAATTACCCGANTCTTTCACACTATAAAAACGTTTAATTGCTGACTCTAAGAGGTCACCCATTTGTGAAATCAGTCCGATAAGACCACTTAAAACAACCAGTCTAAAGAAATTATCAAGTAGGGCAATGTGAGCAACCATGGCTCCCACAATGCTAGCCGAAATTACGCATCCTGCAAGTCCTGCCCATGTTTTGTTAGGACTAATTCTAGGTGCCAATTTAGGTCCTCCAATTAGTCGGCCTAGAGCGTAGGCGCCACAATCAGAGGCCCATACCAAAAACAAAATCCACATGACCACCAGCAATCCGTTATCTAACGTATTTCTTAGCCAAATCAAACTAATACAAGAACCACCCATATAAACCACACCTGCAACTATCCATAAACTTCTGATAGGAAAAATAGTTCGACCCATTTGGGAGGATTTTATTTTTACTTTGAAAACAAATATCTTAGCTAAATCAATACATAAAAAAATTAAGCATAAGGCCCCAAGAGAGAAAAAAGCAGACATAACAGTTGCTGTTGAAACCATTATAACTGCACTGACAAGTCCAATTATAAGAACAAAACCTGCATAATCTTGTCTGGAACCAGAAATTATACGGTTATATTCCCATGCCATAAGAACAGAACAAAACCCCACCAAAAGATTAAAGTATGGATAGCCAAGATAAGTAATAAAAATAACCAACGGCATCATGACAAATGCCGAAATAATTCTGGTTGCAAGATTACTTTCTTTAATTTTAATCACTTGAGGTGCCGTAACGCCTCTCACGCCTATGAAAGGCCGCAATTGCATTGTCAAAATCTTGTTCGTTAAAATCTGGCCATAGTGTATCTAGGAAGCAGAACTCAGTGTAAGCTAATTGCCAAAGCAAAAAATTGCTAATCCTTTGCTCCCCACTAGTTCTGATCAATAAATCTGGATCGGGGATATCAGAGGTGTAAAGACTTCTTTTAAAAATATCCTCATCAATATCAAGTGGATCAAGCTTATCTGCCTTAACTTTAAGCGCCAACTTCCGTGCTGCCTCAGTAATTTCTGCTCGCCCACCATAGCTTAAGGCAATGACTAAGTGCAGACGAGTATTCAAAATAGTCTTTTTTTCAGCTTCTTCGATCAAGCTAACAATATCACTATCAAGTCTTTCTCTGTCACCTATAACAGAAAAGCATATACCTTCTTCATGAAGATTAGGGACCTCACTTTTAAGATAGAAACGTAACAATCCCATCAAATCACTAACCTCATTGGCTGGTCGGTTCCAATTTTCTGAGGAGAAACCATACAGAGTCAGATAACGCACCTTAGCATCAATTGCACTTTTGATGGCTGTTTTAATGGAAGCAGCACCCCTTTTATGCCCAACCGCCTTTGCTACTTTTCGGCTCTTAGCCCAACGTCCATTCCCATCCATGATAATGGCAACATGAATAGGTGGATTGCACTGGTCCTGTGAAACTTGGGTCGTATCGTTGGTGATGCCAGCCGTGCTCACCTTATTATACCTGCAAAATATCTTTTTCTTTGTGCGATAATATTTCGTCAATCTTCTTTACGTATCTGTCTGTGAGATCCTGCACTTCTTGTGAATAATCATGGTGTTCATCTTCTGTGATACTTCCATCTTTTTCGCTGCGCTTAAGCTCATCCATTGCATGACGTCGTACATTACGAACTGCAACACGAGCGTCTTCTGCATATTTGGCAGCGATTTTTGAGAGCTCAAGCCTCCGTTCTTCTGTCAGAGCTGGTAAAGGGACACGAACCAATTGGCCATCTGAGATAGGATTTAAACCAAGGCCAGACTCCATGATTGCTTTTTCTACAGATTTTACCATAGTTTTATCCCACACTTGAACAGTCAGCGTTCGTGGTTCTGGAATGCCAACTGTACCAACCTGATTTAATGGCAACTGCGTACCGTATGCCTCTATCATTATAGGCTCTAACAGGCTAGTAGAAGCACGCCCAGTTCTCAGAGCACCAAATTCCTTTTGCAAAACTTCTAATGCTCCCTCCATGCGACGTGAAACATCTTTTTTAGTATCAGCAATATTTGTTGAACTCATAATCTCTCCTCAAGACTCATGATGTAACTATTCTGTGATAATAGTAAAGGCACCTTTACCATTAACAGCATCAGCAAGAGCTCCCGAATTGTGAATTGAAAAAACAAGAATTGGAACAGAATTTTCACGGGCGAGTGCGATAGCAGAAGTATCCATGACACGAAGATTTTGTGTCAAAACACTTTGGTAACTTAGCTGTTCGTATCGTATTGCGTCTGATACTTTTCTTGGATCATCACTATAAACGCCATCAACCTGTGTTCCTTTCAACAAAGCATTGCATTCCATTTCAACGGCGCGAAGAGCAGCTGCTGTATCAGTCGTGAAAAAAGGATTTCCAGTACCTGCTGCAAAAATAACTAGCCTGCCTTTATCCAAGTGTCGCACGGCTCTTCTGCGAATATATGGCTCACAAACTGTTGCCATAGGAATTGCAGATAGTACCCTTGTGCTAATATTACGGCTTTCAAGAACACTTTGCATAGCTAATGAGTTTATAACTGTTGCAAGCATGCCCATATTATCAGCGCTGGTTCTTTCAATGCCTGCCGCTGGGCCAGCAACACCTCTGAATATATTACCCGCTCCTATAACTAGGCACACCTGCACACCTAAGCTATAAACAACAGCTATTTCATTTGCGATACGTTCGACAATCTTACTATCGAGGCCAAAGTCTTTTTTCCCCATTAATGCCTCGCCCGACAATTTCAAAAGTATGCGTCGGTATTTTGGCTGAGAAGGCATAACTGACCTTTTTTTTATTGCAAAAAGTAGGGTTGTATATACGAGTTTTGAATGAACAGATAATATACTAATATCTAATTAAAACCAAGGTAACGCTGAAGATCTTTGTTTTTTGTCTTTCACAAGAACAATAATCTTGTTATTGAATTCTGAGTAAAAAACAAAACTTAAATATGTCCTAATTAAGAGCCAGCTAAAGCTGCAACCTCCGATGCATAGTCTTCTTTTTCTTTCTCTATACCCTCACCCAGAGCAAAACGTTGAAAGGCATTAATGTTAACAGCACAGCCCAAGTCTTGAACTGCTCTATCAAGTACTTCTGAAATCTTACTTTCTCCATCAACTACAAATGTTTGCTCAAGTAAACAAACTTCTTCGTAGAACTTACGAATACGTCCTTCAATCATTTTTTTGATTATTTCTTCAGGCTTTCCGCTATCACGTGCCTGATCACTAAGTATTTGTCGTTCACGTTCAACGACCTCATGATCCAAATCGTCACTTGAAATAGACTGTGGAGAAGCAGCTGCAATGTGCATGGCTAGCTGCTTACCAAGAGCATTTAATTTATCTATATCACCTTCTGACTGAAGTGCAACAAGTACACCTATTTTACCAATACCACTTGAGATAGCATTATGCATATACGAAGCAATAATTCCTTTCTCAACCTTTAAAACAGACATGCGACGTAGAGCCATATTTTCACCGACTGTGGCGATCATATGTGTCAATTGCTCTTCAACATTACGACCTTCATCGGGATAGGCTGTTGACTTTAATGTGTCAAGATCACCAGCTTTGATTGCAAGGTCGGTTACATTGGTTACAAAAGACTTAAAGTCATCATTGCGAGCNACAAAATCTGTTTCAGCATTGACCTCAAGAATGGCACCACTAGCACCTTTGGTTGTAATTCCTACAAGTCCCTCAGAGGCAACGCGACCAGCCTTTTTAGCGGCAGATGCAAGGCCTTTTGTTCGAAGCCAATCAACAGCATCTTCGATACTACCATTAGTTTCTTTAAGTGCCTTTTTACAGTCCATCATTCCGGCACCGGATTTTTCTCGCAGTTCTCTAACAAGAGTGGCACTAATCTCAGCCATCTTATACCTCTTTTATATGTGATGTTTACAAACGATTACTTGACAACAATATGAATTAACCTTCCACCTTCGGCTCATCTTTAGGCTTTTCTGCTGGGATCAATTCTGAGTTCTCAGAAATTTCTTCGTTAACGTCTGGTGATTCAGACAGATCTTCATTCATTACTTGCTCGGCTGCACCAATATCACCACCAGACTCAACTACTTCTTGTTGGATACCATCTAGCACAGAACCTGCAATCAAATCACAATAAGTGTTGATGGCACGTAATGCATCATCATTGCCAGGTATTGGGAAATCAATTCCATCAGGCGAGCTGTTCGAGTCGATAACCGCTACTACAGGAATGTTAAGTTTGTTTGCCTCTGCTACAGCTATGCTTTCCTTATTAGTATCAATAACGACCATAACATCTGGTTGTCCACCCATTTCTTTGATGCCACCGAGGGCCCGGTCTAGCTTATCGCGCTCACGTGTCAACTTTAACAATTCTTTTTTTGTGAGACCCAACGTCTCACCTGTGAACAAATCATCTAATTCTCTTAAACGTCGAATGGATTTAGAAACTGTTTGCCAATTAGTCAGCATGCCTCCAAGCCATCTGTGGTTGACATAGTACTGTCCACAACGTTTTGCAGCCTCCGCAATACGCTCTGATGCCTGTCGTTTAGTGCCAACAAATAACACTCTTCCTCCTGAAGCGACAGTATCGCGAACCAAAGTCATAGCTCGATGGAGCATTGGCGCTGTTTGCTGCAGATCCATGATATGAATACCATTACGAACGCCATAAATGTATGGGGCCATCTTGGGATTCCAGCGACGAGTGTTATGACCGAAATGAATGCCAGCCTCTAAAAGTCGACGCATTGTAAATGTAGGTAAAGCCATGATGGCACCTCCTCTTTTCCGGTTAACCTTCCATGAGCGTCGTTCAATATTGAGAACACCGGAGCGACACGCCTTTACAGGCTTTATACGATGAATTTGCATCGTAGCCGCAAGCTCATGTGTGAATTTAAATATAGCAAATATTATATGTGGGTTGATACGCTCCTAACTAAAAGAATGCAAGCCTAAACAGACATTCATTTATCTAACTTCTTAATTTTCTGTAGTTCTAGTGGTCTATACGAATTGAATTTTACAAATAAAAACTATTATATTTGAAGACTGAGATTGTTTTAGTTGGATAAAACAGATTTATGCGAGAGAATTTTATGAGCGCAAAAGACTCTAAGGTCATTAAACAATTTTTTTTACAAATAAAAAAACTGGGGTTTAATGGCTTTATTATTCCCCATACTGATGATTTTCAAGGAGAATTCGTTTCCGAAAACAATATGCGGCTCCATTGGTTAACTGGATTTTCTGGTTCTGCTGGAACAGCTATTATACTAAATAACCGCATTCATTTGTTCGTTGATGGACGTTACACAATTCAAGCCACTCAGGAGGTCGACCCAAATTTGGTTACCATTCATCACAAACAAGACCCTAGCCCTTATGAGTGGCTAGCTGATAATTTAGAACCTGATATGAATATCGGTTATGACCCAAAGATTCACAGCATATCAAATATTGCCAATTTAAAAAAACTACTGGCAGGAAAAAAAGCAAACTGCAAAGCCACGCAAATAAATCCAATTGACGGCCTATGGAGTGACCGCCCTTCCCCACCTAATAAAAAAGTTTATCATCATGACCTCATTTACACAGGTTGCAGCAGCGATGAAAAGATAGAAGCCATAGCCAAAGAAATGGGGCTTCGAGGGGCCACCGCAATTGTCTTAAATGAACTAGACTCAATAGCATGGGCCTTTAACATTAGAGGTGGAGACACCAAGTACACGCCTTTGATGCAGGGCTACGCAATAATAAAATCAGATGCTAGCGCACAATTATTTGCGAACCCAGACAAATTTTCAGAAGCTACCATAGCTAAACTTGGCAATCATACAACTCTTAGAGATATAACAAATTTCCCAAACAGCCTCGATGAGCTAGGTAAAGGTAAATTGAAAGTTTGCTTAGATCAAAATTCATCAACAGAATGGATTTTTAAACGCCTTAAAAAAGCTGGTGCAACTATCGTTTATGGTACCGATCCAACTAAACTAAAACGAGCCAAAAAAAATGAAACCGAAATCAAGGGGGCTCAAGCCGCCCATGACAGGGACGCCCTTGCCATGATTCGTTTTCTAAAATGGTTTGATGAGAACTCTCTAACAAAAAAAATAACAGAAATGGATGTTGTTACAAAGATATTTGAATTTCGAGCACAAGGTGATCTATTTAAAGGCTTAAGCTTCCCAACAATTGCAGGTGCTGGGCCTAACGGTGCGATAGTACACTATGTGCCAACCAATGTAACCAATCGACGACTAGAAAAAGGCTCTCTTTTATTACTTGATAGTGGTGGACAATATCTAGATGGTACCACAGATGTTACTCGAACTTTATCCATTGGCACACCAAGTAAAAAAATGTGCAATTACTTCACTTTAGTTTTAAAGGGCCATATTGCTGTAGCTTCAGCCCATTTCCCAATTGGCACAAATGGAAGTCAGTTAGATGCACTGGCACGTCAACACTTGTGGCGGGCTAATTTAAATTATAGCCACGGTACTGGACACGGCGTTGGCTCCTACTTGGGAGTACATGAAGGACCCCACCGCATTTCATCGGGAAGTTCGGTTCCATTTGAACCAGGCATGATAGTTTCAAATGAACCGGGACAATACTGTGAAGGCGAATTTGGCATTCGAATTGAAAATTTACTTTTCGTCACCGAGAGCCAAGATCCCGGTTTCCTCGAGTTTACTCCTTTGACACTAGTTCCCATTGATCGACGTTTGATTGAAATTGACCAGTTGAACAAACAAGAGTTGGATTGGCTCAACAGCTATCACAAAAAAGTGTTCGAAAATGCAACTAGTAAGCTTGATGAAGAAACTACAAGCTGGCTTGCTAAAATGTGTATGCCTTTAGAAGAAGTCCATTCATGACCCCCCTTTCATACAGGTGGCAATCCACGTTGGTACATTTTTAGTTCTATATGATTGAAAAACAGTCGTTTTCATCAATTTTCTTTCTATTAAAAATCAACAGATATTAGTCAGTTATGTAACCTAAATATTCTAGTTCAATACTTCTCAGAACTAGTTTTTTAAAAAAAGCGAGTAAAGTGCAAATTATTGGATACTAAGGATAGATATCTTCAGANCATCAAGTTTTAACCAGTTTCTTGTTCGCTTTATTCGAGACTTGTGTTTTTTTACAGAAGTAATTGCAGCTGACAATCAATTTATCTGAAAAAAAAATCTATTATTTTTTATATTGAACCTTATAAGATTTTCTCTAATTTAAGTTTGTGCTTGTAATTTCTTTCACTAATCTTAATCAAATTAAAAAAACAATTTTCGAAGTTAAGAAATTTTTGGTTGATTGTATTTACGCTCGTTAAACTTTTAAGAAACTAATGATAATTGAATTTTTTTTTGATACAGCCTGTCCGTGGTGTTACATCGGTAAACGTCGTTTGGAACAAGCTCTTAACAAGCGCAAAAAAAAGATTGTTAAAATTAAATGGTGCTCACTATTACTGAATCCAGACCTACCACCCTCTGGCGTTAAACAAGATAGTCATTTGTCCAATAAGTATGGAAGAGAAAGCCGTATTTACCAAACACATGACAACATTATCGATATAGGATTATCAGTTAACATCGACTTCAATTTCAATATAATTCGCCAAACTCCAAATACTATTGACACTCACCGCTTAGTCCACTTTGCTCACATCGAAGGCAAAGCAGAAATTGCATTGGAAGCTCTTTTTCAAAGTTATTTTGTTGAAGGAAAAAATATTGGCGATACTAGTGTCCTAATGGCTATTGCAAAAGGTATCGGAATTGACGTTGATGCCTTTTCGGATCAACTAAAGACTAATAATGGTATAGCCGAAATTTACGCATCTAACTCACGGGCACACATCCTTGGGATAACTGGGATGCCTTCATTTGTATTCAACAAACAATTAATTATAAGCGGGGCTCAAGAACCCACTATTTTAGCAAGAATGCTCGATGCAGCCCTTACAAAAACTTAAATTCAGGTTTTTCTTTGCACTAAAAGTAACCCTAACCTTTGAATTTTTCCTCGGCCACCTCAGCAATATCTCGCATTAGATTACGTACGCCTTGCAGGCGCTCCATCGGACTTTCCCAACTTCGTTTAAAAACTAGTCTGTGATCTGGACGCAATTTAGCTGTTCCTGCCTGGTCACTTATAAAAGCAACTAGCCCCGCAGGATTAACAAATTCATTATTACGAAATGAAATGACTGCACCCTTTGGTCCTGCTTCTACCTTATCAACACCAGCCCTTTTTGAAAATTGCTTTATTGTAACAACGGCCAGAAGGTTTTCGACCTCATTTGGAAGAGAACCAAAGCGATCAATTAACTCAGCAGCAAACGACTCTATTTCCTTAGCTTTTTCCAAACGTGATAGACGTCGATAAAGCTCCATACGGACGTTAAGATCAGCTACATAACTCTCGGGTATCAAAACTGCCATTCCAATACCAATCTGCGGGCTCCATCCTTCATCTACACCGCTATCACCATCAAGTCCACGCGCCTCAGCTACTGCTTCTTCCAGCATTTTTTGATAAAGTTCAATCCCAACCTCTCGAATATGACCTGACTGCTCATCACCTAACAAATTTCCAGCACCACGTATGTCCAAGTCATGGCTAGCTAGGGAAAAACCAGCACCTAAATTATCAAGTGTCTGCATAACTTCAAGACGCTTTTCAGCTGCCGGTGTCAGTTTTTTTCGCTCAGGTAGGGTTAAATATGCATAGGCACGAATTTTTGAACGCCCAACCCGTCCACGTAGTTGATAGAGCTGAGAAAGACCAAACATATCAGCACGATGGATAATCATTGTATTAACTTGAGGCATATCAATGCCAGACTCTATGATATTAGTAGATAATAAAACATCGTACTTACGGTCATAAAATGCTCCGATAGCATCTTCAAGATTGTTGGATGTCATTTGGCCGTGTGCTGTGATAGTCTTAATATCAGGCAATAATTCTTTTAGACGTTTTGCAACACTTGTTAGATCGGCAATACGAGGGCACACATAAAAGGTTTGACCGCCACGAAACCGCTCACGCAGTATCGCTTCTCGTACGACTACTGGATCATATGGTAATACAAACGTCCGTACTGCCAGACGATCTATCGGTGGTGTTGCAATAATGCTCATTTCACGTACGCCAGTAAGCGCCATTTGCAAGGTTCGTGGAATAGGAGTTGCTGTTAAAGTCAGCACATGAACATCTGATTTAAGCTTTTTAAGCTGTTCCTTATGCGATACACCAAAATGCTGTTCTTCATCTATTACCAATAATCCTAAATCCCTAAATCCAACGTCTTTGGCTAGAAGAGAGTGGGTCCCAATAACAATATCAACATCCCCTGAAACCATCCCTTTCTTAATTTCGGATACTTTTTTTGTAGCAACCAACCGAGACATCTGTTCTACACGAAAAGGGTATTCACTAAATCGCTCCTTAAAGTTGAGGAAATGTTGACGTGCAAGCAGGGTCGTAGGCACAACCATAGCAACCTGTTTACCACTAAGGGCAGTAACGAAAGCAGCACGCAGAGCAACTTCTGTTTTTCCAAAGCCAACATCACCGCATATAAGTCGATCAGCCGATTGTCCTTTAGCCAAATCATTAATAACATCCTCAATAGCAGCGCGTTGGTCATCAGTTTCATCATAGGGAAAACGAGATGCAAATTCACCGTAGGGCCCCTCCTCAACGTTTATGCGAGTGGCCGGNCGCAAAGTGCGGGCTGCAGCCACTTTTATGAGCTCCTCCGCCATGCCCTTGATACGTTCTTTCAGACTAGCTTTTCGTGCCTGCCAGCCTGCACCACCAAGCCTATCTAATTGGCAACCTGCTTGCTCAGACCCATAACGTGAAATTAATTCAATATTTTCAACTGGTAAGAAAAGCTTATCACCACCCCCATAAATAAGACGTAGACAGTCATGGGGAGCACCAGATACTGCAATAGCTTCAAGTCCATCATAACGTGCCACTCCATGTTCAACATGAACTACAATATCCCCTTCAAAGAGACTAGAAGCCTCAGCTATGAAGTTTTCTGGCCTTACTTTTCGCTTTGATGCATGGCTTAGACGGTCTCCAAGTATATCCTGTTCACTAATCACGCATAGCTTTTCATTGACAAAGCCTTGTTCTACGCCAATCACTCCCAAGGCTACATCTTTATTGCTTAAACTAGACTCTTCGAGCCAATTCTCCAACCGAGTATGATTAATCAAACCATACTCATCCATCACCACTTCAATCCGTTCTAACGAACCTTGAGTAAAGCTTGCAACTACCACACGGCGTCCCAGCCTTTGCTGGCTGGCTATATACTCTCCAACTGCGTCAAAAACACTAACATTTGGGTTAACTCGAGCTTCTGCAAAATTACGGCCTATTTTGCAAGCCATATCAAGATACTTTATATCACCTTTAGCCTGAACTTCAGGTGCTACGAAAGGTGATAATCGTCCTACAGCGTGACCTTTTAGTTGTTTTTCCCAACCAGCACGGTCAAGAAACATCAATTGATGGGGCACCGGATTATATGGCAACTCTTCAGTTGATATAGCATTAACAATATTTTTGCGTGCTAAATAATACTCATTTATCAAGTCAAGACGTGCATTAAGTGCCTCTTCCCACTGATAATCTAGCAGAACTAGAGCGCCGGGGACATAATCCAAAAGAGTTTCCATCTTCTCATGAAATAATGGCAACCAGTGCTCCATACCAATGTAACGATTACCGACTGATACAGCTTCGTACAATGGATCATCATTGCTTACTGCGCCAAAAAGCTTTCTGTAGTTGGACCGGAACCGGGTTTGTGCAGTCTCGCTCAGAGGCACCTCACTCACAGGCTTAATGATAAATTCTGTTTTATTTCCGGTACTACGCTGATCAAGCGGATCAAAAGTGCGAATACTGTCAAGCTCATCACCAAAAAAATCCAGCCGCAAGGCTTCCTCAGCACCTGATGGAAAAACATCAACTATACCACCCCGCACTGCGAATTCTCCAGCTTCCATAACGGTTTCAGAGCGCCCATAACCGTTAGAAACTAGAAATTCAACAAGGCTTGCCATACTCAATTGATCGCCTTTGTTAGCAATAAATCTGATATCAGACAATGCGTCTCTTGGGACTACCCGTTGCAAAACAGCAGATACAGTTGTTAGAAGAGCACGAGGACTTTGGCTGTGATCTAATAAACATGTGAGAGTGTCGATACGTCGACCAACAATAGTCGTATTCGGTGAGGCACGGTCATAAGGCAAACAATCCCACGCAGGAAACTCCAGTTGTTCAATATGTGGGGCAAAAAAACCCAGAGCTTGAGCCATACGAGACAAGTGAACGTCATCGCGGGCGATAAAAACACCTGTTTTCTTAACCTTATCAATAACCTCTGCAAAAAATATTGCATCAAAACCACCAGGAACACCACCAACCTCAACAATAGCTGGCACGGAAAATAAATCGTTCATTTTTATCATGTAATTATTATTTTTTATTAAACTTTTGGATTAAATTCATCAGCTCAGTATTAAATTTTTCTGGAACTGCCACTTTTCCAATAATCCAGTTCATGACATCAATGTCACTTTGACCCATCAGAATTTCCAGATCATCAAGTTGTTGGTCATTAAGCTTTAGAATATAACGNTCAGTAAAACGACCTAACAAAATATCATTTTCTTTCATGCCACAGTGATGACTACGAAATAGCAGTTGCTTACGTCTTGAATTCAATTTTTAACCCCAAATGACTTGAGCATGTGTATAATCTCCATAAATAAATATATTAGTCTGTACACAAAACAATGCGTCCAAGAATTCTATACACCCCGTTTAAACCAGTAACAAACCTTAAAGGTATTGGAGCCCGTATTGCCAAAGGACTTGAAAATTTCGTTGGTACAAGGATCATTGATCTCTACTGGCACCTTCCCAATGGCTTGATTGATCGTCGTTATGCGCCAAACATTGCTGAAGCTGAGACTGGACGTATAGCAACCCTAACAGTTTCCATCGACAAGCATATTAAACCACCTCATAAACGCCTGCCATATAAAGTCATAACCTCTGATCAGACGGGTTCATTGGTGCTTGTGTTTTTTCATGCTCGAAGTGATTATTTACATAAAACTTTGCCAGAGGGGGAAATAAGGGTAGTGAGCGGTATCTGTGAGCGTTTTGGTCAAGAGTTACAAATGACCCATCCTGACAGAATAGGGACGATAATTGAGATCGACCAACTAAAAACAATCGAACCCGTATATCCATTGTCAGCCGGAGTTTCCCTTAAAGTACTTAGCAAGGCTATAGGCGGGGCGATGTCTCATTTACCGAAATTAGACGAATGGTTAAACCCCTCATATTTGAAGAAGAACAACTGGAAATCCTGGCAAGATTCACTTTTTGAAGTTCACAGGCCACTATCTCTTAAAGATCTTGAACCAAAGGCTCCGGCACGCAGACGTCTGGCCTATGATGAACTTTTAGCTAACCAGTTAGCACTATCTTTAATGCGTTTGCACATGCATAAATCCCCAGGTAGAGGTATTAGTGGTGATCAATCTCTTCAAAAAAAGGCAGTAGCCCTTTTACCCTTCAAGTTAACGCCTTCACAACTAAAATCTTGTGAAGAAATTGCCAATGACATGGCGTCAAACACCCGCATGCTACGCCTACTTCAAGGGGATGTTGGAAGCGGCAAAACTATAGTGTCACTACTGGCAATGCTCTCTGCAATTGAAGCTGGAACTCAAAGCGTGCTCATGGCACCAACAGAAATACTTGCCCGCCAGCATATAGAAACCCTTGAACCTATCGCCAAATCAGTTGGTATTAGGCTTCAATTATTAACAGGTCGATATAAAGGCAGAAAACGTGAAGCAATTCTCGAAAACTTGAAAAACGGCAGTATACATCTAGCAGTTGGAACGCATGCCTTGTTTCAGGACGATGTTGAATTCAAGAATCTCGGCTTGGCTGTGATTGATGAACAGCACCGCTTTGGTGTCCATCAACGCCTTAGCCTCACGTCAAAAGGTCATTCAGTCAATGTTTTAGTTATGACCGCTACCCCTATCCCTAGAACTCTTATGCTTAGCGCTTATGGAGATATGGACGTTTCACGTTTGTCCGAGAAGCCGGCTGGAAGAAAACCAATCATCACTACAAAGCTTAACCTTAATATGCTTGAAGAAGCCATTAAAGGTGTAAAACGGCAAATTGATAACGGTGCAAGAGCTTATTGGGTTTGTCCCCTAGTCGATGAGTCCGATGTTCTTAATGTAGCTGCTGCTGAGGATCGACATCGTGCCCTTGTTCGATGCTTTGGAAATAAAGTTGGACTTGTTCACGGACGCATGAAGGGAATAGAAAAAGACAAGGTCATTGATAAATTTGCCACGGGCAAAATTAATGTTCTAGTGGCAACTACAGTTATAGAAGTTGGTGTTGACGTTCCAGAGGCTACAATCATGGTAATTGAGCACGCTGAACGCTTTGGGCTTGCACAATTGCACCAACTCAGAGGCCGAGTTGGACGAGGCTCTGAACAGTCCTATTGCTTATTAATGTATCAAGCACCATTGAGTGCAACCGCAAGCAAACGGATTGATATTCTTCGTGAGACGGATGATGGCTTTGTCATAGCCGAGAAAGATCTGCATCTTCGTGGAGCAGGGGAATTGTTAGGTACTCGCCAAAGTGGACTACCTAATTTTCGCCTTGTAGATCTGGAAGCTCACTCAGATATCATAGAAACTGCCCGGGACGAAGCAAAGCTGATACTTAGCAAAGACCCAGATTTAGAGAGCGAGCGCGGTAAATCTCTTCGAACACTACTCTATTTGTTTGAACGTGATGCTGCTGTAAAATATTTACGTTCGGGCTAATCTTTTTTAGGAACTAATACCGGTGTTCTTTTACCCTCACGTAAAATTTCAAGATTTTCATATGTTGCAGCCGATATTTGGGGTTTATCCCAATCTTCGCTTGGGCGGTGATCTTTTGGTGTAACAATACCACCTGATATAACCATTTTTAGTGCCTCTTCAACACTCATTGATAGTGGCGTAAGTTCTTTTTTTGGAACGAACAACAAAAAACCCGATGTGGGATTTGGTGTTGTTGGCAAAAAAATATTTATACATTCTTCTTCCGTTAAATGCTGTACCTCACCTTTTGTACGCCCAGTAATAAAAGCTATTGCCCAAATACCGCGACGGGGATATTCAACCAACACAGCCTCACGAAAAGCATTTGATTGTTGAGCAAAAACAGTTTCAAGAATCTGCTTGATAGCACTATAAAAACCCCGAATCACAGGCATGCGATTAAGAAGACGCTCCGTTGTCCTAATATACAGGCGACCAACAAATCCTGCCGTTAATGCACCAATCAAGGTAAGAACCACAAAAACAACAACCAGTCCTAGCCCCGGAGTTCCAAAAGGCAGGTAAGTCTCAGGATTGTATTTTACTGGTATGAGAGGTGTTACCTTGCTATCTACAAAATTCACAAAAATCCAAGCAAGGTAGAATGTGATAGAAATTGGGGCAGTAATTAAAATTCCAGCAAGAAAATAAGTGCGTAAACGACNAACCAAACTAACTTTCAAAGACTTGACTTGAAAATCATCAGATGTCTTTTTTTCTGTTTCTTCTTTCCTAATACTCATAACTTAACCAATAACATAAGATCTCTAGAAAGTAACCACTACTAGAAATAGATTAAAGTTGCCTTCGAAGTAAGCCTTCACGCAAAAAGACTAGTCCATCGTATAGGGTTTATCTGCATTAAAGTGAATAGGCTACCATTTTGCCATTTCTTTTTCTATTCTGACATTTGATTGAATTGTGCACATTTTTAGAACTTAATTTCCTGACCGTCAGTTTGTGTACCAATTTCTGTTAAAAACTTTAAGTCAGCTACTTTATTATGATTCAGAAGAATCATTTGAATAGCTCTGCTTTGCTGACAATTGCCTTGATCGATCTGCTAAGATAAGTAAGAGCCCTCGAACGAAAGGGTCTGTTTTCTGCATTTTCATGTCAAAAACCTGTTTTGTAACAATTATTGCCGCACCACCTGACTTAGCCCGAGCGGTAGCCATGCGGTTAGATGAATCCAACAACGCCATTTCACCAATAATACCCCCAGGTCCAATGGTTGCCAGGGTTACTTCATCATCCTTTTCTGCGTTCAATAGAATTTGAACTTCACCAGTTTGTATAATTAGAGCATGGGTTGGTTCATCACCTTCCTTAAAAAGCAAATCGCCTTCTTGGAAAGTTTTTCGCTCTAGAACCTTATCGGACATTTTGTCTCTCCTTATTCAGCTTTTTTCTTACTTCTGAATGCAAGTATTAATTTTGAGCTTGTCCGTTGGAGAGCTTCCAAGTTTCAAGCATCTTTCCAGCAATTGCACCATAACGGTCGTAACGATCCTCTGGTGCAGCGTAGGACCATATATGAACAATGTTATTATCCAAACGAGCCAATACAACATTCCATTGTCTATACTTTCTACCTTCCCGCTCGTACAAAACAGTAAACTGCAAGCCATTAAGGATAATCCCCTCTTGAGAATATACATATGCTCCCTGACTTGGAAAACTTGCATTTGGGTCTGCTTGCTTCAATTGTTGTTTCAGATCCTCTACGACATTTTGTGTAGACTGAGTAATATCTTCAGAACCTTCTTTTTTATAAACATTCTGAATATTGACTGTAGCAAAATATGCGGGGGTACCTTTTTTACCACTAATCATGACAAAAGGACCGTTTGCTCTCTCTACTGACCACGACTTTGGGTAACTGATTGAAAACCCAAGCTCATTGTTTTTTAAATGACTGACATTACCACTCAGCATTTCATTTAAACCATCGCTCTGTGGGCCTGTTATTCCTTGTTTGTAGCTCAAGGATTGGGGACGAAAACTCTGCAAAACCCAATTAAAATCACCAATAAGTTTTAAAAATTCCTGAGGAGGGGCAATAAAAATGAAAGCGTAATCCAGTTTGCTTCCACGAGTAACTATAACTCGCACCTTTGAGCCGGCTCCTTCATACAATGCTTCAAAAGCATTTAATCCTGCCAATCTTGTTTGCTTCGCATCGAGTTTACGCGACCAAGGACGGCCCTTGCCAAGGTATCGCTGTTCTAGCCTTGACATCAATTCTGAGAGTGGCGTACCTATCCTTGCTTCACCAGTTTGTAAAGTTATCATGTAGCCTTTTCTTGACTTCATAGAGATACCGTTCATTTCATCTTTTTGTTCAAGTATTGCGTCTGGGGGAATGGCGACCAAATAGCCATGTTTTGGATGGCGAAAAAGTAAAGGTTTGCCCACATTCCCAAGCATTGGTGTTGATTTATAAGTCTGCTGAGCTACCACATTATCAGATAGACAAACGAGCCAGATCAATAGCATGAGGCCAAGACGAAACAATAGTCTCTTCCCTTCCTGAAGAATCACTACAACAATAATATTCTAAACAAGAGTTTGTTTTCTCACAAACTGTGATGGCAAGTTACTTCTCAAAATTGTGATCAATTTAAAAAAGATTACGTATGCAGTCTAAATAGAAATTTCAAGAAAAAGATAAAAGCATCTGCGCGTTTTTTGTGTGTTTTGCAATTACTTGTTTTAGGTTTATATATCTTCCAAGTTTCTAACAGTATTAATTTTCATGTTAATAAGGATACTCCAACACCAAGAGCAATCGTTGTCTTCAGTTTTCATCAGTCGCCTACAATCAAAAACACAAAGCTCAGCAAAAACAAAGGATTTAATTACAAACTCGTGATTGTTAATTATTTATCCTTTAGCAAGCAATCATTCATATTTTCATAAAAACATAATTAAAGCTGAAGAGTAATAGGAGTTATCTAAAATCAGAAGTTTAAGAAAACATCAATTTTTTCAATGCCTTTTCTGGCACATAAATCATCAATTTCTGGTCCAGGCGCTCCGGATACTCCGATTGAACCGACTATACTCCCAGCAGCTTCGATTCTTACACCACCCGCAACAATCATGGCATCGGGGAAATTTCGGATTCCNGATGCTACTTTTCCTGATTTTGTTGGCTCAACAAGGTTTATGGTGTCGGTGTGGAAATTCAGTGCTGTTCGTGCCTTGCGCTTTGCTATATCAACAGTAAATATACCTGCAAGTCGATCCCTCACCAGTATCTGAATACCACCAGATCGATTCACAACTGCGACCGAGACCTGATAACCCTCATCACGACAAGCTTTGAGTGTCTCCATTGCGACCAATTGAGCTAACTCAAGATTCATCGACTGGTATGTCACTAATTTAGGATCAGCTTCACCGGTTTTAACTTGGGCGAAGCTTGACACAAGAAAAAAGAAAATTACTGGAAATTTAAAAATTCTCATGTTTTTCCCTCTCAATTAGTTTTACTTTCATGAGTATTTCTTTAAGGTATTGCCAAAAAAAATCTTCGCCTGGATACCCGATAATACGACCTAATTCCTTGCCATTATCCATGACAACAAAAGTTGGTGTGTAAACCAATCCCTTCAAATGTCCATAAGCGGCAGGTATAACACCATCAATATCAATTTTACGTAATGGAACAACAATGGCTTCATTTGTTTTATCATAGGCCACACCAATTTCTTCATCCCAAACCTCACACCATTCACAGGCCTCACTCTCAAACATAACCAATTCTGCCGTCATTGCGGGTGAGGTAGACAAAATGATCGACAGCAAAAGAATATGAACATAGCTCATTAAGAAAAGTATCCTGAAAAGCAAACCAAATTACAAAATTGAAAGCCAAGACTTAAAAATACAGAGCTATAGGGAATTGGCAGCTATTTAGAGTATCCTGCTAGGCTTCTGACTTTCTAATCATGTAAGTAAAAACACCATCTGCCTCACTAGTTTCCAATAACTCATTTCCGGTGGATCTGCAAAAAGCCTCAAAATCCTTAACTGAACCAGGGTCTGTTGAAAGAACCTCAAGAGTTTCTCCGGCAGAAAGACCCTTAATTGCCTTTTTTGCTTTAAGGATAGGTAGTGGGCAGTTCATACCTTTAGTATCTAGTATAGTTGTCATTAGCAAATTCCCTGTCTAGGCCTAGCTTAATTCCATTTTTAAACCAATAATTATAGTGAAATATCTATTTTTTTATGAAAATATTTTAATAAATTTTGTATGTAGTACAAATACTAATCTGCATTAATATTAAGCTTTCAATATACGTAAGCATAACAAAACGTATATAAATTAAACGATAATGAATTTTAAATACAAAAAAGTTTTTTTAATAGCCTGATAACTGGATAAAAAACTTTCTTAAATGCGATACCATTTTTAAACCATAAAGGAGTACATCATGGAGGAAATTCCAATTACAACAGTCGTCGGGCTTGCTGGATTTCTTACTGGAATGATCTTTGGTGGTGTGGCTAATTATACAAACTTTTGTACCATGGGGGCGCTATCTGACATTGTATTTATGAGAGATTACAGTCGTTTTCGCACCTGGCTACTTGCAATAGCAGTAGCAATACTNTCTTCGCAAACTCTTCATGTTATGGGACTAATTAATCTTTATGAGAGCATTTATCAAACATCAAACTTAGGCTGGCTTGGGGCCATTATTGGTGGACTTTTATTTGGATTTGGCATGACTATGGCAGGTGGCTGCGCTAACAAAAATTTAGTACGTATTGGCGGAGGAAATCTTAAATCAGTTGTAGTTATTATAGTTATGGCAATTTTTGCTTATATGACATTGAGGGGTCTGATTGGACTTGCTCGTATCGAAATTGAAACTTTCAGCAATATAGACCTTACTCAACTTGGCCTTGAGTCTCAGGGTTTAGTTGATATTTTAGCTTTAATTTTTGGTAGTGAAGCAGAAAAACTGCGGGTTGGCTTCAGCATCATTATAACTTCATTTTTGCTTATATATTGTTTTAAAGATCATACCTTCAGATCATCTACAATAAACATCTTTGGTGGCATTGTCATCGGCGCCTTAGTTCCACTAGGGTGGTGGATTACTGGTGTGCTCGGATTTGATGATTTTGAACCTACGGCTTTATTTTCCTTAACTTTTGTCTCACCTGCTGGAGAGAGTATTCAGTACCTAATGACCTATACTGGTGCCACTATCAATTTTGGTATTGCAACAGTTGGTGGTGTTGTTATGGGCTCGTTCTTAGTCTCCATAATGAGCGGAGCATTTCATGTCGAGGCTTTCAACGAAAAAGAGGATATGATTCGCCACCTGTTTGGAGCTTCAATTATGGGGGTTGGTGGTGTTTTAGCCTTGGGGTGTACCGTTGGACAGGGAATTACAGGGATGTCCACTCTTGCTCTGGGTTCAATAATAGCACTGTTATCAATCATTGCTGGTGGTTTTTTTGGTTTTAAGTATCTAGAAGAAGGAACACTTAGTGGTGCAATAAAAGTACTAGTGACCAGGAATTAAGAGATAANCAAAAACTAATAATGACAATTATTATCAATGGATATTGGTTTTTTATTTATCAGTCGTCTAATTAAAATTATTTCATGTCTTGCAATTTTCTAATTTAGGTCGTTTACTTCAATTAAAATTAAAAAATGAGTTTTAATCAATATGGTCAGTTACAATTTCGTAACTAGATTGTAAAAAGTATAATGGCAAAAAAAACAGTTAGGTGTTGCAACAGAATATATAATTTGTGTACGTTTATACTTATATTTTGTTTAACCGCTTGGGGGAGGATAAATGCCACATCGTATGCTTTTAGCAACTATTACCGGTGCTGTGATTTTTAGCTCAACGATAGCCGGTGTAAAGGCGCATGAATATACCATTGTAGATGACACAATCCCAGTTTCTTTAACGGGTGTACCGGGTGACCCTGTAAAAGGGAAAAAGCTTGCAATAAATCGTAAGAAAGGCAATTGCCTAGCTTGTCATGCTATGCCCATACCTGAAGAACAGTTTCACGGCGAAGTTGGCCCTGATCTCCATGGTGTTGGTAGTCGCATGACTGAAGCGGAATTAAGATTACGATTGGTGAACTCAAAAGCGCTAAATCCAGATACTATTATGCCTGCATTTCACAAAGTAGCTTTAAATAGAGTACTCAAGAAATTTAAGGGGAAAACTATCCTTGGGGCACAAGAGGTTGAGGATATTATCGCCTACCTAATGACGATCAAGAGTTAACGTCCCGTAATAATGGTTTAAAAAAGGATTTAAAATGTCTATGAAAAAATTAGAAACCAATGTTTTAGACCGTCGGCAGATACTAAAAAGCGTTGGGCTTGGTGCTTTAACGCTTGCCGGAACAGGAATATCCTACAATTCTGTTCAAGCAACACCAGAAAAGGCAAGCGAATACCTCTCCAAAGTTACAGGAGGTGCTACAAATTCTAAAGGAAAGGTGACAGTTAAACTGCCAGAAATTGCAGAAAATGGCAGGACTGTTCCCATAACTGTCACAGTTGATAGTCCAATGACAGACGGTGACTACGTCAAGAAAGTTCATATAATTTCTGAGCGCAATCCGCAACCTGAGGTCATTTCTTTTAATCTCTCACCTTCCATGGGTAAAGCTGAAGTTAGTACAAGAATGCGTTTGGGAAAAACTCAAAAAGTTCGTGCTGCCGCTGTTATGAATGACGGTTCAGTATATACAGGTGATAAAGAAATCAAAGTTACTATTGGCGGTTGTGGTGGCTGACCAAAAGAATACAGGAGAATATCTATCATGGCAAAAAAACCTCGTATAAAAGTCCCAAAGACTGCTAAAAGTGGCGAAACTATTCTAATTAAAACTTTAATGTCACATAAAATGGAAACCGGTGTTCGAAAGAACAAAAAAACTGGTAAGCTTATACCTCGCAAAATCATCAACAAGTTCGTATGCAAATTTAATGGTAAAGAAATAATGAGTGCTGATTTACACCCTGCAGTTGCGGCTAACCCATACTTCGCTTTTTACGCAAAAGCTACAGAAAGCGGAACTTTTGATTTTGAGTGGGTCGAAGATGGAGGTAAAGTTATTACTGCATCTGGGAACATAGTCGTCACATAAATCCTATAGATAGGAAAAGGCAAATTCATGAACTTAGTAAAAAATATTATCCGCATTTCGTGTTTCTTTGGTCTTGCTACTATAATTCTTACTTACTCAACAAATATGGCTTATTCAAAATCAAAAGCTAAACCACAGGGTGTTAATCAACTCAGATCTGGTTATTATTGGGCAACTGCACCCACAAGAGCGATGCAAGACGACGACTTTTCCAATCCTGCGTTTCTTTGGGTTGACATTGGCTCCGAACAGTGGACTACCAAAGATGGTCAAGCTGGAAAGTCTTGCGCATCATGCCACAATGATGTTGAAACAATGAAAGGTGTAGCCACAACATACCCAAAATATAGTGCAGAAGATGGTAAACTTCGCGCCATACAACATCAGATCAATAATTGTCGAACGAAACAAATGAAAGCAAAACCTTGGAAGTGGGAAAGCGATAATATGCTGGGCATGGCAGCTTTAGTCAAAAACCAATCTAAAGGTATGCCAATAAATGTTAAGATAACCGGTGAGGCTCAGCCCTTTTACAATAAAGGAAAAAGATCTTACATGCTTCGTCGTGGTGGACTTGATATGTCGTGCAAAAACTGCCACATGGATTATACCGACACCAAAATCCGCGCAAATATCCTATCTAACGGTCTTGGAAACGGTTTTCCGACTTATCGTTTAAAATGGCAAAAAATTGGATCGTTACATCGACGTTTCCGTGGATGCAACAAAAACGTACGAGCAACTCCTTTTAAAAGTGGTTCTGACGTTTACACAAATCTGGAGCTTTTCCTAACTGCTCATGCAATGGGTATGGAAATAGAGTCTCCCTCCGTGAGAAACTAAATAAAATACCTAGTTTTTTTAAAAGAAGGGCGACATTCTAACACCTAGAATGTCGCCTTTTTTAGTTTTAATTTATGGATAATATAAATTTATGCTCACACGTCGAGATTTCATGCAAGTTACTGCCGCCACCGCTGCTATGTTTGGATCAACGGGAGATATCGCTGCTGCCTCGGCGAAACAAAAAATCACCCAAGACCAACTACTAGAGTTTAACAGCATTGGCCAAGTTACACTTTTAAACTTTACTGACATTCATGCGCAACTAGTACCACTTTACTTTCGTGAGCCTTCGATGAATATAGGCGTCGGAAATGTGTATGGATTACCCCCGCACCTGACTGGGAAAGACTTTCTTAAATACTTTAACATAGCAGCAGGTACTCCTGAGGCCTATGCTTTTTCAAGTACTGACTTTTCAACACTCGCAAGTCAATATGGTCGCATCGGTGGTCTGGCCCATATAGCAACCATCATTAATGCAATTCGGGCCGAACGACCAAATAATTCAATTCTGATCGACGTAGGAGATACTTGGCAGGGATCTCTAACTTCCCTAAAAACTCAGGGTGAGGATATGGTTGAAGCCATGAACAAATTGGGTGTCGATGTGATGACTGGGCACTGGGAATTTACTTATGGCTCAGAGCGAGTTTTAGAATTAATTGACAAATTAAACTTTCCTTTTTTAGCAGGAAATGTTCGAGATACCGACTTTAATGAACCAGTATTCGAGAGTACTAAGTTTTTTGAACGTGGTGGCATAAATGTTGCCATAATTGGTCAAGCATTTCCCTATTCTCCCATTGCCAATCCCCGCTATATGATGGCCGACTGGTCTTTTGGAATTCAAGAGGAGTTGATTCGTGATAATGTAAAGGCAGCGCGTCAAAAAGGTGCTGACCTTATTGTCCTTGCTTCTCACAACGGTTTCAACGTCGATCGCAAACTTGCCTCACGAGTAGACGGCATAGATGTAATTCTTACTGGCCACACACACGATGCCATTCCGGGTGTAATTATGGTCAACAATACCTTACTAATCGCTACTGGCTCGCATGGCAAATTTATTGGTCGACTTGACCTTGATGTTCAAAACAAAAAAATTAAAAATTATCGATATAAACTTATACCTATTTTCTCTGATGCTATAANACCTGACCCCGAAATAAATAACTTTATAACAACTGTTCGTGCACCACACGCAAAACAATTAAATGAGGTACTCGCAACGACCGAAAAAACCTTGTATCGTCGTGGCACTTTCAACGGCACATTTGATGATCTAATATGTCAAGCGATAATACAAGAACGCGATGCAGAAATTGCGCTCTCGCCAGGTTTCCGTTGGGGTCGGTCCCTTCCACCAGANTTTAATATCACTGGCGACGACTTATTTTCACAAACCGCAATAACATATCCAGCATGTTATAGAAACGAGTTTACTGGTGAATTTTTAAAAGTAGTACTAGAGGACGTTGCTGACAATTTATTCAACCCCGACCCTTATTATCAGCAAGGTGGAGACATGGTGCGTGTTGGTGGCATGGGTTATACTATTAATGTTTCAAAGCCTGTTGGTCAGCGTATTTCCAACATGACTTTACTCAAAACCGGTGCTCCAATTGAGGCGACAGGTAAATACATCGTTGGAGGTTGGGCATCTGTTAATGAAGAAACGAAGGGCCCTCCTATTTACGATGTAGTTTCAGATTATTTACGAAAAGAGAAAGTTGTAAACATACCCGAAAACAAAAACATTCAAGTTAATGAGTTTTGAGCTACTACCTACAATTTCTTTTTTTAACTCATAACTGAATAAAAGCGGAGTGTTCTTATGGATCCTTTACAGATATCATACTATGGAGCATTAAGTGCTGGGCTACTTAGCTTCTTCTCTCCTTGCGTTTTACCATTAATTCCAGCCTATCTTTGCTTTCTGGGTGGTGCTTCTCTCAACGAATTAACTGCTGAGGGCGGAGTCGACAAAAAAATTTCCAACAGAGTTTTTTCTTCAGCGTTCACTTTCGTCCTAGGTTTCTCTACTATTTTCATTTTAATGGGGGCATCAGCCTCAGCAATTAGTCGCATAGTCGTCCAACACTTAAATATACTTAGCTATGTTGCAGGAGTAGTGATAATAACCTTTGGGATGCATTACATGGGTGTTTTCAGGATAAGCTTCTTGAACTTCGAAAAGCGCTTTCACATTGAGAATAAACCCTCAGGACTTGTAGGCTCTTATATTCTTGGTTTAGCATTCGCTTTTGGTTGGACCCCTTGTGTTGGACCAATCTTAGCGACAATTCTTATGGTGGCAGCAGGTGGTGACACACTTTGGTATGGGACATCTTTACTATCGGTCTACGCTGCCGGAATAGGAATACCCTTTCTAGTTGCTGCACTGGCGGTCAAACCTTTCATGGCGTTTATGGCACGTTTCAAGAAACACCTACATAAAGTTGAATTAACGATTGGAATATTGTTAGCAGTAACTGGAGTAGCCATTCTTACAGGCTCCTTAGCCAACGTTGCCCAATGGTTGCTGGATACCTTTCCAGCCTTATATAGCGTAGGTTAAATGACCACAAATCAAATTTAATTACTGGCAATAATGACTCGTAACACATTCGATTCTAGAGATCATTGAGAAAAAACTGTAGTTTCATAACCCGAAGAAAATGAGAGAAGAGCAAAAAATATCTCCAGATTGTTCAGGCACGATTTTTTCTTTGAGCAAATAAAAAATTTATAGGTACTTCTCTGGCAAGTCCCTTGGCAGGGCGTCTACATCCANTTCGTACTCGACACCCAACTCATCTAANTCTCTTCCGATGCTACTCAGCCAGCGCTGAAAGCTCGGTTGCTTCTCATAACCTTTATCAAAGGCATAATGGAACAAAAAGAAAAAGTGAAATGGCTTAAAATATCCAGGAATCCTTACAACTTCGGCATCACTTCCTTTCTGCCCAGCAACTTTTTCCAGGTTTTCTGGAAAAAACTGCAAAGTTGGAGTAAACAAAATAGAATACTTTTCTGCCAATTTTTTTTCAGATAGTTTTTCCCCATCAAAGTCAGTTACTTCTCGATCTCCCCATAAATTCAATTGTAAAACAACAAAATTCTTCTCAATGTACTTTACCATAGTAGGAATACGAAGATTAATTTCGTGTGCCCGTTTACAATATGGACAGCCACGTTGCTCCCAAAAAATAACTAACCTTTTTCCCTGCTCTTGTGCTTCCTGTAAATCTTCTGAAAGATCAAGAAAGCTATCGTGAAACCATTCTTGGACATGAAGTCCATCCTCACCTACCTGAGGCATTGGCAACAATTCTTGCCTAGCCTCACCAGCAATAACATGGGACTTGGCGACAAAGACTAAAATAAAAAAGCAAGCAAAAAAACGTAACATAATGTTTACATCCTTAAATTAAAGAAAAGCTTATTATGTACTTCACAACAGATATTACTTTAATTACTTGTCCCATTATAGCATTGTGTAAACACGTAATAAATTTATATTTTTTTTAAGCAGGTGCTTATGGTCAGGCAAGTTGCATACGCTATCGCACTGTTCCTCTCATCAGCTTGTGGTTTAGTTCTAGAAATAGTTGCCGGGCGTCTTATCGCTCCTTATGTCGGGATGTCACTTTACACATGGACAGCGATTATAGCTGTTGTCTTAGCGGGCTTATCTACTGGACACTGGATAGGAGGAAAACTTGCAGCCCCACAAATAGGGACAATTAAGGGTGGACGACGTGTTGCAGTTGCACTTGGATTAGCTGCAATTTCATCACTTGCATCTTTGGTTTTACTCAGAATAGTCGCTCCCCTACTGATTAACCTTGATTACAGCCCAATTGTTTCAATTGTCCTATTAACTTCAATTCTTTTTTTCTTGCCAAGCCTTTTTGTTGGCGTAGTCTCACCAATACTCACAAAGTTAGCTATTGATGCTAATCCGAGACAGCATGGTGCGGTAATAGGACGAATGTATGCACTTGGTACTCTTGGCTCAATCGCTGGAACCTTATCAGCAGGCTACTTTTTTATTTCATGGATCGGATCGACTGGAACAGTAATTACCGTATCTNCTATTTATGCATTCTTGGGTCTGGCTTTCTTCCTCTCAGACAGTCTCCGCGGATTATTTTTATTCTGCATGTTTGCTGCTGTAATCTCTTTAGGTTGGTGGGGAGAAAGAACAAGGGCCTTCTCATCACCTTGTAATGTTGAAAGTGACTACTTTTGCATACGTGTTGCAGATTACACACAGCAAACTGGACGCAAAAGCGCACTAATGATCATTGATCACTTAGTTCATTCAATTAACGACCGAGATGATCCAACTATTCTCTATAGTCCATATATTCACGGAGTTGATGAAATACTGAAAGAACGCTTGCCTCAAAGGAAAGAAAAGTCAGAAATACGTGCCTTTTTCATTGGTGGAGGTGGTTACACTCTACCGCGCGCCTGGGCTAAAGACTATCAAATGTCTAATTTAATTGTCGCTGAAATTGACCCAATTGTAACAAAAGTTGCAAAAGAAAATTTATGGCTGAATACTGATGGGCAAAAAATAAAAATCTATCATCGTGATGGACGTGCCTTATTACAATCACAGCCCTTAGACAAACCTTTTGACCTTATATTCGGGGATGCTTTTCATGACATTTCTATCCCACCTCATCTGGTAACACGAGAATTTAATGAAGAAATTGCCAAACGTATTTCAGAGGAAGGAGTTTACGCACTCAACGTCGTTGATGATGGAGCAAATCCACTTTTCCTTTTCAGTATAATTAAAACCCTAAAAATAGACTTTTCAAGTGTGGAGGCATGGATTGAGCAAAATGAGGTTGGAAATCTGGGTCGTATCACATTCATCGTCATTGCATCTGCACAATCAACCCCAACGGATATTGTTATTTCTGCGCGTGGACCCTATAGAGTGTGGCAGCGGTGGCCTGATCATGACCTATCAAGAAGAATTGTGGATGTTTCCCCTCCAATACTGAAGGATGATTTTGCGCCGGTGGATAGACTAATGTCACACTTACTATTGCAACCAAAAAATCCGAAATAACAAGACACTGACAAATTACGTATTCTGGTGACCATAACTAACTATAATTTAACAAAATTGGAATTTAATATACTATCTAACCACCATTACTGAGGTATAAGCCTCCTGCAAAACTTTAGTTGCAACACTTCCTAGAATTAAACGCTTGAGGCCTGATTTTCCACTATCTGAAACAACAATTACGGAATAGTCTGTGCCCACCTCAATAATCTCATCGACAGGTTTGCCAACACGCGTAATGGCATTGACTACATTAATATTCATAGCCGCAAGCTCTTTGCGAGCAATTTCAACATTAGCTTCGGCTTCGTCTTTGCCTTCAACACCCATGGCTACAGAAATAATAGAGACTGGACAATCACAACGACTGGCTAAATAAGCATCTTTTCGTACTGTATCTAATGCCTTATCTGATCCATCAGTACAAATTAAATGTCCATGGCCAATATCTAATTCGCGGGCTACTAAAACAGAACAAGGAGCATGTGTTGCAACCTTTTCAGCAACAGCTGGATTCCATAAATTTTTTGCTACTCCGCGCGAGCGCTCAGGCGCACCTAAAATTATTAGATCGTAAGGTCCTAATTCCCATTGCTCAAGTATACCCGTTGCTACATCAGTAGCTACTTTGAGCTTAAGAACTATAACCTTACCCTTTTCGTTTATATATTCAATTTTGTTATCACCCAAAGGGTCACCATCGACATTGGAGTGATATTTATGTTCGTGCCAATCTTCGCCAGTTGCACCCATTTCAAGTAAGATGTCATATCCCTTTTTTAAATACTTAATGCCAGGAAGTTCTAATCCCCAGTCAAGCATATTTTCACGTGCTAACCGCACCTGCAATCCACCTGAGCGAAGACCTTGGTCAATTGGCCGCACGTAGAGCAGAACAATATCTGCATCCACTCCACTTCCCATTTTTGCTGCATAGCGCAAGCTTTGGTAGGACTCCTCTGAACCATCAATATTAACAAGAATTCTAAAACGGTTTTTTCGAGACTCCTGCTCAGTCATGCTTTTGGTAATTTCACTCATTACCTAAACTCCTAAAAAGGGCCAGTATACTGTTGCTACCAACAACATAAGTATGGTCGAGAATAAAACCATTTTCCAGCCAACACTCAAGAAATCAGTTGTCTTCAAATATCCCGATGCGTATACAATGGTACATGCGGGTGTTCCAACTACTGTTAAGTAAGCAAAAGCAGAGGAAATTGCAGTTATAAAACCGATTACTATGGGACTTTCCTGAGCTGCACTAGCTACCTTCAACACAATTGGACCAAGAACTGCAACAGCAGCTCCATTTGACATTGTATTTGTAACCATTGTTGTCAGGGCAGATACTGCTGTCCACAAACCAAATCCTTCGTCCGCTCCCAATGGTGCAAGCAACGCAAGAAAATACTCAGCTACCCAAAGAGCTGCCCCGGTGTTCTTCATCTCAACTCCTAAAGATATTGCAGCTGCGTAGAGAAGTACTACACCCCAGTTAACCCCAGAATTAATATCTTCCCAACGGACTAAACCAGTGATGAGAAAAGCCGCTGCTCCAAGTATAGCTACGGTACCCATGCCGATATCACTTGATATAGTAATCCACCCGATTAGAATCAGAAAAAACAGGAAAATAGCCATCCAATCGGCTCGCTTCATTGCTCCCTCTATTTCTACTTGAGCACGCAGTTTTACAACAGCTCGTGACATATCGTGTTGTTCAGGACGGAAGGTCTTAAACAAAATGAACGTTACAAACGGCAATTGTAGCAAGAAAATCGGATAAGCAAACATCATCCATTTCATATAGTCTATCAAAAAGCGATAGGTCTCAGGGTTGGTCGGGTCGAAGAAAAACTCTTTCCAATAACCAATCATGATAGCATTTCTTGCTCCACCTGAGGGCGTACCTATACCAGCGATAGAACAGCCGTAAGCAATTGATAACAAAAGTACAGCTGCCAAATTTCTAACCTTTTTTGGGTCAGCCGATGTTAATGTAATCAAAGTGATGCCAACTGGCAGCATCATTGCTGCTACAGTATGCTCTCCAATAAATGAAGCTAAGACACCGGATGTAACTGAAATTCCAAGACAAATACGTGATGTACGCGTGCCTGTAATCCGCACTAGCCACCAAGCAATTCGCTTGTCCAACTTTTGTTTAACCACTGCAACGGCTAACATCAAAGAACCCATAATAAACAGTACTGAGTCTGTCATCAGACTTTTTGCCACATTCGTTGAGTCAATTCCCAACAACAAAACCTGAGCGCAGATAATCATCAACGCTACTGTTGGCAAAGGTACTGGTTCAGTAACAAATAGTATTGTCGCGACTACAGACATTGTTAAAACAACAAGTCCCTCCTGACTGAGTCCATCTGGAAGTGGTAACTGCAACATCAACGCACCCACTATCAGAGCTACATAAAACCATTTTTTATCCCAGAAGTAGATTAGGTTTAGATGACTTCCCACTACCAAAGCCCTTTGGCGCAACCGATCTGTTGAAAAGCCAGACATAGCTTTTAAACGACTAAGAGTCAGTCGTTTCTGTAGCGGATCTCTTGTGATGCGTGGGTCAAACAAATTATATTCCTAATATGTATAAAAATAGCACTTGAACAACTAACAAAGTGTTAGCATACTCCGATAAAATGCAGTTAGTTAATTTTAAGGTCCATGTAAAATCGTTTGATTGTCGCTAAACACACTGCAACTAAACAAAAGAAAAACAACGATTTTCATTAACTTGAGCGAAATTTTTAGAAACAAAAAGTACTGCGTAAGACTTTTTTGTGATCTTCACCTTTACAGAATTAACTTGCAAGCTCTATCCCACCGTCTCACGCAAAGACTTAATGGCTAGTTCGTAATCATCAGTATTGAAAACGGCACTGCCTGCAACAAGAACCGTAGCACCAGCATCAGCAATCGCCTTGATATTTTCAACACAGACACCACCATCAACCTGTAGTTCGATATTTCGGTTACCAATTAATGTTTTAATACGGCGAATTTTCTCAAGTTGAGAATTTAAAAAACTTTGCCCACCAAAACCGGGATTTACTGACATTACAAGAATTAAATCAAGGCTATCTATTACGTATTCTATAATTTGTTCAGGTGTTGCTGGGTTGAGAGACAAACCAGCCTTTTTACCAAGTCCCTTAATTACTTGTAAGGAGCGATCCACATGCTTGTCTGCCTCCGCATGAATAGTAATTATGTCTGCACCAGCCATCGCATAATCTTCCAAATAAGCTTGTGCAGGATCGATCATCAAGTGAACATCAAATGGCTTCTCGGTCCATGAGCGAATGCATTTAATAATTGGTGGTCCAAATGTTAGGTTTGGCACAAAGTGTCCGTCCATCACGTCAATGTGAATATAATCGCAGCCGGCTATGTCAATTGCTTGAACTTCCTCCCCAAGCCTAGCAAAATCGGCAGATAAAATACTAGGAGCAATTTTAACAGTCATTTTTCCTCCTTTGAGCAACAGGGCTAACTTATATAAATTACTATTTGTTAAGCCCTACTTTTCAGTGAGAAAGGAGCCACAAAAAATAAACAGATCTAGTTTATACTATTCCAAGTTATAGTAACTCTTTGATAAAAAATTTAAATTTATAGGTAGTGACATGTTTTTTTCATTTTGAATTGAAAATAAAATTACTTAATTTACTTGTGGGTCCAAGGCTCCCGAGTCATATTCGGCAAACATGACTTCTAGTGAAAGCTCATTAATTTTATCTGCATTTCCAGCAGTGCCAAAGGCTTCATATCTAGCTTTACAGATTTCAGTCATGGCTTTTGTTGACTCAGCTAAGAACTTACGCGGATCAAAATTAGATGTATTCTCTGCTAAGTGACGGCGGATTGAGCCAGTAGAGGCCATGCGCAAGTCTGTATCAATATTGACCTTTCTAACGCCATTCTTAATGCCCTCAGCTATTTCTGAAACTGGCACACCGTATGTTTCCCCCATGTCACCCCCAAAGTCATCTATAATTTTTAACCAATCTTGTGGAACTGAACTTGAACCATGCATTACAAGGTGTGTATTGGGAATACGAGCATGAATAGCTTTCACTCGATCTATTGCCAATATATCTCCAGTTGGAGGGCGGGTAAACTTATATGCGCCGTGACTAGTGCCAATGGCTATAGCAAGAGCATCAACATGGGTTTTAGAGACAAAATCGGCTGCTTCATCAGGATCAGTTAAAAGCTGATCCATGTTCAACTTCCCTTCGGCACCAACACCATCCTCTGCCTCAGCTTCTCCAGTTTCTAAGGAGCCCAAACAGCCTAGTTCCCCTTCAACAGAGACGCCACAAGCATGCGCCATATCAACGACAGTACGAGTAGTTTCAACATTATACTCGTAGGAAGATGGTGTCTTTCCATCAGCCTCAAGGGAACCATCCATCATTACTGATGAAAAACCAGACTGAATAGAACGCTGACAAACCGCTGGTGAGGTACCGTGATCCTGATGCATACAAATAGGTATGTGAGGATAAGATTCGAGCGCTGCTAAAATCAAATGTCTCAAGAAAGGCTCGCCGGCATACTTACGTGCACCAGCTGAGCCCTGTAAAATAACAGGGCTATTAGTTTCATCGGCTGCAATCATTATTGCTTTAACCTGCTCCATATTATTGACATTAAAGGCTGGCAAGCCATAGTCATTTTCAGCTGCATGGTCTAAAAGCTGACGTAAAGTTGCAAGAGCCATTTTTTTCCTCCTTCGAAATAAATATATATATATTTTAGTAAGTCAAAGACGTGATTTCACTTCGCCGACAACATTAGCGGCGGTAATTCCAAAGTGTTCATATAATACTGGAGCAGGGGCAGAAGCACCAAAACCATGCATACCCACAAAGCCACCATCTGACCCCAAATATTTATCCCAACCAAAACGCAGAGCTGCTTCTACACCTACCTTAATAGTGTTTTTACCAAGAACCCTGGCCTGATATGCTTTACCTTGATTTTCAAAGAGCTCCCAACAGGGCATTGAGACAACAGCAGTTGATATACCGTCTTTTTGCAACGTCTTCCGTGCTGCAACTGCAATTTCAACTTCTGATCCTGTTGCCATTAGTGTTACCTTACGCTTGGAAGCACCGCCTTTTCCCTCCAGTAACACGTATGCACCATAAGCTGACATGTTTTTCTTATTGTGGGTTTTTCGTTGTGTCGCAACGCCCTGTCGACTGAGCATCAAGCCAGATGGAGTATTTTTATTTTCAATGGCTATTTGCCAACACTCAGCTGTCTCTACAATGTCACATGGACGAAACACGTTGAAATTAGGTAAAGCGCGCAACATAGACAAGGTCTCAACTGGCTGGTGAGTGGGGCCATCTTCACCTAGACCTATAGAGTCATGTGTCAAGACGTAGACAACCCGCTGTGCCATTATAGCTGACAAACGCATTGCACCCTTCATATAATCAGCAAATACTGCAAAAGTTCCAGAGTAAGGAATAAAGCCTCCGTGAAGCGCTATGCCATTCATTATGGCACCCATGCCATGTTCACGAACTCCATAATGTATGTAACGACCAGAGAAATCCCTATTAGTCAAGGACTTTGTTGAGGAAGTCATTGTGTTAACCGAACCACTAAGATCTGCTGATCCACCAATTAAACTTGGTATTGCAGAAGTAAGAACATCGAGCACCTTGCCAGAAGCTTGACGTGTTGCCAGATTAGGTTGTTCCTTTATCATTTTCTTCTTGAAGGAATTAAGCTTGCTAGTCCAGCCTGGCGGCAACTTGCCTGCTGCCATTTTTTTCATTTCATTAGCACTCTTTAGACGCTTAGTGCGTTTTTCCCAAGAAAGACGATCCTTTTCACCGCGAGACCCTGCTGTACGCCAAGCGACGAGAATATCTTTGGGTACAACATAAGCCGGATGATCCCAATTAAGCGCCGTGCGCATTTTCTTAATTTCTTCATCTCCTAATGGCGCTCCATGCGTATGATGTGTACCACCCTTAGTTGGGGCTCCATACCCTATGACCGTCTTACAGGCGATCAAGGATGGTTTTTTGGATTTTTTTGCTTTAGCAATAGCTTTACTAATGGCTACTGGATCATGACCGTCAACTCTCTGAGAGTCCCAACCGGAAGCCTCAAATCGAGCACACTGATCATCAGAAGTTGCTAAATTAGTATTTCCATCGATACTGATTTCATTGTCATCCCAAAGGACAATCAATTTGTTTAACTTCAAATGGCCTGCAAGAGAAATAGCCTCTTGGCTAATGCCTTCCATCAAACAACCATCACCAGCAATAACATATGTATAATGATCTATAACTTTATCACCGTAGCGATTGGCCAACATTTTCTCCGATAAGGCCATGCCAACTGAAGTGGTGATACCCTGTCCTAGCGGTCCTGTGGTAGTTTCGACACCTTCTATGTGACCAAACTCTGGATGACCTGCAGTTTTTGCGCCTAATTGGCGAAAATTTTTGATGTCAGTTAGTGAACATTTATAACCAGTCAGGTACAGCAAAGAATAAATTAACATGGAACCGTGCCCGGCCGACAGTATGAAACGATCACGATTATGCCATTTGGGTGCCTTGGGATCATACTTGAGATACTTTGTAAACAATACAGTAGCAACATCGGCCATGCCCATTGGCATTCCAGGATGGCCAGACTTAGCTGCCTGAACGGCATCAGCGGAGAGAAACCGTATTGCGTTAGCCATTTGAGTATGTGTCGTGGTCATTTTTATTATCTCCGAAATCTGATAGCTTCATGTGTTGCAAAGTCATGAGGTGTCAATAAATCCAATTGCTAAGTTCACCCACAATAATTACTCGATGCTGGCCTTCTTATTGCATACACACTCATATTAAGCAGTAACAAACTTTCTCGTTTTAATCTCTTTAATTATCTAACATATGTAAAATATTACGCTCTAATTCTTTTTCTATACACAAAAGAAACTTATCATAGGCGTGAAACACACATTCTGTTGAGTTCATTGTAAAGTACTACAAACACATCAAATAATCCTTGGCTTGTTTCTTTTATGTGACCTACAAAAAAGTTTTTAACATTTTGGTTATCTCTTAAAATGACTGCATAAACCAGATCCACTTGTCGTATGTTAAATTCAGTAAACATTAAAAAAATTTGTTGTCTAATCAGCGACTTTTTCTGAAACAGTTTTTGAATCAAAATAACTTCAAAAAAACCCCTTTTTTGACTAGCATAAACATCGTCTTTTGGCGGGTCAAATGGACCAATAGACAATCAAGTATGATAAATTCTCGTGGCTCCACATACCGTGGCTTATAGATAATGTTATGTGCCTATACTAGAATCTACAACTATACTGTTGTATATTCTTTCAGATAACTTGCTACCGCTTGGGCACGATTTTTAACATTTAACTTACTGTATAGATTTTTTAGGTGAAATTTTACTGTGTTAAGTGAAATATTTAACTCACTAGCAATTTGAACGTTTGTACTGCCCTCTGAAAGAGCTATCAACAATTCTTGCTCTCTTCCAGTTAATAAACCAAATGGATCATTACCGGGCTTACTCATGTCCATGAATGGGAATACCATTCTACCCTCAGAAACAGCAAGAATAGTCTCAATTAAACGCTCTGGACTCTCGCTTTTTTGACAAAATCCAGCACCGCCAAGCCGCATCACTTGACGCGGCACATCTGGTGCTACATTGCTTGTGTATACAATAATTTTCGGAGCAGTCCCCTTTATATCAGCCATTCTTTTAAGTACCCCACGACCATTGAGATATGGCATTTCCCAACCAATAATACCAATATCAAAATTTATGCGCCCGATTTCCTCCATAAATTGTTCTCCATCCTCTGCTGTGCCTACCAAGGCAAATCTCTTATCACAACCAAACAGGGTCCTAAGTCCTACCTGAATAAGTGGGGATTTATCGGAAACAACAATTTTTATGATTTTTTTCTCAGACAAATTCAAATTATACACTACCAAAAAGTTTGTCAAACGGGTAGGAATACTACCCTTATTATTCATATATATTGAAAAAACACATTACAACTTAATACTTAAGAGTAGGTTTAATTTTTTTGAAAAATTAAGGATCAGCCGCGAAAAAACTCAGAGTGTTACAAATAAGGCTATTTATTGAGGTCATTCAAACATGTCAGTAAAGTGTTGTTCTGCCCACTCAAAAGTTCTTTTACCCAATACCTTGTCACGTTCATTTACTGCAAAATTTTCAAAATGCTCCCATTGGTTGGAAACTCTATTAAACTTGTATTTACCATCAACCATAATTGCTTCGTTGGGTTTAGTATTGACCATAGAGTAACAGATAGTGCGGGGGCTTTTCCAAGAGATTTCTTGACCTTTGGACCGGGCAGCGATCAATTTAGCTAGATACATGCCTTCAGTTCTGGCCGTATTACCACTCTTTGAAAAAGGCATTGGACGACAGTCACCAGCAATGTAGACATTTTCATCACCAACAGCATTGTAAGTGAAAGGATTAATGGCTGCTTCCATTTGAGCGCTTTTAGGATCAACCAAGCCGAGATGTTCCAGTATGTGAGCGCCACGTATTCGGGGGTAGATGGCCGCATCATCAAAGGTAATCTGATCAAAGTCTGTTAGCACGCTCCTTTTCTCAGGATCCACATTTGAAATGATACTAGAATTTAAATATTCAATTGTGTCACCGTAAAGCTCCTCAAAAGCACTTAGAAACCCATCCGCTGAGACAGCAGGTTCTTCACGTGAATCGATAAGTAAAACCTTTCCTTTTATTTTTTTTCGCTTAAAGACTGCAGCAATCAGACAGGCTCTTTCATATGGGGTTGCTGAACAGCGATAGATACCTGCAGGTGCATTCAATAAGAAAATCCCACCCTTAAAATTTTCAATCTTGCGTTTGAGAGTTATGTGTTCTGATGCTGAAACAAAGCCAGCAGGATAGCGAGTTTTTAACAACTGCTCATGGGCCTGTTCTTCAACCCCTATGGATGAGTATTCGTAATCGATACCAGGCGCAAGAATCAAATCATCATAATCAAGTCGACCTTTGTCAGTAAAAATTGTGCGGGTGGTTCTATCTAGGTCAACGAGTGTCGCATGCAGGTAAAAATAATCATTATTTACAGCAGCATCCAAGTAACTGAAAGAAATAGCCTCAAGATTTGCTAACCCAGCTAACCATAATCCACTTATTGGATGGGACATAAAGACAGAATTTCGCTCAACTAGTACAACTTCAAGGTCAGGCCCGTGCACCTTTAAGTATTTAGCAATGGTCAATCCGGACCATCCACCCCCAACAACAACAACACGGTGGCCTTTTGCTGCTGGTAAATTGACTGATCTGTGCATGATAGAATTAATTGCTGGTTTACTCAAACTGGCGCCTGTAGTTTCTGCTTGCAAGCTGGCTGCTGCAATGCCAGCAACAGAAAGTTTGCTAAAATTTCGACGGGTCAATTTTTTCACAGGTAATCCCTAGACTACTCAAAATATTCACTAGTACACTAAAACAATTACAACTAATTAAAATTCAGAAAAATGTACAAACTATTTGATATTTTACAATGTAGATCTATATGATAGCTTATATTAGCTTACTGCAATTTAAAAAAAAAATTAAATTCAGAAGTGAAAAGTAAAGGTAAAAAACATTGAATCAGCATTCCACGAGAAATCCATCTTTTTTTAGCTTTCTTCTTTTTTATGCTTTTTTTACGGGCGTTCTTTTCATTAACTTTGCCACTTCTAGTGAAACTAATGCCAAAGAGTTTTATCAAATCGCTCAATCTAGTGAAGCTGAAGAAGAGGGTGAAGAAGATGACGAGGATTGCTAGGTATCTTAATTAGAAGAGAGGGAAAAAAATTGAAAAAATTATTTATATTGGTTGTGTGTTTCAGCATTACCCCGGTCTTGGCAATTGCGGGAAATGTTGGCATAACAAAAGATATCATGTCTGTTACCGTAAAACATAAAGGTAAAAACGTTGAAATAAGTCGTGACCAAAATAACAAGGCGACCATTAACCCAGCTTTTGCTAAAACTTCTCGCAAATGCCCACCATTTTGTATTCAACCTATGCAAGTTGCACCCGGTGTAACTACTGTTGGTGAGTTAGAACTTCTTGATTTTCTCAGCAAAGGCGGCTTTGTCATAGATAATCGAACGGTTGAGTGGCATGTCAAAGGTACTATTCCTGGGGCAGTTCATATTCCACATACTCAAATCGCAAGCCGACTCAATGAATTAGGCTGTAAAAAAGGAGCAAAGTGGGATTGCAGCAATGCCAAAAAAGTTCTTTTATTCTGCAACGGTATGTGGTGCGGACAATCACCGACTGGTATACGTGCAATGTTACGTGAGGGATATCCACCTGAAAAAATTATGTACTACCGTGATGGTATGCAGGGTTGGTCTACTTTGGGCCTGACGACAGTTGAAGGTTCGTTGTAATTATCAACAAACTAAAAAAGCCGTTCTCGATATAGCGAGAACGGCTTTTTTTTTGGAATTTCTCAAGATTATATTTAATATTATATCCCAGAGCCTTTTTCTTTTTTATCAGTTGAGTGAGTATCACAATTTCCTGCATGTACGTAACTAGCTGAAAATGAAACTGTGAATAAACTCAATATTAGTAAAAATACTTTCATTATAATTATCCTAAATAGGTAAGAATTTTAAAAACAATAACATACAATACGTTTATTTATTACTTCTGGATCATTTTTCATAGTGTTAGTGCTGGTAGATATCTAATTCTGAAAGATTTAGTTTCAATAAAAAATTATGGATTTGTTGCATAATTTTTTGATCATAAATTGATACAAACCCTCCCTGTTACCAAAGAAATATTATAAATTTATGTGAGCTAAAAAGCTTATCACAAAGAATACCGACAACTTTATTAAATGAATTAAGACAGAAATATCTAAAAAATGTGCCAATCAACTAAGATAATCTTCAGACTATTAACAACATTGCTGATAGCTTTTATGTTGAGTTCCTGCTCTGCCTCGAAAGCTGAGTCCCCTTTTTCACCTGCTCACCACACCACAACTGGATTTAAAAACTTATATGTTGACGACACTAGTAAATCTCTTTTTGGATTTCTAGCTATGAAACTACTTGGTGAAACAAAATGGGCAAATCACGCTAAACGTTCAGAAGAGGTACCCGTAATGAATCTGAACTCCGAGTCTATTCAATTTAATTCGGATGATTTACGAGTAAGCTGGCTTGGTCACTGTACATTTCTGTTACAGTGGAAGGGTGTGAATATTCTCACAGATCCTGTTTTTTCTGACCGAGTTTCTCCTTTTTCTTTCGTTGGCCCAAAACGATATATCCCTCACGTAACAGATTATAAAAATCTCCCACCGATTGATTATGTGATAATTAGTCACAATCACTATGACCATCTGGATAGTGCTGCTGTAAGGCTCTTGGGTAATACTCCCATTTACTTTGTACCTCTTGGATTAAAAGCTTGGTTTTTAAGCAAAGGTATTAGGTCCAGTCATATAAAAGAATTAGATTGGTGGGATTCTGTATCTCTTAACGATGCATCAATTAAAGCTTTACCATCTCAACACTGGTCGGCTCGTGGATTATTCGATCGACGAAAAACGCTCTGGGCTAGTTGGCGAATTAATCTTAAAGGGGTAACTATTTGGTTTGCTGGAGATACTGGTTATAATGACAAACAGTTCAAAGAAATCGGTGATACGTTAGGGCCAGTTGATCTGGCTTTAATACCAATAGGTGGGTATTCACCCCGATCTTTTATGCAGCATTATCATGTAAACCCATATGAGGCTCTAAAAATTCATAAAGATGTCAAAGCAAAACTGTCAATAGGTATGAATTGGGGAACCTTCCCGTTAACGGCAGAAGCACCCATAGACCCAATAATAGAATTAGCTAAGCAGCGAAAAAAAATGAAAATTGCCAATAATGAATTCATATCAATCGCTGTTGGGGAGACTGTTAACTTTAAGCCTTAAATTTATGTGACTAATGTTACAAGGTTCTGCCAATAAAATTAATATCTATCATCATTTTATTTAACTTAAATTGTAACCTAATAGCTTTTTATAAAATGGGGTGGCTGAGGGGATTTGAACCCCCGACCTCCTGAACCACAACCAGGCGCTCTAACCAACTGAGCTACAGCCACCATCATTAAATAGTTATTTATATCCCCTTCCCAATCTCGTCAAGCAAGACAACCCTCGTCCATTATGAAAAATACTTTGCCAGTCTTTCAATAGCCTCATCAAGCACAGCGTCGCTTTTGCAAAAACAAAAACGTGCAAATTGATTAACATTCCCATCCTGATAAAAGGCGCTAACGGGAACAGCGGCAACTCCTGCCTTTGAAGTAATTTCGTGACAAAACTCCTCATCAGAACTAGTGAAACCCAAGGGCCGAAAACCGACTGTGAGAAAATAGGTTCCCTCACTACTCAAGACCTCAAAACCAATTTTATCGAGGCCCGAAGACAATAAGTCCCTCTTTGCTTGCAACTCACTAGAAAGTTCAAGAAAGTAATTATCATCCTTGCTAAGCCCAAAGGCTGCAGCTAATTGAAGGCCAGGAGGCGTAGTAAAGGTATTGAACTGATGACTTTTGGCCACACTTGAAAGCAACCTTGCACTAGCAGTGATATATCCAACTTTCCATCCAGTAACCGAAAAAGTCTTTCCTGCTGAGCCAATTCGAAGGCAACGCTCACGCATATTTGGCAAGGTCATAAGTGGGATGTGCTTTTGGCCATCAAACACAAGATGCTCATAAACCTCATCACAAATTGCATAAACATCATGCTTTTTAACAAGATCAGCTATAAAACTTAACTCACTTAAATTGAAGACTTTACCTGCTGGATTATGAGGTGAATTTAGCAGAATTAGCTTAGTTTTATCTGAAAAAGCAGCCGCAAGCCTCTCTTTAGGTAATTCCCATGCTGGAGGCTCGATTCGAACTATCTTGGCAATCCCTCCTGCACGCCGCACCATCGGCAAATAAGAATCATACAACGGCTCAATTAAAACAACTTCATCACCAGGATTAATCAGCCCCAAAATGCAATTAGCAAGGGCTTCAGTTGCTCCTGAAGTGACCATGACTTCAGTACGCCAATCTATATGCAAATTGTAGAATCTATCGTTCGCATTTGCTACAGCCTGGCGTAATTCATTCACGCCCATCATCGGTGGATACTGATTAGGACCATTAATCATAGCGTCAGCAGCTATTTGGCGAATATCAAGTGGTCCATCTTGGTCAGGAAAGCCCTGTCCTAAGTTTATTGCATTGTGATCAACAGCTAGTTGGCTCATCACTGTGAAAACTGTAGTTCCATAGTTTGAAAAAATTGTATTTGTCGATTTCATTATTTCAATTCTCTTAGACTATTTAAACCTAATTTCCATTTTAACCATGTGTGATTTGCGTGCACTATTTAATGAACATTAAAGTTTAGGCAATTGCCTATTTTTTAATCAATTATTTTTTAATGAGGTTAGATTTTTTTTTAATTTTTTTTTCTCAACGCCATAATAACAGCGGGTTTCCAAGAAAGGCTTAAGGGTTGGCACAGCTTATGCTAATGCTATTCTAAGAATAACTATTAAGATTGTCTTTTACAGGCTCAGCAAATCATAGGGCAGAAATCAAATGAAAAAAATCGAAGCAATTATTAAGCCTTTTAAACTTGATGAGGTCAAAGAAGCCCTGCACGAAATAGGTTTACAAGGTATTACAGTCTTGGAAGCAAAAGGCTTTGGACGACAAAAAGGCCACACAGAGCTTTATCGTGGTGCAGAATATGTTGTTGATTTCCTACCTAAAGTCAAAATTGAGCTTGTAATTGATGATAGTCTCGTTGAACGAGCTGTAGAAGCTATACAACAATCAGCCCACACAGGGCGCATTGGTGATGGAAAAATCTTTATAACTCAGGTTGAAGAAGCTATTCGCGTTCGAACTGGGGAACGTGGATCCGAAGCTATTTAGATATTTCTTATTTATACTATAATCACAAAATATTTGGGAAAGGAAACATACCCATGACTTGTAACTGTAAAACACCTAAAGATGTTCAAAAGTACCTTAAAGAAAACGATGTTGCGTTTGTAGATCTTCGTTTTACTGACCCTCGAGGCAAATGGCAACACTTAACAATGTGTTCTAACTTTATAGATGACGATGCCTTCATTGACGGAGTGATGTTCGATGGTTCATCCATTTCAGGCTGGAAGGCGATCAACGAGTCTGATATGTCCCTTATACCAGATCCAACGACTGCCGTAATGGATCCATTTGCAGCTCAACCCTCAATGATTCTTTTTTGCGATATTATGGAGCCTTCAACTGGCCAACCATACGGTCGGGATCCACGATCAGTTGCAAAAAAAGCAACAGCATATCTCGGTTCAACAGGAGTAGGCGACACAGTCTTTATGGGTGCTGAACCTGAATTCTTTGTCTTTGATGATGTCAGATACTCTGTGGACATGAACAGCTGCTTCTTTGAATTTGACTCAGAGGAAGGGCCGTATAATACCGGCAAATCTTTTGAGGGAGGTAACTCCGGTCACCGACCGGGGGTTAAAGGTGGTTACTTCCCAGTACCACCAGTCGATAGTTCTCATGATCTTCGTGCTGAAATGGTTACTGTTATGCAAGAAATGGGCTTAANCATGGACAAACATCACCATGAGGTTGCCCCATCCCAACACGAACTGGGCTTGACCTTTGAACAACTAATTAAAACTGCTGATAACGTACAGATTTATAAATATTGCACTCAAATGGTAGCACACACCTATGGCAAATCAGCTACTTTCATGCCAAAACCAGTAGCTGGAGACAACGGTTCTGGAATGCACACTCATCAATCCATTTGGAAAGATGGAAAGCCTACTTTTGCTGGATCTGGGTATGCTGATCTCTCGGATACTGCAATACATTATATTGGTGGAATTATTAAGCATGCAAAGTCATTAAATGCATTCACAAACCCATCTACTAATAGTTACAAGCGTCTGATACCAGGCTTTGAAGCTCCTGTGTTGTTAGCATATTCAGCCCGCAACCGTTCGGCAAGTTGCCGTATACCATTTGCGACTAACCCCAAAGGCAAGCGCGTTGAAGTTCGCTTCCCTGATGCAGTCGCCAATCCCTACCTTGCTTTTTCAGCAATGCTAATGGCTGGGCTAGATGGCATTACTAATAAAATTAATCCAGGTGACGCAATGGATAAAAATCTTTACGACTTACCACCAGAGGAACTATCTGAAGTTCCAACGGTCAGTGGTTCCTTGCGCGAGGCGTTGGAGTCACTAGACGCCGATCGTGATTATCTAAAAAAAGGTGACGTTTTTACTGACGACATGATAGATGCTTACATGGATTTAAAATGGGAAGAAGTGTATAATTTTGAACATACACCTCATCCAGTCGAATTTAAGATGTATTATTCTAGCTAAACTCATATACAAACAAAAAGGGCCACATCGAAAAAGTGGCCCTTTTTTATTGATTGAAATAATTATTCAGATTGGAGATCATTTAAATAGTGGTAATTTAATGTCAAGAAAAAGAAACCTTATGTCTTAATGAAAAAATTAAATGTTGCTATTTTGTTCCATTTACTTTAAAGACCTATAACTTCATGTAATGGAGGAATGAAGAATATGGATATGAAACATTTAAACAAAAAATCGTCCAACTATAATACTGATTTAGGAAAAGAATTTGCCGCTTTAAGTTGCTTATGCGTAGCTGGTTATTTATGGCTGGTACTAATCTAAGCCAAGGGCAAGGCGCCATTTAATTGACATACATATAGTTTTTTCTGTGATCAATTATGAACTGCAAACTGTTTGCGTAACCCTTTTCAATACCGTATGCATATTGTTATGCCATAGTAACTAATTATGCCTATTAACCCTGTAGATTTATTGTTGTCATATTTTTACAAGCCGCTATATTTAATAAAAATTAAATGCTTTTACTTTCAGTATATATTGCTGAACTTGAGCACAAAATTTCAATTTGTGTACTAAACTCATTGTATATTTATATCCTTACATGGTATGCGTGCTAGGTTGAAATATGGCACTTCAAGTATATAATTTATTGGATAAAAGGCTTATCCATTAAGCCTTGTAATAACAGTAGATCTCACAATCGGGCACTTCGTGACTTTTGAAAAAAAACGAGGAGTGATCATAAAAGTTAAATGTTATGGTTTTATGGCTCCTATTCTGTAGAGTACCAACTCAATGTTAGCAATGCGATGAATGCTTTGCCTGCTACAACTCTCAAATTCTAAGACTGTGATAGTAGTATTTATTCCAAACATTACCCTCTAAATATTATCGATGTTGTAATTAATTTAACATATGTGAAAAGGATATTCGATGAGCCATATAATTCATGAACCTGTTAAACAAAGACTACAACGCAGTGAACTAGCAGTGCCCGGATCTAGCCCGAAAATGTTTGAAAAGGCCCTGAACAGCTCAGCAGATTATATTTTTTTGGATCTAGAAGACGCAGTAGCACCAGATGACAAGGTGCAAGCACGAAAAAATGTCATAGATGCACTCAATGAGTTAGATTGGCGAGGTAAGGGAAAGTCAATTTCTGTTCGTATCAACAGTATTGATACACATTATATGTATCGTGATGTCATTGAGGTAGTTGAACAAGCAGGTGAAAATCTTGATACTATTTTACTTCCTAAAGCAGGAACGGCATCTGATGTCTACATGCTATCAGCTATGTTGAATCAAATCGAAACTTCTTTAGGTTTTAGAACAAGAATTGGCATTGAAGTTTTAATTGAGACAACTCTTGGCATGGCTAATGTCTTGGATATTGCGAAAAAAGGTCGTTATGAGCGTCTTGAGGCGATGCACTTTGGGGTCGCTGATTATGCAGCAAGTTGTCGCGCACGCACGACTGTTATTGGTGGTTTAAATCCAAACTATCCTGGTGACCAATGGCATGCAGGTCTATCTCAGATGTTGGTCGCTTGTCGTGCTTATGGGCTCAGAGCAATTGATGGCCCCTTTGGTGACTTTAACGATCCAGCGTCTTACAAAGACGCTGCACGTCGTGGAGCAGCCCTTGGCTTTGAAGGAAAATGGGCAATCCATCCATCACAAATAGAGTTAGCAAATGAGATTTACACCCCCCCAGAAACAGAAGTGTTACACGCAAAACAAATTCTTACCGCTTTAGAAGAGGCTGCTAGTGCAAATCGTGGTGCTGCTCAATTAAATGGTCGCATGATTGATGCAGCCTCTGCAAAAATGGCAGAAAACATTGTCAACTTAAATAAAGCAATCCAAGCAAAGTCAAAAGGTTGAATATGAATATTCATGAATATCAAGCAAAAAAGCTATTGGCACAATATGGTGTACCCGTCCCAAAGGGCGCTGTTGCGCATTCTAAAACAGCAGCAATTTACCAAGCCAACGAAATAGGAGGAGACAAATGGATCGTAAAGGTTCAAATTCATTCAGGTGCACGAGGTAAAGCAGGTGGTGTAAAACTCTGCAAAAGTCAACGAGAGATTTCTGAATTTTGTGATAAGTTTCTGGGAAAAAAACTAGTTACACTTCAGACTGGTCCTACTGGAAAGTTGGTTTCTAGTATCTACGTGGAAGAGGCTAGCGATATTTCAAAAGAACTTTATGTGAGTATTGTTCTAGATAGAACTGTTCAGAAAGTTACTTTAATTGCTTCGACAGAGGGAGGCATGGACATTGAGAGAGTGGCGCAAGAAACACCTGACAAAATTTCAAAAATAACAATTGATCCAGCTGTAGGAATGCAACCATTTCAAGCTCGACAACTGGTTTTCACATTAGGGTTACCAAATAATGCAATTGCTGCAGCAAGTCGAGCTGTCATGAAGTGCTACCGCGCTTTTCGTGATACCGATGCTAATCTTTTAGAAATCAACCCGTTAATTTTAACTACTGAAAATAAAATTTTAGCCATTGATGCCAAGATGTCGTTTGACTCAAATGCTCTTTATCGTCGACCTGAAATTCTTGAATTTAGGGATAAAACTCAAGAAGACCCTCGAGAAACAAATGCTGCGGAGCACGATCTAAACTATGTTGGCCTTGATGGTAAGATTGGTTGTCTAATAAATGGTGCAGGGCTTGCTATGGCAACTATGGATATGATCCAACATGCTGGTGGTGAGCCTGCCAACTTTCTAGATATTGGTGGTGGTGCATCCGCTGAGAGAGTTGCTACATCAATTGAATTAGTGTTATCCGATCAAAATGTCGAGGCTATTTTAATCAATATTTTTGCTGGCATTAATCGCTGTGACTGGGTTGCCCAAGGTATCGTTGACTTTTTAAGTAAAAACAAAATTGATATTCCTTTGGTGGTACGCTTGTCAGGCACCAATGTTGATAAAGGGCAAAAAATTTTAAAAGATAGTGGCAAACAAGTTTCTACAGCTGACACGTTGGCTGATGCAGCAAACAAAGTTGTTGCTGCTTGGAAAAGTCAACAGAAAATTAAGGGTGCTCCATGAGTATATTTATTAATGAGAAAACGCCAATCCTTGTTCAGGGTTTTACTGGTCGTTTGGGCTCTTTCCATGCAAAAGAAATGATTGACTATGGAACTAATGTCGTTGCAGGTGTGACACCAGGAAAAGGAGGAACTACGCATCTTGGAAAGCCAGTTTTCAATACGGTCAAAGAAGCAGTTGAAATTACTGGTGCTGAGGCCAGCATCATCTTTGTCCCTCCTGCATACGCTGCGGACAGCATTATGGAAGCAGCAGAGTCTAACATCAAATATTGTGTGAGCATTACTGACGGCATACCAACGCATGATATGATTCGGGTAAAGCGTTACCTTTTTGCACGAGCTAAACCAGAAGACCGAATGATTTTAACAGGTCCCAACTGTGCAGGCACTATCAGCCCGGGCAAGGCTTTATTAGGTATTATGCCGGGCCACATTTTCATGCAAGGTAACGTCGGCCTTATTGGGCGCTCTGGTACTTTAGGTTATGAAGCCGCCTCTCAAATGAAGGAGCTAGGTATCGGTATTAGTACCAGTGTAGGCATTGGTGGTGACCCAATAAACGGCAGCTCATTTGTCGAAATTTTAAAGTATTTTGAAGATGATGATGAAACAGATGCAGTGCTAATCATTGGTGAAATTGGAGGACCTCAAGAAGCAGCAGCAGCTGAATACTTCAAACACCACATGAAGAAGCCCATGGCGGCTTATATTGCTGGTTTGACTGCTCCACCGGGGAGGCTCATGGGCCATGCTGGAGCTATAGTAAATGCTAGAGGCGAGAGTGCTGCAGAAAAAGTAAAAATACTTAAAGAATCTGGAGTAATGGTTGCACCAACACCCTCGGAAATGGGGTTAACAATGGCAAAATTACTAAAAACAATCTAGTACAAAATTATAGTTTTATAGACGTGCCAGAAAATTGGACATCATAATTAGCGCAGAAACCAAAAAGTACTTTTGATAAGACTGAAAAATTTCAATTAAAAATTTTTCTACACTTTGAGTATTAGTGTTTATTAAGTGTAAATAAAATTGGATTAAGTGCGGAGGGTTAGCAATCCTGATTTACAAAATAACAAGCAGAGGTCTTGCCCTTAGTGTTTACCTGATATACACAATATCTTGATGAAGTGCATAGATTACATACATTATAAGACATTCTTGCGGTTATTGGTTTAAGTTTACTCGTACAAAATAAAGGTGCTAAAAACAACCATGGCGGATCTATTTAAAGCAAACAAGATCAAGTTAGTAAAACCAGAAAACAAAAAAAAGAAAGACAAAACCGACAAGGCTAAAAACAGCTACTCAGCTAAAGATATAAAAGTCCTAGAAGGACTGGAACCAGTACGTTTACGCCCAGGCATGTATATTGGCGGAACTGACGAACACGCATTGCATCATTTAGTTGCTGAAATTCTTGATAATTCCATGGATGAAGCTGTTGCAGGGCATGCTACTCACATTTCTATTAATCTTTCTGAAGATTTCACAGTGACCATAAGTGACAATGGTCGTGGTATTCCAACAGATCCTCATCCAAAATTCAAAGATAAGACTGCACTTGAGGTAATTATGACCACATTACATTCAGGTGGTAAGTTTTCAAAAGGTGCTTACGAAACCTCAGGGGGTTTGCATGGCGTTGGTTTGTCAGTTGTAAATGCTTTGTCAGATCGTCTTGACGTTGAGGTTACTCGCAACAAAACAGTTTGGAAACAGTCATATGCGTGTGGCATACCCAAATCAAAGCCTTTAAATACAGGCAAGTCCTCTAATAAGCGTGGAACATCTATCTCGTTTCATGCGGATCCTCAAATCTTTGGCAAAGAAGCGCATTTTCAACCTAAAATCATATATCGAATAGCACAATCAAAAGCCTATTTATTTCGTGGCGTTGAAATTCGCTGGTCATGTGCAGAAAAGCTAATTAAAGGCGAGGATTCAACACCTGCTATAGCAACCTTACACTTTCCTAATGGTCTCGCTGATTACTTGGCCAGTACTCTAGAAAATCGCAAAACGCTGACACACAAGTACTTTACAGGGCAAGCTAAACTTAATGGTAGCGGCGGCAAGGCAGAGTGGGCAATTGCCTGGCCTATTGATGAATTTGAATACTTTAAATCATACTGCAACACCATACCAACTCCACTTGGTGGAACCCACGAAAGCGGTTTACGCGGAGCCATAGTCAAAGGCTTAAAAGCGCATGGTGAACTTGTCTCCAATCGTAATGCCTCAAAATTAACAGCCGATGATGCGCTGGGTGGGGCATGTGTCATGCTCTCTGTGTTCATTAATGACCCACAATTTCAAGGCCAAACTAAGGAAAAGCTATCCACATTAATTGCGCAGAAACTGGTGGAAAGTGCCATCCGAGATCATTTTGACCATTGGCTTAGCGGCGATCCAGAAAATGCTAAGCTACTGTTAGAGAGGGTTGTTGAGCGTGCGGAGGAACGTTTGCGCAAGAGAACAGCCAAGGAAACAAAAAGGGCGACTGCCACGCGCAAATTACGGCTTCCCGGCAAACTGACAGATTGCACTTCCAAATCAGCTGAGGGTACCGAGTTGTTTCTGGTTGAAGGTGATTCAGCAGGAGGCTCTGCAAAACAAGGTCGTGATCGCAAAACTCAGGCAATTCTTCCATTACGCGGAAAAACCCTTAACGTGGCAAGTGCTACCGATGAAAAGATCAACGCCAATCAAGAATTGTGTGATATAATTGAAGCCTTGGGTTGTGGTACTCGAAAAGAATATCAGGAGACAGCGCTTCGCTATGAAAAGATCATTATCATGACTGATGCCGATGTAGATGGTGCTCATATTGCTACACTTTTGATGACATTCTTTTTCAAGGAAATACCCCAACTTATCGAGGATGGGCATCTCTTCCTTGCCGTACCCCCTCTATACAGAATAGTCCAAGGATCAAGAAGTGAATATGCTCAGGATGATCAACATAAGGATGAACTTATGGAAAAAGTCTTTAAGGGAAGAGGTTCAATCGAAGTGAGTCGATTTAAAGGTCTTGGTGAAATGCCAGCTAAGCAACTAAAAGAAACCACTATGGACCCAAAGAAGCGAACCCTTCTTCGTGTTACAATTCCAACTAATTATTCAGAAAACGGCATTATCGAAAGACGAAAGACAAACCGTTTAGTTGAAGATCTAATGGGTAAAAAGCCAGAGAAACGATTCCAGTTTATACAAAACAATGCCAAATTTGCCAGGGATCTAGATCTTTAAAGATTGGTTTCTTGTGCTTTTACATACCAAATTTATAGCATTCAGAGGCTATCAAAACTACAAGGTTTTTACAAACCCATATCTTGTGGGGCGCCAACCATTAAATTCAGATTCTGTACCGCCTGTCCAGAAGCTCCTTTTCCTAAATTGTCGATTAAGCCCATGACGACAACTTGGTCCAATTCATTATTTCTAAAAACATGTAAATGTAGTTCATTTGTGCCATTCAAAGATTCGGACTCTAACCCAGTCATTTCGTCTGTTTCTGCCAAGGGTTTAACCTTAACAAGACGCTGACTGGCATAGTGAGATGTAAGTGTCGCATGAATATCTTCTGACCTTGGTCTTCCTGGTAATGACCATAACTGCAAAGGCACTTGAACAATCATTCCTTGCCTAAAATCGCCAACACTAGGTACAAACAACGGCGCATGGCTAAGACCACCCCATTTTTGAATTTCCGGAACATGCTTATGCCTGAGATCAAGGCTGTATACTCGAAAAGTTGGGTTAGCACGTGCTCCAGTGGCAGTTTCGTAGTGTGAAATCATCTGTTTCCCACCACCTGAGTATCCCGAGATAGCATTAATGGTGATGGCTTGGCTTTGCTGAATTATTCCAGCTTTGATAAGTGGATAAAGTATTGAAACAGAGGTAATAGCATAGCAGCCCGGATTAGAAACCCGCGAAGAGCTAGCGATCTTTTCTGCCTGATTAATGTCATACTCAGGCATGCCATAGGTCCAACCCTTCGCAACCCGGTGTGCTGATGATGCATCAATCACTTTGACATGCTTATTTTTGATCATGGCAACAGCATCCCGAGAAGCATCGTCCGGCAAGCACAAGATAACCACATCAGCACTGTTAAGCATTTCAGAACGCCTAGCCAGATCTTTACGTTCAAAATCATCCAGGCGTAAAAAAGATAAATCTGATCGGTTTTTGAGACGCTCCCTTATTTGGAGACCAGTTGTTCCCACTTCGCCATCTATGAATACTGTTTGGGTCATGAGCTTTCTCTTTCAATTATTATGTCTGACTAAAACGACGAGAAAGTTGTTATAATACAAATTAAACTTTCTTATCTTAGAAGACCTAAATGAATATATAAAATGGAACTTGAGCTTACGTACATCATGAGAATCACAATCTACAATTTAAAATGTTACTACCAAAAAATTATAATGCCACACATTGGCTAGTGCTTATATTGAGCACGACTAATATTGACGCTTTTACGTTCTTGCACTAGGCAAGATCAAATCAATAAAATTCTTACTTAATCATTTTTATTAATTGGTTAAGGCGTAGACCAAAAATGCTTCTATTATTATAATTAACTTAAACTTATAAGATGGTTTTTTTGCTACTATTTAATATAAACATAGAAGTTAATTCTCTAAATCTATGAGCAAAGCCAAAACTTGTTTTGTTAGTTTGTTCTAAAAATTTGCGTTTGAATTTCTGTTCCAGCCAAGTGTTTTATAGCACCTCGCATTTCGTATTTATGATAAACAAAAAGACCCATTGTTACATTCTGCTGGTAAGAATAGTGCAAAAATTAATTTTCAGATTGCACTAAGAAACTATTGAATAATATAGTGAAAATTCATTTTTTCAGGCGTTAAAGTTGGTACGTTGAATTTTTCAGCAGTTTTAGTAAAAAAATCAGGCAGCTTTTCAGGATGAATCGTAGTGTTTAAATCAGGATCTCCATAACTAACGATGGAAATTGCAGAATTATTCTTTGCCAATTTAGACTCAACTATTTTTACATAATTAATGATGACTTCCTCAGGCATCTCAACGAATGAATGTGCGTTATGGAAAAAATCTACCTCTGACTCGATTTTATCAATTTGATGCGGAGCAATACAAAAAATTTCAAGATCGTTGTTTTTCGCAAATTTAATGACGTCCCTATTCTGTATTCTCCTATAGTCAATCACTTTTTCCCCATAAAAACTTTTAAGATATTGAGTTCCAACGTATAAGTTGGGCACTATATCCAAATAAATAATTTTTTTGATTTTGAAAATTTCAACAAGCAGATGAGTATTTACACCAAATCCACCACCTATCTCAAAACAAGCTTTTTTGTCTGCCAAACAAACTTTGTTGTCAATATGATCAAGAGTGTCAAGTAGTTGTAAATAATGATGAGCTATTTTTACTGAGTCTTTTTCTAGAAAACTTAGACAGCCACCTCTAGTTGTTTCAAAATTAATATCGTATTTAGATAAAAGGTATTTAACCCTTTGATTATTGTATAAATATTGATTCTTGTACAAATTTGCCAAATCAAAATAAGATGCTGTAAGTCTAACTTGTGCATCAAAAAATTTATCAAATGGATATACGTACCTAAATAAATTTGTTATTGCGGGCCTGAGGCCAAAGTTATATGAACCACGAATATCAACATAAAAATTGTCGCTAAAAGATGTTCCCGTGACACTTTTCATACCCCTAAAGTCCTGCAACCCAAATTTTTTAATGTCCTTCAAGGCGCATTTCGTTCTTGTTAACCAATACGGTCCGGGACGGTGAACACCTTTTGCTTTCGAAGCATCGTTTACCATCAGATTAAGTAACTTATAATCATCAAAGATTTTCGATTTGTCACAATCTTGCATTTTGTTATTCATAGTTTATTCTTTTACCTTTGGATTAAAATTTGGCCCAATAAACTGCTTCAACATTTGCTAGTTCATGCAAATCATTGAATTATGAAATTTCTGCAAACGCCATTAAATTGTATAAATCAAGAAAACACGACTTTTTCAAGTGTGTGTTTTGGGTGGCTAAAACTATTTTGACAATTGCGAGTGCCAAGTCTCTCAAAAAAACGACAGCTACTTCTAATAAAGTTAACGCTTAGAAAACTGATAGCTTTTACGGGCCTTTGCACGGCCGTATTTTTTTCGCTCAACAATACGACTATCACGTGTCAGAAAACCTGCCTTTTTTAATGCTGGACGAAGGCTGGGCTCAAAGTAAGTCAGAGCTCTTGATAGACCATGACGTACTGCTCCAGCCTGACCAGACAAACCACCACCTGTAACGCTTGCGGTAATGTCATACTGTCCAACACGATCTGAAACTGTAAATGCTTGATTGATAATCATCCTCAAAACTGGACGAGCAAAATAAGTTTCAACCTCACGACCATTAACCATAATTTTTCCTGAACCAGGCTTTAGCCAAACACGTGCAATTGCATTTTTGCGCTTTCCTGTTGCATATGCACGACCATGCTTATCAATTTTTGGCTCAACTATTTCGGAAACATTTTCGGTGTCAGAGTCAACAGGTAGTGTCGCAACTTTACCTTCAACCACATCCTTCAAGTCTTCAAGTGACTTAGTAACTTTAGACATGATTTAGACACTCCTTGAGTTTTTTGGGTTCATTGAAGCTATGTCAAGAATTTCAGGTTTCTGAGCTTCATGAGGGTGATCAGCCCCAGCATAAACATGTAATTTTCGCATCTGCATAGCACCAAGTGGATTACGACTAACCATGCGCTCAACTGCCTTAATAACAACCCTTTCAGGATTTGCGCCTTCAAGAATTTGTCCTGCCGATCGACTTTTTATTCCGCCAGGGTATCCTGTATGTTTGTAGTAAATTTTGTTGGCTCGCTTACGACCAGTAAGCTGAACCTTCTCAGCATTAATAACTATAACGTGATCACCACAATCCAAGTGCGGAGTGTAAGTTGGCTTGTGCTTACCACGTAAACGCATAGACACAATACTAGCCATTCGGCCAAGTACAAGACCTTTTGCATCAACGATGCACCATTTTCTCTCAATACCCTTTGGCTTAGCTGAATAAGTTTTCATTGATAAAGTCAATCTAACTTGATGATTAAAAGATGGTTGATGTAAAACCATACCGGATTTCAAAAAATTATTTACGGTAAGCTCAATTATTTGTCAAATAAAAACAAAAAGTGCAATGCTTTCAGTTTGTTACGAATATGGTATTATAGTACCTTATTTATACTTATGCTGTTTTCTAGAAGCTTTTCAAATTTGATTTTAAAGGGCACTTTCACTCAGAAACTGACGATTTTTTTGCTACTCAGCTTTTTTGACGACCAATTAGCACACGCATCATGGAAAACAGAGCTGTAGCAAGGGCAAGTTTGACAAGGTCACCCAAAAGAAATGGAGCAAGCCCCCATTCAATGATGGGTTTGTCCCAACCAAATAATATTCCAAGCCATAACAAACCTGGTACATAAATCAAAACGTTGCCAATCAACATTGCACAACCGATGGCCATGGTAGATTTGCTCCAACCACGCTCAGCCAACCAACCGACAGCTGAAATAGCCAAGACATAGCCAAAAAGATAACCGCCCGTACCGCCCATCATGTACGCCAAGCCAATACCTTTTTCAGGAGTACCAGCAAAAACAGGGAGACCTATGGCGCCTTCAAATAAATAAATCAAAACCGTAGCTGATCCAAGACGCCAACCATAGGCCATTCCAATAAAAAGAATCGCAAAAGTTCCCATAGTCAATGGAACAGGATAAAAAGGTATCTGAATTTTTGCCGCCAGCCATATTAGCAAAGAACCTGTTACTGTTAAGAGCACGATGCGTACCGCACTAGCCATTGCATTTAGTGCGGTTGACGCTGGCCAAATGGTTTCAATAAGAGTTTGCGCTCTAATTTCTGAGTGAAAACTTTGATGTTGCATGATTTAATCTCCTGTCAATTTCATCTTACAACTAAAAATAAATTTCTTAATTACCCGATTCGAACACATTCGCAAATATGCAATCATTTCATTTGAGCCGCTGGCAATGATTTTCAAGAATCAATTTCTTTGAGGGACCACTAACTTTCCATTCAGACAACCAAGCATTGGAAGACTCTACACAAAAACTCCCCCGATATAAATCTTCCTTACACAAGTGCTCTACCTTAAAAAATCCAGTTCTCAAATCAAGTTTATGAAATATTTTTCCATCACTAAAAAGTACCAAGGCACTATGAGCAACTGGAAAATAGAACTGATAATGTCGGAAAACTTTTTCTTTGTACTCACCAAATTGCAGTTCTCCCTCTTCCCGATAAGCCAGTACATGACGACCACCTTTTTCCGGTTGTCTTGTAATTTCAATAGTACCCCTCAAAAAACCAGGTATGTTCAATCGCAAATCAGATACTTTTCGCGTAAGCGCCCAGTTCCCCTGCAAATAAGATAATAGATTATATACCGGAAATGCGCTTGCTTTAGAGAGTTCTTTCATCCTTTAATGCAACAAATATTTTAGTTGAATAAAATTACTGCTGAACAAATATTTTGCTTTAGCCAAAGAATTATTTGTCGACATTAAACTATTTAAGAACCTTAACCGAGTAACCTAAAATAGGAAAATGAACACAAACTTGGCCTACTTTTTGATCCTGTCGTAGTATAGAGATACTATCAGAAGAAAGTCTGTGCAACACTCCTTCAACTTGTTGGCCACCTGAATCCGGTTCTATCACCACAGAGTCACCTACCAAAAGTCCCAATGGGGAACTCATATCTGTCTCTTCTGGCGTTTTAACCTCTGAAATACGAGCAATTTCTAGCGCTTTAGTATCAGATAAACTTTCAGAGGAACCATGACCTAATGCTTTGACACGCTTTTCCCATGCTTCAAGGTATGGAAACTGCTGTAAAAATAGATCCCCTTCTTTCATACGATCGCGCAAAAACCAGACTAAATAATAAATCAAAGCATCAGCTAAACAAGGTTCACCGCCAAGAAAAAAGTTACTGGATTTTAAACCATCATTTACCCAACCAAACTGTGTTCGCACATTAGCTAAACAATCACTATACTTTTCTTTAAGTTCATCAAGGGAAAACCCAGAACCAAAATACAGAGGGCCACGATCGTTAAGAAATTCCTGTGAAATGCTATTGCTCATTTCCACCAACGATATGCTCAGAATATCTTGAAGAAGTGGTCCATCCGTCCACTGCATTAGCCCCCATAATAAACTAGTTGATCCTCTGGGGATCAAGGGTGGATCTGGGAAACGCCTATCGAGTTCATGAATAATGCACTTAGTATCGCAAAAGATGTCAGCTCCTATTTGCATAACTGGGGTCAAACGATAACCACCAGTCAAGGGCATCAAATTTGGCTTAGGGGGTAACCTTGGAATTTCAACTGATTTCCAGTTCAATCCTTTCACGCCAAATACAACACGGACTTTCTCTGATACTGGAGACTGCGGATAATCGTGCAAAATTATGTAGTCGCTGTTCAATCGCAATCTCCCCCTCAAGATGCTCAGTTACTCAGAGCGTCATGCCTCCGTCAATAATAAATTCACTTCCGGTAACAAATGCTGACTCGTCTGACGCCAAGTAGACCCCCATAGCTGCTATTTCATCTGTAGTGCCTAACCGTCCCATAGGCTGCCTACTTATATAATACTTACGACCTTGGACTGGATCTGAAAGCGCATTTATGCGCTCATCCAATGATGGTGACTGAACCGTTCCTGGACAGATAGCATTACAGCGTATACCTCTATCAATATAGTCAGCAGCTACAGACTTCATTAGGCCAATCAGCGCAGCTTTTGATGCCCCATACATAAAACGATTAGGAACTCCCGCAATACTAGAAATAACAGAAGCTATATTAATGATAGATCCATTCGCGTTTTCCAACATGCCAGGAAGTACAGCGCGTATTACCCTATAGGCACCACCAACATTCAAGTCCATAGAGTAACGAAAATCTTCTTCCTCGCATTCCAAAATGCTTCCGTGATGAACAAAGCCAGTACAACTAGCAAGAATTTGTACGGGACCAATTTCACCAATTATGCTATTGACAACTTTCGTATCAAGTACATCAAGATATCTAGTTGAAATTCCATCAACTGAATTCAGCTCAGTTAACTTATCTAAATTTACGTCAGTTGCAAAGACCTGAGCTCCCTCAAATGCAAAACATTCCGCCATGGACCGGCCAATCCCTTGGGCTGCAGCCGTTACTAGTGCTCTCTTTCCCTCAAGTCTTCCTGTCACAATTTCTACCTCCAATTTTTCCGCAAGCATTTGACATTAGAGCTTTGAACCTTAGAACCTTCCTCATTTCCAAATTAAGCATTGATATACAAAAAAATAAAGGCGTACTCCATAAAACAAATAAAGTTCCAAATTATAAAATGTGAAACTCTTTTTTTACTTTACTATGACACCTAAAAAGCAAAACACATAACTTGAAAAAAAATTGATATCATTTATTTGAAACGAGGACAGCACAGCTGTAAAAAGGAATTAACCGTAGATAATAGAATCTGATTTATTCAATTGCTATTACCTAGAGTCACTTTATTCAACAGATTGCATGTCAGCCTATAAAAGTAGAAGCAAACCAGCTAGGCCAAATTTTTAGTTGACAATCTGTAGTTCTATAAATTTTCTACTTATTAAGTATTTTTTTAACCTTATTCGCAGGATTAAGACGACCGACCTGAGGCAAATTGCTTCCTAGTAAAGGTTTTAAATATTCCATAAATTTTGGAGTTACACCGTTACCTGCTTTGTTTATGAAACCGTCCGACATCACCTTGGTCAAACCTGCAACTGATTCTATTTTGCTAAAAGAATATTCTACCTGATAATTTCCAACACGATGAATTGTCACAGTACCACTTAGGCGCTCAGAAAAATTAGCAAATTGAGCAGCTTTTTCTCCTACTTCACGGGCTTCACGTTGATCCACATCCGATACGCAACCAAGGAATGAACGTTGAAGATAGCCAAAGGTATCACCACGTACTCGTGTAATACCTGTCTTGGTTTTAATTGCATCTGTCAACAAGTCTGCCAGAGCACCAGTACCTGAGAGCTGAACATTCCCGTGGGCGTCTTTTTCTACTGTTTTGGAAAGTTTTGTTATAATTGGCGTACCTTTTTTATCATGAATACCCTCTGATACTGCAACGACACAACGACCGTGTTTATCGTAGATACTTTTCACATCGCCAATAAATTGACTCATTGTAAACGAACGTTCTGGCAAATAGATTAAATGCGGTGCATCACCATCAAAAGAATGTGCTCCTGCAGCAGCGGCTGTTAAAAAACCAGCATGTCGACCCATAACAACACCAACGTAAATACCTTTCAGTGCCATGTTATCTTGATTAATACCCGTGAAAGCGCTGGCGACAAAACGTGCAGCTGATGGGTAACCAGGTGTGTGGTCATTGACTGGAAGATCATTATCAATAGTTTTTGGTATGTGAATACAGCGTAATTCATAGTTATCTGTTGTGGCCATCTCTGACAATATTTTGAGAGCATCGGATGAGTCATTGCCACCGATATAGAAAAAAGTACTAATCTCGTGTGCCTTTAAAACTTTGAATATCTCTCGGCAATATTGAGTATTCGGTTTATCTCGGGTGGAGCCCAATCCAGAACAAGGGGTGCCCGCCACCAGCTCTAGGTTAGCAGTAGTTTCCTGAGTTAAATCAAGAAATTCTTCATTGACGATTCCAGAGATACCGTGGAGCGATCCATATACATGCTCAACGCCAGCAAATTTGCGTGACTCCAATATTGTGCCAACAAGAGACTGATTTATAACAGCGGTTGGCCCACCACCTTGAGCCACCAAAACTTTACCCTGCAACATAAAGTGCATCCTTTCGAGTGTATTATCACTTAAACTGGCTTACTATTGACCATAAATATACTATAACTTTGACTTATTTATTTAAACCCCCAGTTGGGTAGGAGTTTACTACTTTTATGCAAGGTGGGTGTCGGTCCAGAAAATAGTTTGGAAAATAGGTCTGAAATACTTGATTTTATAGCTTTCTGCCTATACTACCGATACGTAGCCTATGGTCCCCATCGTCTAGAGGCCTAGGACACTGGCCTTTCACGCCGGCAACACGGGTTCGAATCCCGTTGGGGACGCCAACCCTTTCGCAGGGAACTTAGGTTATTTTTTTAAAAAAAAAAAAGAAGATATATTTTTCCAAAAATTAAGCATAAACATTACAATGAAAGTCTACCAAAAGAGCTCTCGTAACTTTCTTATCTTACGTTTCTAAATCAGTTAACTTTGAACTATTTCTAACCCACCTTGTTTCTATGGCCAACTAGTAGGAGAGGTTTACAGTTGTTTCTTAGTGTATCAGATGTATTTAAAATTGGCATAGGGCCGTCGAGTTCACATACGGTAGGTCCAATGGTTGCTGCCTCACGTTTCATCACGAAACTTCATAAACTTTACGACCTCAATGAGGTAAAACAAATCCAAGTATCGCTTCATGGTTCTCTTGCATTTACCGGGAAAGGTCATGGCTCAGACCGAGCAATCATATTAGGCCTACTGGGTAAAACACCAGAGACACTTGATCCAAATTCAACAAACAAAGTAATTGAAAAGACCCAAAAGGATAGATTTATTGAAATAAGTAAAACTCAAAAAATTAATTTCAATCCATCAAAAGATATTATCTTTGACTTTGAAAAAGTCTTACCAGGACATGCAAATGCAATGGTGTTTTACGCCATTGAAAAAAAAATAATATCCTTTTTGAAAAAACTTATTACTCCATTGGTGGTGGCTTCATTGTTGACACAGAGGAACTTGAAAGCATGCATAATCAGAGGGATTCCAATGACAACTTTGTTGTTCCGTTCCCTTTCAAAAATGCCGAAGAAATGTTGGCAATGGGTTAGAGTAGCGGCCTCTCTATTGCAGAAATGAAGCAAAGCAATGAACTCACTTCTTGCACTCCTGAAAAACTAGGGGCCAATTTGAACAAATTATGGACGGTTATGAATGAATGCATAAATAAAGGCATGCGGACTGAAGGTACTCTTCCTGGTGGGTTAAAAGTTCAGCGGCGTGCAAAAGCTATTTCAGAAAAATTGATTAATGACCAAAGTAATGAAAAATTTGCTCATACAGTAATGGATTGGATCAGCGTTTATGCTCTAGCTGTAAATGAGGAAAATGCTGCTGGCGGAAAGATAGTCACTGCACCCACTAACGGTGCCGCTGGCATTGTTCCAGCTGTTATTCGCTACTATCTCGACTTTTGCCCAAGCGCAGACAATCGAGGCATCCATGACTTTCTTTTAGTAGCGAGCACTATTGGTGGCTTGATTAAACACAATGCTTCCATTTCTGGAGCTGAGGTAGGCTGCCAAGGTGAAGTTGGGTCAGCCTCAGCAATGGCCGCTGGCGGACTTGTGGCAGTTCTAGGGGGGAGCAACGAACAAATAGAGAATGCTGCTGAGATTGCATTGGAACACCACCTCGGTATGACTTGCGACCCCATTGGAGGGCTTGTTCAGGTACCTTGTATTGAGCGGAACGCATTTGGCTCAGTAAAGGCTATTAATGCCGCTTCTTTGGCTTTGAAAGGTGATGGCACACACATAGTACCACTTGACAGCGCAATAGAAACCATGCGCCAAACTGGACACGATATGCTGACTAAATACAAAGAGACAAGTCAGGGTGGTCTGGCTGTAAATGTTACTGAATGTTAAAAAATATTACGTTTTTACACGGCAAATTAAATGATAAGACCTTTGCTTAAATCTCTCATCCAAGTAAGCAGTTAATATTTATTTTTTATCCAGAAAAATGCTTTGCCAGACGACACCTCAGGAAGTTATGACTTTGATTTGAATTCAAAGTTTATTCTTTTACCGTGAGTTTTAAAAGTGCGAAAGAGCTCTAAACATAATTCTAAATGCCAACTAATTGAGAACTGATGCGTTAAGTATTTTTCTATTTGTCCAAACATATCTCTATTGATTAATGACCGTTAGGGTAGTTATAGAAATTAATTGCCTGGGTATTTTTGGGTGTAAAAACACTTAGAGACTATGAAATATCACCATAATGATCTCAAAAATTGTATTAAACATGTAACATAAACAATCAATATACATTTTTATTTATTCTTAAGTGTTTGCTAGTTAGTATTTACCTTGATGTAAGTTTTTAAAGATTTACCAATCTTGCAGGAAAAATTTTGATAAGCAAAAAAAGAAGTTTCATCATTCAAATTGTAATACTAACTGCGGCAATTATCATATTAGCTCCCAGTAATGGTTCAGCTAAATATGCGTCCTACGTAATTGATGCACAAACTGGTGTCGTCCACCACAAGGTTAATGAAAACACACGAAATTATCCTGCATCATTAACAAAGATGATGACCCTTTACATGATCTTTGAAGCATTGGAAAAAGGACAAATCAAGCTCAACCAGAACTTAAAAGTTTCTGCCCGCGCCATCCGCCAACCGTCTTCAAAAGTTGGCTTGTCAAAAAACGACAAAATTACCTTTGAGCAAGCTATTCTGGCAATTGTTACCAAATCTGCCAATGATGTGGCTACTGCGGTTGCTGAAACTTTAAGTAAATCTGAACGAAGTTTTGCCCTTTCCATGACAGCAAAAGCGCGAAAAATAGGCATGACACGTTCAACATTTCGCAATGCTTCAGGCTTACCTCACCGTGGCCAATTATCAACCGCTAAAGACATGGCAACATTAGCGACACGTCTTATGAGAGACTTTCCCCAATATTATCATTATTTCTCAACTAAAGAATTTACCTTCAAAAACATAACCCATCAAAACCACAATAAACTATTAAAAAGTTACAAGGGCGCAGACGGTATTAAGACCGGATATATTCGTGCTTCCGGATTTAATTTGGTTGCTTCAGTAGAACGTAACGGACACAGGTTAATCGGAGTTGTCTTTGGTGGTAAAAGTTCACGCATGCGTAATGGTCATATGTCAAACCTTTTTGATAAGAGCTATCGCAAACTTGCATCAACACAAACCAATCAATTAAAGAATAATAAAATGTCAAAAATCACTCGTGATCAGACTTCACGAAAATTGCTTTGGGGTGTTCAGGTTGGCGCCTATAAGACAACGACTCCTGCATACAAAATTGCCAAGCAAGCAATTAAAAAGGCTCCTGAGCTACTTCATAACGGCCACATTCGCATTGTCCCACTCAATAATAAAAAGCGTAAGACAATATATCGAGCACGTATCCTGGGTCTCACAAAACAACAAGCCTACCGCTCATGCCGGATATTAAAACGCCGAAATATTAACTGCATGGAATTAAGAATGAAACAGCCACTACAACAACTGGCGTTTAATAATTAGCTAAATGTTGGTGGGTTGAGACCACTTGCTTTCAACTGTTGACTGAGTGACTCAATAAGAAACTTTAAACCCTCTTCATTTGTTGACTCACAGCGAGCAACAAGTACAGCTTGGGTATTCGAAGCACGTAGAAGCCACCAACCATTTTTTGTTTGAACGCGAACACCATCTATATCAAAAACCTTGATGTCAGAAATTAACTTAAGCCGTTCTGCAACTTCCTCTACAATTTGAAACTTACGATCCTCTGGGCAGTCAAAACGAAGCTCAGGTGTATTCAACATTTGCGGCATTGAGTCGAGCATTTCATCAAGTGTCTGATCCGATGATGCAATAATAGACATCAACCGTATGGCAGCATAGAGTGCATCATCATATCCATAATATTTGTGCTTAAAAAAGATATGTGCACTCATCTCACCGGCCAAAGGTGATCCAGTTTCCTGCATTTTAGCTTTGATCAGAGAGTGCCCAGTCTTCCACATAAGAGCATTGCCACCCATACGTTCTATCTCATCAAAAAAAACCTGACTGGCTTTAACATCAGCGATAATTGTTGCCCCTGGGATATCACTAAGTACATCCTTAGCGAGTATTACCATGATTTGATCGCCCCATAGCACCCTACCCTGACTGTCAATTAAACCAATGCGGTCTCCGTCACCATCAAAAGCAAAGCCAAGATTGCAACCTTCACTAACAACTGTTTCCTTCAACTGCTTCAGGTTAGCCTCTACTGTGGGATCAGGATGATGAGCTGGAAAGTTTCCATCAATTTTTTCATTAAGTAAAATATGCCGTCCAGGTAGTCCCTTGACAAGGGCCTCTAATGCCTCACCGGCCGCACCATTTCCATTATCCCAAGCGATAGTTAACTCCTTTGACCCTTGAAAGTCTCTCTTTAGCCGGGAGATATATTTGTTGAGAATTGGGCTTGGTTCATGACTGCCCACTCCCATTTCGAAGTCTCCAGCAGCTATCATATTTCCTAATTTTTTTATATCATCACCAAAAAAGGATTTGCCACCAAGAATCATTTTAATACCATTGTACTCAGGTGGATTATGCGATCCAGTTACCATAAGACCAGCATCAGCTCTAAGAATATGAGTAGCGTAATAGAGTAATGGGCTTGGGCCTAAACCAACCCGATAAACATGCAAACCCGAAGCACACAAACCTTCAACTACTGCACTTTCAAGCTCAATTGAAGAAAGTCGGCCATCAAAACCGACAGCGACTGAGGTACCCCCATTGCGTATAATAATAGTACCAAATCCTTGGCCAATCGCACGAACGTCAGCAGGGTTTAGGTTATCTCCTACAATACCACGAATGTCATATTCACGCAGGATCGTAGGCTCTAATTGTCTTACATTATTCACTGGAAAAATTTCAACTAGCTTTGCCAAAAGGGCGACCTAAGCAATGGTAATCAATACCAATATTTGCCATATCATCAGGATTGTAAATGTTTCGCAGATCAACCAACACAGGTTTTCTCAGCAATGATTTGACGCGCTTAAGGTCAAGTCCACGAAAAGCATTCCATTCTGTAATTATAACTAACGCATCTGAACCTTGCATTACCTCATATGAATTTTCACACCAAATTATACCCTCAAACATTTTTCTAGCTTCATCCATGCCCTCTGGATCGTAAGCACGAATAGTGGCCCCTGCTTTTTGAAGAGCTGGAAGAATATCTATGCTAGGTGACTCACGCATGTCATCTGTATTTGGTTTAAACGTAACTCCAAGTACAGCAATAGTTTTGCCTTCAAGCGATCCATCACAGGCTGCGATTATTCTGTTCGAGATACTAGTTTTTCTTTTATTGTTTACTTTGACAACAGTTTCTATGATTTTCAGCGGTGACCCAACTTTATGAGCAGTATTGACCAAAGCCAAAGTATCTTTTGGGAAACAAGAGCCGCCATAGCCTGGACCAGCGTGTAAAAATTTTGACCCAATACGTCCGTCTAAACCAATACCTTTAGCAACATCTTGAACATCGGCTCCAACCTTTTCGCAAAGATCAGCTATTTCATTAATGAAAGTAATCTTCATGGCTAAAAACGAATTGGCAGCATATTTGATTAACTCTGATGTTTGTAGTTGGGTAAATAAAATTGGTGTCTCGATAAGAAAAAGTGGACGATAAAGATTACGCATAACTTTTTGTGCTCGCTCACTATTGGAGCCAATGACAATTCGATCAGGCCGCATAAAATCGTTAATTGCGGACCCTTCACGCAAAAATTCTGGGTTAGAGACCACATCAAAGTCTGCATTTGGGCAAGATGCTTGAATGAGTTCTTCAACTTTTTGACCAGTACCAACAGGTACTGTCGATTTGGTAACAATAACGGTATAGCCATCTATAGCCTCAGCAATTTCACTAGCTGCAGAAAAAACATTAGATAAGTCTGCATGGCCGCTAACTGGGTCAGTCGGTGTACCTACACAAATAAAAATTGCATCCGCACCACTAACAGCAACCTTAATATCGGTTGTAAATCGCAAACGACCTGCCTTAACATTCTTTAAGAATAGATCATCGAGGCCAGGTTCAAAAATGGGTATGTTACCAGCGTTCAGGTCATCAATTTTATCTTGTTGCTTATCAACACAAGTTACATCAACACCAAATTCAGAAAAACAAGTCCCTGAAACTAATCCCACATAACCTGTTCCGATCATAACTACTCGCATCGCAATTCCCTATTTATATTTTTTTAGAAACTTGCGGGTACCATCGCTTAAATCATCACGAGAAATAGCAAAGGCAATTTGGGCTTCCAAAAACCCTAGTTTGGAACCGCAGTCAAATCGTTTTCCCTCAAAGCGCATGCCATGTAAAGAAGTTGTGTCAATGGTCTTAGCCAAAGCATCGGTTAACTGAACTTCTCCTCCCGCCCCCTCTTCTTGTGTGCTCAAGTAATAAAAAATTTCTGGCTGTAATATATAACGGCCAATAATGCATAGGTTTGATGGAGCTTGATGGGGTTCTGGCTTTTCTACTAAACCAATAGCTCTTGCTAATTGGCCATCATCCTCGACAACATCCAAAATCCCATATTGATTTGTTTGCTCAATAGGCACTTCTTCACTAGCAACAATATTACCACCAATTTTACTGTAAACTTCCATCATCTGTTTAAGACAACCAGGCTTTGCCATAATTAAATCATCCGCTAAAATTACTGCAAAAGGCTCGTCAGCAATAAAATGTCGAGCGCACCATACTGCATGACCTAATCCAAGGGGTTGTTGCTGCCGAGTTGAAGATATTTGCCCCGGTTTTGAAATAACATCCTGTATTTGTAACAAAATTTCTTTCTTACCATGAGCTCTTAGTGACTGCTCTAGTTCAAAGCTGTGATCAAAATGGTCAAGAAGAACCGTTTTCCCACGTCCCGTAACAAAGATGATTTCCTCAATTCCTGCCTCACGAGCTTCCTCAACAGCATACTGTATCAACGGTTTGTCTACGATTGGCAACATTTCCTTGGGCATAGCCTTTGTTGCAGGCAAAAACCTCGTACCCAAACCGGCAACTGGAAAAACTGCCTTCATTACTGGCTTATGCATATAAAATCCCTGAATTTACCGTTTTAGAATTAACGTAACGGCACTTATTTTTGCATTTTTGACATACCTTAGGAGCCGGCGCAACCTTCTGGTCTCTTATGACAGTAAAACGTCTTTAGCACGATTTATCTTTGCGGCTAGGTAGGTTGAGCCACCATGGTCAGGATGTAGCCCTGCTATAAGTTTATGGTGTGCCCTTTTTATCTCCTCCGGACTTGCCCCTTCCTCAAGGCCAAGTATTTCTAAAGCCTCACTACGGTCCATTTGTTCTTTAAAAGAATTATTACCAGATTTTGCACCATTACCCCACCCAGCCACGCGTGAGAAGTAACTAAAAATAGAGGCCGCCATCCGAAAGCGCGCAAGCCATACTAATAATACTGGTAGACCAGCAAACGCCCAATTCAAACGACCACTTATGGCTAAAAATGATACACTTGCGATGATTAACCCAAACGATAGCCATTTTAATGCCTTCAAAAGAGCTTTTGGATCGGCGTTGATGTACCAACGTAGAAATACAAGAAGTCCAATTAAGAGGCATATCCCCACAATTAGGTAAATCAACATGACCAACCTGGATTTTTACTTAAGATTGTAAAATTGGATGCTTTCTTAAAATTATCTTTATAAATCATTTTTTAGCATCATACTAATAAGTTAATGACAGCGACTTTTTACATTATTTTTGACAAATAAGAAGCGAATTTTCTATTCGGTGTAGAGCTTACCAAACTCAGTACCTATGCCCAATCTATAGCTAGGGACTAGATGTTTATTATAACCAAGAATTTTAACTGTCATTTTAATACACAGCTCTGAGAAAATAATTATCTCCAATTGATAATCCAGATACCCAGAGCTCATTACAGTTTCAAAAAAGTTTATTTTATATTGTTTTGGATCAAAAATGAAGTTTAACAAAAGAATTGAAAGTAATAAAAGAAGAGTTAGTTTCTTATATCGAATTTGGGAAAAACGCTATAACAAAAAAAAATTCTTTACTCTAAAAGTACTTTTTCTGTACTGGGTCTTAATTCAAGTAATATTGATTGCATCTATTAGACACCGGACTTCTTGACGTGCTGATATGTGTGATAAACTTAGTTTCTTGGGTGCTATCATCTCTAAACTATCCATCATAGTCAGGCCAAGTAGAAAAAGTTCACGATAAATTACACGTTCTCCAAAACCCGAGACTTGACGAAAACCAATACGTGCAGATAAGTCAATTAACAAACGCTCCAGCAATTGTTTATTTTGCGCGTCTAAATGACTTAAACGGTTCCTCATCACAATCCAATCTATGGAGCCACCATCTCGCATGGCTTTGAGTTTTCTCTGCTGCCAAACCAATTCAGAGTAATGGCTTGGTTTCTGAACTTTTAGGCTTGTAGGATCAACGCGAGCAAGTACATCAAGATCAATCAAGCTATCATTAAGTGGGGTTATAAGAGTATCAGCAAAAGAATGGCCAAGTCTAGCCAAGACGCTGTCCGTTCCAGGTGTATCAATCACAATGACATCATTGACCTCAGATAACTCAGTTATAGTGTCTGCTAAGCGTTCTTCATCCTCAACACCCGCTGCTTCACGGTTTCTCATCATACTGTGCTCAATAGCACGAATCTCAGGCAAAGGTAGATCTATGGACTTATCAATAATCAACTGCTGACGATTTGATAGATAATTTGATAAGGTTCCCTGACGAGAGTCGAGGTCAATGCAGGCAACCTCAAACCCATCCAGAAGCAAGCCAATCACCAAATGCATTGCCGTGGTGGACTTACCACTACCTCCTTTCTCGTTCCCTATAACTATCACATGAGGGCGCCTGGTATTCATAATATTAAAATTTACCTATAAGATTCTTACAAAATTTTAGTGTGGCTTGTTAGCTCTGACAAATGGTCATGACATATTTATTATGGCCTAACTCAATATAATCGATAAACTATTATTATTTCTCAGATAAGGACATAGTGAATGAAATTGTTGGTAACGGGAGGTGCTGGTTTTATAGGCTCTGCCTTAATTCGCAATGCAATTGCTGCCGGTCGAAAAGTTGTAAATGTGGATAAACTTACTTATGCATCTAGTCTTGGCTCACTTGTTAATGTTGCAAACAGTAAACATTATCAATTTGAAAAGGTTGATATCTGTGTGACAGGAGCCATGGCACAGCTTTTGGCAAAGCACAAACCTGATGCAGTAATGCATTTGGCAGCAGAGTCCCACGTGGATCGTTCTATCGATAAACCCTCAGAATTCATTCAAACAAATATAGTTGGCACCTATCAATTACTTGAAGCAACACGAGAATATTATAATTCTCTAAGAGGTGAGAAAAAAAATAATTTTCGATACCACCATGTATCAACGGATGAAGTATTCGGATCACTGAGCATGGATGAGCCTGCCTTCACCCCAAACACTCCCTATGACCCACGCTCACCCTATTCTGCAAGCAAGGCTGCATCAGATCACCTTGCCCTTTCCTGGTTTCACACATATGAGTTACCAGTAGTATTAAGTAATTGCTCAAATAATTACGGTCCCTTTCAGTTTCCAGAAAAATTAATCCCACTAATGATCATCAAAGCCTTAAATAAACATCCTCTACCCATTTATGGTAATGGTGAAAACGTGCGCGATTGGTTGCACGTTAATGATCACGCAACTGCATTACTTAGAGTACTAGACTATGGTAAACTTGGTGAAAGTTACCTTGTTGGTGCCAATGCTCAACGCAGTAACATCGATGTAGTAAGAGCCATTTGCACTTTAATGGATGAAGCTCAAGGCTTTGGACCACACGAAAACCAAATCACTTTCGTAAAAGACCGTCCAGGTCATGATCACCGTTACGCAATTGACGCAACTAAAATCCGTAATGAGCTTGACTGGCAACCATCCATAAGTTTTGAAGAGGGATTGAAACAAACCGTCCATTGGTACCTTACCAATCAGAAATGGTGGCAACCTCTCATGAAAAAGAATCATTTTGGAAAACGATTAGGCCTTGGAACATGAAAAAGGAAAATTTAAATGAAGGGGATTATTTTAGCTGGTGGCTCTGGCACTAGGCTTTACCCAGCCACCCGGGTTGTTAATAAGCAACTTTTAACAATTTATGATAAGCCGATGATCTATTATCCATTATCAGTTTTGATGCTAGCAGGGATCCGGGAGACACTTATTATCAGCACTCCAACTATGCTACCTTTATTTGAAGACCTGTTAGGCAACGGTTCTGACATTGGAATAAAAATCGAATATGCAATACAAGAAAAACCAAAGGGTATAGCAGATGCATTCATCATTGGACGAAATTTTATAGGAAATGACAACTGTGCTCTTATTCTGGGAGATAATATTTTCTATGGCCATGGCTTTGTACATTTACTTAAAAAGGCAACTGCTTGCCGATCAGGAGCGAGCATCTTTGCTTATTGGGTAGCAAATCCAGAAGAGTATGGCGTTGTAGATTTGGATGAGAATGGGAACGCAACCAAGTTAGTTGAAAAACCCCTGAACCCAACCTCGAACTGGGCCGTTACTGGCCTATATTTCTTTGATAATCAAGTTTGTAAAATCGCTTCGGAGGTAATGCCATCAGCACGTGGTGAATTGGAAATAACTGACATAATTCGAACTTATATGGAAAATAAAGAATTAAGTGTTGAATTATTGGGAAGAGGTTTTGCATGGCTTGATACGGGGACCCACGATACCTTGTTGCAGGCAAGTCAATTCGTTCAGACTGTCGAACACCGTCAAGGTCTAAAGATAGCTTGCCTTGAAGAAATAGCATACCACATGAACTTCATAGACTTAATTCAATTCAAGAGATTGGCCAATGATAAATCAGAGAGCGCTTATGGCCAATACTTGTTGGATGTTGCAAGGGAAGTTGAGGACAACAAAGCAGGATCTTGAGGAAAAGATAATTTTCTCACCCCTATTGCGATCCTTTTAAGCCTCACAATAAATTCTTAGTTACAACTTTAAAACACGACGTGTACTGCATTGTCACTAGAAACAGAGCTTTTCTAATAGAACTTTTAATATCTATATTCAAAACACTTGGTATATATGACATTATTAATTTAATAATTTTCCACCAAACTTAAACTTTTCCTCTTTAGATTTTAAGTAAATTGCCAACAGACTTTGAAGATATATACTTTGGTATGTTAAAAGAGATTCCTTTATCCCTAACAAGATGCTCAGAATGGTTTGTTTCAGAATAATAATTCCCCTTTTATTGTTGATATGCCTCATAGATGTTCCAACAACAGCACAGGAAAAAGGAACAACTATTCAAGGACGCACAGAAGAGGAAGTGGAAATTGAAATTGAGCGGGGTGAAGACGGACCTCTCCTTGACTTTCGTGAGCAGTTGCGCATCTTCATTCAAAGAATTTCAACATATGCCCGCTCAGAAAATCCAAATTTTGTTGTAATAGCAATGGGAAGTCCGGAACTTTTGACGAAGATTGATATTATAGATATTGAGAAAATTTCAACCGCTCGTACTTATATTAAATCCATTGATGGAATACTTATTGATGGACTTTTCTTTGGACAAGATGAAGTTGGAGAAGCAACTAAACCAGAAAAATTAGAAAAAATATTAAATTATGTGAGACTCGCCAAAAAAAATAATCTCAATGTTATGGTTATGGATTATGTAAATAGCGTTCAACAAGCCGAGCAGGCATATATCTTCAGCCAAGAACTTGAACTAACCCCTTTTGTTGCCAATGCCAAGGGTGAGGATTTAAATTCAATTCCTACCTTTCTAAAAACCCCATTTAAGGAGAACTCTAAGAGCATCCTATCCATGGTAGATGCCAAAAATTTTCTTTATCTTGGAGACTCATCCAGTTTTGGGCGCCAAGATGAATTCGCCTTGAGGATTCATGATACCAATTACGATATTGTTGCCGTTAACATAATGCATGGCCGTCTACCTCTAAGCAGACAAGCTGTAGAAACATTGAAATACAAGAAACTTGGATCAAAAAGGCTTGTATTAGCCCATGTTGACATAGGGTCTGCAGCCTCTCACGATTACTTTTGGCAAGATAGCTGGCGCGAAGGATCCCCTTCATGGATTAGTGGGCCTACTAAGGAAAATCCGGATCGCCACTTCATTCAATATTGGCACCCTGAATGGCAAAGTATCATCTTCGGTGATACCAATTCCTACATCTATGGTCTCATTGCGCAGGGATTTGATGGTGTGATTTTGACTGGATTAAACTCCTATAAATACTTCTTAGGCGATGATGAGAAGGATGATGGCTGAGAGATAAACAACATAGAATTAGTTCAGCATTTTGTAATGAAAATACTCAAAAAGACGGTTGAGGAATTAGTTCAAACACAAACCCTTCTTCGCTAAGAAAACGACTTGAAATAATGGAAATAGCATCAGCTTCACACTGTGCTGTAACATTACGAATTTGAACATCAGCCCATTGGTCATCAAAAAAATGATGGTGTAGGTTTTGCTTAACCAAAGCTCGTACAGTTTTATTATAAACGCGTACTTCAAAAAGTTGATTTCTACTGTCAGGAATTTGTAGCATTCTTTTGACCTATACAATTGATGTTTTCACACACCGAATTCACTAAGGTGATTAACATTTATCTGCATCACCAAAGAAGATTAGTTTTGAATTCAATTTATTATGAAAACGTAAAAAAAAATCATTAATAAAGAATTTATGACTGAGGCTACCAAGTCCACAGAACTATTAGAGGGTTGATGGTAAACTGTTTAAGACTGACAAAAATCACAGAAGTACACCGCTCGTCCAGATATATCCATTCGAGATATGTCACCGTGGCATTTTGGACAGTGCGTTTTTTTATAAATATTTAAGTTTTCCCTGTTATTATTTTTTTTTGCCTCAAGATTAGTAACAATTTTATTCCGTTTAGCACCAATCTCCAAAAGAGTTCGGGCATCCTCCCAAAGATCTTTTAGTTGATATAAACTTAGCTCTCTGCCAGCTACCTCAGGATGAATTCCTTGACGCCAAAGAAGCTCTGTTCTGTATATATTTCCTATTCCAGCTATGACAGATTGATCCATCAAAAGCGTACTAATCTTAGCCTTACTTTTGTAAACCCGTTTGAAAAATTTTTCTGGTTCAGCATCTTTACGGAGTAAATCTGGTCCAATTCTCTCTTTGATTTTGGATACCCCATCTTTGTCTAGAATTTCACAAATTGTTGGCCCCTGAATATCAATAAAGTGAGTTTGCCCAACTAAACGCACCCGAATTTTTCCTTTTGCTGCATGTGCTGGTAACTTTTGACGTTTTATTCGTCCAAATAGACCCAAGTGAATATGTAATAATTGGGAGTTTTTAAACTCGTAGAACAAGTGTTTGCCGTATGCTTCAACTGCAACACACTCTTGTTTATTAATTAATCTTGCCCCGTCACTAAATCGACCTTGAGGAGACGAAACATCAAGCTTATGTCCCACAAATAATTTTCTGTGATCACGTGCTGCATAATGAATTGTATGACCTTCAGGCATGCAACCAGAATTTCCCTTTTGTTGTTAATTAAAATCTCTAACCTATTTCGCAAATATTGCTAACGAGGGTAATAAAGCCCATTAGAATATAAACAAAAGCACCACAGGAATCATCACATCAGTACAAATGATATTTGCAGGTTATAAATCAGGATCAAACCGCTTGTGGGAATTTGGACGCACACAAATTGAAAAAAACCTACTTCAACTATCAAACACTACTCATTTCTTTCTCCACTGCCAAGGCTTTTGGAACTTCCCAGACCACACCCCTCGCTTGAGTTTTTTTGGCCTGCTTCTCAGCAAGTATGTAATCTTTTGAGTAGCGCCTGTACGCCAGAGCCCAACCTTGCCGAACCAACTCAGCATTTGAATTCATGGACCTATTATAGCAAGTAGCAATCAACTTTTTGTAACGATCATGTGTATCTCCCTCGCACCGAATGATACTAGACCCCACCAAGGCGCGTAGCGCATCTGTTGAGGCTTTTCCGCAACGGTATTTGCTGTTGTCCTCACGAAAACAGTCCTGATTGATCTCAGGCGCATCTATGCCGTGAAGCCTGATCTACATATCTTCGATCCAGATAGTATCACCATCAATGATACGCACCGTTCCCTTTAACGACTTGGTGAATTGCTTTTGTCTAACCCCTTTCGTATTAATGGCTTCATTCCATGATACAAACTCTTGCCTAAATTGCTCTTCATCAAGGCAATGAGAACTTCTCTTTTTTGTATTTTGGTGGCAGCCTATGGCTTCAAGCCTACCGCCATGGGCTAAGGTCTCATGTCCAAAAAATAGGCTAAGAATTGAAGCAAGAAACTTAAAATACCAGTTCATTATGCCCTATTAACTACTCCTAAAATGTACAAACAGGATCATAGGTCTCAACTAATCGGTTTGCGAACATTTTAACCTTTGGTTTCAACTGTTTCTGTCGTTATACAGCAAGTTCGATGTGCTTTGGCATTACAGCACCGAGCTTGAGCATTCTTAGGGTTGCCTTATTAATATCCCATAACGGAAAGCCGGTTGGTGGCATGACTAAACCACTTCCAGGATAGGGGCAATCAACACGGTTTGCAAAAACAACTGCTATTCGATTATCCTACGCTCTCGGAATTACAATAAGCTCACGTTTTTAAGTACTGTTCAACTTTCGTTGATCAACTATCATTTTCTTCAAGATATAAAAATGACTTAAATATATTTTCTCTACTCCTTCTAACTTTTTCGTATTAATATCAAAATAAAATCTCAACCACCATCCTAGAAATAACTATCTGGAGATTTAAATGGCTAAGGTTACCTTAAGCAAATCGATGAAGGACGACTCGGCATCTAACGAAAAGTCAAAAAAGCCTAGAAAAGATAGTCCGCTCTCGGCAGAAGAGGTGAGTCCTTCCACTAACCCAGCAGGTGATCCTGTCTCGTACGGTAATCACTTATTTACCATAGGACAAGCGCATGAATTGTTCAAAGATGCTGGGATCAATCTTGATGACTGGGAAAATCCAAAACGCGAAGATTGGCGAAACCTTGCTGAATATCTGGCGGATAGATATCATCCAGATTTCAGAGGGTCTATTGGCATTAGACGCCACAGGCACGCAGCTTACTTAGCTATGCTATATGGCATAGTAAATTTCACTCTGGAGGATAAATGCCTGCCAAATAACAAAACTGCCTTAGAATATATCCATAACAACTTCCCTGAAGTTTTAACTGGCTTAAAGCCAGGTAATCACATGCGATCCTTATCCTCTCTTGAGACTGATCTAAAAAGAGCGCAAAAATATGTCAAAGAAGGCAAGATAAGAGTTTAGGGATGCAACTCTACTTTATTTCCTCAAATTCTTGATATTACCAAAGAAATTTTCATAACTTCTTACAAATATTGAAGAGTAAGGAGCAAAATAAAAGAGAAACTGCCTCCCGCCAAGCAAGAGGAAAATCACGATCTGGAAAATCTTATTTGTCAGTAGAGCTTTTTACTTGGACATGAAATAGCCACCCCGGAGGGTGGCTAAGTCATTGATATTATTGGTAGGCGCTACGGGATTCGAACCCATGACCGATCGCTTAAAAGGCGATTGCTCTACCAGCTGAGCTAAGCGCCCCGAGTAATATAATACATTAACATGGTACCTAAGCACCAGAATAGGTCAAATATATCATATATTATTTTATATATTAGAATATTATCTTAAAATTTATAAAATCATATATCTTAATAGTAAAACCCTTAATAAGATGCCCGGAAAATACGGATCAAAGACTACGGGGTCAACATCTTTCATCATACTGAGTTCTTGTAAGCATAGAAAGCTCAGAGGTTGTTATCTCTTCTATTTTTCAAAGCGCTTAATTAGCTTTTGTTTCACACTAGATGATACAAAATGATCAACGTCGCCTCCCAAACGACCAATTTCTTTTACAAAACGTGATGCGATAAACTGATGTCTATCAGAAGCCATAAGAAAAACTGTTTCAATTTCAGAATTCAAACGTGAATTCATACCAGCCATCTGAAATTCGTATTCAAAGTCTGAAACAGCGCGTAATCCACGAATAATCACAGATGCTTGTACGTTCTCAGCAAAATCCATCAATAACGTTTTAAAGGGGCGAACTTCTACAAACCTATTAATTGTGTCATCCATATTTCTAACTTCTTCTTTAATTATCTCAAGCCGCTCATCAAGTGTAAATAAGGGGTCTTTGCCCGAGTGCTCCGCCACACAAACGATCAACGTATCTACGACCTTGGTTGCACGTTCGATAATATCTATGTGGCCATTAGTCAATGGATCAAAGGTACCTGGATAGATACCAACACGCTGTTTAGGCATAATCCATTCCTTTCCTTATTATCAAGTCACTTTACCGCTTGAAGAACGATCAGGGCCATTTTCATCTTTTACGCCCTCGTCTTCCTCTTCACTAAGGCGGCTGACTGAAACAACACGTTCACCCTCTGCAACCTTAAAAATTGTGACCCCGCGTGATGAGCGACCAACTATACTTATGCCTGCTACTGGACATCTTATTAATTGGCCACCGTCAGAAACCATAACCAGTTGATTATCAGTCTTTACCGGGAAAGATGCGACGACAGATGTTGAATGACCTTTTGAACGTTTCAAACCTATACTCGTAATACCCTTACCCCCACGATTTGAAATACGATATTCATAGGCTGATGAACGTTTTCCCATGCCATCTTCAGTAATTGTGAGAATGAATTCTTCAGTGTCAGCCATTTCAACAAATTTGTCAGTCTCTAAACGAGCGGCTCGGGTCTCATCTTCAATTTTATCATCAGGCCTTTCACTATAATCTCCATTAGCAAGCCTTTTACTCGCACTGGAAGCTTGCAAATACTCCTCACGCTCAGAAACCTCTGCCTTAACGTGGCTTAGAATAGACATGGAAATAATTCGATCATTTTCTTCTAGTCTCATGCCCCTTACTCCAGTTGACGAACGACTCGTAAAGACACGAACTGCATTGACAGGAAAGCGTATGCACTTACCACCACTTGATGAGAGCAGGACATCATCTGCCTCTGAACAAGCTTGGACGCTAATGAGTTGATCTCCCTCATTCAGTTTCATGGCAATTTTTCCATTAGCTTTCACGTTGGTGAAATCAGAGAGAGAATTTCTTCTGACACTACCTGACGCTGTAGCGAACATAACTGATAGATCACTCCACGATTCTTCACTTTCGGGAAGGGGCATTAGTGTTGTTATTGCTTCGCCTTTATCAAGAGGTAAAAGATTAATCATTGCCTTACCGAGCGATGTAGGCGAGCCTAGTGGGAGCTTATAGACCTTGAGTTTGTATACAATTCCTGTAGAGGAGAAAAATAATACTGGTGTATGAGTATTAACTACGAAAACTTGAGTAACAAAATCTTCATCCCTAGTGCTCATACCACTCCGACCCTTGCCACCACGTTTCTGAGCACGGTAAGTGGAGAGAGGCACACGCTTCATATAGCCAGTATTTGATACAGTAACTACCATGTCCTCACGCTGTATCAAATCCTCAATGTCATGTTCAAACTCGTTTTCTTGAATATCAGAACGCCGAGGTGTTGCGAATTGTGATCGCATTTCAAGAAGTTCTTTACGAAGCAATTCCAGGAGCTTCTTACGAGACGCAAGTAAGGCCAAATGACCTTCAATTTCATTTCCAAGATCACTTAAATTATCTCCGATCTTGTCTCTCTCAAGCGCAGTCAACCTATTCAAGCGTAACTCGAGTATTGCTTTAGCCTGTTCCTCAGACAGCTTATATTTGCCATTTATTACAGTCCTTCCCGGTTCATCCAGTAGCATAATCACGGGTTCCACATCCGCTGCGGGCCAATCATGCTCCATAAGCTGTTGACGAGCAGTAACAGAATTTTTAGCAGCTCTAATCAATTTAATAATCTCATCAATATTGGCCACAGCGACTGCAAGTCCTGCCAATATGTGAGCCTTCTCTCGTGCTTTACCCAGCAAAAAAATAGTGCGTCGACGAATGACAACCTCACGAAAGTCAACAAAAGCCTGAAGAATTTCTTTCAGATTCATTAACTTAGGCGTACCGTTATCTAAAGCGAGCATATTCACTCCAAAACTGGTTTGTAGTGGAGTGAATCGATAAAGTTGGTTCAATACAACTTCAGGCATATGATCACGCTTAATCTCAATAACCACACGTAGACCTTCTCTGTCTGACTCATCACGAAGGTCAGAGATACCTTCAATTCTCTTGTCACGGACACAATCAGCCATTTGTTCGACCATGCGTGCTTTGTTAACCTGATAAGGTATTTCGGTAATTACAATTGCGAAACGATCCTTTCGAATTTCTTCAACAGAAGTTCGTCCACGTATGATCACAGAACCACGTCCGGTGTGAAAGGCAGAATGAATACCTTGACGCCCTAAAATAGAAGCTCCGGTCGGAAAATCAGGTCCTTGAATAAAATTTTCAATAATAGTATCAATGGACAAGTCGGGGTCATCTATCAAGGCACAGCATGCATCTATAACCTCACCTAAATTATGGGGTGGAATATTTGTTGCCATACCGACAGCAATGCCCCCAGCGCCGTTAACTAATAAATTTGGGAATTGGGCAGGCAGAACTTTCGGTTCATTCTCTGTTTCATCATAGTTAGGTTGAAAGTCAACAGTATCCTTATCAATATCTTCAATAAGTGCTTGAGCTGACAAAGCCATACGTGCCTCAGTATAACGCATGGCTGCTGCACGATCGCCATCCATTGAGCCAAAATTTCCCTGCGAATTTATCAATGGCAAACGCATGGAAAAATCTTGCGCCATCCGAACCATCGCATCGTAGATAGATTGATCTCCATGTGGATGATATTTACCCATGACGTCGCCAACAATACGAGCTGACTTACGAAAAGGCTTGTTAAACTCATAACCGTTTTCTTTCATGGAGTAAAGAATACGACGATGAACCGGTTTCAAACCATCACGTGCATCAGGTAAGGCGCGTGAAATTATTACACTCATTGCGTAATCTAGGTACGAACCCCGCATTTCTCCCTCAATTGAAACTGGGGAAACGTCGGGTTCCTCTGGTGGCTCGTGCGGGGGTGTATTGTTAGGCTTCGTCACAAATAGCTTACCAATTCTTTGAATGGTTGTGGTTGTGAATTACAGAAATTAAAATGACCGACTCTATCATAAAAAAATAACATGTTCTTAGTATGCTTACAACAAATTGAAAGGCTAAATTAAGTTTTAGTTGAGCTGATTATATCAGCTTAAAAGCATACAATTTTATTATGCACACAATCGTTCGAACATAAAAAAAATCTTCATAATAAGATTTATTTCATGGTCGACTATTTGAATATCGCTCATTCATCTGTAAGACAGATTTTGATGGTAAAAAACGACTAGGATACAAACATCATATAAACGAATCATTGCTATATTTAGTTACCTTTAAACTTCCATAATTATATCATAGTTGACTGCCCTGTGTCAGAAATACTTTGGGCAACCAACGTAAAAAAAAGATTATTTTAGTGATTGTAACATTGTGGATGCTGTTGGAAATTTTTTATTCAACCAAGATTTTATCTCTTAATTTAAAAATTTTAAAAAAACAGAAAAACAATTATAAGATAACTAAATCGCTATGTTTATAGATCACTTGTAGAAAAGTCTTGTCAAAAATAATCTCAGCTAGATAGTTTAGAAAAAATTTAATTTTTAGCTTTTCAAAAACTGGGTTTCAAAAATACAAATGAAATTTCTACATACAAGAGAGTTACCCGATGCCAAGTGTTCTTAAAAAACAAATCCTACCCGCAAATGAGTACATTTTAAATGAAGGTGTAGTGGGAGACACCGTATATTTAATTCTTAAAGGTCAAGTCGAAGTCCGTTTGGGCGCCTCCACAGATAGCCCTAAAGTACTAGCAAAACTAAGTGAGGGTGATGTTATTGGTGAGATGTCTCTTTTCGATGACAGGCCTCACATGGCTAGCGTTATGGCTTTAACTGAAATTACTGTAGCCGTTATATCAAAAGAAGATTTTAAGCAGCTAGTAAAAAGTATGGATAGTGTTATGCGTGGCATTTTTCAAATTTTGATCCGACGTTTACGTTTAGTAGGTGATAAAGAGATTATAAAGTCTATGAGAACTGATGTTGCGGGGTGGGAAAAGTAATTCAACCAGACCGTAGAGTAACAAATAAAAGCTCAGATGCCCCACCCTTCAATTCAATGTTAAATAGGTTTAACAATGCAATTAACGACAGAGTATCTCTAATTTAATTATCGGTGCAATATAAAATTATTTCTTCACATCTAGAAAGGAATTTCATCATCCAGATCGCCACTAGTTACTTTTTCGCTACTTTCATTGCCTGAAGAATTCACGCTTGTGCTATTCTCATCACCGTAGCTTGAAGTATCTGGTGTGAAATTAGCACCACCTTCACCACGACCATCGAGCATAGTCAAAGTGCTATTGAAACCCTGAAGTATCACCTCTGTAGTATACTTTTCAACACCATCGTTGCCTGTCCATTTACGCGTTTGAAGTGCACCTTCCAAGTAGACCTTAGAGCCTTTTTTGAGAAATTGCTCTGCAATTCCTGACAGACCATCAGAAAAAATAACAACACGATGCCACTCAGTCCTCTCACGTCGTTCGCCTGAGATTTTATCTTTCCAAGTTTCTGAGGTGGCAATAGAAAAATTTACAATCTTCTTGCCATCCTGAGAAAAACGTACTTCAGGGTCCCGCCCTAAATTACCGATTAAAATTACCTTGTTGATACTGCCTGCCATAAAATACTCTCCCAAGATCAATGAATTTTGACGAATCTTCAACTAAACTTTAACACCGTTATCACATTCCCTACTACATAGCTTTTATCCACAAGCTAAGCGAGGTGCCATAAAAAATAAGATGCTTATTATAAATTTTAAGTAGAACACAATATGAACGAAAAATTGAGCTGCTATTTTCACTAATAAGCCCCTTTACGTAGCACAAGAACATCATTAAATCTGTTCTTTTGCCACTAAACAAAACTAAATTAGATAAGCATGGATAAATTATCTGTTCGCGGTGCACGTGAGCACAATCTTCAAAATATTGATGTAGACATCCCACGTGACAAGTTAATTGTCATAACTGGGCTTTCCGGGTCGGGAAAATCCTCTCTTGCTTTCGATACAATTTACGCAGAGGGGCAAAGGCGTTATGTGGAGAGCCTCTCTGCATATGCGCGACAGTTCCTGGAGCTGATGCAAAAGCCAGACGTAGATCATATAGAGGGACTTAGTCCAGCTATTTCCATTGAACAAAAGACTACCTCTCGTAATCCACGCTCAACTGTTGGAACCGTAACAGAGATCTATGACTATATGCGTCTTCTATTTGCACGTGTAGGCATCCCCCACTCACCTACCACAGGCAAACCAATAGTCAGCCAAACAGTAAGTCAGATGGTCGACAAAATAATGGCTATGCAAGAAGGAACACGATTATATTTACTAGCTCCGATAGTTCGCGGCCGAAAGGGAGAGTATAAGCGTGAAATGCTTGACCTTGCCAAGCGCGGTTTCCAGAGAGTCAAAATTGATGGCGAGTTTTTTGATGTAGACGACGCCCCTAAATTAAACAAAAAAGTCAAACACGACATCGAAGTTGTAGTTGATCGAATTGTTGTTCGGCCAGATGCAGAATCTCGCCTTGCTGATAGTCTTGAAACAACACTTGGAATTGCTGACGGGCTTGCTTTTGCCGAAAATGCCGATACTAAAGATCGCACTACATTCTCAGCTAAATTCGCCTGCCCTGTATCAGGTTTCTCTATCGATGAGATCGAACCACGTTTATTTTCTTTTAATAATCCATTCGGGGCTTGCTCTGAATGTGACGGCCTAGGTACAGAAATGTATTTTGACCCTGAACTTATTATCCCAGATGATCGCCTTTCTCTTGCAGAAGGTGCAATAGCTCCGTGGGCTAACTCTACCTCTCATTATTACCAACAAACGCTAGATAGCCTATCAACACATTTTGGGTTCAAATTATCAACCCCAATTAAAAAACTAAGAAGGAACCACATCGAATTAATCCTTTACGGAAGTGAAAACGAAGAAGTGACTATGACATACTACGACGGTCACAAATCCTACGACGTGAGCAAAGCTTTCGAAGGAGTTATTCCCAACATGGAACGACGCTGGCGTGAAACTGACTCATCTTGGGTACGTGATGAACTCAGCCGTTACCAAACTATCACCACCTGTCATTCTTGCAAAGGCCACCGGCTCAAGGCTGAGGCCCTCGCAGTCATGGTCGCAGGATCAAATATTAGTGAAGTTGCTGACTTATCTATTGATGATGCAGCAAATTGGTTTAGAGACCTCAATAAGAAACTGAATAATAAGCAACAGCAAATTGCTGAACGAATTCTTAGAGAAATAAATGAACGTCTTGGTTTCTTGGTCAATGTAGGATTGGAATACTTGACCATGTCCCGAAATTCCAGCACCCTCTCAGGTGGGGAAAGTCAGCGTATCCGTCTAGCCTCACAAATAGGGTCGGGTCTCACAGGTGTCCTTTATGTTCTTGATGAACCCTCTATTGGCCTGCACCAGCGTGATAATCAGCGCCTACTGGACACCCTTAAACATCTTCGAGATATAGGTAACACAGTAATTGTCGTTGAGCATGATGAGGATGCCATAAAAAGCGCAGATTACTTAATTGATATGGGTCCCGGTGCAGGTGCCAATGGGGGTAAGACTATTGCAACTGGCACACCTGAGGAGGTTTTATCCAACCCTGCTAGCCTAACGGGTCAATACATGACAGGGCTCAAAGAAATTCCTGTGCCAAAAAAACGGAGGGTTTCTAAGAAAGGCCAAAAACTCTCCATAGTAGGTGCAAACGCTAATAACCTCGACAACGTAGATGTAGAATTTCCAATAGGCACATTTACCTGTGTAACCGGTGTATCTGGTAGTGGTAAATCAACTCTAGTTATTGAAACTTTGTATCGTGCCCTTTCCCGTCGCCTGCACAAAGCACGAGCTCAAGCCGGCGAACACAAGAAAATCGAGGGAGTTGAATTAATTGATAAAATAATTGACATTGACCAGTCACCTATAGGCCGCACACCACGATCTAACCCAGCTACATACACGGGAGCATTCTCCCCAATTCGTGACTGGTTTGCAGCCTTACCAGAGTCAAAAACACGCGGCTATAAGCCGGGTCGTTTTTCATTCAATGTAAAGGGTGGATGCTGCGAGGCATGTCAAGGTGATGGTGTAATCAAAATAGAAATGCATTTTTTACCCGATGTTTACGTTCAGTGTGATGTGTGTCTTGGAAAACGCTATAATCGTGAAACATTGGAAATTCAATTTAAAGGGAAATCGATCGCCGACGTACTTGATATGACTATTGACGAGGGAGCTGAATTCTTCAAGGCCGTTCCATCCATCCGCGATAAGATGCTAACGCTACAGAAGGTCGGCCTAGGGTACATTCATCTTGGGCAACAAGCGACAACTCTATCAGGCGGAGAGGCTCAGCGGATAAAGCTATCTAAGGAACTATCAAAACGAGCCACAGGCAAGACACTATATATTTTGGATGAACCAACTACTGGTTTACACTTTGCGGACGTAAAAAAGCTATTAGAAGTCTTACACACTCTTGTTGATACCGGCAATACAATAATTGTAATTGAGCACAATCTCGAAGTTATAAAAACCGCTGACTGGATCATTGATATTGGGCCCGGTGGCGGCACTAAAGGTGGCAAAATCGTTGCTACTGGAACACCAGAAACTATCTCCATGGTAAAAGAAAGCTATACTGGACAATACTTGATGCCATTTTTGAACAACACAAGAAAAAAAATGCAGGCTTAAAATTGTACTCACAACAATCAAAACAGTTATAGTCCCCCAATGAGTAATCTTATTACCATAAGCAATTTATCGAAAACTTACGCCGATGGTTATCAGGCTCTAAAAAATATCAATCTTAATATCCGCAAGGGTGAAATTCTTGCTCTTCTTGGGCCCAATGGAGCAGGAAAAACAACTTTAATCAGCATCATTTGCGGTATTGTCACGCCTAGTACAGGTAAAATTGAAGTTAACGGCTTTGATATTATTACAGATTTTCGCAAGACCCGCTCACAAATTGGCCTCGTACCTCAGGAACTTACCACTGATGCATTCGAAAGTGTGTTTAATACCGTCTCTTTTAGCCGTGGATTATTTGGCAAAAAATCCAATCCTGCTCATATTGAAAATATACTTAAAGAATTATCTTTGTGGGAAAAAAAAAGTCAAAAGGTGATGGAGTTATCCGGCGGTATGAAACGTAGGTTACTAATCGCCAAGGCATTATCACACGAGCCAAGTATTTTGTTTCTGGATGAGCCAACAGCTGGAGTAGATGTGAAGCTACGTCAGGACATGTGGAGATTAATTGAAAAACTAAAAAAATCAGGTGTCACTATTATTTTGACTACACACTACATTGAAGAGGCTGAAGAAATTGCCGATCGTGTTGGTGTCATTAATAGAGGCAAAATTGTTGTTGTTGAGGAAAAGTCCGAATTAATGCGAAAGTTAGGGAAAAAACAACTTATACTGGAACTCTTCACAAAGTTGGAATTTGTTCCAAAACAATTGGAACCCTTTAAACTCGAACTTGGAAAAGGTGGCTCTCAAATTATTTATACATATGATACTAAGGCGGAACGCACAGGGATTACAACTTTGCTTCGAGAACTCCGTAATGCAAATATAAAGTTCAAAGACCTCAGCACAACACAAAGCTCACTTGAAGATATTTTTATGGCAATGGTAATAGACAAAAAATGAATTTGTACGCAATTAAAGCTATTTATTTATTTGAGATGTCACGTACAATGAGAACACTATTACAAAGTGTTGTTTCGCCCGTGATATCAACATCTTTGTATTTTGTAGTTTTCGGCTCAGCAATTGGCTCAAGAATTACAGAAGTAGAAGGCATCAGTTACGGCTCATTCATAGTACCCGGACTGATAATGTTATCTTTAATTACACAAAGTCTCGCAAATGCCTCATTTGGAATTTATTTTCCAAAGTTTACGGGTACCATTTATGAAATTTTGTCAGCCCCGGTTTCTTATGTTGAAATAATTATAGGATATGTTGGAGCGTCAGCTACCAAATCAATATTTCTTGGTTTGATTATTTTAGCTACTGCTGGGTTATTTGTTCAAATCCAAGTCTCTCACCCCTACTGGATGATTCTGTTTCTGGTGCTGACTGCCCTTACATTTAGTCTGTTCGGTTTTATCATTGGTATTTGGGCTAATAATTTTGAAAAGCTTCAAATTGTCCCACTTTTAATCGTCACGCCACTAGTTTTTTTAGGAGGAAGTTTTTATTCCATTAATATGCTACCACCACTTTGGCAAAATGTTAATTTATTCAACCCAGTACTTTATCTAATAAGTGGCTTTCGCTGGAGTTTCTATGAAATTTCAGATGTCAGCATTACACTTAGCCTGTCTATGATCTTGGTTTTCTTGGTTCTTTGCCTTGCAACCGTGTGGTGGATTTTTAAAACGGGCTATCAGGTCAAGCAATAACTAGAGTTTAGTATGGTGAACAACAAAAACTTTAAACCTGTTCATGTTATTGGTGGTGGACTTGCAGGGAGCGAAGCTTCTTGGCAGCTAGCTCAGCAAGGCGTTAGTGTCATACTACATGAAATGCGCCCACACCGTAAGACCAATGCACATATTAGCGATAAGCTAGCGGAACTAGTCTGCTCCAACTCTTTTAGATCTGACGATCCTAACTTTAATGCGGTTGGCCTCTTGCACCAAGAAATGCGCCGATTAGGTTCGTTAATCATGAAAGCTGCTGACGCTAACAAAATCCCAGCTGGTGGTGCACTTGCAGTCGACCGTAAAGCATTTTCTGGCGCTGTGCAGTCTGCTATTGAGAATGAACCTTTAATAAAAGTCCTTAGGGAGGAGGTTGAAGGCCCAATCCCAAAAGATTGGGACAAGGTAATTATTGCCAGCGGACCTTTGACCTCAGAGCGACTTGCTAAAACAATATTCGAGCTGACGGGGAATGATGCTCTCTTCTTCTTTGACGCAATTGCACCCATCATTCATAAAGACTCTATTAATTTTGATAAAGCTTGGTATCAATCACGCTATGATAAGGGAGAAGGTTCAGACTACATTAATTGCCCGCTAAATAGTGAACAATACGACTGTTTTATCGATGCTTTGCTTAACGGCAAAAAAACTGAACACAAAGACTGGGAGCAAACTCCATACTTCGAGAGTTGTTTGCCAATCGAAATAATGGCGGAACGAGGAAGACAGACACTTGCCTTTGGCCCTTTAAAACCCGTTGGGCTCACCAATCCAAAAAACCCAACTGTCAAGCCCCATGGCATCATCCAACTACGTCAAGACAACGCTCTCGGTACTTTGTGGAACATGGTCGGATTTCAAACCAAGTTGACTTACAGTGAACAAGTGCGAATTTTTAGAACAATACCTGGTCTAGAAAATGCTGAATTTGCCCGTCTTGGCGGCTTGCATCGTAACACCTTCCTAAACGCTCCCAAGCTGCTTGATAAAACATTAGTCCTCAAGTCAGACCAACGTATTCGTTTTGCAGGCCAAATTACTGGTTGCGAGGGTTATGTGGAAAGTGCCGCAATTGGTTTATTAACAGGGCGCTTTGCGGCAGCCGAACGCTGTGGAAGTTTCCCTTCCTTACCACCAGTAACTTCGTCGATTGGAGCTTTATTAAATCATATTACCAATGGTGCGGATGCAAATCACTACCAACCTATGAATGTTAACTTTGGACTGTTTCCGCCAATAGTTGATTCAAACGCCCCACAGCAAAAAGACAAACGATTAAAGGGCAAGGACCGAAAACAAGCAATGAGCGATCGTGCTCGGCAAGATTTCAACAGCTGGCTTGATGCACAATCTTAGATCCTGTAATACCTGCACGGTTGTGTTCTAGGGCTTTTACCGAGCCTGAAACATCTTGCAGTGCATTTTTTTTAAGCTCATGGACCAATAACCTAGAAGGACATTCACCAGGCATGTCTAAACCAAATGGACTAGCAAATTTGTACCCAAAACGTCTGTAGTAGGCTTCTTCACCAACCAACAATACCAACTTATAGCCCATTTGTGCAGCTTTAACGTGTCCCTGAAAAATCAAGTTCCGGCCAATGCCAAAGCTTCGCAAATCAGGAGCAACTCCAAGAGGCCCCAATAATAAGGCAGGTGTTCTCTTGTGGCCAAGTGATATAGGCCAAAAACGAATGGTACCAACTAGCCTGTGGCCACAGTGTGCTGAGAAAGAAAGACCCCTTACAGGAAGGTTGCCGCTTCTAAAAGCATATGAAGCTTTATTGTGTCTGGTGACTCCAAAAACATCGTCAAGAAGGGATTCTATAGTGGCTTTATCTTTAGAACGTTCTTGTAAAATGATGAACATGGCCCGATTTTCCCCTATCAAACTTACTCTTTATTGTATTGGAGCTATATTGTGAGATACCAAAGCTCTTACAATGTAAAAAAAGGCAAAAAAAATTTTATCAGGTCATGCATTGTAGTTACAGATAATTTTACATTTGACTTGTAGACAAATTAAAAAATATTCATCTACGACAAAGATCTACGGTTGGCTTCGTTAGATGTCAAGGCTTCCCTACCAAGAACTGGATGCTTTGGATCGTTGTATCCTGGTGTTGAGGGGTGTCCGGCAGCAACCAACCCATCAATAAAAGCCTCGTCTTCAGCTGTGAATTTATGTCTTAAGACACCCAAGTAAGTTTTCCATTGACTAAGCGTACGCGGGCCAGCAATTACAGAGCTAACAATACGATTATTGAGTACCCAGTTAACTGCAAAATCAACCGGCGTCATGTTTTTTTTTGCCGCAAATTTTTTTATTTTTTGCGCGATAACAAGTGATTCCATACGCCACTCAGAGTTTAGCATACGCTGGTCTCCACGCCCAGCACGTGAATTTTTGTCAGGTTTTACATTAGGGTCATATTTCCCAGTTAATACGCCACGTGCAAGTGGACTAAAAGGAACAACACCAATACCAAATGCTTTGCAAGCAGGAAGAATGTCCACTTCTGGCATACGGTTCATAGCGTTGTAATACGGTTGGCAGACAGTAGGCCTTGGCAAAGACAGAACATCACAAAGTCCGGCCATTTGAGCAATACGCCAACCTTTTAAATTTGACACTCCCCAGTGACAGATTTTTCCCGCCTGTATCAAATCGGCCATGGCACGCACAGGTTCCTCCGCAGGTGTTTCAGGATCATCTGCATGCAGGTAATAAAGATCTATGTGATCCACCCCAAGACGTTTCAAGCTGTCATCGCAGGCCTTCATAATTCGTTTACGGCTTATTCCACGTTGAAGGATACCTTCACCCATTGGATTACCAACTTTTGTTGCAAGCACCCAGTCATGTCTGTCTCGACGAATTGCCTTTCCAGTAATACGCTCTGAATCACCCATAGAATACATATCGGCAGTATCAATAAAATTAACCCCAGCATCTCGAGCAGATGATACAATCTTAGACGACGTAGCTGGACTTGTTTGGTCACCGAACATCATTGTGCCAAGGCAGATCTTTGAGACATTTAAACCACTACTACCTAGTCTGGTATACTCCATTTCAATTCCCTATTAATAACCCTTTATCTTTATCAAGTTTGATTTGGTATTGTTTATGTTAAAATTTAAAATAACTTAGGATTGCCGATAATTCCATGAATCTTTTTTTTTCAATAATAATACATTTGGTACGGACACTTCTGGCTATTATAGTCCTGTGTTTAGCTCCTTATGGGGGAGCATTAAGCCAAGAGTTATCCCCTGCAACAAAAAAACTATTCGAAGCAATCGACAAAGGGGATTTGGGCCAGGTTAAATCCAGCATTGCCAATGGAGCTAATTACAGAGCAGTAAACTATTTGGGTATAACACCTGTTGATCTTGCCGTTGATAAAGGCCACGTGAAGATCATGCATTACTTACTTCATGTTGTTGAATCTCATAGGTTAAAGACAGAGCTACCTCTGCCCACAACATCAAAATTCAATACTCCAAAAAACCCAAAAACAGAATTGGCAGAACCTTTCCCTTCTTTCAATAACAAACTTAGCACCGTGGTTGAGGTTTACTCGCCCCCTCCTGATGCTGGTCCATGGTCTGCTACAGTCGTTACTGCGGAACCGCCATCAAACATGCAGAAAGCTGAGGAAACTGATATTCGTGAAAAAAATAAATCAGCTTTAAAGAAAATTGCTCGCAGTTTTCCGCTTCGTAATCCGATACCGGCATTGACTAACAAATCAACAGAGAAGCTTAAATTTATAGATAGTAAAAATACTGTAAAAAAAGAAATTAAAAAAGGTACTAGCCTGCGTGAGAAAGATCTGCCAGCTAAATCTTTAACCAAAAGCCTCTCGAAAAAGTCTTTTGAACGACTTGTAAGAAACAAGCCAAAAAGCGTTATTTACAAAATTGGTCGATCAACCGTTTTGAACAAAGCTCCTCTCTCTATGGCCTCAACCGATACCTTTTATCAATCGTGCATAATCAAGAAATCAGGGACTCTAATTTTTTGCATAGAAAATCTGAATTGGCCGGATAAGATCCGAACCTTTTTTTCAACAGATAGAAACCTGCCAAAAAATACGCACACCATTGTAAGATACGATAGAGGTGCCGCAACTTATTTCCATACCTTATTTCCGTCCAAATCATACAACCAGATCATCAATTTTTTTACGCAGCGTTATGGAACCCCAACAAAAACACTCGAACGTTCGATTGCCCCACTAGCTAAAAAACGACGAGTCAACCCCACAGTAATGTGGCAAAGTATTTCGCCCGCAACCAAATTACTGACCACACTTGAAGTTCGCATGTATGACGATAATCGAGGGGGTTTTCCAGATACTAAGCGAGGAGCGATATATTTGTATAACGAAAAGTCGCAAACTGTATTTCCACATGTATCTTTGGTCGAACTGATGCTCTTAAGAGCCAAAAGTAAGCTCTAATACCGCTTCCGAAGAGCTTTCCAGTAAAAGCTTAACAATCTGCCAACCCCTGGCCCCCTCAAATTAAAGACTTCAGGATCATAGCCACAGCGGATCAACTTTCGCAAATTATACTCAACCAGAGTAATTGGTAACATTACAGGCAATAAAGAATAGGGGACATGTTGCCGGACACTTCTTGCTTCATAAATACAACGCTCTGCTGCCTTTGCAACTGCAACTATGCCAGCGTCAGAGTTCATATTAGACGGTAAATAGCTGCGCCCCTGCGACTCATGAAATGGAATGGCACGAAGCAAGCCAACAAGAGCCCAAGCGGTTCCGGCATTACTGGCTGCATTTCGAACTTTCTTGTTTGGTTTATCAACGAGAACCTCAGCCATCAACTCATGCAAGGCACCTGATGTTCCTCTAGCGTAAATCTCAAGATCGTCAAGCGTGGCCGGACGACTTCTTTTTAAATCAAAACTACGATTTACCAAAAAATGATCGAACAGACACTTAGAAAGACCACAAGTTTGTATTGCCGCAGACAAACCTAGTGCAACCGGATGCTCAGGCTTTTCTCCCTTGTAGATGGAAATTATGCTATCAGTCCACCATTGTATGCGAATTTCACCAAGCAGAGGTTCACTAACTAGTTCAGGAATAATAGAAATTTCGTGATTAAACGCCAGTATGGCCAACAAAAGCTCACGTTTCTCGATAGGAGCCAACGAAATGCACATCATGCGATCTCGGTCATACTTGTAAACCAATTCACTACAAACTGATACCCATTGGTTTTTGTTCATGTGCAAATTCCAGTTCATGCTTGTCCATGACATGACACACAAAACACCGATTTCAAATACATAAATAAGCTAAAGTTTTTGTAAGAAAAGAAAATCGTTTGTTACAAAAAATATAAAGTAAAAACACATAACATAATGATAATGATTATCACTATCATTGAATATATAAATTCATTAATTGAAACTATTGGAATTAATTTGCGTCATCTTGTAAAGTAGGAATAGAATCAGAACAAACTTCAGTAAACTCGAAATTTTTAAAGGGGAAAATTTTAATGTCTGCCATTCTTACTGATCTAAAAAAAACAGTAATTGCTGGTCTCGTTTTAACTATTATCATGATTGCCGCAGTTGGCAGTATTACGGGTGATAGTTTTGTCGTTGATCATGTGTATACCGCCTTCTTAATTCGTTGGATACACGTCCTTTCTGGCGTTATGTGGATCGGCCTACTCTATTACTTTAACTTTGTACAAATCCCTAATATGCCTAACATACCTGATGACCAGAAACCTGCCATTGGAAAGGTAATAGCACCAGCTGCACTCTTTTGGTTTCGTTGGGGAGCAATGGTAACAATTATTTCTGGGTTAATTCTGTCCCATTTGAACGGTTATTTGGTTGAAGCTCTTACACTAGGTGCTTCTGAGAATTTTGCCAATGCCAAAAATGTCGCTATTGGAATTGGCATGTGGTTAGGCATTATCATGTTTATCAACGTTTGGTTTGTAATATGGCCAAATCAGAAAAAAGCTCTCGGCATTGTCGATGCCTCTGCCGAACAAAAAGCAGCATCAGCGCGTACAGCAATGCTTTTTTCCCGCACTAACACATTGCTCTCCGTGCCTATGCTTTATGCCATGGTTTCGGCTCAGAACATCTATTGAGGCAAGTGCTCTCTTTTTAGGAAAAGTGGGGCCTTTTGGTCCCACTTTTTTTTACAGAATAGTTTATAGTTAATTTTATGACCAAACTTTCAGAAAAATATGATTTAATGGTGCCACGTTACACTAGTTATCCAACAGCGCCACATTTTAGAAATGGTATCAAAGGCGATATTTACCGACAGTGGCTCAAGGAGCTTAATCCCACTACTCCTCTCTCACTTTATTTTCATATTCCATTTTGTGATGAAATGTGTTCGTTCTGTGGATGCTATACCAAGGTAGTCAAACGCTATGATCCAGTAGCTGATTATTTGGAAGTTCTCCTAAGTGAGATTGATCTTGTTGCACAAGCTTTGCCATCTCGTTTTAAAGCAAGCAACCTCCATTGGGGTGGTGGCAGTCCAACAATGTTGAAAGGATCAGACTGGAAACGAATCATCGAACGCCTGTTTAAACGATTTGATATCACAGATAACGCCACAATTGCTGTTGAGTTAGATCCACGAACTGCATCAATTGAATATGTGAAGGCACTTAGCGATGCAGGAGTAAATCGTGCAAGTATTGGTGTGCAAAGCTTTGATGCGGACATACAAAAGGCAATCAATCGTATACAGCCATACGAAATGACCGCAAAAGTCATTGGTTGGTTACGCGAGCATGGTATCGACCAAATCAATATGGATTTAATGTATGGGCTACCCAACCAGACCACAGAGATGATTGAACGTGAGGCAGAACTGGCTATTGGCCTTCAACCAGCTCGAGTTGCTCTATTTGGTTATGCCCATGTTCCTTGGATGAAACCACACCAGAAACTTATAGATGAGAGCGCCCTACCGAATGCAGACGAGCGCTGGCAACAATTTGAAGCATCTTCTTCCAAATTTATTGAAGCCGGCTATGAACCAATAGGGTTAGATCACTTCTCCTTGCCCGATGACGATATGAGCGAAGCGCTCAATGAAGGAACTTTACATCGTAATTTCCAGGGATATACAGCTGATAGTGCGCCAACATTGATCGGTTTTGGCGCATCAGCTATAGGTCAAATGCATCAGGGCTATATGCAAAATGTATCTCCCTTAAAACAGTATAGTGAGAGAATAACTGCGGGGAATTTTGCCATAGAACGGGGTATCGAATTGAGCCAAGATGACCGTCTAAGGGGGTATGTGATAGAACGCATTATGTGTGACCTTAGTGTTGATTTGAATTTTGTATGTAGAAAATTTGATGTACCAAATACGACCTTCATTTCTGAAATAGAAAAGCTGAAACCTTTATCTGAGGATAGAATCATCAATCTTTCTGACAATATTATTACAGTAACAGAAATTGGAAGACCATTTGTGCGGCTGGTAGCCGCAGCGTTTGACGCCTACTTAGATAACGGCAAGGGACGTCATTCCCGTGCTGTCTAGGACAGCCAATAGGAAAACTCCATTTCAATTTTTTATATAAATGAGTATTGCTAAGTTCAAATTTACATATTTAAGCCCGCTCAAAAACACCGACTATTTCCACGTGGCTAGCAAAACGAAATTGATCAACTGGGACTACCTTTTCCAATCGATAGCCACCATCAATCAATATTGATGAATCACGAGCAAAAGTTGCTGCATTACATGAAATTGCAACGACACGAGGTACCTCTGAGGTTGCTAATTCTCTTGCTTGGGATATCGATCCAGAACGAGGCGGATCAAAGACAACAGCATCAAAATTATCCAACTCACTTTTTTGCAATGGATTTTCTTTTAAATCCCTAATATTTGCCATAACTGGTTTTTGTCCCTGAATTTTTTTTGCTGCGGTTCTCAGAGCTAAAATCGATAAAGCGTCGTTATCAAACGATGTAACAGAGCTATACGCAGCCATGCGCAATGAGAAAGGCCCAAGCCCACAATAAAGATCTGCAATCTGTTTTGATCCACTTACCCAATCTAAAACTATATTAGATAAAATTTCCTCACCTGCAAATGTTGCTTGCAGAAAGCTACGTAGTGGCAATAGCACCTTACCTGGCCCAAAGGTCAATATTGGTGCCCGACGTTCCAAAATTACATCATTACCTACAGAGAGACGTGCTAGGTCATAACTATTTGCGCAATCAGATAAGTTTATCCGGGTATGAAGGTCTAACTCTCTCTTTCCAACAACATGACAGTCCAAACCAGTATCGCATAAAGTCAATTGAATGTTTAAAGTCCTATCAGTGTCCAATAAACATCGAGCTATATCACGAGCAATTTCTGTTGCTTTTACAAGTTCAGGTACCAGAATTGGACAACTGTTGATTTCCACTAAGTTGTGGCTGCGAGCCTGCATGAAGCCAACTCTAAATTGGCCGTTATCTCTAACTACATGCAAAAGTACACGTCTTCTGCCTGATCCGTGGCCATCAATTAGGTGCTTTACAGGGGCCTTTATTTGTCGGTTCGAAAGCGCATTTACTATGACCTGTCTCTTCCATTGGCAGTACATCTCAAACTTTAAATGCTGAGCAACGCACCCTCCACATTTTCCGTAATACTTACACAGAGGATCAATGCGGTTAGGGGAAGCACTCAAGACCTCCAAAAGTCTTGCTCTTGATCCCATTACCCTTGCAGTTACACTCTCACCAGCCAGGGTGAAGGGTACATATATTCGCTTTCCCTCTAAGTTGGCTATGCCATCTCCATGCCAACCTAGTTCGTCTATTTGTAGACAATTCTCTTGATGCCTTATCTTATGAATTCTCTCCTTTTGTTTACTATTCATAATTTTAAATATTAAGGCGCCTCTTGATTTCATTAGAGATTTGCTTTGCAGCATTTAGTGGCGGATGTTCCCATTGATCAAAAGAGGTGCCACCCTCAGCATTTAAGAATTTTGCATACCCACCCTCAACTAGTTGTTCATGTAATATGCCATGTTTTCGGGTAGTCAGTTCTTTTGGCGCGTAAATCCATACAGGGCCAGTTGTTGCTACTGCTTCTGAACACATCGAAACAGAATCTCCGGTAACTATTACGCCTTCTGCTGCGGCCAAAAAACCTAAGTATGGGTTTTCTCCTTCATCTCCCCATTTAAATATCATTGCCGGTGCCTTAATTTTGTCAATTAAAGCGTCTACACTATCATTAGAACGTCGTGATGTAGTCACCATTAGCGATCCACCTACGTCCTCAGCCATTTTAGAAGCAGCTGCTCCCAGCTCGCTCGCCATCTGCTTAGTAAAAATCCGTCGCTTCGTAGAGCCACCTACAATTAGAGCAATGCGTGGATTTGGCAAATGATCTAATCGTCCCAGCCAATTTTGACGAGCAGTTCTTAGACGATCCTGAGTTATGCGGTGCGGCGCTCCTGTAATATGAAAAATATTTTCCCTACTCTGAATCTCATCGTGGCGAGGTGTGCATACTAAATCAAATTCATCAAGACCAGTATTACCGGGATACATAATCTGAACTAGATATGTATTGCCGTTATTCAATGTTTTAATGTGTCTTGCCACCGGTGAACAACGCCTGCCTGCTGCAATAATCAAATCAGGCCAAGGTTCAATCAAATTTACACGCGAACTTGCTGTAAGGCCGCTAAATGTCTCTCCCATTATAAAGTTTGGTAAAGCCGCAGCAGGTGTATATTTAAGGTCTCGAATTTCATATTTTAAGCCTAAAGCCTCACTCACCCCAAGACATTGGCTCTGGTTTCCTGCTCGATCATCAATCAAATTCCAGATTGAAAGTTTATTTTTAGTTGTCACTTAAAATTACTTTCTAGTGGAAATATTGACATATTTTTCTCTGGTATCATTTGTGTAGGATTTGATTTGAACATTAAAAACCATATTCGTTCATGCATTCAATACAAATCCTCAAGTTGACCAGTATTTCTCTAAGTACTTCAACATCACTTTGAAAGTTTCACGTTTTATTGTCGTTTCTCACCTTTTACAACCTTCCAGTAACCTTTAGAGAAAGATTAAATTATTTTATAATTACTTGTTAAAACATCTTATCCACCGATGATCAAATAATTACTATAGAAGAGTAATAAAGCTTACTTCCAAACAACCACAACAAATGATAAACTGAAAGTTATAGGGGTTTGGAGTAAAATTAACTCCATCGAGAACAAAGTTCACAGAAATCCTTGAGAAAAGTATCAAGAGTCTCTAAACAGAAAATGGTTTTTAATTGCTTCAAAACTGGTGCCAAATGTCAGAGACCACACACCGACAACGAGAAAATGCCTTTGGCCTTAGAGCCGCTAAATTGCTGCTAGAAATCAAGGCAGTAAATTTTCGCCTTGATGACCCTTTTATACTCACTTCAGGCTGGGCTAGCCCAGTTTACATTGATTGCCGTAAACTTATTTCTTATCCAAAAGAACGCCAAAAGATGATGGATTTAGCAGTCCAATTGCTTGATGACAAAATTGATTTTAACAAAGTTGATACTGTAGCCGGAGGAGAAACCGCAGGGATCCCTTACGCTGCCTGGATTACTCAGTCGACAAATAAACCTATGCTTTATGTTCGAAAAAAGCCAAAAGGCTTTGGCCGTAATGCACAAATTGAGGGTAGCTTGAAAGAAGGCTCTAATGTGTTACTGGTTGAAGATCTTGCTACAGATGGTGCATCAAAAATTTCATTTGTTAATGCACTTCGCAAAGCCGGAGCGGTGGTCAACGATGCCTTCGTTGTTTTCTTTTACGGCATATTTTCTGGCACACTAGAAACTCTTGAAAAAGAAGGTATCACCCTTCATTATTTGGCTACATGGCATGATATATTGCAAGTTGCAATGGAAGGTGAGTACTTTCCTAATTCTTCAATTGAGGGTGTTAAGAATTTTCTAGATAACCCCATTACATGGTCTAAGAAAAACGGTGGTAAAGGTTAAATTCACACGTTCTAATTCTTACAACCATAAACTTCTGTTTAATCAACCTTGATAGTATTCTCCTAGAATTTTTAGGGTCATTGTTATCAGCACAATCTAATATTTAGAACTGAGTTAGATAATAAATTTTTTCCATTCTTTGGGCATGTTAAAAATACCAAAAAGCTTTAATTTAAAGGTCAGAGACTATGGCAGTCTTCATCACGGATGATTATCATAATAATTGTTGCACACTAATTTGTTAACTAGCTCATCCGACAAATGCTATTAATCATAATTTTTATTTTGTATCCAAATAAATGACAATTTGACGATAGTAAAACTAAAATTGAGGAAGTTGGTTGAGATTGTGATCTAACTTAAGTTTGTAAACGTATTAAATGCATAATACCCCTGGCACGATTTTTTTAAACCGTGCCCCTCCAAAGGCCCTCCCCGTTCCCCCCGGGCAGGGTCTTTTCTTTACAATATCAAACTTTCTATCAAAATTAACATCTTGAAATGAGGATTCTGAAGTTCTAATCATTTAAATCAAGGTAGATTGTATCAACGTATCACTATAAGATTTCACCATATAGTACAATCCAAAAGAAATCGTTCTGCTAGAAGGCAATATTTTGCACTTGCCACTTTTATATCAAATTAAAATTTCAATACGCCTAGGATTAAATACTTACTCACAACGGAGACAGATACTATGCGGTACGTTTTATAATATGGTAACCAAACTCTGTTTCAACAATGTCACTAATTTCACCAATATCAAGGCCAAAGGCAACATCTTCAAAAATTTTTACCATTTGACCACGGCCAAAAGTACCCAGACTGCCACCTTTACTCCCTGACGGGCAATCAGAAACCTCTCCTGCAAGCTCTGCAAAATCAGCACCATCCAAAATTTTTGTTTTTACATCCTCAATCATATCCTGAGCCTCTTCTTTTGAACGAGTTTCGGAGGATCGTTCAGACTCTTGATGCATAATAAGAATGTGTGATGCTGTGACCTCTTCAGACATGGCAAACTCCAAATAAGCTAAAAATTAAAGGATCTTCTTATAATATTTATGCAAGTTAATAAATAAGAAAGGTTCTTTTGCAATTATCAAAATTGAACAATTGGTAAAAGGATCAAATTGCTATGAACAAAGTCAATGTAAAAATACCACCTCCTAGAGAGGAAGCTCTTGCATACAATTTATGGCAGTTGGAAAATGAACGTATAGATCGCCAAAATCGTGAGATATTGCGTGCGAGGAGATTTTTGAGTGCTTTACCATCAGATTGGTGCAAGCGGCCCTTAATGTGGGCCTGCGCATTCTCATTTTTATTCATGACCCACGATGCATTTGCTGCTTTAATTGTCGAACTCATTGTAAAGGCCGGCAACTAAACAAAAATACGCATTAGGTTACAACTTGGGTTATCATGTTGTACCTTTCTTTGCAAAAGTCAAAAAAACACAATAAAAAGCTCTATATTTTAACTTTAATACATTGGTGTACTAAAGTATAATAAGCATGTTCTCAGTTACTTATAATCAGACTATCGCAATCAGTTTTTGTAAACTCTCCTCAATTTTATCTATTGTCTTCTGNTTCAGGATCTCATTAATAATTAACTCGTTTACACTATTTTAAAAATTTAATTAAGGACCTTGTTCAGGAAAATCTGGATCCCTCTAACAAAGAAATTCAATTTAACTTCAGTGATTGTTCATTTAAATAGCGAGCAGCTACCAGGGGAAAACTGTTTATTAAGTATGATTTTCAACTTCCAAGATTGAGAACAAGCCTAGGAGCTTATTGATGGATTATGAGAATTTCTTTTTAGAAAACATCGACGACCTCAAATCAGAGGGTCGGTACCGGATTTTCGCTGATCTGGAACGCACAGCAGGAGCTTTTCCAAAAGCCATAAACCACCGACCTGACGGTACTACCCACGAAATTACTGTTTGGTGCTCTAACGACTACATGGGTATGGGACAAAACCCTATGACCTTGGCCGCCATGCACGAGGCTATTGACAGATGTGGCGCTGGTGCAGGTGGAACCAGAAACATCTCTGGGACCAACCATTACCATATTTTGCTTGAAAAAGAACTGGCTGATCTGCATGAGAAAGAAGGAGCACTATTATTTGGTTCTGGTTGGATAGCAAACATGACCACTTTGAGCACCTTAGGTGCAATGATTCCTGATTGTGTAATCGTTTCAGATGCTCATAACCACAATTCCATGATTGAGGGAATACGTCACTCTCGAGCTGAAAAAAAGATTTTCAAACACAATGATGTCGAAGATTTAGATAAATTTTTAAGCCAATATGGACTAACTACTCCGAAATTGGTTGCCTTTGAGTCTGTTTATTCAATGGATGGAGATATTGCACCAATCGGAGAAATTTGTGACGTCGCTGATAAGCATAACGCAATGACTTTCCTTGACGAGGTGCACGCAGTAGGCATGTATGGAAAACGTGGTGGTGGTGTTGCCGAGCGTGAAGGACTAATGGATAGGATTACCATCATACAGGGAACGCTAGCCAAGGCTTTTGGTGTTGTTGGGGGCTACATCACTGGCTCTGCTGCCATGTGTGATTTTGTTAGATCTTATGGTTCTGGCTTCATTTTTTCTTCCTCAATGCCGCCAGCAGTAGCTGCAGCTGCAATTGCCTCGATAAAACATCTTAAAGAACACCAAGAATTACGTGATCTGCATCAAGAACGTGCAGCTACACTCAAGCAACGTCTGTATGAAATTGGGCTACCAGTCATGCCCTCAGTCAGTCATATTGTTCCTGTTCTCGTAGGCGATGCAACTCTCTGCAAGAAAGCTAGTGATGATCTGTTATTCAAGCACGGCATTTACGTCCAGCCCATCAACTACCCGACAGTAAAACGAGGCACAGAACGACTGCGTTTTACACCAACCCCATTACATACGAATGAGGATATGGACCATTTAGTTAACTCTATCCGTGAGGTATGGAGTCGCTTGGGACTTAAGCAAGCAGCTTGAAAGCCATCATGAGCCATAGATGAGTAAATATAGTTATACTTGTCGCGGAGTGTTAGCTCAAACAAGCAAGGAAGATCAACAATGTTTGCCGACAATACATTAACACCCAAAGAAGCTGTTCGACTTTGTGCTCTGGGCACTCTTGCATTGGGTGAAACACGGTACGGAACACTAGCTAATTCTATTCGCCATTTCATTAGCCATATTACTGGGCCTTCACTTGATGTCTTGGGTATATCAATTGAACTATTAAAATACGAGGGTCTAATTGAAGTAGCTCACAAAGGCGCAACTGTGGAAGATGCAGAACTTGTAATTACCGAAAGTGGGCGGCTAGAACTAAAGACATTACTCACAGCCAACGTGCGTCCTGCAGCAACAGAAATAAGAAAATTAGTAGTAGCTTTAAAATTTCGCTTTTTACACCTTCTTGACAAAAATGAACAATCAATACAGGCAGAACTTCTAATTGAAATGACCGAGAATGAATTAGCCCGCTTAATTGACCTAAACCAGTATCATGCAAATGAGGAAGGGTACCTAGTTGGCTGGCTTAATCATGACATTAGCCTACTTGAAGAAAAGCTAAGATGGCTTGAGAACTTTAAAAAATGCCTTGTATAAAATTTATATAAAAATCTAGTTTAAACTAAATAATCTGAACTTTATCTTTTTTTAACTATGGAATCATTTCAAGGTGGGTTTGTTTAGAGTAAGCCAAGGGTTTTCAACTCTAATTGCATTTCTAATGGCAACTCTTCATCAGTACTAAAAGAGTTTTCAATTTGGGCTAAGTCTTGAGGGGTTTCTTCATCTTTGAAATATCGCCATCCTTGAAAAGCTTTAAATTCCATCAACTCCGTCTTGACAAGTTTTTTGTCTAGGGAAAGGAAGCACGAGCGACCACCTTCAGAGTCAATACCCTTTTCAATACTAATTATCCGTTGGCGAACCCTAATAAATTTTTTGATGACCCAATAAATTGATCCACCATTAAGTATCTCCGTGGATCTGACGGGTGTATTACGGGTAGTATAAACTAAAACACCTTCCTGTTCTATGCGAGTTTTTTGTTTTTGCTTAAGATGCTCAACATTTCTAATACCAACTGCTAACTTAACTATATTTAACGCCATTTACTTTGCCCAAAAAAACTATTATCCAATTANTACATCAAACCTGAATAATGTACAAAGTACGATCAAGTGATCTAAAAAAAATCAAAAAACATAATTCCAATAAATTCACCAGTTTATTTCTGAACCATCAAAGTTATAAAAACGGCCAGAATTTTCAAGATTCAATCTCTCAATCACCTTGCGTAAACCACTTACGCTTTCAAATACATCGATCAATCCGCTAGGGCCACCCATGTCTGTTCTGACCCAACCAGGATGAAGAATAGCAACTGAAATCCCGTTTGATGCCAAATCAATTGACAGGCTTTTCATTACCGCATTAAGAGCCGCTTTTGTGGAACGATAAACATAGCTACCACCTGAGTTATTGTCATCAATAGAACCCATCTTTGAGGACATGATTGCAATCTTTTTTAATTCGCTATTAGCAACGTGAATACTAAAGCTCTCACACACTTTCAAGGGCGCCATAACATTAATACGCATGACACTTTCCCAAGTATCATACTCAATATTACCTAACCTTGATGGGCGTGGGCCATAAATTCCAGCGTTATTAAGTAGCAAATCAATTGCTTCTTTTCGTAGACTGTTTGCCAGAGCAAGGATTTGCTCTTGATTGCCTATATCTAGTGCACGGATTTCTACCTCACCCCGAATTCTGGTTAATTCCATCGCAGTTTCAGGGACACGGCATGTAGCAATAACCCGCCACCCATCATCTGCATATTGACGCGCATACTCCAGACCCAAGCCCCGGTTTGCTCCCGTAATCAGTACTGTTGGCATTATTTTAGCTATCCTTTCACTGGCTCTCTTTTTTATCTGTAATGGTCAAGTTCAATTACTTAATAAAGTTAAAATAACATATGACACTAACTCAGCCATTGAAAACTATTTAAATACTTGATACTATGTTCTTGTTATGTTCTTTTTTAATAAGTTAAATAAGCGGGTTCACCCACCTCTTTATGTTAGTACTGTAGCCGCTGGATTCCCCTCTCCCGCTGATGATTATATGGAGGGAGCCCTAGATCTGAACGAGTACCTAATTGCTCACCCAGCCGCAACTTTCATGGTTCGCGTGGAGGGAGCATCTATGACTGGAGCTGGAATCCTTTCTGGCGATGTGTTGATTGTAGATCGCTCTGTAGAAAGTCGCTCGGGACACATCGTTGTTGCCATTGTCAATGGCGAATTGACAGTTAAGCGTCTGATTAAGGAAGATAATGTCTGGGTACTTAAGGCCGAACATCCAGACTATCCACCGACTAAAATGAGCTCCAATTCAGAATGTAGTATCTGGGGTGTAGTTACTGGCTCCGTGCGACGCTTTGTATCTTAAACTCCATGAAACAGATCTTTGCGCTAGTTGACTGTAACAATTTTTTTGTTTCTTGCGAACGTGTATTTAATCCACGCTTGGAAGGTTGCCCGGTTGTTGTACTCTCTAATAATGATGGCTGTATTATTGCGCGCTCCAATGAGGCCAAGGCTCTTAGTATTCCTATGGGCATGCCTTTATTTGAAGCAAATAAACTTATACGCCACTATGGCATTCATGTCTATTCATCGAACTATCAACTATACGGCGATATGTCAGAACGAGTCATGAGTGCACTTGGTACTTTCACTCCACACATAGAAATTTATTCCATCGATGAAGCGTTCTTAGGATTAGCTGGGTTTGAACATCGTAATTTAAGAGATTATGGCTACGACATTAAAAAAACCATCAAACAATGGACTGGAATTCCAGTTTCTGTCGGAATCGCCGAGACTAAAACGCTAGCTAAAATCGCCGGTCACATAGCTAAAAAATCCGATGTAACAAACGGTTCATTCATCATTACTGACGAAGCGACTCGACGTGACGCACTAGCCGAAATTAAGGTTCGTGACATCTGGGGTATAGGTAGCCGCTGGGCCCAAATGCTAAATAACCAGGAAATTGAAACAGCCCTAGATTTCCATGATTTATCCGAACGTTGGGTACGCAAGCGCATGGGCGTTACCGGTGCACGTACGCTACTTGAATTACGAGGGCAACCTTGCTTAAATTTAGAAAGTTATCCCCCCGATAAGAAAACTATCCGGGTCTCACGCTCTTTTGCCAAGCCAATCACCACCCGCCGAGTTTTACGTGAAAGTGTTGCCGCATTTGCAGCAAGGGCAGCAGAAAAAATGCGTCGGGACGGTCTAGTTTGCTCTATCGTCAATGTTTTCGCTATGACGAGCCACTTTAACCCACAGAATTATTATAGGGGTAGTGCATCACACTCCCCACCCGCCCCTTCGAACCATACTGCCGAAATCACACAAGCAGCCATGATCGCATTTGAAAGTGTCTGGAAACCAGGACTTCAATTTAAAAGTGCCGGGGTTATGATGCTTGGACTTGTTCAAGTTGAAAACATGCAAAACCAGTTATTTTCCCCACCAAATAAATTGGCCAATGAACGCAAAGAGCACTTAATGATAGCCTTTGATAAGATTAATGCCAATATTGGTAATAACACAATTCGTATGGCCTCAGTCGGTGTTAACAATACTGCNGTCTATACATTACAGAATTACCGATCCCCTCGCTACACAACATGCTGGTCAGAACTCCCTATTGTCCAAGCTTAAAAAGTAGCTAACTAGCAGGAAGAGGTGTGTTGTAACATAAGAATAGTTTGCTCAAATATACAAGCAATTGCACTATATATACGTACGGTTATAAAATTTACAAAATTTATATAGAAAGAAATTTTCACTCCAAAACATGTAATCTGAAAAAACACAACTAAACTGAAGCTTTGAGTATAGTTTTATAATATTTTTCCCTTATACAACAATAATGGCAAAAGAACATGATCTATAGGTTGTCAACCGGAGGCATCACTAGCTCAACTTCTAGAACCTCTCCCATCTTTCCCTTTAGTAATGGACTAAGTGTTATCTTGTTAAAAAACCACAAATTTGTTTCATTACCGTCTTCAGCAAATGACGCAATATCTTTATTAACAGTCAGCTAGTAATGTCCTATTATTGTGCCTTCTTTAAGAACCAGCTAAATAAGCGCTATCACGGAAAGACACAATGCTGCTTTGGAAAACAATGCATGACGATTAATCATTTCACATACCTTTGGGCAACGTCATAGATGTAGTTAGAAGGCTTGATGCTATTAAAATGACTATAGCAAGGGCAATTTCAAATTGAACAGATCTTTGAAATCGCCTGACCGTTTGCAAGGGGTTTGTTTCTATTGATGGTACTAGCTTAAATTTATTGAGCGCCGCCAATGACAATAAGCCACCTACCAATACAATCTTTATTAAAAGTACATTACCGTATTGCGTCGTAAAAAGGAGGGAAACTTCCTCTAAAAGCAGGTATGCATAGCCCAATCCTGAACTGAGAAGCAGCCCAACATAACCTATGGCAATAATGCCAAAGCGATGCGCCACCCGTTCAATATTGCGTGTATCAGATTGTAAACATATCCAACGAAATGGAAGGAGCGCTCCAAGCCAGAAGGTTATACCAAACAAGTGCAATATCAAGAGTGATTGTGTGAGAATACCGTCTAGTTGGGAGTGTCCAGACATGGTAAATGAAATTAATATTGCGATGGAGCCAATCATTAACACAAATCTTCTGGCATTTTCTCTTTGACTCTGCGCTATCAACATAAGGGCAAAGCCTGCAAAGGCTGTTAAGTAGCCAACACCAGACTTAGATTCTATGGCAAGCTTCAACAGTAAAAAGTCAATTATACTTGCAAGGTCACCTCCTAGATTTCCAGCCACCGATAAAATCATTAACAGAGATATGACTGCTCCTATTAAAGTGCCTCTATGAGTAAGATAATCGCAATAAGCTTGCTGGTCCGCATTGAGTTCCCTACCCAAGTGCAGGCTGAACAAGAAGCTTCCCACGCTCCCAAAGCTGGAAAAATATAAAAGCACTTTAAGGATAGGGTTAAAAAAAATCCAGACATCCATCTTAGCTACCTTTAATGTTGAACGTCAGAACTCCTTTTATCACATGACCATCCTTACCCAATGCACGCCAAGCAAGCGAGTAAAAGCCCTTCTCTAGGGATGGCAGGGGTATAACTTGTCGCTTGTTAGTAGTCATTTGTGTGCTTGCACTAAGCGGGACCGACTGACCTTCAACACCAATAAATCCACCTAACAACCTTTTACCTTTTTTGTCTGATGACTTCGTTAAATCAACCTTGATGAGCCTAGTTGGTGTTCTAAACTCCATGACAATTTCGGTAGGTGGCACAGTTAATATCTCGCCACTCTGTGGATAGGATGAAGTTAGAAGAGAGTGAGCATTGGCTGAGATTGGTAATCCTAACAAGATAACCAGTAAAAAAATTTTACACATTGCAAAAACCTCTCTAATGCACGTTTGAACAAGAGCTTATCTTTCCATGTTACCGTTGTGTGCGGCCGGACTATATACTCTTTATTTAAAATAATGCGGCTAAGATTCTCGCATCAGTTAACAAATCTTCAAAAGCTGGCATGTTGTTGGGGTATGACTTACCAATCATTTTTTCAATACCATATTTGACCTTTATTCTTCCTAGTTATAAACTCTCCCCTGACAGGAGATGCAAGAGAAAAAATGAATATAGGCAAGGCCGCAAACCTATCTGACTTAACAGTAAAAACTGTCAGATATTATAGTGATATAGGTTTGATTAAACCCCAAATTGATACAAATACTGGCTACCGAAATTTCTCAGAGTTCGACTTGGCCAAATTGCAGTTTCTTGCCAAAGCACGAAAATTTGATTTCAGCCTAAATGATTGCAGGGAGTTGCTTGCGCTCTACGAAAACACAGAACGTTCAAGCAAAGAAGTTAAGGCGCTAACACTAGAAAAGATTGCGAAAATAGATACTAAATTGTCAGAACTTCAGATGTTGAGAGATCAGCTAAGTACCTTAGCTACTGCTTGCCATGGTGATGATAGGCCTAACTGTCCTATTCTAGATGCACTTTCAGAAAAAACTAACTAGTACTAGTATCCCTATGGCACATTAAAAGTTGGTGCGGTCGAGAAGACTCGAACTTCCACGGGCTCATCACCCACAGCGACCTCAACGCTGCGCGTCTACCAATTCCGCCACGACCGCACAAAAGCAAAAATGTTGTTGCCAATGTGGGGAATAGCAAATTGTTTGACCTCAAGCAAGCTTATGCATCAATATTTCCGCTCAATTATCAAATTCTATGCTAAAAATTCATATGGAATGGTTAATAACATACAATCCTGTACCGTATCAAAAAGCCCTAGCTTTTATGGAAAAACGGGTATTGGAAATAAAGAATGGCACCGCTGATGAGGTCGTTTGGCTTCTTGAGCACCCACCTCTCTACACAGCAGGTTCGAGTGCCAAAACTTCTGACCTTCTGGACCCAAGGCGTTTTCCAGTTTTTGAAGCTGGACGTGGTGGGAAGTACACCTATCATGGGCCGGGGCAACGAGTTGTATATATTATGATCAATCTAAAAAAACGCGGTAGTGATGTTAGACGTTACGTGCATGACCTTGAAGAGTGGATTATTCGCAGTCTTGCAAAGCTTGGCGTCATTGCTGAACGACGTGATAAACGCATTGGTATTTGGGTAAACAGAAAGGATGGTAGAGAAGAGAAAATTGCTGCACTAGGTGTTCGGGTACGCCATTGGATTACTTATCACGGAATATCAATTAACGTTATACCAAATTTAAGCCACTTCGATGGTATTATACCATGTGGCATATATAATCACGGGGTTACTTCCCTTGCTGACCTGGGCAACACCTCAAATATGGCTGATCTTGACAAACACTTACTTACAAGTTTTGAAGAAATCTTTGGTATTACACCCAAAGAGTCACAAAAGCTTATTCTCTAAAAATTCCAAATTTAAAATCAAACTATCAAGAGTAGTTTCTATCTTAGAAGAGATAAAAATTTTGTTGCTGTAGCAATTTCGGTTTCCAAACTTACTTGACGTATTCTTGTCTCCTCATCAACTCCCCAGCGTTCATTCTGATAAATTTGCTCCAACTGTGTGCAAACTAAAGCCTCCTTTATATCAATTCTACCCTTGGCCAATGCAAGAGCAAGAATAATTGACCCACAAGCGGTTGTAAGACTAATAATACCAGCAAGTTCCATATCATTCTTCCCACGCAACAATTTGGCCAACGTATCTATCGCCCTAAGAGGTTGTTTTATGTGAAGTATACCAGTAGTCACTTTTAATTTAATTTTCATAGTATCTGCTGCCCAATCAAGCAGTGGTTGCCAGTGACTGTTCTGGCGACTTACTAAATCTATGGGCTCGTTCGCACGGTAGCACAGCAGATCTGTCTCAGCAAAGTTAAGAATTTCTTTCAGTATGCTCTCGCGGTTTTTTTCGATCCTATCAATCGAACTATTGGCATAGCCCGTCAAAGGCATAGTTTCTGGTACAATTACCTTTTCCTGAGAAGCCCATTCATGAGCTATTGCTATTGCCAAATCCTTACTAGTCAAAATTTGTGGCTGACCTAGAGGTGTCCTAACTAATCGGCCATCTAATTCGACTGCAAATCCTCTTTCAAGTTTAATAACATTAACCTCTTGATAAAACCTGCGAGCAATGTATTTTTTTTCAGTCATTTTCATTTTTTAAATAGGTTTTCAAGGGCTAGTGGAATCTGAGAAAAAGTTTTCACAACACTATGCGCACCAGAATCATATAATTCTTCAACAGAGTGATAGCCCCAAGTGACCCCGATTGCTGAGGTGCCTGCATTACGAGCCATCTTCATATCATAAGAAGTGTCACCAATCATCACCGTCCTCTTTTTTTCAGCTCCAGTATCTCTCATTGCTTTGAGCAACATATCAGGATCGGGTTTGCCTACTGATAAATCAGCTGTTTGCAGAGTTATAAAATAACGATCTATATTTTGATTTTCTAAGGTTGATTTCAGCACATTTGAAGATTTGCCAGTCGCAACACCCAGCAACCATCCCGCTTTCTTGAGAGAACAAAGCGTCTCCTCTACCCCACAATAAAGTGGTTCGTGGATCTTATTCCTACCTTTTAGCATGGCATATAGCTTGTTAAATTCGTTTTTAACTCCATTAATTTGATTAATTTTTATACTAGGAAGTAATATTGTGATGGCTTCATCCAATGGCAGTCCAACAGTTCGACGTATGTCAACTTTCTTTGGTTGAAGATGGCCCAAATTACTACATGCTGTTTGCATGCAAGAAATGATAGCGTATGCTGAATCAACTAGCGTTCCATCACAATCAAAAACAACGAGACGCGATTTTTTTTTGTAGTTTCCCTTTTGAAACAATCTGTTTGCCAACAACACACTTCCTATTTTTTAGTAATAAACCCTGGACATAAACAAAAAAGTTACGCTTTACGATTACAGCACAGCTGTTATGCCCCTTCACCTCATAAACCCTATACTTGTGCTTATTCCTACCCCTGACCTTCTAGAAAAATCAAGGTGATGGACCCCAATAAAAACCATCGCCTAAGGATAAAGAAAATTGTCTTTAACCAAATATTCATCAAATCCGAAAAAACGCCAGGTAGCAGACATATGAGCTGGTAATGGTGCAATAACTTCAATATGCTCACCACTTGGGTGGGGAACACGAATAGCTCGGGCATGCAGGTGCATTTTGCGGCTTAGGCCAGATCCTTGTATAAACGACTTTGACCCTCCATACTTTCCATCCCCTAAAATAGGAGTGCCCAATGCTTCCAAATGGGCACGAAGTTGATGTGTGCGTCCAGTTTGAGGTTCAAGTGATAACCATGTAACCTTTCGACTGACACGGTCAATGGTTTGATAGAATGTAACTGCCTGCCTACCATTTTCGGGATCCGGGACCATACGCTCACCTTTTTTTCCGGAAAGCTTTGATAAAGCTACATCTATTCGCCCTGATGACAGTTCAACACGACCCACAACAATCGCCCAATAAATCTTGCGCATGGCTTTAGCACGAAACGCAGCCGTTAGTTTTGCAGCTGCCTCGGACGAACGTCCTAAAAGTAAAACCCCAGAAGTATCTTTATCTAGCCGATGTACTAATTTTGGCCGAAAAGCCTTTTCAAATTTTAAGCAACCCAACATTGCATCAATACTATTTTTTACTCTAGTGCCCCCCTGAACGGGTATTCCTGGTGGTTTGTTTAAAACAATTATATCGTCATCGATATGAAGGATTCTCTCGTGCAGATCCGTGATTTCTGACTTACTAGCACAAAAGTGTTTTATATTTTTTTTTGGCTTTGTTATCCGATTGACATCTACCAAAGGTGGAACACGAATTGACTGTCCTGCTTCCAGTCGGGTATTAGCCTTAGCTCTTTTACCCTCAACTCGTACAGAGCCTTTACGTAGTAGTTTTTGCAATTGAGCATGTGTTGTGTAAGGATAGTGCCGTTTAAACCAGCGATCCAGCCTCAAATTGCCCTCGTCATCTGCTATTTGTACAATAGTGATTTTGCTCATACTGGAAAATGCCTAAACAAAATCATACCTAATTAATTGCCAATATTGAAGAGAACAACTAAAAGACTGATTTATAAATCTGCAAAAATTAATATCACCACGTTCCATTAAAAACAACACCCCAAGAAAAAACAGAATATAGTAAAAAGATGCAAATAACCCTAACACCAGATGACTCTAGATTTCATCACACGAAACCCACTTGAAATTCATAATTTAAGTAAACAAACCGAAGCAGAGAGTTTAACCACTTTGACAAATTAAATGAATTGAAGATAACCTTCATTAACCCTGTTACTAACGCTTATTATATATTCGTAGCGGATCAGGTCACCCAAAAGTCTAACGATTACAAAAAAAACAAGTAAGATTTTGGTGATCAATCACTGATTACTGTTATTATATTACGATTTCTTAGTGCGCAGCTTGTTCCAGTAGTCCAAACGTTTTGATATTTCTCGCTCAAACCCTTTTGTTTGTGGACGATAAAACGTTTGACGCGCCAAATCATCCGGAAAACAATTTTGCCCAGAAAAACTACCTTTTTCATCGTGATCATAAGAGTAGCCTTTACCGTAACCTAGTTTTTGCATCATCTCAGTCGTTGGATTCAACATGTGTCTTGGAGGCATCAGTGAACCTGTTTCGCTTGCCACCTTGCGTGATATTTTCTCAGCCAAATAAGCCGCATTAGACTTTGGTGCAGTCGCTAAATAAATAATACACTGCACCAAGGCTAACTCTCCCTCTGGAGTTCCTAACCTCTCGTACGCTTGCCAAGCATTAACTGCTTGGGTCAGAGCTTGTGGATCAGCAAGGCCTATATCTTCAACCGAGAAACGCACAAGCCGACGAGCTATATAATTTGGGTCCTCTCCGCCTGCAATCATACGAGAAAACCAATACAAAGCCCCATCTGTATCAGAACTTCGTAACGACTTATGCAAGGCACTTATTAAGTTATAATGCGTTTCTTGGGATTTATCATAGAGAGGCACACGCTTCTGCACCGCATTACTCAACGCTGTTGTATCCAAAATATCATCAAAAGGTAACTTCAGAAGAACCTCAGCCATATTTAGAAGATAACGCCCATCACCATCAGCCAATGCAAGGAGTGACGCGCGTGCACTCTTATCAAGCGGCAATCTCTTTCCTTCCCTTGTCTCAGAGCGGCGTAATAACTCTTCAAGAGCATTATTATCAAGCCGATTAAGAACCAGTACCTGACAACGTGAAAGCAATGAGGCATTTAGCTCAAAAGATGGATTTTCTGTAGTTGCACCAATTAAAATTATAGTACCGTCTTCAACATGAGGTAAAAAAAAGTCTTGCTGGGCTCTATTAAATCTGTGCACCTCATCAACAAATAATAATGTCCCTTGGCCTTCCAATCGACGACGCTTGGCAGTTTTAAATACTGTTCTAAGTTCAGCAACGCTTGAGAATATAGCTGACAGTATATCAAAATGTAAATTGGTTTGCTCAGCAAGTAACCTAGCAATGGTCGTCTTACCTGTTCCAGGCGGCCCCCACAATATTGTTGATGTTACGGTTCCTGCATCTTTCATTCTGCCGATTGGTTTATCGTCTGCTAACAAGTGATCCTGTCCAACAACATCTTTTAGAGCTAGCGGGCGCAAGCGGTCAGCAAGAGGGCGTGGAGCTTGAGTTTCAAAAAGCGTACTCACCTGTCAACCACAACTTTTTTGACCTTACCCTCACGTTTAATACTAATTACCCACCTATCAGTTCGTTTTTTAAGAAAACTTTCTAAGCTAACGGTATTTTTCATCGCTTTGGAATTTATTTCAATAATTTGATCACCAATGCGAAGTCCTAAACGAGAGGCAAAACCACGCTCTTCAAGGCCGATTACATAAATACCCTCTTCATAAATCTCCAAGCCAAGTTCATCAGCTAGTGCTGGAGACATATTAGCGACCACTACACCAGACAATGGCTGATTGCCAGTCAGTGTTCGAATATCTCTTGGAGGATCCTCTGGAGGAGCCATGAGAATTAAATCAAGAACTTTCTCACGACCATTTCTCAAAACTGTCAGTTTCACTCTTTCACCAATTACAAGCGTAGCTATACGGTACCTCAATTCCTTGGGCTTATTAATTAACTTACCATCTATACTTAGAAGAACGTCACCAACTTTTATTCCTGCCTTTTTTGCTGGGCTCATTGGATTTACATTTTTTACTAGAACACCCATGGGTCGCGACATGTTCAATGTCGCAGCAATATCGGATGTTACGGTCTGAGAAGATAGCCCGAGCCAAGCCCGGACAATTCTGCCACCTTTTACCATACCTGAGACAACAGCGCTCACCATATTTGACGGTATAGCAAAACCAATACCAAGTGAACCTCCGCTCTTTGAAAAAATAGCTGTATTTATACCGACAAGCCTACCATCCATTCCTATCAAAGCCCCGCCTGAATTGCCTGGATTAATAGCTGCATCTGTTTGAATAAAAGAGGCATAATCAGATACCCCCTCCTGAGTTCTGGCAAGTGCTGAGACAATTCCACTCGTCACCGTTTGGCCAACACCGAATGGATTACCTATAGCGAGCACAATGTCACCAACCTCAAGTTCGTCAGAATCACGAAAACTTAAGAAAGGTAGCTGCTCCCCCTCATTACTAACACGAAGAAGAGCTAAATCCGTGCGCTCATCAGTTCCAACAATCTCAGCTTCAAACTCACGTCTATCGGTCAATACAACAGTTATTTCATCTGCCCCTTCAATAACGTGATTATTTGTGACTATTAAACCATCAGCATTGACAATAACGCCTGATCCAAGAGAGTTCTGTATGCGTTTCTGTGATTGACCCAATCTTGGCACCCTACCAAAAAACTGTCGAAAAAAAGGGTCATCAAATAATGTTGACATACGCCTTCTTTTTACAATCTTACGGGTAAAAATATTGACTACCGCAGGAGAGGATTTTTTTACTAGTGGAGCATAAGAGAGCTCAACCTGTTGACGCGAAAAGGGTATATTTTTTTCTGCTGAAACTTTATTAGCAATAATCAAACAGAATAGTGCAGAAAAGAAAACCAGAAGTTTTTGGGTTGTTTTCATCTTATTAGTCTTTAATAACACGTAAAACCATGGTTTGTGTCTGGACGATATTATTATGAGTCTTCACCAAAACTTCGAGATCTTCTTGTGAAAGGTGACCATCTTGCATTTGTGTTTGTATCTGCGGGTCTAGTGTTAATTCAAGTTTTTCTAATTTGAAGTCAACACCTAAATATAATGCAAATGTGGTGTTGGCCGCCCCAATTTTCTTCCATTCAAGATTTAAATCCTTTGAAAACAGGTTTAACATTTCTGGTAGTACCGGACGAACATGCGTTGGATCGGCCAGATAGCTATCATGACGGGGGTGAGGTACTGCTATTGTAATCAGGGCCTGATTTTTGCAAACCCTGTACAACTCCTTCATTACACCCAAAAAAACATCTGAATCAGCCCCCAAATGCTCAAGAACATGTGTCATCATAACCTCATCAGCTACGCTATCATCAAAGGGCCATGGGAAAACTTCAAGATCTACTTGTTGCTGAGGGTTTGTCTCTATCTCCTTATCCACATTAAGATAGCCTTCTAAATGATTATGCCCACAGCCCAGGTTAAGCTTCATTTATTTTACCTCGCATATTCCGTTCAGATATAATTCATAGTATCTTATACCATAAGATGAGTGGAGTTTAGATTATTAAGAGATTTTTTCTTATGACTTTCATACCAAACGGAGTTTATTTATCATTTCTTGGCAAAACTTAAAAATAGGATTAGTTTTTTAACTGGTACGTTCTGCTTTAATTTCAATAACAACTAAAATTATATAGCGAATATTTTGACATGCATATTCAACCTGTCATTTTATCTGGTGGCACTGGGACCAGGCTATGGCCACTTTCAAGGGCCGAGCACCCTAAGCAATTTTTGTCTTTAACGTCAGAAAACTCACTTCTACAGGAAACCCTTCTACGCTTTAGGTCAAATAGTTTTGAACTTCCTTTAATACTTTGTAACAGTGCTCATCGATTTACCGTTGCTGAACAAATAAAAGATATAAATGTCAATATTTTAGATATCATTCTTGAACGTTATGGTAGAAATACAGCTCCCGCTGCTACTATTGCCGCAATGTTTCTTAGTAAAATTGACACAGAAGCCTTAATATTATTGTTGCCATCCGACCATCGCATCGCCAGTCAAAATGCTCTTGAAACTGCAATCAATACTGCCTTACCGGCAGCCAAAGAAGGTCACATTGTAACTTTTGGGGTCAGGCCCAGTAGACCTGAAACGGGATACGGATATATCTTACATAAAGATGAAATTGGCTTTGCACCTGGTTGTTTTATTATACAACGCTTTATTGAAAAACCCGACCTTAAAAAGGCAGAAGAAATGATAAATAATGAAATTTGCAGTTGGAATAGCGGTATTTTCCTATTCAAAGCAAGCACTTACCTTAAAGAAATCAAACGCTTGCAACCTGCTATCTCTTTGGCTTGTAAAAGGTCTCTTGACAATGCTACCAGAGATTTGGGGTTCTTACGTCTTGACGAAGAATCTTTTAAGAAGTGTCCAAAAATTTCTATCGATTATGCGATCATGGAACGAACAAACAAAGCCGCAATCGTTCCGGTAGATATGGGGTGGAATGATATAGGTTCATGGTCTGAATTATGGGCCATTTCAGATAAAGATTCCGGTGGAAACGTTATAAAAGGCGACGTCTTTGTTGAAGACACTACTGGAAGCTACATTAAAACTTACAACAAAATGGTTGCTACTGTTGGTCTTAAGGATATGGTTGTTGTTGATACTGGAGATACAGTACTGGTAGCTCCAAAAAACCGTGCACAGGATGTGGGTTCAATAGTCCGGCGACTTGAACAGGAAGGCCGCACAGAGCACATACTTCCGGGCCGGGTGCGTCGCCCTTGGGGGTGGTATCAAATGCTGGACAGAGGGGCATCTTTTCAGGTCAAACGAATTTGCGTAAATCCCAAAGCACGCCTTTCCCTGCAGCGTCACCTTCACCGTGCAGAACATTGGGTGGTGGTTTCTGGTGAGGCCAAAGTCTACTGCGATGGGAGAGAAACTATTTTAGGCGAAAATCAGTCTACTTACATACCTGTGGGGGCCTCTCACCGACTTGAGAACTCAGGTGATGAACCACTTTACTTAATCGAGGTCCAATCAGGTAATTATCTTGGTGAAGACGACATAGAGCGTCTTGAAGATGATTTTGCTCGAAAATAATTTTTTTGAACACATTTAGAATTTAAAACAGTAAAAAATCGAACTCAATAGTGCCTCACGACCACTAAAGACTATTATAAATTTATTCAGTTTCAGCAAGTTCCTGTTCTGCGGCAGCATTTAAACGGGCAATATCCTTTGCCCCTTTTGCGTCTTTGTTGCGGTCAACCAACTCTATAATTGCCATTGGAGCCATATCGCCGTGACGACCCCCAGCTTTAAGAACACGTGTGTAACCACCTTGCCGTTCTTTGTAACGTTCAGCTAAATCAGCAAAAAGCTTACCTACAATTTCGTTATTATTGAGGACTGACAGAGCTTGACGACGGGAATGCAAATCCCCCCGTTTACCTAAAGTTATTAACTTATCAGCAATGCGACGCAACTCTTTGGCTTTGGGTAAAGTCGTTGTAATCTGCTCATGATCAAACAATGATGTAACCATATTTGCGAACATAGCTTTACGGTGCGAGCTTGTTCGGTTAAGTTTTCGTCCACTCATGCCGTGTCGCATGACTTGTCTCCTCTTTAATTGCTCAGAATGGGTCTTCTAATTTCCTAGCCAGTTCTTCAATGTTTTCAGGAGGCCATTCAGGAATTTCCATACCTAAATGAAGTCCCATCTGTGACAGTACTTCCTTAATTTCATTTAAGGATTTACGGCCAAAATTAGGAGTCCTGAGCATATCTGACTCACTTTTTAGTACTAGATCACCAATGTAGATAATATTATCATTCTTTAGGCAATTCGCTGAACGAACAGAAAGTTCAAGTTCTTCAACTTTTCTAAGTAAATTTCTATTGAACGGTAGTTCATCCTTTTCTTCTTCCTTCTCGATTTCCTGAGGTTCTTCAAAATTTACAAATAATTTCAACTGATCCTGCAATATCCGCGCAGCCAAAGCCACAGCATCATCAGGTGTAACAGACCCATTAGTTGTAACCTCAAGGGAAAGTTTGTCATGGTCAGTAACCTGACCGACGCGACTGTTATCTACCTTATAACTTACTTTGTTAACAGGTGAAAAAACTGAGTCAATAGGTATAAGCCCAATGGGTGATTCTTCAACTCTGTGTTGAGTAGCCGATACATAGCCCATGCCGTGCTCCACTGTCATTTCCATTGACAGTTTTGCTCCCTTATCCATGTGGCATATAATTAAATCCGGATCCATGATATCAATATCAGGGCCAGTCTCAATATCTCCAGCTTTGACCACGCCTGCACCAGATGAGTGTAACGTGATGCGCTTTGGGCCTTCAACATGCATACGAAGTCCCATAGACTTTACATTAAGCACTATATCTGTCACATCCTCTCGAACACCAGGAATCGATGAAAACTCATGTAGAACATTCTCTATCTGGACAGAGGNAACAGCCGCACCTTGTAATGATGATAATAAAACCCTACGCAGAGCATTACCTAAGGTAAGGCCAAAACCACGTTCTAATGGTTCTGCGATGACTGTCGCACGACGTTCGGGATCAGCACCCGGTACGATTTCCAGTTTCAACGGTTTAATCAGTTCTTGCCAATTCTTTTGAATCACGGATAAAACCTCATGTACTAATTATTAATGACTGACTTTCAGAAGCAACTAAAAGCCGATTATAAAAATTCCGATTATAAATAAATCGGCACAAACCACCTCANACGCGGCGGCGTTTACGCGGACGACAACCATTATGCGGTATGGGTGTAACGTCACGAATAGCAGTAATAATAAACCCGATAGACTGTAGAGCACGAAGTGCAGACTCCCTTCCAGAACCTGGCCCTTTTACTTCAACATCAAGGGTCTTAACTCCATGCTCTTGAGCTTTGCGACCAGCATCTTCTCCAGCCATCTGAGCTGCATAAGGAGTAGATTTCCGAGACCCCTTAAAACCCTGCGCTCCTGCCGAGGACCAAGCTATCGCATTACCTTGGGCATCTGTAATGGTTATCATAGTGTTGTTGAACGTTGCATTTACATGGGCTACCCCAGATGCAATATTTTTTCTTTCGCGACGACGAGGTCGCTGAATTGTTGGCTTTGCCATTATTTATCCTACACCCTTACCTTGTAACTTTTTTCTTACCGGCAATTGTTTTAGCAGGCCCCTTACGGGTTCGCGCATTCGTATGCGTGCGTTGGCCACGTACCGGTAAGCCGCGCCTATGTCTGATGCCACGATAGCAGCCGAGGTCCATTAGGCGCTTAACATTCATTGCCACTTCACGCCGTAAATCTCCTTCTACCTGGTAATCATTGTCAATGGAATCACGAACACCTGAAAGTTCCACCTCTGTGAGATCACTAACTCTTCTTTCGATTGGAATTCCAACTTTTTCACAAATCTCAAAGGCCTTCGTGCGGCCAATTCCATGAATATAAGTTAGTGCAATCACCACCCGTTTTCCGGTGGGTATATTTACGCCAGCAACACGCGCCAAAATTGGTACTCCTTACCCATTGGTTTTATACGACAAAGACTGAAACTGGAAATCTAAAGAGGCGAGATTATAGGCGCTCTTTTTCCTAAGTCAACACGCTGTCTTTACCCTATTACTCCCTTTATTTGTTTAGTTACATCATCAATGGCTTTCATGCCATCAACAACCCTTAAAATACCTTGATCTCCATAATGAGAAATTATTGGTTTCGTCTGTTCGTGGTATGCAGAAAGTCTCAATCGAACAGTCTCTGGGGTATCATCTTTACGGCGAACAAAGTCAGCCCCACCACAATTATCACAAACTCCCTCAACTTTTGGTTTCTTATATGTGTCATGGTAACCTGTATCGCACCTTGAGCAAGCGTAGCGACCGGTAATACGTTCAATCATGGCCTCGTCTTCAACGTGAATCTCAATCACATGATCAATTTGGATCCCAATATCAACTAGTATTTTATCCAAAGACTCTGCCTGTGGCGTTGTACGAGGAAAACCATCAAGGATGCAACCCGCCTTGAATTCCTGATTCCTCAGACAAGAGGTTATCATATTTAGAATTAACTCATCTGATACCAAGGCGCCCTCTTCCATAACTTTTTTAGCTTGTTTTCCGAGCTCACTACCGGAAGCAACTTCTGATCGTAACATATCACCTGTAGATAGTTGTTTTATACCATAGTAATTCTGTAACCACTTGGCTTGCGTCCCTTTACCAGCCCCTGGGGGGCCCAAAAGTATCAAATTCATCACCGTCTTCCTTTAAGTTTTGATTTTTTAATTAGGCCTTCGTACTGATGAGCTAGAAGATGTGACTGAACCTGGGAAACGGTGTCCAAAGTAACGGTAACTACAATCAATAAACTTGTGCCACCAAAATAAAATGGAACTGAGAAACGAGAGATTAAGATCTCGGGAAGTAAACACACAGCAGCTAAATAGGCTGCACCTACGACTGTTAAACGGGTAAGCACTTTATCAAGATACTGGGATGTGTTGGTGCCTGGGCGTATACCCGGAATAAAACCACCATGTTTCTTAAGATTATCTGCGGTATCTTCTGGATTAAAAACAACTGCAGTATAGAAAAAGGCAAAGAAAACAATCATGAATACATAAATAGCAAGATACAACGGTTGTCCACGACCTAAGAGAGCAGCAACCGTGGATAGCCACTCTGGGCCAGAACCTGCACTGAAACCAATTATTGTTATTGGCATTAGTAAAATTGAACTCGCAAAGATAGGGGGGATAACACCAGCGGTATTTAGCTTTAGTGGCAGGTGGGAACTCTCCCCACCACTCATTCTATTACCTTGCTGACGCTTTGGATATTGGATAATAATCCTGCGCTGAGCCCGTTCTATAAAAATAATAAAAAATATCACACCAACAGACATCAGAATTAAAACAACTATTAGTAAAGAAGACAAAGCGCCGGTTCTTCCTAACTCTAAAGTTCCAGCAATAGCGCTAGGTAAATTAGCAACAATTCCTGCAAAGATAATTAATGAAATGCCGTTACCAATGCCACGTGCAGTTATTTGCTCACCAAGCCACATGAGAAACATAGTTCCACCAACGAGAGTAACTACTGCTGTGAAACGAAAAAAAACGCCGGGATCAATAACTGCAGATCCCGAACTCGACGTCATTCCCTCTAGCCCTACCGCTATCCCATAAGCCTGCATAGCAGTAATCGCCACAGTCAAATAACGTGTGTACTGATTTATAATTTTGCGTCCAGACTCCCCTTCTTTTTTTAAGGTAGCAATTTTTGGTGATACAGAGGACATCAATTGCATAATAATAGATGCTGATATGTAAGGCATGATATTCAGTGCAAAGATAGTCATTCGACCTAGTGCGCCACCAGAGAACATATCAAACATTCCTAAGATTCCACCCGCCTGTTGCGAGAAGATATCCTGCAGGATAACAGGATCGATTCCGGGCAAAGGAATGTAAGTTCCCAATCTATAAACAATGAGTGCACCTAGCGTAAACCAAATGCGCTGCTTAAGTTCCTTAGCTTTAGAAAAAGCCGAGAAATTCATATTAGATGCAAGTTGTTCGGCTGCAGATGCCATAAGTTCAGTCCTGCCTTATTCGACCACGCCTTGTTCAACATTAGCTGTTGACTTGGCCTTCGACTTTTTACTATTAGATTTCTGAGTATCTTCACGTGAGGGTTCTTTACCAATATTAACTACGACCTTACCGCCTGCTTTCTCAACAGCTAGAGCAGCTGCTTTAGATACTCCTGAAACTTCAATAATTACCTTTGTCTTTAATTCACCCTTCGCCAAAAGTTTCAGACCGTTCTTTGATTTACTGACAATACCAGCTTGTTGCAAAACTGCATAATTTATGTCTTTTTTGCTATCTATTTTGCCTGCATCAATTGCAACTTGCAACTTACCCAAATTTATTTCAGAAAAATCCTTTGAAAAGGGGTTCTTGAAACCACGTTTAGGTAAACGGCGATATAGGGGCATCTGTCCACCTTCAAATGCTAGCATAGACACACCACTTCGTGATTTCTGGCCTTTATGGCCTCGACCTGCAGTTTTCCCTTTGCCTGAGCCTATCCCGCGACCTACTCGCTTGCGGTTTTTTGTGGCACTTGCGTTATCTCTAATTTCGTTCAATCTCATTTTCTCATCCTTTTGGCTAGCTCAACTATTTATAAAGAAAAGTAAGCTATTGTCTGAGTTCCTAATTGATTTCTTCGACTTTGACCAAGTGCTTAACCTTGTTAATCATGCCTCGAATTGAGGGTGTGTCTTCAAGTTGCCTTGTCTTGTGCATTTTATTAAGCCCAAGACCCTTGAGGGTTTCTCGCTGATATTTTTGACGACCAATGGGACTTCCAGTTTGCGTGACTTTAACACTCCTGTTGCTTTTATTAGCCATCTGCTTGTTCCTTTAACGCATTAGCGCTACTTGCGCGACGTGCTACGATATCGCTAACCTTCTTTCCACGTCGAGCTGCAACACTTCGTGGTGANGAACTACCTGAAAGTGCATTAAACGTAGCCTTAATCATATTATGTGGATTAGCTGTGCCAATGGATTTTGTAACAACATCTTTCACACCCATCGCTTCAAATACTGTGCGCATAGGCCCACCTGCGATGATTCCTGTACCAGCTGGGGCACTGCGGAGAACAACTTTACCCGCTCCGAAATTACCCTCAACATCATGATGTAAGGTGCGTCCATCACGCAAAGGAACATGTACCATTTCGCGCTTAGCCTGATCTGTAGCTTTTCTAATGGCCTCTGGCACCTCACGAGCCTTACCAGTGCCATAACCAACACGCCCGCTACCATCACCAGCAACGACCAGAGCAGCAAATGAAAATCTTCGCCCTCCCTTAACTACTTTTGCGACACGATTTATATGAACCAGTTTGTCAATTAATTCATCACCACGGTTTTCTTCTTTACTCTTATCACGATTACTTCCTTGGCGACGATCGTTCCTTTGGGGTGTTGGTGTCTGTACCATTTTAATAGCGCTCCTAGAAAGACAAACCGGCTTCACGAGCCGCTTCAGCCAAGGCTTTTACCCGGCCGTGAAATTTATATCCACCACGATCAAAAATTACATCTTTAACACCGGCTTCACTTGCACGCTTAGCGACCAATTTGCCAACTTCACCAGCAGCTTGAACATCAGCACCAGTTTTAATTTTACCTTTGACATCTTTTTCGATTGTAGAGGCTGTAGCTAGTGTAATTCCCTGAAAGTCATCAATAATTTGGGCATAAATGTGCTTACCCGAACGAAAAACAGACAAACGAGGACGGTCGCCACTAGCACGACGAATCTGCGTGCGGATGCGACCTTTGCGACGTTCGAAGAGTTGTTTTGTATTGGACATAATTTACTTCTTCTTACCTTCTTTTCGTAGAATATACTCATCAACATATTTAACGCCTTTGCCCTTATAAGGCTCAGGTGGACGATATGCACGGATTTCAGAGGCGGTCTGACCCACTTTCTGCTTGTCTGGACCCTCAATAGTAATATGTGTCTGGTCGGGGCATTTGATGGTGATCCCTTCGGGAATCTCGTAACGAACTTCATGACTAAACCCGAGCTGCATTACCAAATGTTTCCCCTGAATTTGTGCTCTGTAACCAACCCCATTTATTTCAAGATTACGAACAAAACCCTCTGAGACACCAATAACGAGATTGGATATTACACTTCGAGCTGTTCCCCACATCTTACGAGATTGAATAGAATTACCTCGGGTTTTAACCGTAATGACATTTACATCTTGAATGATGTCAACATCATCAGAAAAGGTCATCGATAGCTCACCAAGCTTACCTTTTGCGGTTACTTGTTGTCCAACAATGGCTACATCAACACCATCGGGAATTTTAACTGGATTTTTACCAACTCGAGACATTTTTCAGTCCTAACCTAAAATACTTTGCATAGCACTTCGCCACCAACATTAGCGCCACGGGCTTCAGCATCAGACATGACACCACGAGGTGTCGAGAGGATTGAGATGCCAAGCCCGTTATAGACGCGGGACAAATCCTTAATTTTTGAATAAACGCGACAACCGGGTGTAGATACTCTGCTAATTTCACGAATCACGGGGGCGCCCTCGTGATACTTCAACTCAATAGTCAACTCTGTGATACCAGGTCGAACTTCCTCCTGCGTGTATCCACGAATAAAGCCTTCACGTTTAAGAACGTCAAGTACGTTAGAGCGCAGCTTAGACGCTGGCGCCATAACGGTGCTTTTTTTTGCCTGTTGGCCGTTACGAATACGGGTAAGCATGTCACCCAAGGGATCAGTCATGGACATAATTTTCTCCTACCAGCTTGACTTTACCATGCCGGGGATTTGACCGGTGGATGCGAGGTCACGAAGTGCAATGCGCGACAATTTAAACTTACGGTAATTACCCCTTGGGCGACCACTAAGTCCACAACGAAGACGTTGCCTTACTGGGGATGCATTACGTGGTAACTCCGCTAGCTTCAGGCGGGCTTCAAACCGCTCTTCCATAGAAAGTGATGTATTCTTAATTTGTGCCTTCAAAATCGCGCGTCTTTTTGCAAACTTTTCAGCAAGCCTTTCACGCTTCTTATTCCTCTCAATAACGCTTTTTCTAGCCATTAGCTCTATCTCCAGTTGTTTCGCCCTTAAATGGCAGGTCGAAACCTCTTAGAAGAGACCTCGCCTCATCATCACTTTGGGCTGTGGTACAGATTATGATATCCATTCCTCGCACCCGATCTACCTTGTCATAATCGACTTCTGGAAAGATGATCTGTTCTTTAACACCAAGGGCATAATTTCCGTGCCCATCAAAGCTCTTACTATTAAGGCCACGAAAGTCGCGAATGCGTGGTAAAGCAATATTAACCAAACGATCAAGAAATTCGTACATACGGGCACGTCGTAAGGTTACCTTGCACCCTACAACCATGCCATCACGCAACTTAAAACTTGCGATTGATTTCTTAGCTCTGGTGACAATTGGCTTCTGACCAGTAATGTTCGCCAAATCTTCAAGCGCACCATTTATCAGTTTCTTATCTTGAGATGCTTCACCAACACCCATATTAACAACAATTTTGTCCAGCTTTGGAACCTGCATATTACTCTTGTAATTGAATTCCTTTTGCAAAGCAGGACGAACCTGTTTTTCATAATGTTCCAGTAAACGCGCCATTTTCCATGCACTCACTTATTTGTCGATAACTTCGCCAGATCGCTTCGAGTAGCGAACCTTGCGGCTATCTTTGAGAACTTTGACGCCAGTTCGCGTCGGTTTGTTATCTTTAGGATCAATCTGTGACAGATTAGATGTATGGATAGAGGCCTCTTTTTCAAGGATGCCTCCAGCTGATGCTTGTGTTGGACGGGTATGTCGCTTGATCATATTAACACCCTGCACCAAGGCACGATTATCTTTTGGAAACAAGCGAAGGACCTCACCAATTTTTCCCTTATCTTTTCCTGTGATGACCATAACTTGGTCACCTTTTTTCATTCGCAGTTTGTTTGCCATCTTAAAGGTTACCTACTTATAATACCTCTGGGGCTAACGATATTATTTTCATATACTTCTTAGCCCTTAATTCACGCGTCACAGGCCCAAATATTCGAGTTCCAATGGGTTCGCCTTGCTTGTTAATCAATACAGCGGCATTTGTATCAAAACGTATTGCAGTTCCATCAGTACGTTTGATCTCCTTGGCAGTACGAACTACAACCGCCTGAACAACATCGCCTTTTTTTACTCGGCCACGTGGAATAGCTTCTTTAATGGAGACAACGATAACATCACCAACGTAAGCATATTTCCTTTTGGAGCCACCCAGCACCTTGATACACTGTACACGGCGTGCACCAGAATTATCAGCCACTTCCAAGTTAGTTTCTACCTGGATCATCTTTTCTTCCTTCTACTCGTCAACAAAGACTGGCCTTATTGAACTTGCCCGGTGACAACTTCCCACTTCTTACGTTTTGACAATGGTCGACTCTCACGTATTTTTACCACGTCGCCAACCTTCACCTTATTTGTTTCATCATGTGCAGCATACTTCTTTGAGCGTCGAATGAACTTTTTATATAGCGCATGCTTGAATTTCCGTTCTACTTTGACAGTAACGGTCTTGTCCATCTTATCGCTAACCACCACACCCTGCAGTATTCTTTTCGGCATTAACAGTTACCTCACTTATTCATAACCCAGTCTCAGACTTCGCCATATCGAGCTCGCCAAGTATTGTTTTAATGCGTGCGATACCTCTGGTTACCTGACGGCAACGCGCTGTGTTTTCTAATTGACCACTTGCAGCTTGAAAACGAAGGTTAAACGACTCCTTTCTAAGCCCAAGGAGTTCCTCTTTTAACTCATCCCTCGATTTAGCTCTTAGGTCTGCGGCCTTCAGGCTATCAGCCATTCCTCAACTCCTCTTCGCCAAGACGTGTTACAAAGCGTGTCGACAATGGTAGTTTTGCTGCAGCAAGCTCAAATGCTCTTCTAGCAACTTTAATAGGTACACCATCAAGCTCAAACATTATGCGACCTGGCTTAACACGAGCTGCCCAATACTCAACAGATCCTTTTCCTTTACCCTGACGAACTTCCGGTGGCTTCTTTGAAACTGGGACATCAGGGAAAATACGTATCCAGACACGCCCGGCACGCTTCATATGACGAGTCATAGCACGTCGGGCCGCTTCAATCTGGCGAGCAGTAACACGTTCTGGGGAAGTAGCTTTTAGGCCATAAGCACCAAAATTTAATACCGTGCCACCTTTGGCCTTCCCATGAATTCGACCTTTGTGAGCCTTTCTGAACTTAGTTCGCTTTGGACTGAGCATATGCTTTTCTTCCGCTTAATTCATAAAATTTCAGTTTAACGAGCCGGTTGTGACTCAATCACATGTTTTTCCATAGCCATTGGATCATGAGCCATTATGTCACCCTTGTAGATCCATACCTTCACTCCACACGCACCATAAGTAGTGTGTCCAGTAGCTGTTCCATAATCTACATGTGCACGCAATGTGTGCAAGGGCACCCGGCCTTCATGATACCAAACATCTCGCGCTATTTCAGCACCTCCAAGACGGCCAGAACAATAAATACGAATACCTTCCGCCCCCAAACGCATAGCAGATTGAACAACTCGTTTCATAGCACGACGGACAGAAACGCGCCTTTCCATTTGCTGGGCAACATTTTCTGCAATTAGTTGAGCGTCAATTTCAGGCTTACGGATTTCAACAATATTCACGTGAACTTCTGATCCTGTCATTTTGGAAAGTTCGAGACGAAGTTTCTCAATATCAGTACCTTTCTTTCCAATAATAACTCCAGGACGAGCCGTATGAATTGTAATACGTGCTTTTTTAGCAGGGCGTTCGATAACTACCTTTGAAACACCCGCTTGAGAAAGGCGACTATGCAGAAGTTTTCTAATACGCAAGTCCTCGTGTAACATATCAGCATAGTTTTCATCTGCGTACCATCGCGAATCCCAAGTGCGAATTATACCAAGCCGAAGACCAACTGGATTGACTTTTTGACCCATTTAAGCTGTCTCCTCACGTTCGCGTACAATAACCCGAAGGTTACTGAAAGGTTTCAAGATTTTACCAGTACGGCCACGAGCTCGTGCCCTCCAGCGTTTCATAACCATAGTTCGACCGACATAAGCCTCAGCAACATACAATCTGTCAACATCCAAGTCATGATTGTTTTCCGCATTTGCGATTGCAGACTCAAGAACTTTTTTTACTTCCTGAGCGATGCGGCGCTTGGAAAAGGTTAATTCCGAAATTGCTTTCTCACAATCCAAACCACGTATCAGAGCGACTACTAAGTTAAGCTTCTGAGCACTCACACGTATGTGCTTGGAAAAAGCCATTGCTTCATTATCGGCATATGGACGTGGTATTGATTTTTTCCCCATGACTATACCCTCTTAGCCTTCTTGTCGGCAGCATGACCTAGATAGGTACGAGTGGGCGAGAACTCACCCATCTTGTGACCAATCATATCTTCTGTGATCAAAACAGGAATAAATTTGTGACCATTATGAACGCCAAACGTCAGACCTACAAATTGTGGTAAAACAGTTGATCGACGTGACCATGTTTTGATCACTTCATTACGACCACCAGCGCGGACTGTCTCTGCTTTCTTGAGAAGATAACCGTCTACGAACGGTCCTTTCCACACGGAACGAGCCACTATCGCCTCCTACTTCTTACTATGACGGCGACGCATAATTAGGCGGTCCGTTTTCTTGTTACTGCGGGTACGCTTTCCCTTAGTTGGCTTTCCCCAGGGGGTTACAGGATGGCGACCACCGGACGTTCTTCCTTCTCCACCTCCATGTGGGTGATCAATTGGATTCATCGCCACACCCCTAACTGAAGGGCGTTTTCCAAGCCAACGATTACGACCAGCCTTTCCCAGCTTGATGTTTTGCTGATCTGGATTCGATACTGCTCCTACTGTAGCCATGCATTCGCCACGAACCATACGCAATTCGCCAGAACTAAGCCGAAGTTGAACGTAACCTTGATCCTTACCAATAAGTTGCACGTATGTGCCTGCGCTACGTGCTATCTGAGCGCCTTTACCTGGTTTCATCTCAATATTATGAATGATTGTGCCTACTGGTATATTTTTCATTGGCAGGGCGTTTCCTGGTCTAATATCTACCTGTTCACCTGACACAATTTTGTCACCAATTGCCAAACGCTGTGGCGCAATGATATACTGACGTTCTCCATCTTCATAATTTATTAGAGCAATAAATGCTGTTCGATTTGGATCATATTCCAAACGCTCAACAGTACCAATTACATTAAATTTTTTTCTTCTGAAATCAATCAAACGATAGCGTCGCTTGTGCCCCCCGCCGCGACGACGAGCAGTGATTTGACCCGTATTATTACGCCCCCCCTTTTTGCGAAGACCATGCGTAAGCGCCTTTTCAGGTTTACCAGTCCACAGATCTTCACGCTTTACTAAAACTAGTCCACGGCTACCTGGTGTAGTTGGTTTGAATTGCTTAAGTGCCATGATTAACCTTATACCCCTGTCGAAACATCAATGGACTGGCCCTCTGCGAGAGTCACAATTGCTTTTTTGTTATCAATTCGTTTACCAGGACGGCCTCGGAACCTTTTCGTTTTACCCTTAGATATAAGTGTGTTTACAGCCGTCACTTCCACTTTAAATAAATCCTCAACTGCTTTTTTTATCTCAGGCTTACTTGCATTCATTGGAACGCGAAAGCTGACCTGATTAAATTCAGTTATTAGTGTTGATTTTTCGGTGATTATAGGAGAGCGGATTAATTCATATTTACGCTCCGGGCTGGGTGTTATCCTGCCACTGTATTTGCTCAAACTCATTTTAAACGCTCCACAAGTTTCTGAACAGCAACCTTTGTTAAAACAAGCGTATCCCTACGTAAGATATCATATACGTTTGCGCCTTGACTCGACAAAACGTCAATGTCAGCAATATTACGCGTGGCCAGTTGGAAATTATTATCAAGATCACTTCCATCAATGACCAAGGCTCTTCCCCAACCAAGTTTTATTAAACTTTTCTTGAAATCGGCTGTTTTTGCACTTTTTAGCTTTGCATTCTCAAGAATAACAAGCTTTCCTTCCGCTTGCTTTGATGATAAGGCGGATCTGAGTGCGAGTTTACGAACTTTTTTTTGTAAACTAAAGCCATGATTACGAACATGTGGACCGAATACTATACCCCCACCCCTAATTTGTGGAGCACGCTTAGAACCCTGTCGAGCATTCCCTGTACCTTTTTGATTGAATGGCTTCGCTGTAGTACCCTGCACCTCAGAGCGATCCTTGACCTTATGATTACCAGAGCGACGCTTTGCAAGCTGCCAGTTCACGTAGCGTGACATAAGATCGACACGAACAGGGGCACCAAACACCTCTTCATCAAGATTGACTGAGCCCACCTTTTTGTTCTCTATACTGACAACGTCACACTTCATGTTTTATCTTCCTCAACAATCGCATCTTCAGCAGGAACACTCGCAACGGTTGTTTCAGCAGATGAAATCTCTGTGGTTCTCATTTCTTTACCTATTAAAGCTGCAGGAAAAGGTAACTCTGATCCATTTTTACGTTTTACTGAATCAAAAATTCTTACATAACTTCCCTTGGATCCCGGTACAGGACCTTTGACCACTATAAGACCACGAACCGCATCTGTTGAAATAACTTTAAGATTTTGTATGGTTACTTTTTTAGCTCCCATATGACCGGCCATTTTCTTACCTCTAAAAACACGTCCGGGATTTTGGCACTGACCAGTTGATCCGTGAGAGCGATGGGAAATAGAAACACCATGAGAGGCACGAAGACCACCAAAACCATGGCGCTTCATTGCACCGGCAAAGCCCTTACCAATTGAAGTCCCTGAGATGTCAACATATTGGCCAACAACAAAATGATCAGCAGAAATTTCTGATCCAATTTCGACTAACGCATCTTGGCCAACCCTAAATTCAACTAGTTTTCTTTTAGGTTCGACTCTAGCCTTTGCAAAATGTCCCCTCATGGCCTTGGAGACTCTCTTGACTTTAACACTACCTATGCCAAGCTGCAGGGCAGTATAGCCACTCTTTTCATCTGTGAGGTGAGCAACCACCTGACAATTCTCAACCTTCAAAACCGTAACAGGTATATGCCGCCCGTCATCTGTAAAGATACGTGACATACCTACTTTTTGTGCTATCAAACCTGTACGCATAGCTTAAGTTCCTGACCTTTTAGCTAAAGTTTTATTTCCACATCGACACCAGCAGCCAAGTCGAGCTTCATGAGCGCATCTACAGTTTGTGGTGTTGGATCAACTATATCGAGCACCCGCTTGTGGGTACGAATCTCAAATTGTTCACGTGACTTCTTATCAATAAAGGGTGATCGAAGTACCGTAAATTTCTCTGTGCGAGTTGGAAGTGGAATCGGACCACGAACATCAGCACCAGTCCGCTTGGCAGTATTAATAATCTCACCGGCAGACTGATCCAGCACACGATGATCAAAAGCTTTCAAACGTATCCTGATATTTTGGTGTTCCATAACTTTAGACCTAACTTACAAAGAAACCCAGAGCTAGTTTCACTTATCTTTCAACTTCATTCAACAATCGAGGAGACAACCCCAGCGCCCACGGTACGACCGCCCTCGCGAATAGCAAAGCGCAGGCCCTCATCCATAGCGATCGGAGACATCAGTTCGACTTCCATTGTAATATTATCACCCGGCATCACCATTTCGGTACCTTCAGGAAGAACAACAGTACCCGTTACATCCGTTGTACGGAAATAAAACTGAGGACGATAGTTACCAAAAAATGGGGTATGCCGCCCGCCTTCTTCTTTATTGAGTACGTAGGCTTCACACTTGAACTTCGTATGTGGTGTGATCGAGCTAGGCTTAGCTAGGACCTGTCCACGCTCAACCTCTTCACGCTTGGTACCACGAAGAAGCACACCAACATTATCACCAGCTTCTCCTTGATCAAGAAGCTTACGAAACATTTCTACTCCTGTGCAAGTCGTCTTCTGAGTATCTTTAATCCCAACAATTTCAATTTCTTCGCCAGTTTTAATAACACCGCTTTCGACGCGACCTGTAACAACGGTTCCACGACCAGAAATCGAGAACACATCTTCAATAGGCATCAAGAAAGGTTTATCCAGTGCACGTTCTGGTTGCGGAATATATTCATCAACAGCAGCCATCAGAGCGTTAATGGAATCTTTACCTGTAGTCGCATCTCCATCTTCAAGAGCGCCAAGCGCTGTCCCCTGAATGATGGGAATATCATCTCCAGGGAAATCATAGCTGTTTAGCAACTCACGGATTTCCATTTCAACAAGCTCAAGAAGCTCAGGATCATCTACCTGGTCAACTTTATTCATAAATACTACAATGGCAGGAACGCCAACCTGCCGAGCAAGCAAAATATGCTCACGAGTCTGAGGCATCGGACCATCGGCTGCAGAAACAACCAAAATAGCGCCGTCCATCTGGGCAGCTCCAGTGATCATATTCTTCACATAATCAGCGTGGCCAGGGCAGTCAACATGGGCGTAATGACGCCCTTCCGTCTCGTACTCAACATGAGCCGTAGATATAGTTATACCACGAGCTTTTTCTTCAGGCGCTTTGTCAATATCTGCATAGTCAGAAAATTCTGCTCCACCTGTTTCAGAGAGGATCTTGGTGATAGCTGCAGTTAGCGTCGTCTTACCATGATCAACATGACCAATCGTGCCAATGTTGCAATGCGGTTTAGTCCGTTCAAATTTTTCTTTAGCCATAATCTTCAAGTCTTTCCAGTTTGAAACTTCAAAAACAACAATAAAATCATTGAACACAAAAAAGTTAAATTCTATGTCAAATTATGATGTCCGATATAAAAGTTATGATGTCCGATATAAAAGCCATCGGTTGGAGCGGGTGAAGGGAATCGAACCCTCATCGTAAGCTTGGAAGGCTTCTGCTCTACCATTGAGCTACACCCGCACACCCAATCCGTTTCCATTATCAAAACACCTTTAAAAAAAATTACAACCTCCTGTTTAACAACACCTTTTCACAAATAAAGTGAAATGGTGGAGGAGGTTGGATTCGAACCAACGTAGGCATAAGCCAACGGGTTTACAGCCCGTCCCCTTTAGCCACTCGGGCACTCCTCCACGTAGAAGTCCCATACATCGGTTCACCGATGACAACAAAGGGTGGCAATATGATGATTTACGACATTATGTCAACTTAAAAACATACAGGCCAGAACAGGTCTTTTCAAGGATTTTGCTATATTTGTATACTTGCACTCTAGAGACTTGCAAAGAACCTTAAATTATGGCTGATTATGTTTCTTATGGTAAAACCCAATAGCACTCAGAATAAATCGAAGCATAGGGGTAGAAAAAACTATACTTTGAATAACAAACGGCACTGGAATTTAACAACTAACAAGGCTACAAACCTTCTGTATGGAAAGCATGCTGTCCTCTCAGCACTAGCAAATCCACGGCGAAAAATTGGCTGTTTGTTGTTGACCCCAGACACACAAAAGAGCTTGCTTGGAGAGGTCGAGGAGGCTTTATGTATTGGTGGTCATGATAATATTAAAATCCTCACCATAGATAGAAGAAAACTTGACAAAAATCTGCCAACCGGAACTGTCCATCAAGGTATAGCTCTTGAAACACAAACCCTGAATTTTAATTTAGAGGAAATTTTAGTCCAAACGTCTGGAAATGACGAAGCAACTATCGTTATTCTTGACCAAGCTACTGACACAAACAACATAGGCTCTATTGTACGTTCAGCAGCAGCTTTCAACGTGGATGCAATAATTATTCAAGACCGAAAATCACCAATAGCACATGGCACTATTGCTAAAGCAGCTTCTGGTGCATTGGAACATGTTGCAATAGTGCGCACTACAAATTTGGTTCGCACTATGGACAAGCTGAAAGCCGCAAACTATTGGTGCGTCGGCCTTGACGGTAACGCAGACAAAACACTAGTAGAAGCTAAACTTACAGGAAGAATTGTAATGGTATTAGGTTCTGAGGGGGTTGGCCTCCGGCGCCTGATACGCGAAAATTGTGATTTATTAGTCAGGGTGCCAATAAACTGGAAGATTGATAGCCTCAACCTATCCAATGCTGCCGCTATAGCCTTATATGAAAGAACAAGAAATTGATTTGAGGTTCGAATACACTAATAAAAGGTTTTTTCGGTGATACTATTGGAATTATTTTTTATGATTTTGGTGTTCCTCAAGATACGAAAAAGTGGTTTTTTTCTGCAAAGTTTTAAGCAAATATCATATGTGCTTGTCCAAAGAGTAGTTTACTATTTTTTAAGTCTTTTCGATGGCAATGATAATTTCGTTTCGGCGTAAAAAAGGTAGAGTGAATGGAGGATTATAACCTGCAGCATGAACTGTTCCTACAATAGTTAAATTGTTTTCAGCAATCCATTTTTGTAACAAGTTATGGTTATGGGAAATCGTATCCTGTGTGAAAGGACCACTAAAACTAATGACGGCAACATTATAATTACTAATATGCTCTAGCTTTACAGTTGGATCATTAGGAATTGGAGCTTCTGCAAGAGTGATGTCTGCAGGTAGAACAAACGACATGTACTCAGTATTTCTATTAATTTGTTCCATTAAAACAGGTGCTGTCATATCAATTTTTTGGGTTTTATTATTTTTACCAGATATATACCCAAAAAGTTTGTAAAAGGGCACAGTTGCTTTGTTCGCACCATCGGGAGCTGCTGTACTAACGAGAGTCAGGTCCGCATATTGTCTAATTTCAAAAACCCCATCCTTGGAGATCACTTTGTATGGGGCAACTTTTACACTAACATCGCCCAAAACAGAACATGCTGACAATGCTAAAAAAGCAAGTATGACTAGTTTATTTATTTTTAAAAATTTCATACAATCACCAACAATTTTATTTGCTCAATAACATACGATAGATTTGCTCTTAAAGATCAGAGACTAGCAATCCAAATTCTTCAATAGGATATTAATCGACTCATGCACAATCTCTTAACATATCAGAGCATCACGAAAAATTTCAATCTTCTGCTGTGGATTTCTTGTTATGAGTGCCTACTTGGACTGATTTGTGAGAACTTAAAAAAGACGATAGTCTGCATAAGCTTGAACTTTAAAAAAATAAAAAAATATAACCTAATGCATACCACTTTAAGTAATTATTTTTGTGCGATAAATTAAGACTTCTAAAGATTAGATTTAAAAAAATATTCCCAGATGATTGCACTTGGCAAACTAATAAAAACTTACCTCAGACAGTGCCAGATCTGCACGAAATGCACGCCCTATTGCGACCAATCCGATACGCCGGAGCTTTGTGGTATCTAGAGGTGCGTTAACGCGATATGGCAGGAAAGTTACAAAAGGGAGTTCAATAGTTTTCCAACCTGATGTTGTAGTGAAGGAAGCACGGTAGGATTGCCAAGGACGCACGTTATCCTGAGTACGCAAATGCATTGAATATTTCTCACCGTTTCCACGTACAACAAGACGAATACCAACGAATTCTGATGCATCAAATGTCTTTCCTGATTTAGCTAAATTGAGAGCAACCTGAATGAAGCCGCCGTTATTTTCTGTACGAACATCTCCTGTCAAAAAAATACAGGATCTACTACCAAAAGAACCATAAGAAACTGAAACTTCGGAAATGCCACCCATTACCTTATCGCTAACGCTATACCACTGAGTACCTAATTTTGTGATTAAATTTTTGTGAGAAAAATTATCAATTAACATGCGGGTATAACTCTGTTCTGCCCGACAGCATGTTCAAAACAAAGAAGTCAAAAGCAAAGGTATAATTATTTTCGGGCCAATATCATTTGATTATGCACAAGTGACTGATTAAACATAAAATATTTTTTAGGTTGGGGTATTCTCTTTCAGAGATCTAGCACCAACAAAAGACTTGATCACATCCATGCTATCCTCCAGCTCATTCGCAAATGAAAATCTCGTCAACTTGTCCACATCCCACTTCCATTTTAAAGGCTGGAGGTCCCCTTCGCCTGCAAAACCCATTTCCCAGTCAGGAAAAACTCTTGCTTCAATCTCTCCATCTTTTATTGTTTTAACAGAAAAATGCCGACTATCTCCCTTGATTTTTTCGTAAAGAGCAGTAACAGCTCCCTTTGGTCCTTCTAAGTACTGAAGAAACGCTGGTTTTTTGTATATGAGCAAGCCGGTGACTAAATTTGCGGGATTATTTCGACGCGAGACTTCCAAAATATTATTAATTTCATCACTTGAACACATTTCTGATGCGTCACTAGTGTACAGAATAAAATACATAAATCTGCCTTTTTATCTTTATTTTAAATTGTGATTTGAGAGCCATTTGATAGTGCATAATCAATGTTCGACTTTAGCATGGGCTTTTGAGGTGGCTATGATTAATGATGACATAACACGTTCCATCATAAAAGCCTACTTCTAAACCAAAAAGCATGCTTTTTAACTTACAGGGCAAATGAGAATGGTTAGACTTATATGACTAATATGAATTCACAAGGTCTGATTAATATAGGAAAGCGTATTGATATTTACTCAACTAGTTTCTTGCACGAGTTTATGATTTTTTTAATACGTTGAAGCATAATAAACCCCGCCACCCTGATTAAAAGGGTGGCGGGAAAGTATTCTTACAAAATGATGTCAGCCCAAGCCAGCAGATGGGTCAGTATCATCGGTTGTATCAGTTGCATCAGCTATTCCGCCATCTGCGTCACCAGCCATTCCACCGGTACCACCAGCTACGTTTCCTCCACCCTGTTCTAGAGCAGCGTCCATGGCATTGCTAATAGCCGCGTCAACTCCGCCACCTGTGCCACCAGCCATTCCGCCTGTGCCACCAGCCATTCCGCCTGTGCCACCAGCCATTGCATCACCAAGTGCTGATAAACCACCAGTTCCACCAGCCATTGCACCGCCAGTACCACCAGCCATTCCGCCTGTGCCACCAGCCATTGCACCGCCTGTGCCACCAGCCATTCCGCCTGTGCCACCAGCCATTCCGCCTGTGCCACCAGCCATTCCGCCGGTGCCCGCTTCTGGATTTAATGCATATGGGTCTGGCATTACAAAGTCATCGTTCATTGGAATATGATCATAACCACCTTCTGGAGGCATCATATCAGTACCAGCACATGCACCATCCATTGGAGGAGCTTGACATGCATCAGCTGGACATGTTTCAGGTTGGCCCGGTTCAACTACGGGACCCCCAGCCGCATCAGTAGGTAACATATATGTATCAGATCCTGGAGGGCCCATCATTTCTGCACCAATATCATGACAACCCATCCCAGCGTCACCCATAGCTTGGCCCATGTCGCCCATGGCGTCCATGATAGGACCAGGAACCTCCATACCTGGAGGCATCATCATATCGATACCATCTTGCATCATGGCCCCCATATCACCACCACTTGCATCTGCTGGTGCCATATGCATGGCTGGACCGACGGCAGCACCGACCATATCGCCCATGGCATCAAATATTTCTGGTGACATACCCAAGTCTTCCATGATTGGACCCATTATATCACCCATGGTTGCGAAAGCGTCAGCAGGACTCGCACCATCTGCAATAGCGGTAGTCATAGCCTCCATACCGGTTCCCATGGCATCAGCAAAACCCTCTGGGTTAGCACTTACCATGTCAATAACTTCAGCCGGCATTTGTGGCATTGGCATTGGAAACATAGTCATTGTATTCAACTCCTAATAA